>JBASZQ010000038.1:0-1781 GCA_049661025.1 Chitinophagaceae bacterium | reverse complement strand
ACTTTGGACTGGTAATTATTGGATATGCGCAACTCATCGCACATTGTAGTGACCTGTAGATTGCGAGGCGACATCGGAGGGGATTCCCTTCCCGATCCAACTGTTTTAACCGTTGGGTCTTCCACACAATATACCTGCCTGTTCAACTCGCGGCTGAACCACTCATTACCCATGATCCCGTTGACGGCAGGGACAGAACCGGTATAGACCGATGAGTGACCGCAAGCCGTAACGGTTTGGGCATAGGGGATCATCGTATTCTCACAGTTGAACCCTTCCCTTACCAATCTTTTGAAGCCTCCTTCTGTGTACCGGTCCGCATACCGATATAAAAAATCCCAACGCATCTGGTCAACCATCAGGCCTACCACTATTTTGGGTTTTGCGGAGGGTGCGGCGGTCGTTTTTACCTGTGAATACCCTGAAACGGTATAAAAAAAGGTCAAAACAAGCATTACATTCTTCATAATTCAAATTTAGGGTTTATGTAGTAAGAGACCTCACCCTAAACCCTCTCACTATTGCCTATTTTTTGTATTTTTGCACACCAAAAAATGGATAACAATGGCCGATATTTTTGAGAAACTCCTACGTAATCAAGGACCGCTCGGACAGCACAGAAAACGCGCACATGGTTATTTTTCCTTCCCAAAGCTGGAAGGAGAGATTGGAAACAGGATGAAGTTCAGGGGCAAAGAAAAGATCGTTTGGAGTCTTAATAACTATCTGGGGTTGGCCAACCACCCTGAAGTGAGGAAAGCCGATGCAGATGCGGCTGCAAAATATGGTCTTGCCCTTCCCATGGGCGCCCGTATGATGAGCGGAAACAGTGACCTGCACGAACAACTGGAAGCTGAACTGGCCGCGTTTGAAGCAAAAGAAGATGCCATCCTCTTGAATTTTGGATACCAGGGTATGGTTAGTGTCATCGATGTATTGGTGGGAAGGCACGATGTGATTGTTTATGACGCAGAAAGCCACGCCTGTATCATTGACGGGGTACGCCTGCATCCGGGTCACCGATATGTGTTCAAGCACAATGATGTGGAGGATTGTGAAAAGCAGCTGCAACGCGCCACCGCACTGATTGAGAAACAAGGCGCAGGCGGCATCCTCCTGATCACCGAAGGTGTGTTTGGTATGGCAGGCGACCAGGGTAAACTGAAAGAAATCGTGGCCCTTAAAGCGAAATATTCCTTCCGTATCCTGCTTGATGATGCGCATGGCTTCGGTACCCTTGGAAAGACGGGAGCAGGAGCAAGTGAAGAACAGGGCGTACAGGATCAGATCGATCTCTATTTCTCCACTTTTGCCAAATCAATGGCTTCTATTGGTGCTTTTGTAGCGGGCGATAAGGCTATTATTGACTATATCCGTTACAGTATCCGGAGCCAGATCTTTGCCAAGAGCTTACCTATGCCCCTGGTAGTGGGCAATCTGAAGCGGCTGGAACTGCTCAGGAACCATCCGGAGTATAAGGAGAAGCTTTGGTCCAATGCCCTTAAACTGCAGAACGGCCTGAAGGAAAAAGGATTTGACATCGGTAAAACAGACTCTGTGGTTTCGCCTGTTTACATGAAAGGAGGGGTTGAAGAAGCCACAACGATGGTGATGGACCTTAGAGAGAACTATAATATTTTCTGTTCAATTGTTCTATATCCTGTTATTCCGAAAGGACATATCATCTTCCGCCTGATCCCCACCGCGGTGCATACTGACGAAGATATTGCATTGACACTCAAGGCTTTCGAAGAAACAAAAGAGAAGCTTGATCAGGGCGC
>JBASZQ010000037.1:0-5497 GCA_049661025.1 Chitinophagaceae bacterium | reverse complement strand
GCACCAAACTTATCCGTTTCATGAAAAGAGCCAAAAGCGCCTCCGCCAAAATACCATTGTAAGCCCGGAGCACCAAGGGGTAGGTGGTATTCATACAAGGCTCCAATACTGGTTGGGTTGAAACTCACCAGGGCTTCTACCGCACTGTTTGTATTGAAGAAGTACTTCAGGCTCACGCCACTCCCAACAATAGACTGGTCACTCGCTACTCGGAGACCGAGTCCGTACTTGTATTGCTGTGCTTGGGTAGAGAATCCAAATAAAACCAGGGCAAGGGTTAAGGGGAAGTGTTTAGGGAATTTCATCGTTCAAATGGTTTTAACCGTTTGACCGCCAAAAGAATGCCCGGTAAAGTGAAGGAATCGTCATTTAACGAAATGATGTGTACTTATACGTTTTAGTGCCTGATTCCTCAGGAATAATAAATAATTCCCGCATTTTCTTGCGGGTTTTTGCAGGTTTTCATTTAATTTGACGCTGCAATCAACACTATGCTGAAGAAAGAGAGGCAAGCGCTGATCATCCATCGCGTAAACCTGCACAACAAGGTATTGAGTTCAACCCTCAGCCAGGAGATTAGTGTATCGGAAGACACGATACGCAGGGATCTTCAGGAGCTGGCGGATGAAGGCAAGCTGATCAAAGTGCACGGCGGTGCGCTATCGCGCTCATTCAACAACCACTTTCTTCCCGAGAACGAGATCTACTCTTTCTCCCAGAAAAAAGCGATCGCCATCAAAGCCATTTCTTTGATACAGGATGGCATGTTCATACTTAGTTCCGGTGGAACCACGGTCATTGAAATGGCAAAAGCATTACCGCCGCAACTCAAAGCAACGTTTTTGTCCGGAAGTTTGCCTGTATTGATGGAATACATGAATCATCCCAACATTGACGTAATTGTCATTGGCGACAAGCTTTCAAAAAGCTCCAAGATCACAACCGGCGGGGACGCGTTACAGAAGATCCGGCAATTTCGGGCCGACCTCTGTTTTTTGGGGATCAATGCCATTGATCCGCAGCATGGTGTAACAGACAACGACTGGGATGTGGTTCAATTGAAGCAGGCGATGATTGAGTCAGCGAAGAAAGTAGTTTGCCTCAGCATCATTGAAAAAGTAAACACCACCCAACCCATCCAGGTTTGTCCGCTGAATAAGATCGATATCCTCATAACTGAATCCAATCCTGAAGATCCAAGATTACAGCCCTATGTGAATGCAGGCGTACGCGTTATTTAAAATGAGATAACTGGCCCAGGTGCCAGACCAAAACCAAACATGTATGAGAAGAAAGCTTAAGGGTTTTCTGTCTTCGTTCATTGCATTAGTGATTGCGCTGAGTAGTATGGCGCAAACGAAAAATGTAAGTGGAACGGTAACAGATGCCAAAAACGAACCAGTGGCCAATGCAACGGTCACGGTAAGAGGCACCAACAGGGCCACACAAACCAATGCCAATGGCTTTTACACCATTGCTGCGCAGAAAGGTGAAACACTCGTGATCACTGCCATCGGTCAAAAAGAATTTGTGATTACCGTGGGCGATGGCTCGGTACTAAATGCGAGAATGGCTGCAGCCGATGGCCTCCTGCAGGAAGTAGAAATTGTGGGTACCATGGACAGGCGACTAAACAAGCGTGAAGTCTCCTACTCTTCACAAACCGTCAACGGTGATGAAGTAAAGAATTCCCAACGTGAAAACCTCATCAATGGTCTGGCAGGCAGGGTTGCAGGTCTTACGGTGAATCCAACCTCCGGTATTGCAGGTGCTTCTTCCCAGATCGTATTGCGCGGTTTTAACTCTCTATCATTAAGCAACCAGCCCCTTTTTGTTGTGGATGGTGTGATCCTTGACAACTCTACACTGGATGAAAACTCAGACGGTGGACGAGGTGTGGGCCTTGCTTCTGACAGACCCAACAGGAACTCGGATTACTCCAACAGGATATCGGATCTCAATCCCAATGATATTGAATCCTACACAATATTGAAAGGCCCTGAAGCTACGGCGCTCTACGGTAGCCAGGCCAGTTCGGGTGCTATTATTATTACAACCCGGAAAGCAAAAAGCAACAAGTTTGCGCTGCAATATGACAATGCTTTTCGTTGGTCCAGGGTTACCCGTTTCCCCGAAATTTACCAGGGATATAACAACGGTGTAAACGGTGCATCGAGTAATGTATTCAGTTACTTTGGCCCGAAATATCCGGATAATACCTTCCTGTTTGACAACGTTGATATCTTCTTCAAAGATGGATGGTCCCAGACGCATAACCTTGGAGCAGACTTCGGTGTGAAGAATTCAGTATTCCGTGTATCGGGTTCTATTTTTGACCAGTCGGGTGTGGTTCCCAACAACACTTACTCTAGGTACAATTTCAGGATCTCCAATACCACCAAAATTGGTAAGAAAATTGATATCATGCCTGCATTGGCCTACACGCATAGTAAGAATGATAAAGTGCTGCGTAGTGCTGGTGGTTACCTGCTGACATTGCTGCAGTGGCCCAATCAGTTTTCGATCACCAACTATGACGATGCACAAGGTGGCAAAATTCCCATCTTCAATGCCAACCCTGTAAATGATATCGACAATCCGTTTTTCAATGTAACCAAGAATATGAGTGCCGATGAAACGGATCGTTATCTGGCTACACTGGGTATAAACATCAGGCCAACCGAGTGGCTGACCCTTGCCGGAAGATTTGGATATGATACGTACAAAACAACAGGCTATCTGTTGATACATCCCCAGAGTTCTTCCAACACATCATTGGCCAACCTGGGTTCATTGGATAATTATTGGAGGAAATACAAAGGATACAACCATACCATCACCGCTACGGCCAGGAAATCACTTGGCGACTTTAACTTCAGGGTAATGGTGGGTACCATGTGGCAGAACTACCAGACAGATCAGTTTGCGATTTATGGCATACGACTCAAGGATGTCAAGAATACAGACAGTGCCAATACGGATCCTGCCACCCGGGTAAGGTTGTTGCAAAACAACTTCGGAGAGTACAACCAGCAGATCATTCGTCAGCTGGCCTATTTTGGTGAGTTTGCGGTGAACTATAAGAACATGATCTTCCTGAACTATACTCACCGGTTTGAATCCGCTTCAACTCTTCCCGCGAAGAACAGGAACTATAATTATCCTGGTGTGGGTATGAGTGCGATCATGTCAGACATCCTGCCTTTTTTAAAGAAGGGTGATGTATTGAGCTACTGGAAACTGCGGGCCTCACTCGCCAGCACGGCCAGGTTGAACACACCTTATTCAACGCAGTCTGTATTCGTGAATAACTTTGCGAGTGGTGGTGGATTCTCTTATGGATTTACCAATGCCAATCCTGATCTGCGTCCTGAGCGTCAGCAGACCTATGAGATCGGTACCGAGATGCGTTTCTTCAAGAATAAATTTGGTATAGAAGCCACTTATTACAACACGCTCAATAAAGATCAGATCATTGAAAACTTCCGTCTCAGTTACGGAACAGGTTTCGTTTTGAATACGCAGAATGCTGCAAGCACCCGCAATACGGGCGTGGAAATTGTTGTTACCGCGCCGCTGGTGAACAACCGAAATTTCGGATGGAACATGCAGGCTAACTTTAACAAGATGTGGAACCGTGTGATTCAGATGCCCCCCAACGTTTCGGAGTACTATATTGCTGATACCTGGTTGTATGGTAATGCAAGGGGCGGATTGGTATTAAATGGACGGACTACTTCAATCACAGCGAATACCTATCTGCGCAATACAGCCGGGCAGATCGTAGTGAATCCTACTAATGGTATTCCTGCTGTAGACGGTACCTTTAAGTTAGCGGGCGACAGGAATCCGGACTTTACATTGGGTTGGAGCAACAATTTGCGTTACAAGAACTGGAGGTTGAATGTGCTCTGGGATCTGAAAGTAGGTGGTGATATCTTCAATGGTACCGCCATGTTCCTCACAAGGATTGGTCGTCATCCATTGACTGCTGACCGAGAGGAATCAAGGGTAATTGAAGGCGTGTTGAATGATGGCAAGCAAAACTCTGCAACACCAACAACCAACACCATCAGTGTGGTGCCCCATTTGAACAGTGCATATTACACTACCATGCCTGAGGAAGCCTTTATTGAAAAAGATGTCAATTGGCTTCGCTTGCGTGATATAACCCTCTCTTATGTTTGTAATCCAAGACCGTTCAAGGATTTCAGGTCATTGAAATCGCTTGAATTCTTTGTGACAGGTAATGATCTGTTCCTGTTCACCAACTACACAGGTGCTGATCCGCAAGTGAACGGAAATACAGCAGGTTCAAGGGGTGTGGGTGGATTTGGTTTTGATTATGGAACCCTGGCTGTTCCGATCAGCCTGAACTTCGGATTGAGGGCAGGATTTTAAACGATAACATCATTTCAATATGAAAAAGAAAATATTATATATCACGATTCCGATCCTCGCGCTGGCCTTCGGGTTCAGCAGTTGCGAGAAAAAGATCGATGAGGCATTTGCCAATCCCAATGCAGCGGTAAGGGTGCCTGTTGAAACCCTTTTACCGGGGATCATTGGTAACGTCATTGGCAGTTCTTCTGCCGCAGGAAGTGCTTATGGCACGGCCAACGATGGTCTGTACATTGGGAGGTACGTGCAATTCTGGGCTACTAATACTACCGGTAATCAGTTTGACCAAATGGGAGGAGCTACAGGCGCCAGTGACTTGTTAGGATCAGTTTGGGGCATGCATTACTATGGAATGGGACAGAACCTGAACAAGATGATGGAATGGGCGGCAGAAGAGCAAAAATGGGACTACGTAGGCGTGGGTCTTGCGCTTCGTTCCTGGAGCTTATTGAACCTGACGGATGTATACGGCGAAGCCATTCTTACAGAAGCGTTCAACACCAGTCAACTCGTGTTCAACTATAACGAACAACCCGAGATTCTGGACAGCGTGAGGGCAACAGCGCTTCGTTCCATCGAGTTCCTGAATCGCACAGGAGACGGTGTAAGCCAGGAAAACCTGAACAAAGGCGATCAGTATTTTTACAAGGGTGATGTGAACAAGTGGAAGAAATTTGCTTACACGGTGATCGCGAGGTCTTACCATCGTACTACCAATAAGGCAGACTACAAACCAGACTCAGTGATCAAGTATGCACTACTGGGCATCAATGCCAACGGGGATAACGCTGTAGCTACCTTTGCCAACTCCGGTATTTCTGGAACAGCCAATTTCTTTGGGCCGCTTCGGGCCAATGTGGGTGCGCTACGCCAAACCCAGTTTATCTGCAACCTGGTGAACGGCCTGAATCCAAGGTTCACGGGCGTTACTGATCCAAGGGCCGCTTACATCATCAGGGAGAATACCAATGGCACCTATCGTGGCATCCTTCCTAATCGTGGAACAAGCAGTTTATCTGCCAACGACCAGCCCAGGAATTTCTGGGGAGGTACATTTGGCACTACCACTGCTACGCAAGACACGGGAGCGAGGTAT
>JBASZQ010000036.1:0-9715 GCA_049661025.1 Chitinophagaceae bacterium | reverse complement strand
GAGTTCAATATTTTTGATGATACGGTTCACATTCTGAATGTGCTGAGGGGCGGCCCGAGCGATAAAGCCGGATTGCAAGCCGGGGACCGGATCATCCAGGTGGAGCAGACGCCGGTTGCCGGAAATGGTGTTACGGGTGATAAGATCCGGGGGCTGTTGCGCGGCCCCCGTGCCAGCAAGGTTGAGGTAACCATTCTTCGCGATGGGAAAAAACAGCCTTTCACCATCATCAGGGGATTCATTCCACTCTATGCACTGGATGCGGCCTATATGCTGGATGCACAAACCGGCTATATCCGCCTGAACAAATTTTCAGAAACGGCCTTTGAAGAATTCATGGAGGCACTGGAAAAGCTGAAGGGCAAAGGGATGACCAAACTTATTTTTGACCTCCGCGAGAATGGCGGTGGTATCCTTGATGAAGCCGTTGAAATGGCCGATGAATTTCTTTCCGGCGATAAGTTGATCGTATATACAGAAGGCGTTAACCATCCCCGTCGGGAATACAAATGCCGCAGGCGCGGATTATTTGAAGAAGGGCAACTGGTGATGCTGCTCAATGAAGGCTCAGCTTCTGCGAGTGAAGTGCTTGCAGGTGCGCTGCAGGAATGGGACCGCGCTACCATCATCGGCCGCAGGAGCTTCGGTAAGGGACTCGTTCAGGAACAGTATAACCTCAGCGATGGCGCCGCACTTCGCCTGACCGTGGCCCGGTACTATACTCCTTTGGGCAGAAGTATCCAGAAGCCTTATGAGAACGGCATTTCAGAATACAACGATGAGATCCTTGACAGATACCATCGCGGAGAACTGTATTCCAAAGACAGCAGCAAAACACCGAACGGTAAAGCATACAAAACACCAAATGGTAAACTGGTGTATGGAGGTGGTGGAATCACTCCTGATATTTTTGTTGCTTTTGACACCACGGCTATTGATTCAACCATTGCGCTTCTGTACAGAAAGAATACGATCGGAAGATTTATCTATACCTATTATGTCCGCAACAAAAGCGGTTTCGAGCAATACAAAGATGCTTCTGACTTTGCCACGCGTTTTGTGGTGACGGATGAAATGTACCGCCAGTTGGTTACCTATGCAGCGAAGGATTCAGTCAACATCTCCGCGCTGAAAAAAAGGGATGAAAATTTTATCCGGGAAAGATTAAAATCCTTGTCAGCAAGGCAGATCTGGCGAACCGAAGGTTTTTACGAAGTCACAAATGCAGATGACCCCGTCATTAAAAAAGCGATGGAAATACAGGGGACTAAGTAGCTTTCCTGATGAGATAGATCAATGAACTGCAATATGAGGTATCCTTTGCTGCGCCCAGGTTTGACATCGCTCCACTCCATAAAGCTTTGACGAGACCAAGACTACCCGACTGGCGGTATTTTTCGCTGAGCATGCTCACATAAAAACTATCAAACCACATCGGTCGGATATCCGTGACCGTTAGTCCGTGTTGCTGAACCAGTTCCTTCATGGATTGTGGCGAAAAATGATAGAGATGTCTCGGCACATCATAAGCCGCCCAGGTTTTTCCATATCGCTGAGCGTCACCGGAAGTGTAGTTAGGCACAGCGATGACCAACCATCCATCAGCCTTCAACACGGTTCTCAATTGTTCCATATACGGATGCAACTGATGTACATGTTCCAGTACATGCCAGAGCGTAACCACATCAAAACTTTCCGGAGGCAAATGAAAAAACTGGGTGGTGGCAGAAACATCCAATCCCCTGGCTGCTGCCATTCGCCTAGCATCTGGATCAGGCTCAAGGCCCTTGACTTTCCATTTGGCTTCCTGCATCACCTGCAAAAATGCACCCGTTCCACAGCCAAGATCAAGCAGGGTGCCCGTCTCTTTACCAGACATATTTTTGATCAGCCATTTTTTCTGCTGCAGGGTTCTTCTGCGCACACTGTGGTATACACTATTGATGAATCCTTTTGATGTTTCGGAATGAGAGATATAATCTTCAGACTTGTAATACGCACCGATCTCCTGCTCACCAGGAACATTGTTGGTAAACCGCAATGCACATTTGTTACAGTGAAATACCGGAAACAGCTCTTGTGAAACCGTATAGTCTTTTACTTCAAAAACCGGTTGAATCTGTGCGCTGCCACACACCGGACAGGTATCGAGAATGATCATTTATTGCAGCGTTTTGTCCTCTTGTTGAATCTGCACCGCAGTTATACTCACGGGTGTTTGTTTACCAGAAACGAAGCTGTAATCATTGCGGAAAAACTGGTAAAAGATCATAATTAACGCAATGGCTGCAATGATAACGGCGGCTACCCACCATCCAGCCTTATCCACCACCACATCTTCTTCCAGCCATTGTTGCGCGTCACCGGACGACCTTTCCCGCTCCCCTACCAAAACGGTATGGGCCACTTCCTTCCGTATCACCCGGTTTGAAGAAACATGAGGCATAAAAGGAAAGTCTACCGATGCGGCCTTCAGAATTACCTGACCTCCTGGTATCGTTTCCAAATCACCGATTCCCTCCCAGTGATAGTGTTTGCCCGTGCGGAGCGTTTCTTTCAAATCCATGGCAAACTGATTTACCATACCGATGGCCTCCCATTCCGGAAGGTTGAGCTTTTTAGAAACGTATCCAAAAAGCTCCCTGCTGGGACTGTCATTATGTTCGTCAAAATAGATGCTGTATGCTGGCGCAAGCAATTGCCTGGAGGCAATATCATGGGTTGCCGGCTTACGAACGAGGTGCAGGCTCCCCAGGCCGGGCACACTCAGGTGCTTGTGCTGGAGAAAAAACATTCTCAGGAGCAAGGGGAATTCCTTGGAGGTGGACATACGCCAAAGGTTAATTAAAAAGTCAAAATTAAAAAGTAAAAATCTTAACCCTCGCCTAAAACCTCACCCTAAGCCCTACCCCTAAAATCTATACATACCGCCGATCAGCATATTGAAACCATAATTATCATACTGGTTCCAGCGCTGGTATTTGGAATTGAAAAGATTATTGAACTGCGTCCAGAGGAAAATATTCCGGGTCACCTTGAACTCCAGGCCGGCGTTCATATCCACCGCCCCAGGTGATCTGCCCGTATTGCCGGACTTTGTTTTATACAATGGTCCATCCCAGATGAAAAGATCACCGGTAAGCCAGAGATCTTTCAAGAGGTTCCAACGCAGGTTGGTAGAAAACTCCAATGGGATCAGGCTCCAGGCCCGGTCTTCCGTGCGCTGGCTGTTGAATTTGTAATAGTTGAACCTTGCTGAAAGCGAAAACTTCTCAGCTTGCACAAATCCAAACTCACCTTGCAGTTGAATGGCTTTCAGGGATTCTTCAAAGGTGATCTCAAATGATTTGCCACTGGCAGCATCATTCAGGAACAAAGGCACATTTCGGAATTCCGCATAGCCCACCTTGGCATTGTAACTGAAATGATCCAGGATGGTGCCCTTAAAGCCTAGATATCGTTCAATCATCCTTGTATTCTTCAGTGCTGTGGGCGGCGCCATGTATGGATTTATGCCCGCAAGGCGTTGATAGCTGCCTTTATTGAAATAACTCAACCAGCCTCCCTGGAGGATCCACTTCTCTCCCACCAGTGGCACATCAATAAGAATATTTGGCAATAACTTGAACGCACCATTATCCCAGGAAGGGATCACTCCGCCATTCACCTTTACATTTGGCGTGCGGAATACCAATGAGACGGGCACTTGAAACAGGTTATTACTGATGGTGGAACCCGTTTCCGGTGAGTATCTCGTGAGGTCAGCATCCAGCCCCATCCTGAACCCAAAGGTTTTTCCGATGAACTTCTCGATGGGCACCCTAAGCCTCGCATTGGACTCATTGTTGCCATAATTATCAGAAAAAACATCGATGTTCAACCTTGGATTATAAGAAATTCCATACTCCGTAGGTACGGGATTGCGAATACCAATCTCTCCAGAGATGGTCGTATAATTCCTTCGAACATCTTCTTTAGAGAAATTGTAAACGGTTTGATCATAACCGTATTGGTTGTACCGGTCACTGCTCAATCCGAGGCTTGCCTGTAGTTGAACCTTGTCAGATAAAGGCGTGTACAGGTAGCCCTTGGCGTTGGTTTCGGCATAATCCTGGTATTTGATCTTGCCATTGGAAGACACATGATCAAACAATACGTTCAGGTTTGAACTCCCCAGGGGTACAGATATGCCTGCTTCAGCGTAGGGCGTTGATAAGTTCCCGTAGCCCAGTTTCACATAATTGCTGTTTCGCCAGCCCGCGTTGGAATCTGGAACCAGTGCGAGTGGCTTCAGTGAAACGGGTGCAAGACCAGGAATCACATTCTGCGCTGGGATCGTGTACACCAGCCTTGGCCTCGTAGTATCCTGTGACGGCGGAGTAGCATTGAAATTGATCTTCGCCGCGTTGCGAAGCACGGGCTTGAAAGAAGATGTGATCTCAATGGTTTTCTTGCTGGAATCCTGAGCGGATGCAGACATGCCCGCAAATCCGGCAACAACCGCAAAAGAGATATATAGTGATTTCATCATTTTGTTTCTGCATTCAGTTTATCAAGTCTTGCCTGAGCTTCGTTTTTCAGTTCAGTTACACTGCTGTTTTCTACCACACTCTGCCAGGTTGCCTTGGCATTGAAACTATCTTTCTGGCGGTAGAAAATATCTCCAAGAAGAATATAGCCCTTGGTGATCCAGTAGTCGTATGATCCTGATTTATTAATGGTTTCAAAGGCTGCCTTCTCTGCATTCTTCAGGTCATCCATCATAAAATAACTGGCGGCAATTTCATATCTGGCTTCAGCGGCATAGGCCGCTTTGCTCAGCGCAACTACAGACCTGAATTGAGTGATGGCCTCGCTGAATTGAGCCTTACTTTGATTTTGTTTTCCCAGCATCATGGCCGCGAGTACCTTGTCGTCTGTACTGATGGACTTCTCATTCAACAACTCATTGGCATTGGCACTACCCTCCTCAAATTTCTTTAACTGGTATTGGCTGCGCAACAATCCACGCATCGCATCGAGCCGCATCTCTCTGTCCCCCGTCAAGGATTTCAACTGCCCGAAATATTTCTCGGCCCTGGCGTAATCTTTTTGTTCAAAATAACTGATCCTGGCAGCGGCCTGCGCACTTTGTTCAGCATATTTATTCGGTGCCCTGTCTGCTACCTGGGTATAGCCTTCTAATGCGTTTT
Organism: Chitinophagaceae bacterium; assembly: GCA_049661025.1. Lineage (GTDB taxonomy): Bacteria > Bacteroidota > Bacteroidia > Chitinophagales > Chitinophagaceae > Pollutibacter. The sequence continues at coordinate 4,523 of JBASZQ010000036.1, read as the reverse complement.
TCCAATCTTTCCGCTTGTTGTAAATATCACTGCGCAGGTACAATGCATCTATCACATGTGCACCATTCGGAAATTGCTGGATATAACTATTGAATGCGGCAATGGAAGCATTCTGATCACCCGATGCATACTTGCTTTCTGCTGAAGCATACGCGAGCGAATCCTGCTGACCGGTACTTACAGAACGGCCGGAAGCCTTAGCAAAATCAACATATTCGTTGGTGCGTCCATCCTCAATGAAAATGGCCCTGGCACTTTCCAATGCTTCGTCCACTTCCGCTGAGTTAGGATATTCCGCAATTAGTTTTCGATAAGACGCCAAGGCTTCATTGTTGTTGTTCAGGTTATATTGCGCAATGCCCAACCGTAAATAGGCCCTTGGTTTCAGCGTCCCCGCTGCGGTTGACTTAATCACGTTGTTGAGATATGGAATGGCTTCCCTGTATTTCTCCTGCGAAAGATAGGTATTGGCGATCTCCATATTTACAAAGGGGACCAGTTCTGAGCTGGGATACTTCCGTTCAAAGCTCTGCAGGGTCTTGATCTTCTCGGTTGCACTGTTCACGCCGGCAATCATAGACAACTGGTAAGTGGCATAGTCGCTCGAAGGCCATGAGTATCCTAGTGCAGTATTATACATCGCTTTGGCTTTCGCAAAATCGCGATTCATGAAATGGCAATCGGCTGCCCTTAGATAGGCATCCTGAATAATGTCTGATGAATTGATTGACACGGGTTGGGCCACCTGATCAAAATATCCTAACGCTACTTTGTAGTTTTCTTTTCGCAGGTATACATATCCGAGATTGTACCGTGCATGCTGGGGATTGACTTCCCCCTGCTGATAACCACCAGCAGTCAGATAGTTGTTATAGTGGCGCACAGCATCATCCAATTTGTTTTGGCGATAAGCAATCTCGCCTTTCCAGAAATGAGTGGGTGCGAGCACAGATGCATTATTAGGATCTTTCAGAATCCTGTCCAGCAATGCATCGGCTTGTTGCAGTGCCTGGTCATTGATCAACTCCATAGCCCGTCCATACAAAGCTTTGGGGAGAATGCGCTTCACATTTTCAGAAGGGTTCTTCAATCCGTCCAATACTTCCAGTGCTTCTCTGTAGTTATTTGTGCCGGCCAGAATAGATCCCATCAGTTCCCTTGCCTCACCTGCGTTAGTTGAACTTGGGAACTCGGTAGTAAAATCTTTCAGGGCCGTAAGTGCAGCATCCTGGAATCCCAGTTCATAAGACAATTTCCCGTAATTGAAAAGGGAAACCTCCCTTTGCTGGCGGTTAGACGGGTTGTTGGAAGAAATGGAGAATGCGTTTCTCGCATTGGCTTTCTGATTGGTTTTGAGGTAAGCATCACCAAGGAGATACATCGCACTCTGGCTAAGGGAGTCTTTCCCGTCAGTCAGTTTTTTAAATCCATCAATGGCTTTGGTGAACTGCTTTGCATCATAATAACTGTAGCTGACCTGGTAAATATCTTCCCTGGAAGGTTCCGGTGTTTTGGCCATATAGGCTTCCAGATAAGGAAGCGCTTTGGCAAACTCCCGTTTCTCAAAATAGGCGTGCCCCACCATGCGCTTCAGTTCCACATCGTACAAACCCGAATTTGTTTTCTTCAGGTTGGCTTCAGCATATTTTAATGCGTCCTCTTTTTTGCCCTGGAGAAAAAGGATATTTGCGATATAGTATGGAACCACCTTCCCATACTCCGGATCATCTTCCACTTTGCGGAAAGCATCCATCGCATCATTGTACTGCCGATCCTTGAATGCGATGAAACCATAGTAGTAGTTTGCATCTTTATAGTTGGCATGTTCCGGCATGAGCCGCACACTATTCAACAGGGGCTTTGCCCGATCAAATTGTTGCAGGGTGAAATAGCTATACCCCTGGTGAAATTTCATATCAGCGATTTCTTTCTCACCCAGGTTTTTCTCGTTTGTTTTTTCATAGAGATCGATGGCATCCCGATATTTCTGGTGGCGGAAATAATATTCACCAAGCTGAAAGCTCATCTTCTGACGAAGGGCCTGGTTGGATTGCAATTCTGAGAAACTCAATGCCTGCTCTTCTGCCGTGCCTTCGTTCTGACGCAAGGCACAGGATATGGTATAATAGTCTACTTCTTCAAATGGGATTCGATAATTACTGTAGTCCGGCTCCCGCCTGTTGGCCGAGAGTTCCCTGAACACGGGGTAAGCGAGACTGTATTGCTCCCTCTGGTAAAGGTCTTTGGCTTTGTGATAGGATTCCAAAGGGTCCGTATAAATCCGAGTCTGCTGGGCCTGGGCTTGTTGCAGGCAAATGCATACCAACAACAAAGAAATGATTCTCGCGCTCATATTGTAAATGTCCGCTAACGCTTGTTATAAAAAAACTAAATACGCTAAAATTACTCCAACACTTCGTTAACGATTGGGGTTATATACCGCTGTGGATAAAAAAGCGGACCAAACGTCAATGAATAGGCGAACGTGTCGACTAATTTTTTGTTAAATCAAAATACCAAAGGGCTTATTACATTTGTTGTATGAAAAAACTGATCAGCACTGCCTATACCGATTTTGCATTCAATCTGGCCACATTTATCTTAAGAGTATCCATGGGTGTTTTGATGATCCCGCATGGGTATGATAAACTGGTGAACTTCGCCAAGTACAAAGGAGACTTCATGAATTTTCTGGGCATCGGTCCCACCCTCTCCCTCGCATTGGTGGTATTTGCCGAGTTCTTTTGTTCAGTGTTCCTGATCTTGGGCTTGTTCACGCGAGTGGTGGTGAGTGTATTGCTGATCGAGATGGCTGTTGTAGTGTTCAAAGCGCATAATGGGCATATCTTTACTGACGGGGAACACGGTGCCCTTTACCTTGCGGGCTATTTAGCCATTCTGTTGGTAGGTCCCGGCAAAGCGAGCCTGGACGGTATTCTTGGCAAATAAATTGAAGTCTATGGCCAGTGCAAATGTGTATGCATCGATCATCACCATTGGTGACGAATTGCTCATCGGACAAACCATCGATACCAATAGTGCATGGATGGCGCAGGAACTCAACAAAATTGGTATATGGGTGCACCGCAGGGTTGCCATTGGCGATGTGTGGGAAGATATCTGGAAAGCACTTGACGACGAAAGCAGGTTGAGTGATATTATTCTGATTACCGGTGGTCTGGGCCCTACTGCCGATGACATTACAAAGCCCCTTTTATGCCAATACTTCGGCGGTAAACTGGTGGTTAATGAAGATGCGTTGAACAACGTAAAGAACATCTTTCTCAATATCCTGAAAAGGCCGATGATTGAACGCAATCTCAAGCAGGCAGAAGTACCTGATGTGTGCACCGTTATCCAAAACAAAAGAGGTACTGCTCCTGGAATGTTGTTTGAAAAAGAAGGAAAGGTTTTTGTGAGTATGCCAGGTGTTCCTCATGAAATGAAAGGCATGATGATCAGTCATGTACTGCCCGTACTTCAAGAAAAATTTCAAATGCCTCCCATCATTCACCGGACTTTATTGACCGCTGGTATTGGTGAATCATTTTTGGCGGAGCGCATCATGGATTTTGAATCTACCCTTCCATCCAACATCAAGCTGGCTTATTTACCCAATTATGGTATGGTGAAACTGCGGCTTTCGGCAAGAGGCAGGAGCGAAAAGCTAAGGGCAGAATTGGAGGCCGAGTTCGATATGTTGAAACAGAAAGTGAGTGATGTAATGGTGATTGACGAGGACCTCACCATGCAGCAAGTAGTGGGCAACCTGTTGAAGGAAAAAGGAAGGACGGTAGGTACGGCTGAAAGCTGTACCGGCGGGTATATCGCTCATTTGTTCACTGCCAACCCAGGCAGCAGTGTATATTTCAAGGGCTCCGTTGTGAGCTATGCCAATACGGTGAAGACCGATATCCTTTCCGTGGATCCCCAGACCCTGAAAGACCATGGCGCTGTGAGTAAAGAAACCGCTTCCCAGATGGTGAAGGGGGCGCTGAAAATGTTGAAAACTGACTATGTACTGGTGACCACCGGGATCATGGGTCCAGACGGCGGAAGTCCGGAAAAGCCGGTGGGTACAGTCTGGGTAGGCGTGGGAGACGGCCACAGGACTGAGTTGCATGAATTTCATTTCCGGTTCGACAGGCAGCGGAATATTGAGCTTACGGCAACCAACGCCCTCAATGTGCTGCGTAAATTCATACTTAATCCACACTAGAAAATCGGATGGTCCGATTTCCCTACCTTTGAGCCGCCTTAAAAAATGATTGCTTATGGCTCTTGTTGACCTGGTGATGCCAAAGATGGGTGAAAGTATCATGGAAGCCACGATTCTGCGATGGCACAAGAAACCCGGAGACAGTATCAAGCTAGACGAAAACGTCCTCGATATCGCTACTGACAAAGTAGATACCGAAGTGCCTTCAACTACCGAAGGTACCCTGGAAGAGATTCTGTATAACGAGAACGATGTGGTGCCCGTGGGTGCCGTTATTGCCCGGATCCGTACTGCTGGCAGCCAA
>JBASZQ010000035.1:0-2602 GCA_049661025.1 Chitinophagaceae bacterium | reverse complement strand
GGATCCTAATCTGGTCATTGCGCCTGCGGATGGGAAAGTGGTGGTGATTGAAGAAGCGGAAGACCTTGAGTATTTTAAAGGGAAGAGGCTACAGGTGAGCATCTTTATGAGCCCGGCCAATGTTCATGTGAACCGTGCGCCTGTAACAGGCGAAGTGGTATACAGCAAGCATCACCAGGGCAAGTTCCTTGTGGCCTGGGATCCCAAATCTTCTACGGATAATGAAAGGCATAGTATTGTGATCCGCAATGCACATGGGGAGATCCTGGTAAAGCAGATCGCCGGTGCATTGGCCAAGCGGATCGTCAACTACATGAAGCCCGGCCACCAGATCCATCAGAATGCGGAAATCGGATTCATCAAGTTTGGATCGAGGGTTGACCTGTTGTTGCCCGTAGGAACAGCTGTGCAGGTGAAGCTTGGTGAAGCGGTGAAGGGTGGGGTGACTGTGATCGCCAAATATTAAAGGATATTCTTCAGTTCACTCAGTTTTCCAATCACATAAGTGGGTTTTATCTTCCCATCCACGGGAATGGCCGGATTATAATACACAGAATCGATCCCTGCATTCACAGCCCCTTCAATATCTGCATCTAGGGTATCACCTATCATGATGGATTCTGCCGCAGTGGTACCGGCTTTCTCCATGGCGTATTCAAAAATAGCAACATGTGGTTTCATGATACCTGCCTGCTCTGAGGTGATGACGTGTGTGAAATAAGGCCTGATGCCACTGTTGTTGATCTTTGCATGCTGGGTTTTCTCAAAGCCGTTGGTGATGAGATGCATGGGATAGGATTTGTTCTTCAGATAGTCCAGGATCTCGATGGTATCATCAAACAAATTCTTTTTGGTGGGGAGGATCTCCAGGTATCGTTCACTTAACTTTTTCGCCAGGGGTTCATTGGCTACTTTGTAATCCAGCAAAGTGCGCCACATCCTTTTCCAACGCAGTTCCTCGCGGTTGATATAACCCTTTCTGAACCGGTCCCAGAAAATGGTGTTATGGTGGTGGTAGGTATCATGAAAATGATCGAAAGCGGGAATGCCCATCGCAGACAATTCTAATTCATGATAAAGATCGTAGAGGGTTTCTTTGGAATTGGTTTCAAAATCCCAGAGCGTGTGATCGAGGTCAAAAAAAACGTGTTTGTATGGCATTCCGGTTCGTCCTTTGATGCAAACATACTATAGCTTTGTTCAAATCATTCAAATTCAAGATAAATGAAGGTAGTGGTAACAGGCGCGAGCCAGGGCATCGGGAAGGCCATTGCGGAAAAGTTTGCGGCGCATGGCGCAGATCTTTTCCTCGTGTCCCGAAGCATGGATAAACACGAGGCCTGGGTGAAGACCTGGATGGAGAAATATGGCATCAGGATCTCAACATTCAATGCGGATCTTTCTGTGCGTGCGGAGCTGGATGCTTTTGTGGCTGCGGTACATGAAGGCTTTGGTGCGGTGGACGTGATCGTCAATAACGCTGGTAATTTTGAACCGGGAAATGTGCACAATGAACCGGAAGGAACATTGGAGCGCATGATCAACCTGAACCTGTATTCAGCGTATCACCTGACCAGGGGGCTGCTGCCGGAAATGATGAAGGCCCGGCAGGGTCATATATTCAATATTTGTTCCATTGCGGCGCTGAAAGCCTATCCCGGCGGCGGATCATACGGCATCTCAAAATATGCGCTGGAAGGCTTTTCCAAGAACCTGCGAGAAGAGATGAAAAGCTTTGGGATCAAGGTGACTTCGGTTCATCCGGGTGCGGTGTGGACGAAGGCCTGGGAAGGGTTTGCAGAGCCTTCCCGGATCATGGATGTGAGCGATATTGCCAATATGGTATGGGCATCGTCCCAACTTTCTGCCAACGCCTGTGTTGAAGATATTGTGATCCGTCCACAACTGGGAGACCTTTAACCATTTATCCCATTTAACGTGACCGGTTGCCAGGTGCGGAATACCTTTATGATTGTTGCAGTGAGGAAGTTTTACCTGATATGGATATGGTTGTTGCCATTGTTGGCTAAGGCGGATGACGTGAAGATCTCTCTTTCTGTCAGTGCCACCAGGATCAGCATGCAGGATTACCTGCAGGTGCAGTACCTGATTGAGAATACCACCAGGGTGAGTTCTTTCATACCCCCGAAGTTTAAGCAATTTCAAATTGTTGAGGGCCCTAACCAGACCACAGGCTATAACATGGTGAATGGGAACCTCAAAGAGTATGTAAGCTTCAGTTATCTGCTTCGGCCGGGCAAGGCAGGTAAATGGGTGATTCCTGCGGCAACAGCGCGCGTAGAAGGAAAAAACTACACATCCAATGTAGTTGAAGTGGTGGTGTCAAAAGCTGCCGTTGCTGCGCCATCAGAAGAATCCATGGTTGCCGCTGAAGAGCTCATCCTCAAACCAGGTGAACAGGCCGTCAATAAAATCAGGAATAACTTATTTGTTCGGCTAGAAGTAGACAGGACATCGGTGATGGTAGGTGAACCCATTGTGGCTACCTATAAACTTTATACCCGCTTGCGTTCTGAATCGCGGGTAACACAGCGGCCATCTTTCAATGGATTTAGTGTGTATGATATGGCCAACCCAGACC
>JBASZQ010000034.1:0-5401 GCA_049661025.1 Chitinophagaceae bacterium | reverse complement strand
AGCTCACCGCGCACCAGGTCGAGCACGCGCGCGAGCTGGTCGAGAAGGGGCAGGAGACGCGCGCCGGGGCGGCGGCGCTGCTCGGGGTCGATGAGAAGACGCTGAGAAGGGCGCTCAGGGTGGGGCGGGGATGACCGGCACGTATCTCGAACGGCACGATCCCGCGCGCGGTATGGCCCGGTTCTACACCGTGAGCCTCGCACCGACGCTGTTTGGCGAATGGGCTCTCGTGCGAGAGTGGGGCAGGATCGGCAGCGCCGGCACCGTGCGGGCCGACTGGTTCGGAAGCGAAAAGGATGCACGGGCGGCGTGCGAGGCCCTGGCGCAGCGCAAGAGCCGGCGCGGCTATCGCCGCATCGGCGCATGAAGGATCACCCCGTATTTGCCTTACGCCCTCAAGGGCCGAAGATTGCTCAAAGCACTCTCATTTTCTTTTCAGAAGTTGCTGCACCATTCTCATGTCGAAGCCGCGTAGAGAAGCTTCCTCAAGGCAATATGTCCATAACTTCATATTATCTTCTGTTTCTGCTCTCGGCGGTCTTGTTCTGCCTACTACAAAGCTATTCTCCAGCTGCCGGATCACGAGTGCAACCTGACCAGCAAACTCTTTGTCCGTCATCGTCTGCAGAAAACGATTGGCACGATAATGATTTCGCCAATGCTCATGTGTCTGTTTGATGGGATTTCTCTGCTTAATTTCCTCCGCAAGTGGCACAAAACTCTTTAAAACTTCGATATCATCACTACGGCCGAGGTCAAGTTGAACATCTTCGATGCATAGCGAGCCGGTCGACTCTATCCAGCTCTTTGTAAGAGCTGTCATATAGTCTGACGATCCAGGAAATCTAACTGCCATTGGTCCTTCAAGTGAGATAACCGGCTGCGTCATCACTCCGGATTGATGTGTCGTTACATGACTTTCATTAACAATGAGCGCCCAAGAAATTTCCTGATACCGGGTATCGTCACCGCTTTTTTTAAACATCATTTCGTTTATAGTCCGAACAATGAGAGATGGGGACAGAACTCCTATAGACTCATTAAGTATTATAATCAGCCCCCATGCATCTGGCAGATTTAATGCGGCTTTTGTGCTTCTTAATTGACGATTGGCCTTGCTGATAGACTTTTCCAAACTTCTTGTTAAACGCTGAATTATCTTTAAGCGAATGGCTGCACGATCCGGAAACTTCCTTAGTATGTTTTCGATATGCATTGACCCATAAAACACAGGGTATTCCGGCCTTTTTTTATGTTCAGACAAAACACTGTCTATGTGTTCAGAAACATCAGAAAGAAGAGATTTTACTTCAACGACAGCTTTTCGTTTGAATAACAGATAATCTGCCCGCTCAGACTGTTTACTTATATTTGGCAGAAGATCAATATTCTCTGCGTATTCGTATTCGTTTAAAAAACTAAGAAACCTTTGCTCCAGAGTGGCCTTCGCCTGATCTTCCGACATAGGCATCTCTCCTGCAAAAAATCCAGATCAATCCGCGTTCAGGTCACGCATGAGGTCGGTCACACTATCGAATCTGACGCCCTCGCCCCGGTCGGCCTCTGCCATGGCGGCAAGAGTAACGGCGTTCGGCACCTTCCCCTTCCCGATAGTCGCGGCATCGAGAACCGGTCTTTCTTTCGCGTCACGCAAGGCCAGCTCCAGAGAGGCGATGATGCCCTGCGGCCCTTCATCGCCATCAAGAACGAAACTGGCGGGCGGTTCAGCGTAGGAGTGGGGCTGTCCATCCTCATGGAAGTAGACTTCGTGCAAGGCAACCGTGCCGTCCGGGTGCCGGAGAATGCGATAACTCCAGCTCATGGACGCAAGGCCGCTGCGCCTGGCGCAGCATGGCGGGGCCGGACGCTGACGGTCACGTCAACCTCCTGGTCGAGGCGGTCCAGAATGGTCATCAGCCGGTCGATGGTGAACCGCCCGAGATTGGCGCGCCGGATGCGGGAGAAGTCGGCGGCGGCGATGCCGGTGATCTCTCCGGCCTTGCGCACGGTCAGGCTGCGGTCGTCCAGGACGCCGATGATCTGGGCGGCAAGGATCGCCCTTAGCTGTTCAAGCTCCGGGTTGGCATGTCCGAAGTCGCGGAAGACGTTCCCGCTGCCCCGAATGAGTTCCATATCGTCGGTCATGATAGCATCTCCTTTAAGCGTTTCAGGCGTTCGTGAATCAAATCCACTTCCATTTTTGGCGTTTTGATCCCTGACTTCGATTTCTTCTGGAAGGCATGGAGCACCCAGATATCCGGGCCGATCTGCACGGCATAGACGACGCGGTAAGCCTCGCCCCGGTGGCGCAGGGCCAGCTCGAACACGCCGGGTCCGGCCCCCTTGAAGGGTTTAGCGGTATCGGGATAGCGGCCCTCGGCGACGATGCTGAGCGCCCGCCCGATTTCGATCTGGGCCTCGACCGGGAACGTCTCGAAATCCTTCCGCGCGCCCTTCAGCCATGAAATCTGCCGGGTGTTTCTTATCATATAGCTATGTTGTCAAAAATGACAACATCCGTCAAGCAAAAATTACACGCTTTGCACGTCTTATTACGCATCGACGCCGCTTGTGAGCCCGTCGGGGCCCGTGGCGCAGCTATAGGCGGGCTCGCCCCGGCAGACCCTGAGCCATCCCTCGTAGCTGGCGGGCAGGGAGCCAAAGGCGCTTGCACCGTTGTCGGCCAGCCAACGCGCCAGGGCCTCGGGGCTGTCCATCACCGGCGAGAGCGGCGTTCCCTCGGTGCAGGTTTCGTACATCTGGAAGTGGGTTGCCTGCCGGGGCGTCCAGGGCGGCATGTCGTCAGCCAGGAGCGGCACGAAATGCCCGTGTTTGTCGGCCGGGTGTTGCCAGTCCGGCGCTGTTCTTCTGACTTCCCGCCCCATGCAAATATTACCTTTATATTTTGTAAATATCATGCAAGGTGCCCGGCCTTCAAGTCCAGCCCGCGCGGCAGCTCCGGTGCCGGAGTGCCGCCCCGGCCCAAACCGCTTGCTTTCCCTGAAAGCAAATCCGGCCTCTCCGGCAGCTGGATGAATTGAAAAAGGGTGACAGGCGAAAGCCTGCACCCCTGCCACGTGGCGAACGCGGGGGGCAGAGCGTCAAAGGCGGCGAAGCCGGGACCGGAAGATTTTTCGCTCGCGAAAAATACCGGACCCACCCTTTGGCGCGGCGTTGGCGGGCGGAGCCCCCAGCACCTTCTAAACCGACAAGATCAGCCGCGTGAGCGGCTGTCCTTTTTGCCGCTGTGAGGCGGCTTGTTGGCCCGTACCAAAGTGGCCGTGAACCTGTCAGGCGGCAGTTATACACGACGGTCGGCGTTCAACTACAGGAAGCTCTATAGGATCCTCTATAGGTAGGGGGGACCATTTCACCGTACCTGGGGGGACCATTTCACCGTAGGGGGGGACCATTTCACCGTACTCTAAGCGATTGAAAACATTAGAAACAGGCCCCAAACCGGCAGGGGGGACCATTTCACCGTGGATAAGCCGCGAAAATCACAGCTTCATCCACCGGGCCACGGCGGCGATTTTCAGAATTTCGGGAGGACGGCGGGCCTGCCCGGCAGGATGTGGAATCCGCCGGGAGCGTCTTCGAGCCGCAGGCCCGGAAAGACATGCTGGATCTTCTGCAGCGCGCCCTTCGCCTTCCTGCGGAAGTCGCGCATGTCGTCGTAGTCGGCCCCGACCTGGCGCATGAGGCCGCGCCACGGCACGAAGCGGCCCTGCCCTTTGCGCGTGACCAGAAAGGTCTGGTAGGTCGCCCAGGCATAGAGGTCGAGCGCCATGGCCGACCCCTTGAGGGCGGCGAGCGCGCGCATATCGACCGGAATCGGGTCGTGCAGGATGGCGGAGTAAAACTCCTCGCCCAGCTCAACCCAGCTTTCGAACAGGCTGCCCTGATCGGGGTGCTTGTAGTCCCACCAGGTCACGCCGCGCGGTGCGACCTGCATGTCGTTCCAGGCGGACCCGGTGCGGGTCCCGTCCTGCAGGGTTGCGTCAAGGCTGATGCGCGCCCGGAAGAGCCGCTGCATATGCTCGCGCAGTCGGTGCGCGTCGCCGCGCTTGCCGCCGCCGGTGGCGGGATTGAGGCCGAGCTCCTTCAGGAAGCTGTTGATGCTGCCCGAAAGCTCAAGGCGGCGGCTCTTCTGGCGGATGGCCTCGCGGGTCAGCCAGTAGAGCAGCAGGCGCGGCATGGTGCCGTAGGGGTAGAGCGGGCGCATTTTCTCATCCAGCGCGGGCTGGATGGTCAGGGTGATGTTGCCGTTGGTGCGGCGGAAGGCGGGCGCATGGCCGGGGTCGGAATGCGGCAGGGTGACCTGCACCAGATACTTCGTGAGAAAGGCCTTCTCGTCCTCGCCGGGGTCCGGCCTGTCCATGATATCGCAGGCGGCCTCGATCACCTTTCTCTGCTGGCGCGACGGGCGCGGGACCGAGGGCACCGCCTGCCCGATCTGGACAAACCCCGGCAGTTCGGATTGCGCTTCGTTTGGCATGGCGCGGATTGTAACAGCGCCGCGAAAGCGCCCCTACCGGATTTAGGGGCTAGCCGCCGCTCTATCCCCAGCTTTTAGAAAGAGACGAGCAACGGCTTGAGAAGTTGCAATGGGTCTCCTACCCATGGTCAGCCCGGCGGGATCGGTTGACGTACGGCCTTTCAAGAGGCACCGTCAAACCACTGAAGGATCACCGGTGAAATCCGACCGGCAGCTCCAGCCTCGGACAGGAAATTTGCGAAGCGGGGAAAAAAATGGAGCTGAAAGATTATGTTGGTGTGGCAGGTCTGACGGCCGCCGTTGGCGTCGGCATCTGGGTGGCGGATATCAAAAGCCGACTTGGCGCAACGGTGCCCACGAACGCAATAGTAGCATTTGATACAGCATGTCCAAAGGACGGGTGGGAGCCATATGGTAGAGCTAATGGCAAGTTTCTGCTCGGCGCGGATTCATCAGCGGGCGAGCCCGGAGGTAAACCAGAAATAACACTCAGTGAAGAGAATCTTCCGAAATTTACTTTAAGCGGGCAAACTGTATCAACAGAGATTATTTTATATACGCAAGCATATCAGCCAGGCACACCAGACACAAATCAACTTAATGCTCTTACGACGCAACGCAAGACTCACTCGGCTGCCGGTGATTTAAAATCTATAGAAACGCCTATTAAAATTCCAGGAACAGCGGCGACAATAAATTCTACAGAGAACATGACCGCCAAGCCAATTAATATTATGCCCCCGCACCTGCCAATAGTGTATTGTCGAAAAACGTAGCTAGCTTCAAGGTTCGTGGTCGGGCTCGCGGTCCCTGTCCGGGCCGGAGCCGCGGCGGGAGGCTTCACGGCGGCGGACGGCCTCGATCCTCTCCTCGCGCGCGGCGTCGATACGCCCTGCCCCGCCC
>JBASZQ010000033.1:0-4790 GCA_049661025.1 Chitinophagaceae bacterium | reverse complement strand
CAAAAGCCTGTTTTTTTTCTTTTATGCATTTGCCATGTCAATTAGACAATTCGTTAATGCGTTAATGCGGCAATGCGCTCCCCGCGAAGTTCTAACCTGATCACAGGCACCTAAGCTGTGCCCTTGTATAGTGGCTGGGGTAGGTATAAAAAAAAGAGGCCCGGATAGAAATCCAGCCCCGTTTTAAATCCAATATCCTATGAAAAACCGTATCTATAACGGTGGTTCAGAACTTGTTATTGTGTATCACTTCCAGGAACCTGAAAATTTTTTGTAGTAATCCTGAAAAGGCACCTTCCCGTAATACCCTTCACCGAAATACTTCAGCAGGGATTCTATGTCTTTCGGTTCCAGAAATCCCGGAATAGCCTGTGGCCGGGTATCATCAGCAGGGATAATGACTGTGGTGGGGAAACTTAGCTGTCCTTCCGTGAGGTAAACAGCGTACATATTTACTTTATAGTTGGCATTGTACGCGTAAGACTTTCCTTTCCATTGAAGGGCGTTCCTGGTCTCAGCATCCAGTTTTACCGGGATAAAATGGGTGTTGATATACTCAGCCACTTTTTCATGGCTGTAGGTCTGTTTGTCCATGACTTTGCACCATCCGCACCAATCTGTATACAGATCGATGAGCACCGGCTTGTTTTCCTTTTTAGCACGGGCCTCCGCTTCTTGCAATCCAATCCAATTCACTTTCCCTTTTGAATGGGAAAGGCCTGTCCATGAACTCATGGAGAACACCAGTCCGGAAAGGAGCAATATGGCTACCGTAACTTTTTGCATTGAATTGTGTTTATTTACAAGGTAATTGCAAAATTATGCGAAAATTAGTGGTGGCGGCTACAGGTGCCAGTGGGGCGATATACTTTAAGCTTTTGTTAGACAAACTTCAGCAGCTGAAAGACCAGTACAGTGAAGTGGGCATTTTAATGTCTGACAATGCGGTAACCGTTTGGGAAACTGAACTTGGTAATCTTTCACACCATGATTATCCGTTCACCTACTATTCAAAAAACGACTTCTCTGCGCCATTTGCCTCAGGCTCCGGTCAGTTTGATACCATGATCGTTATCCCCTGTTCTATGGGCACACTTGGAAGAATCGCCGGTGGCGCCTCTAATGACCTCTTGACCAGGGCTGCAGATGTAGTTCTTAAGGAACGCAGAAAACTTATCCTTGTTGCCAGGGAAACACCCTACAACCTGATCCATTTGCGCAACATGGAAACCATCACCCTGGCAGGCGGCATCATCTGCCCGGCAACACCTTCATTTTACAGCAGGCCCCAAACGGTTGAAGAAGTGGCAGCTACGGTAGTGGACCGGGTGTTGGATCTTGCCGGGTTTGACATCAGCACTTTTCGGTGGGGTAACTAAATTGAGACAAGTGTACAATTGCACAAATGTACAATTGTCTAGATTCTACCTTAGATCTACTACTTCCACCCCAGGATACTTCTTCACATCAAACACAAACATCTCATCTCCGATGGCTGCATTGGTGGCAACATTGCTCATTCCATACGCATATCGGTTTCCGTTTTTCTCGAAGATCTGTGTGGAAGTGATCATCTTGGTAGCTTTATCAACACCCAGCAATACCTTAAAGAAAGGCTTTGATTTGTCAACGGGTGTAAGCTCCACTTCTTGCACGGTTTTGCCCGCAACGGTTTTGTCACCATTGAGTTTGTATAGGAAATCTTTGTCGTAAAAATTGGTAAACAATTTTTGCGGCGTGATCATGCTTCCACTTTGATCGAAAGCAGAAATCTGTACTTCATTGGCACCCTTATCGTAAGTCCATATATTCTTACCATCACAAAAAATCTCCTGCCCGGTGATACTCACCCGATATTTGGTTCCCTTCATGTAGACGGTACCTTTTTTTGTACCCTGTGTTTTACCGTTGGCATCTTTCACTTCCAATGAAAAATTACCCTTTACGGTTTTAAAGGTTTTGAATTTCGCACTTACAGCGTCAAGTACTTTTTTTGCCTCAGGGTCATTGCTGACCGGAGATTTCGTTTGTGCGAATACGTTAGCTGTGGCTACAAGCAATGTTAAAAAGAAGAGAATTTTTTTCATGATGTTGAATAAAATCGTTCGCAAAGATATGACTATAGACGGCAACCGGCACCGTAAGGTTTACAGGTGATTTGTGAAAATGAACAAAAAAACGATGCCAACACCCATGAAAGGCAACTTAGATGCCGAATTGAGACAAGATCTCTTCCAACTCGTGTTCTGTTTTCACCAAAACATCTCTGGCTTTGCTGCCCTGGTTACCGCCAACAATGCCTGCCATCTCCAATTGGTCCATTAACCTGCCTGCACGGTTGTATCCCAATTTCATTCTTCTTTGCAGCAATGAAGTAGATCCCACGCCGCTTTGAACGATCAGCCTTGCAGCGTCTTCAAACAACGGATCCCTTTCAGACATATCCAGTTCTTTTCCATTTGCATCTTTCTCGTCAATATATTCCGGCAGCAGGAAGGCCTGCGGATAGCCCCTTTGTTCTCCGATGAAATCCACCACACGTTCTACTTCTGGAGTATCCACGAATACACATTGCAGCCTGGTCACTTCACCATTGTAGGAGATCAGCATATCTCCCTGGCCGATCAACTGCTCCGCGCCACCAGTGTCAAGGATGGTCCTAGAGTCTACCTTGGATGATACTTTGAAGGCAATACGTGCAGGGAAGTTGGCTTTGATGGTACCCGTAATAATGTTTACTGATGGCCTTTGTGTAGCAATGATCAGGTGAATACCCACTGCACGTGCCAACTGCGCCAAACGGGCAATGGGCATCTCGATCTCTTTACCCGCGGTCATGATCAGATCCGCAAATTCATCGATCACCAATACAATGAAAGGAAGGAACTGATGCCCCTTTTCGGGATTGAGTTTCCTCGATGCAAATTTCTCGTTGTATTCCCTGATGTTACGGCAACCGGCTTCCTTCAAAAGATCATATCGATTATCCATCTCAATACACAAAGCATTCAGCGTGTGTACCACTTTCTTGGTGTCTGTAATGATGGATTCATCCTCTCCGGGAAGTTTCGCCAGGAAATGTTTCTCGATCAATCGATAAAGACTCAATTCCACTTTCTTGGGATCAACCAGAACAAACTTCAACTGTGAAGGATGTTTTTTGTATAAGAGCGAAACCAATATAGCATTCACACCCACAGATTTACCCTGTCCGGTTGCACCTGCCATCAGGAGGTGCGGCATCGTGGTAAGGTCAACAATAAATAGCTCATTGTCTATCTTCTTTCCTAAGGCAATCGGTAATGCAAAATGACTGTTCTGGAACTTATCAGAAGCCAACAGGGTTTTCATGCCCACGATGCTTTTCTTCACATTAGGCACTTCAATACCAATGGTGCCTTTTCCCGGAATGGGAGCGATGATACGGATACCCAATGCAGAAAGGCTGAGAGCAATGTCATCTTCAAGGTTTTTGATCCTGGAGATCCTTACACCGGCAGAGGGTACAATCTCGTACAGGGTAACTGTTGGACCTACCGTGGCAACGATTTTTTGTATGGCGATGTCATAATTCTTAAGCGTATTGATGATCTGGTTTTTGTTGGCTTCAAGTTCACCAGCATCCATGACAATTTTCTCATTGCTGTGCTGGTCCATCAGATCAAGCTTAGGATATTTGTAATCCCGAAGATCCAAGACGGGATCATAAGGCGGCAATTTGGCAACCTTCTCGTGGCCGCTGATCTCTTCTTCTTTTACTTCAGGAACGGTAGGTTTGATCTCCAGTTCGGGAATATTGACAGCCCCTTTTTGTTTACTGTTGTTTTGTCTCGGAGGTTCTTCAAAAGGCGTCTCCAACACTATTGGCGCAGGCTCTGCTGGCAACGCTTTCTCTACCACTTTTAAGTCTGTGGATTCCGGCATAAGATCCTCTTCAATCATGAGAACGGCTACCTTGTTCTTCTTCAAACGGTTCCCCTTAACTGGTACAGGTTCTTCCTCTTCTTCTTCAACCTCCTCCTCTTCATCTGTTTCAGGATCTACCGATTCGGGTTGTTTTTCTTTGCGTGGCCATTTCAGGTTGGGGGTGTTGAATGCCGGATTGAACCTCCAGATGATGTATGAAAAAAATGCAACAAAAATGAATACGGCTGTTCCCATGGTTCCGATCAATCCTGTCAGCCATTTGCTGAGTTGATTACCGACCTCACCGCCCCAGTGGAATGAACTGGATTGAAATAAAAAAGCGAAACTCAGACTAAAAACAAGTAGTCCTGACACCAGATACTTGATGTTTCTTGGGATCGAGAAAATCTTCCTGTTGAGTAGCATGTTCACGCCCAATACAAAAAGGAATGAACAGAATAGGAAAGATGCAACACCAAAACCTTTGTAAAAAAACAGATGGGAAATATAAGCGCCGAAGGCTCCCAACAGATTGGAAATGGGGTAATCATTGGGCGCCAGGATTGCAATCCCGTGCTGAAAGACTTTATCCTGGTCTTCTTTCCAGGTAAATAGATAGGAAGTGAAGGCAGCGAAAAAGAAAAAACAGAGCATCAGAAAAACGGCACCAGCGATTTTTCTGGTTCGCTCATCTTTGACGACCTCCGTTAATAGTACTCTCTCTTCTTTTTCGGCAGTCAGTTTTCCCGGATCAGGGCTTTTCTTTGTGGATTTTAGACGATTGGCCATAACTCCCTGCAAACCTAAGATTTTTAGCCTTAAATTCTTGGGTAGGAGGAAATTAGTCGTTCCCCGTTAGCTTCTCTGAAGGCACTCCCATCATC
>JBASZQ010000032.1:0-5833 GCA_049661025.1 Chitinophagaceae bacterium | reverse complement strand
GGTTTAATACGGAGTGCGTGCCGCCGTAAATTGGTTAACTTTATTCTAAAACCAATTTACGGCGGCACAGGCATAAAAGCAAGTCAGCGTTTCAGAAACGACCCCCGGGTTGCACATAAGCCAGTGTTATGCGCCATTGGCTTACTCAGCAATTTGAATCTTTGGCCCTAGAAACTTAGGTTGCTTGCCAAAAACATAGTCTAAAAATAGTTTAACCCTTGCCAACTTCTCGCGTATTTGAACTTTGTAACCAATGTCTGAAGAAACATCTTCCGCATTGAATCCTATTGCATCAATGCCTTCTCGACTGGCTATAAATAGGGCTCTTTCATTGTGAAACTTTTGCGAAATGATTGTCACGGAATCTTGGGAGAAAACTTCTTTGAGCCTCACCATTGAATCAAATGTTCTAAACCCTGCATAGTCAAGGTAAATTCTTGATGAATCTACTCCTGCCGCTATCAAATCCAAACGCATTTGTTCAGGTTCGTTGTAGTCTTGTCTACTATTGTCTCCACTAACTATCAAATATTTGACTCGTCCCCGTTTAATCAATTGAATTGCCGCCTCAATCCGATACCGATAGTAAGGGTTCTCCAAACTACCCTGGAGATACTTGGCTGTACCAAGAACCAACCCGACTCTCCTATATGGCATTTGTTTAAAATCCGAGTAAAGTCTATCCTTAGCTGCTTTCTCTACCTGCAGATTGCAGTAGTATAATGCGATCGAAGCTATTAATATTAAAAATAGAGCCAGGAAAATTGAACGATGGTGTTTCATATGATCTCAATGGCGCATAACGTCTGGGGCTTGATGCAGCCCGGGCTTGCGCCTCGGGGTCTCGTGCCGCCGTAAATTGGTTAACTTTATTCAAAACCAATTTACGGCGGCACGGGCATAAATGCAAGTATACTATTGAAGCTAGGGCCCGGGTTGCATCACAGCCCGTGTTAGCGGCAGGCGGTCAGATTACTCGTAAGAGAATCCTATATTGGGTACCTTGGGAACCTGGATCACCTAAAGGCTCTAGTTTTTGTACTTGGTAGCGCTTGTAAAAAGCTACACCTTCTAACAATTCCAAATACACTTCGCGATTTCTTTGTTTTAGTCTGAATCTGTCAGGTCCATATGGCGCCACATCTTTCCCCTTCTTGCCAACCACAACGCTTGGAGGCTCTGAACAAAGTTCGTGCTCAACAAAGTGAAGCCTGCCATCTTGTGCAAAGCAAAGAGCATACGCGTTACATGCTTCTTTTGTGGGATAAACATTTTGGTGACTATATAGGTACACCTCTTGTCCGGACTCTATGTTGGCAGGCTTTGCAGGCATCCACCATTTTATACAGCCAAAGCCCTCTCGCCCTTCTGATAAACCGGAGGAGTCTCGTTGACCTCTTTCGAAAAGAATACTTCTGATATGGTCAATTGGCGATTTTTGAGCAAAAGCCACCCCTTGAAAAAGAAACATTAGTAATATCAATCGACGCATGGCTGAATTTGAAGCTGTAGCTTGCCGCTAACACTTAAATGTACGCAGTTGCACAGGGATTTGCAAGGGATGAAATGATAAATCTGTTAAAATAATAGCGGAAAGGGAATATAGATGTTGGCGGTATAATTGCGGAATGGATATGTAAATGCAAAATGTTGCGGGGATTGAGTTGAGGGAGTGATAATTGCGTGAACTGGGTTGACGAAACTGAGGCAAGAGATCGGAGAAGCATGGGGAAGGGTAAGCTACAACACAACTATGGGCTCTTCGGGCGGCCGAGATTAAGATCGTCAAGCGGACTCTTGATCAAAGTGATCTGTTTTAAACTCACATGCGTGTACCGTAACGTGGTACCCAAATTATTGTGCCCCAACAGATCTTTGATGAACCGGATATCTGTGCCGGACTCCAACAGATGCGTGGCAAAACTGTGCCGCAGGGTGTGAATACCACCAGGCGTCTTGACGCCCGCAAGCGCTTTGGCATCCTTAAACACCTGTTGCACACTCCGCGTGGAATACTGACCTCCACCCTGCCCCTCAAACAACCACTCCTTCGGTCGATAGGCGCGGAAGTAGTCCCGCAGATAATCCAGTAAAATCGGTGATAAAGCCACCACCCGGTCCTTCTTGCCCTTGGCCCGGCGGATATTAATGCACATCCGGTCTGAATCAATATCTACCAACTTCAACGCCACAATCTCACTCACCCGTAAACCGGCGGCGTAGGCTAACATCAGCATCGACTGGTGCTTGAGATTATCCATGGATTGAATGATCCGGGTGATCGATTCCTTGCCCATCACCTTGGGCAACACCAAGGGCTTCTTCGGGCGCGGCAGATCATACACCACCCTCGGCTGTAACAATACTTTCTCAAAATAAAACTTGATCGCATTCACAGCCGTGTTCGCATGACTCTCCCCATACCCCTTCTTCGTGATCAACCATAACAAATAACTCTTCACCTGCTCCGTAGTCAACGAGGCCACATCCATCTCTCCCAACAACATCAATAATTTCTGAAACTCTTGGCGGTAGTGATGCATCGTGGCCTGACTGTACGCCTTCATCGCCAGGGTCTTTACATACTTGTCCAAAGCCAACAAATTCACCATGCTAACCTGGTGCGGCACATGCACCACCGCCTGCAAAGGCATCCCGAGCTTCCGCAAACCCAACTGAATTTTCAGCACACCAAAATCCAACTCAAATAACCCCTTAACCCTTTCCACTAAACCCTTTAATACCTCGCGATCCAATGGAAAATGCCATCCTCCGTTGTGGCGGGCCCCGGGCAGCCCACGAACGCATTCGTCAACTGCCCGCACCAACCCCCGATTGTGCTCCTCAACCCCGGCGTGCCACGGCTCCTGCATCACCATCACCCGCTCCTCATCCCGCGCGCACACCAACATCAATCGTATCATCGGTAAGCCATCCACATGACAAACCTACACCCATGAGGAAGCGATGCAATCAGTGATTTGCACGGAGAATGAAGTTGTTTTTCTCTTTGAAACGCGTAGTAGTGTTGTGAAGAAAAAGTTGCAGGTCTAATTATTGATGAAAGAACAGTCCAACGCATCTGCAACCTCCAACCTCCAACCTGTACTAGAATCTATCTCTGTTTCAGCCACAATTCCGGATTGAGGAATTTTTTCTCCTCTGTGACCATAAATAATATTTCGCCGTCACCATCATCGTTGGCGCCAGCCTTTCCAATGACCTGGCCCATCTTAACGCCATCGCCCTTACCAACAGTAACACTCGTAAGGTTGTAATATGTGGTGAAGTATTTACCGTGCTTGATGGTCACCGCCTGTGAACCCTGAATGTCAAAAACGCCCGATACAGTCCCCTCAAATACGGCCTTCACATTCGTTCCCGATACCGTTGCGATAGTTACACCAGAATTGTCTTCATACAATGTGGTGCCTTCTATTTTATTTCTTCCAAAAGGAAAACTGATGACTCCCTTATCCACGGGCCATGGCAGGTTCCGCCGGTTGGCCTCAAAATTCACAGACACCTTAGTCACCTCCGGTGTGCTCTCCAAAACGTTGTACTTACGGCCAGGGGTAGACGAAGTTTTGGGGGCCGTAGTAGCCGCCGTACCCGTTGTGGTAGCAGCACCACTCTTCGCCTCTGCCGCTTTCGCTGCCGCCGCAGCTTTCTTCGCTTCTTCGATCTCCCGCTTCCGCGCCGCCTCGATCTCCCTTTTCACAATCGCCGAAATCGCATTCTGCAGATTGTTCGCCACCCTGCGCTTGGCCGCCATCTCTTTCGTCAATTCTTTCTCCCTCGCCTTCAACTTCGCCACATAACTGTTCTGCTCTTCCTTCTCTCCCTGCAAGGTCTTCATCTCCTTGCTCTGCTCCTGCAATACCTTGCTCTTCTCTTTCTTATTCTCGTTCAGCGTGTTGATCTTGTCTACCAACAACTGTTGAGTCTTCTGTATATTCTGCACCTGCTCTTCCCTGTACCCGCGGTAACTTTTTAGATACTGGATCCTGCGGATGGCATCGTTAAATGTGGTAGCCGAAAACAGAAAGTTGATCATGTCATAACTGCTCCGGTTCTGGTACGCATACACCAGGGTCTTCGCATACTGTTCCTTCAGCGTATCCACTTGTTTCTTGAGCCGGTAGATCTCCCTGTTGTTGGAAAAGATATTATTATCGATGAGCTGTACCTGGTCATTGATATTATTGATGACCGCATTCCGCTTCTTGATCTTATTCTGGATGAGTGCCAGCTGCGCCAGGTTGGCTTTTTTATCTTTCTGGATCGATGCCTGCGTCTCCTGTAATTCCGCGATCTCCTGTTGGATCTGCTTGCGCTGGCGCTCGAGGTCTTCACGACTTTGCGCAACCGCGCCGGCAATAAACATAAAGCTCAACAGGTACATGAAAAGGATTCGCATGGACGGGTTTTTTATCAGGATGAATGTAGATCTCAAATCCACAGGCGCGCAAAATAATACATGATACCCTGCGCGCGTGTTAAAATTACTTCAATTTCAGGTTTTTAACACTAAAGGGATAGCTCAAAGGCAGATCAAATTGCACCTGCTTAAAATCAAGATCAATATCTAGCTTATTCTTATCACTTACACTGATCCGCCTCCGGTTCGCAAATCGCTTGCCCCCATCCACGTCAGTATAGTCCTGGTAACTCAGGTCAGCACTGCGGCTTCTCGTTACATCCACATCGTCAAGTTTGCTTCGCACAATGCTCAGGTCTCCGGAATTGAACTGTGAGAAATTCTTAAAGAACTCCCCCAACATCGTCATCGATATCAATTTCTCCCCCTCCCCATACGCCACAATATTGGAATCGAGGAAAACCTTGTTCCCAATAATCAGGTCCTGCAGCGTGCGGAAATCCACCGGCAACTTAGACACTTCCCTGAGATAATCAAAGGTCCGATACTGCACCGTATTCTCGATCTTGTTCGCTAAAATTACCGTGTCTGGTGTGATCATTGCACGCACCGCCTCGATCCCCAACAATGCATTTACCGAGATCCAGATGATGCTGTCTTTCTTCATCCGCAGTACCACATTCAGATCCCTGTATGCTTTCTTCCCATCGTCATAATCCATCTTCAGCTTGGCCTGAAACGTATTGAACTCGATCCTGTCTGTAGAGATCTTGTTGTACGCCGTCCATACCTTCTGTCCAGAGTCAGAATTTCTGGGATCGATGATCGTAGTCACGGAATCTTTCTTCCCGATAGAAGAGGAGATCTTCCGCGTAGACCGGCAAGCGCCTGCCAACACCACCAACATGAGTACCGCAATAATATATTTCATCAGATGATTTTTAATGCTTGCCGGTATGACCAAAGCCACCCGCATTTCGTTCCGTCACGTTAAGATCCGTCACCGCTTCCCATTCCACACGCTCCACAGCCTGCACCACCATTTGTGCAATCCTGTCCCCATGATGTATGACCTGCTCATCGGCAGAAAGATTAATCAAGATCACTTTGATCTCTCCCCTGTAATCCGCGTCAATCGTGCCCGGCGTGTTCAAACAGGTGATGCCCTGCTTCACCGCCAGCCCGCTGCGCGGCCGCACCTGCGCCTCATACCCATCAGGTATTTCAATATGTATGCCCGTAGGAACCAGGAAGCGCTCCAGCGGCTTCAGCACAATGTCTTGCTCCAGATTTGCCCGCAGGTCCATACCTGATGACCCTTCTGTGGCGTATGCAGGAAGCGGGTTGTTTGATTTGTTGACGATTTTGACCTTCACGGGAGCGAAGATACTGATATTCAAGTTGGAAGGTTGAAGTTTGAAGGTGGAAGCTCGAGGTTCTTCCACCTTCCAA
>JBASZQ010000031.1:0-45187 GCA_049661025.1 Chitinophagaceae bacterium | reverse complement strand
GCTATACTCTTGTATCCTTCTTTATGAATGATCATGCCGCAAATGTACCGCAATTACAAATGATTCCGTAGAAAAGCGAGTGCATTACCACTGAAAATGTCATCTGCATCTTCCGCAGCGTATCCCCTGGAAAGCAGGATGCCCCTGAGTTTATGAATGTCTGCAATGGTCTCGATATCATATGGACATTGCTCCCTCCCATAACCGCCGTCGAGGTCTGTCCCAATAGCCACATGACGTGCATTGCCGGCAAGCTGGCAGATATGATCTATGTGATCTGCAATTTTATGCAGCCCGCAATCCATGTTTTCCGGTGTTGAACTGCCCTTCACCCAGTTGGGTACAATCATCCAGGCATCAAAGGCTACACCAATGACCGCATCCCGCTGGATAAGCGTTTTGATCTGGTCATCGCTGAACTGGCGGTTGTGGGGAACGATGGCTCTGCACAGATTGTGGCTGGCCCAAACGGGGCCCTTGAAAACATCAATCGCCTGCCAGAATGCATCATCGCAAAGATGTGTGGCATCAAGGATCATTTCCATCCTGTCCATCTCACGCAATAAAGCAACACCCCTGTTGCCCATTCGCCCGCTGGCATTGGTGCCATTGGCATAGCGGCCGGAGCCATAGTGGGCCGGACCAACCGCGCGCAAGCCGTATCGATATGCATGTTCCAGGTACTGCAGATCAATCAGCGAATCCGCTCCTTCAAGACTGAGGATAAATCCGATGGGCGGCATGCCCGGCACATCGCCGTCCTCAAAAAGTTTCCATCGTTTCAAATGCAGTTCCAGTTCCTGCTGGTTGCGGATCTGTACCATATGGCCCTCATCCTGCATTACCCTGTACCAGGCGAGCTGGCCCTGCGTTTGCGCCCATGCCTGCTCTGGCGAGTTCCATCCGGGTATCGCAGATCCTGGCTCCACAAACCTAGCGATCTGCGTAGCCACCACCAGCCCGATACCGCCCTTACGAAGCGCGTCTAATGAAACCGTTGCCCTGCCCCGGTCTGGTTTGTCCGTCAAATGCTTCTCCCGCTCGTTAATCACGTCAACGGGTAACCGAAGATCACGGTTCCACTCCATGGCACACATGGCAAGGTCAAGATGTAAATCGATGGTCATATGCTCAGTGTTTGGCAGCCACTTTCCAAGAATCCTCCGCTCTACCGTTTTTCACTACCACCAGTGATGAATACAAGTTGATAGTGGGGCATACATGATAGGGCATCACATACATCAGGTCACCCGGCTGGTGTTCCTTCACGGGCTGCACCAGTCCATGTTCCTCACTCTGGCTCAGCAGTAGGGCTTCCGGCTCATTCACAAACCAGGCCCTGCGGGATATATCATTCTCTGCAGCAATCGATTTATGCCCCATGTCAATACAGATCTTCCCAGGTGAAGGAAGCGAGATCACCCTACTCAATACCAACGCTGCAGGAAGAAAGGGTTGCTCCGCACAGATATCACCATACCCTTTGTCCCAGAATACAAAAGTACCCGGACTGCATTCCACATCTTCCCGTAAAGCATGAATAGGGAACGTGGGCGAACCTCCGGCGATGATGCTTAAGGGTATGCCAAAATTCTCCTGCATGTTCTGATGAAATGCTTTCACCTGCTCAAATTGCGCATCACATGCCGCCTTACGAATGGAGATATCCGGATCGCGGAAATGACCATCATACGCATGAATACCCCGCCACCTTAAACCCTTCATCTGTTGAATGGCTTCCGCCAGAAGTGGCGCCTCGCTCAAAGAGATCCCGGTGCGATTCATCCCCACATTGAGATCCATAAACACTTCGATCCTTGCATCATGCGCACTAAAGTATTCATGCAAAGCACGTGCTGGTGCAACGTGATCCGTCAAACAGGAAAAACGCGTAGCCGGATATTCTCGTGTAAGTAAGTATAACCTTTCTACTTTAGGCCCCACCGGCTGGTAGGCCAACAACACGTCCGGTGCTTTCAATGAGGCCAGCAGCGCAGCCTCTTCAATAGTCGCGCATTTGAAACGAGTGATGCCCGCGGCCAGCATCATCTGCACCACTTGCGGCGTTTTATTGGTCTTGATATGCGGCCTGAGCCTGTTCACATCGCCAACCATTTTTACGGCAGCATCAATATTATGCTGCACCCTATCCGCATAAATGACCACCTGTGGTGAGTCGATTGTATTTACATTACCAATGTCATACCAGTTGCTCATGATGCGGGTTCAAAGAGTTCAAACAATGCTTCCACTTCTACGGGAATGCCATCGGGCAAAGATCCCATACCCACTGCGCTACGCACACCGATGCCGTTCTCCGGTCCCCAGATCTCGGCAAACAACTCACTGCAACCATTGATGACGATGGGATGCTTATCAAAATCGGGCACGCCGTTTACAAACCCCAACACCTTGATCACGCGTTTCACTTTGTCCAGGCTGCCCACATGCTTACGGATAGACGAAAGGATCAACATGCCCACCAGCCTTGCCATCTGCTTGGCTTCTTCCACATCCATATCGGCACCTACCTTTCCACGGATCCTCGTAAAATCTGCGCGCATCGGTACATGACCAGACACATACAGATGCCGGCCATCAATGAGACAAGGCTTGTAGATTGCTTTGGGTTCCGGGACATCCGGGAGAGTAATGTTGAGGTCTATTAAACGCTGTTCTGCTGACATATGCTTGGTAATTAACAATTGGCAATTAACAATTTGCAATTGGCACTGGTATCTAGTCTTTAACAACCAGTGCAAATTACCAATTGTCAATTGCTAATTGTCAATTGCTAGTGAATGATTTTATCGAGAACCAGTACGCCAACAAGTCCCACCACCGCCACAATGGTTTCCATGATACTCCATGACCGAATGGTCTCTTTAATGGTAAGGTTAAAATATTCTTTGAACATCCAAAACCCGGAGTCATTCACATGTGAAAACATCAGGCTTCCGGCACCGATAGACAACACCATCAGATTAGGATCCACGCCAGTGCTCGCAAGCACAGGAGCAATAATACCCGCCGTTGTAAGTCCGGCCACCGTTGCAGATCCCATCGCTACACGGATGACTGCGGCAATAAGCCATCCCAGGATCAACGGATGCAAGCTCCAACCCTGCAACATTTCACCGATCTGATGGCTGACGCCACTGTCTGTGAAGACCTGTTTCAACGCGCCCGCACCAGATACAATAAGTAGAATAATAGATACGTCTTTTACGGCTTCCACATAAATGTCCATCACCTGGCTCATGCTTCGGTTAGGCGCTATGCCCAGCGCAAAAGTTGCGAAGATCACTGCGATCAGCATCACAATGGAAGGCTCAGACAAAAACTTCAGGATATCACTGGCAATGCCGTCAACTGTGAACAACAATGGAATAATGGTTGTTACCGCCAGCATGATCACCGGAAGCAAGGACGCCACAAAACTCATTGATGCAGAAGGCAGTGCATGCTCGGGAATCGGATCTTTTTGAAAAGTCTTCAATGGCTCTGCAGTGATCCCCTTCAATGTTTTAGCATATAATGGCCCGGCGATGATGATCGCTGGGATCGCAATAAGCGTTCCATACAAAAGCGTGAGCCCCATATTGGCCTGGAACTGGCCTACCAGTGCCGATGGCGCCGGATGCGGAGGCAGGAAACCATGCGTAACCGAAAGTGCTGCCAGCATCGGAAGGCCTACATACACGGCGGGCATCTTCAATTGATACACCGCCGAAAAAATTAAAGGAATCAGCAACACAAATCCTACATTATAAAACAAGGGAATGCCCACAATAAATCCAGTGATCATCAATGCCCATTGAATCCTGGACGGACCAAATGCTTTCATCAGCACTTGTGTGATGCGTTGCGCCGCACCGGTCTCGGCCACCAGCTTACCCAACATCGCACCAAGTGCAATCACAATGACCAGTGAACCAAGCGTATCACCGATACCTTTCTGGATGGACCCTGTGATCTTATTCAATGGAATACCCAGCACCAGACCCGTTATAATGGAAACAAACAGGAAAGCAAGAAAGGCATTGACCCGGCCCCAGCTGATCAGCAGCACAAGACCGAGGATACAGGCAATGATGGCGAGGATAGTCATCAGCAATTGGTTGGATCTACATGAATAAGATGGCGTATAACCAAACGAAAGGTATGGCAAAAAGCAGAGAATCAAATCGATCCAAAAATCCTCCATGCCCCGGCATAAATGTACCGCTGTCTTTCACCCCGGCCATGCGTTTGAGTTTGCTTTCAAACAGGTCACCAAAGGTTCCGGTGATGGCTGCAATCAATGAAATAAACAAGTAGTGATGCCACTCTGCATTGGCATACCATCCCACCACGCTCATCACCGCCACACTCAGGATAATGCCTCCAACAGTGCCTTCCCAGGTCTTCTTGGGCGATATGCTGGAGAGTGGTGTTTTACCGATGAGGGATCCCACGATGTAGGCCATCGTATCATTGATCCAGATGGAAACGATGATGAGGATGGGTGTAAGATAACCAACGTATTTTGCCATTCCCATAGACAGGGAATCCGGCTGTGCGGCTTCCATCCATAATGTGCCGGAACGCAGGTGGATCATTAAACTAAGACTCAATGAAATATAGACAAGCCCGCCCAGCGAGATCCAGATATTCTTCAAATCCAGGTGGCGGGTAAACAGTAGTTCTATTATCGGCAATACAAACAAGAGAATTAGACCGAACCAGAAACCGATGGAAGAAATGGGGAGATCGATGATATTCCATTGATCCGATGTTGCAAACAACATCATGCACCAACCAGCAAACATAACACCGAAACGATGGAACGGTGTGATATCCCGATAGCCCGGATGGATCTTACCCATCAACTGCTGGTACTCATACCAGGCACCAAAATGGATGAGGGTGAACAAAGCCAGAAAACTCCATTTACCCAGCAACAGACCCGCAGCCATCACGGCTACAAAGATCACGGCGGTTCTAGCGCGGGTAAGAAAAACAGGCCAGTTGAAAGCCATATGAATTGGATATTTGCAATTGACAATTGACAATTGGCAATTAGCACTGATAATTAGTAGTTTGAGTAGTCACCAGATACTAAATTCCAGTGCCAATTGTTAATTGCCAGTTACTAATTGTTAATTTCTAACTCAGCCATTGCTCCTCTACCGCAACTTCTTCCTTGGGTTTGTACTTAGCCAAATCCCGTTTCGCAACTTCCATGAATCGCTTATACAGAAAATACAACACCACCAACGCGATGGCACCCCACCAGATGGGATAGGTTTCTTTCATCGCCTCTTCTACGGGCTTCCCTTTCATCGTCAAATAATAAATCTGTGTAACCACCAGCGCATTGTTAAAGCAGTGTGCAATGATGGGCAGCCAGATGCTCTCACTATAGTAATACAATAAACCGAGCATAACGCCCAGGGCTACACGAGGAATGAACCCGTAAAAAGAAAAATGGATCGCGGAAAAAATAATACTCGTCACCCCGATGGCGATCCATGGATTTTTGGTGAGCCGCTGCAAATAGTTCTGCAATCCACCCCTGAAAAAAGTCTCTTCAAAGATGGCTGGTGCAATGGCCATAATGAGGAGCGACAACACATATTCTCCCCATCCGGAAATTTTGGACAACACTTTCACTTGCTCCTCATAAGAGTCTTCCATCGCTTTAAACTTTGCCTCCAGCGCAGGTGAAAGGGGAATCAGCTGGTTCACTTCAGCGAGGGCACCTACGAGTGGTAGGGTTGCCAGGGTGATCAAAATCGTCAACACCACCTGTTGCATCCCGAAATACCGGTTGAAGCCCAGCAACTTAAATGGTTTCTTATTGATGATAGCCGCAGCGGCCCAGGCTGGTACGAAGAAAATAATGAAAGTGCTGACCAGCTGGATGATGCGGATCACATCTGCAAACTGCGGATTGAGGATATCCTTCTCCATCGTGAAAAAGGACCTTCCTGTGGAAACCATCCAGATGCCTGCAGCAGCAAGCGATCCGAGGAACAAACCTACGGCCAGCGCCCCCAACAATATGAACAATCCGCTCACGTAAGAATACCCTGCCTTCGAATCTTTGTTATACATATCAATCAGTTGTAATACGGCTTTCAAAGCCCGCATGATTGCGTACCTTTGCAGCCTGTAATGATAAAGATAGGCAAGATAGCGTTACCGGATTTCCCCCTGCTGCTGGCTCCCATGGAAGATGTCAGTGATCCTCCTTTCAGGGCCGTCTGCAAAGAGCAAGGTGCTGATCTTATGTTCACGGAGTTCATCTCCAGTGAAGGGTTGATACGTGATGCAATCAAGAGCCGTCAGAAGCTCGACATCTTTGAGGAAGAAAGACCCGTGGGAATCCAGATCTTCGGGGGCGATGAAGAAGCGATGGCCCTAAGTGCCAGGATCGTTGACACCGTTCAACCTGATCTGCTGGACATCAACTTCGGATGCCCCGTTAAAAAAGTGGTGACCAAAGGTGCCGGCGCAGCCGTACTGAAAGACCTTGACCTGATGGTGAGGCTCACCAGTGCCGTAGTGAAAAGTACCAGCCTGCCCGTTACGGTAAAGACAAGACTGGGCTGGGATCACGACAGCATCAATATCATGGACGTTGCGGAAAGATTGCAGGATGTGGGCATTGCAGCCTTATCTATTCATGGCCGTACCCGCTGCCAATTGTATAAAGGAGAGGCGGATTGGACCTACATCGCCGAAGTTAAAAACAACCCCCGCATCACCATCCCCATCTTTGGCAATGGCGATATCGATAGTCCTGAAAAAGCCCTGGAATACAAACAAAAATATGGGGTTGACGGAGTGATGATCGGTCGTGCCGCCATCGGCTACCCCTGGATCTTCCGCGAGATCAAACATTTCATGGCCACAGGGGAACACCTGCCTCCGCCTACGATTGCAGAACGCATAGCCGTCATCAAAAAGCACCTATACGGGTCCGTTAGTTGGAAGGGCCCGATTGCCGGCATCAATGAAATGAAAAGGCATTATGCCAACTATCTGCATGGTTTGCCTGGCATCAAACATTTCCGCAACACCCTTGTGATGCTCAAGACCGTTGAGGAGATCGATGAGGTGCTCGCTGATATTGAAGAGGAATATAGGCATGTAGAGATTCTTCCTTCAGCTTCCAAAGCAACACACCCACTCGCTTGCGATCATTAGTTATTTTCGTACAGCCCTTGCAATGGATTCATCTTCAGGCTCCACAGCGGGATCAAAATAATCCAACAGGGTACCATCTGCACTGATGAGATATTTGGAAAAATTCCACGCGGGCGCCTTGCTATTCCAGCCATTTTTTGAAGGATCTGTGAGCCACTGAAACACGGGATCCTGTCCATCCGCCTTTATCACCACGGACTTTGAAGCCAGGGGGAAACTCACGCCATAATTGCGTTTGCAAAACGTAGCAATGTCTTCCGCCGTTCCCTTCTCCTGCTCTTTAAAATCATTGGCAGGGAATGCAATGATCTCCAGGTTGCCCTTTTCCTTTTCATACAAGGCCTGCAACCCTTCATACTGTCTCGTATAGCCGCAATCGCTTGCAGTATTCACGATGAGCAGTTTTTTCCCCTTAAAATCTGACATCTGCTTTTTTGTTCCGTCGATCATCGTTACCTGCAAATCATACAAGGATACCACAGGCGGAACATCGCCTGGGTTGGAACGCACGGATGTATTGGTACCGAAAAGCCGGTTCAATCCGGTGAAGAAAGGATACATCGCTTTTAATACTTTCTGCCTGGTAGTCATCTCCATAGAATCTCTGTTTACGATCGCGATATAAGCGATCATGAGCAATACAATTACAACAATGGTTTTCAACAATCTGATCATCGGAATATTTTTCTGATCCACTTCACATGATCCTTATACGGCGGATACCACAAGGGTGCATCCAGCCAGGTAGGTGTTTTCACAACACTCTTTACCCTGGAAAAAGTTTGGAATCCATACTCTCCGTGGTACTGTCCGATGCCGCTGGTGCCAACACCTCCAAATGGGAGTGCTTCATTGCCGAGGTGGATCAGGCCGTTGTTCACGCAGCCTCCGCCGAAGCGAACTTGCTCGATGTAAAAATCTGCCACCTTCCGGCTGCTGGTGTAAACGTATAAGGCGAGCGGATAAGGATTCATCGATATCCATTGTAACACTTCCGCATCTGTACGATAACCGATAATAGGAAGGATAGGACCGAAGATCTCCTCCTGCATGATTTTATCACTGCTGTTTACGTCCGTGATGAGGGTGGGAGCGATGTACCGGTCCGCGGCATCGGTATGCCCGCCAGCAATGATCTTTCCTTCTTCCAGGTATTTCAACAAAGCGTTGAATCGCCTGTCGCTAATGATCCGCGCAAAGTCCGGACTCTGCTGTGGATCATCACCATACATTCGGTTAACCTGCGCCGTTAGTATGCTGATGAATTTCTCACGCACTTCTTCATGCACCAAAACATAATCCGGTGCCACGCAGGTTTGTCCGGCGTTCACGAATTTGCTCCAGGCAATTTTCTTTGCAGCAAAAGCGAGGTCCGCTGTTTTATCAACGATACAGGGCGATTTTCCACCCAGTTCAAGTGTAACGGGACTAGGATGTTTTGCCGCCATCGCCATGATCTTTTTCCCTACGCCAACAGAACCAGTAAAGAAAACATGATCGAAATGATGCTCACCTACCAGCAGGTTACCCACTTCTTCACCGTCGCCGTTGACGACAGCGATGTAATCTTCCGGAAAATGAGTAGTAATGATATCCGTAATCACCGCCGCCACATGAGGAGTCATCTCTGAAGGTTTCAGGATCACGGTATTGCCACCGGCGATGGCGGAAACGAGGGGGCGGAACATCAACAGGAAAGGGTAGTTCCACGGGCTGATGATGAGGACATTGCCGAGGGGATCATGGTATCGCCAACTGCTGGAAGGAAGGAAGGGCAGTGGCGTATGCACTTTCTCCGGCCGCATCCAGTTGCCGAGTTCCTGTAAGGCATGTTTCACTTCACCATAAAAGGGACCGATCTCCGTTCCATAACCTTCAAATTCTGGCTTACGAAAATCCTTGTTCAATGCATCGATGATATCCTGTTCGCGGCTTTTCACCGCCTGCCACAGTTTCTTCAACTGCGCCTTACGGAACGCAAATGGCCTGGTTGCGCCAGAAGCAAAGAATGCGCGTTGCTTCTCACGAATAGTTTCGATTTCGGCAGACAGAATGCTGGCCTTTGGCGGAGCAACCGTTGTAGCAGGTTCCATATACATTATTTTTATACCTTCCGGCCCCGCATGGTGCGGGATATAAAACTAACGAATCTCATCCACCTATGTTTACGGATGATTACTTCATGCAACAGGCCCTGAAAGAAGCCATGATCGCTTTTGAGGAGGAAGAGGTACCGGTAGGGGCAGTGGTGGTGCTGAACAACCGGATCATCGCACGCGGGCATAACATGGTGGAAAAACTGAATGACCCCACGGCCCATGCAGAAATGATCGCCCTTACCTCGGCCTTTAATTTCCTCGGTGCAAAATACTTGCCCGATGCCAGTCTCTACGTGACGGTTGAGCCCTGCCTGATGTGCACTGGCGCGCTGTACTGGAGCAAGATCAGCCGGATCATCTGGGGGGCGGCCGACGAAAAGAACGGGCACCAGCGGGTAACCGGCAACCAGTTTCCCTTCCATCCCAAAACACAGGTCACCAAAGGCGTTATGGCCGATGAATGTGCGGAACTGATGAAATCATTTTTTCGCAGAAAACGATGAGCCTGTTAATCCTTTTTTATCGTTGCCGTTTTTGACTTGTTGTCCAACATTTTGCCCATAACTTTGTTTAATCTTCACGCTGCATGACACCTGAAAAGTGGAACTGAGCAGCCATTCAACAACTTAAAAAATCATCATTATGGCATTTACATTAGCTCCCCTGCCCTATGCACATGATGCGCTTGAACCGCATATTGATACCACCACCATGCAGATCCATCATGGTAAACACCACCAGGCTTATGTTGACAACCTGAACAAAGCTATCGCGGGTACACCCAATGAAAATAAATCGCTGGAAGAACTGGTAGCACAAGCCGGCTCCATCTCCCCCGCTGTTCGCAATAACGGTGGCGGTCACTGGAACCACACTTTCTTCTGGGAAAGCCTTTCTCCAAAAGGAGGCGCTCCTTCCGGTGCTTTACTGGAAGCCATCAATAAAGCCTTCGGTTCACTGGATGGACTGAAAGAAAAAATGAACAATGCGGGCATGACCCGTTTTGGAAGCGGATGGGCATGGCTGATCAAAGATGCAAGCGGTGCTTTGGCTGTGAGCAGCACGCCCAACCAGGACAATCCCCTGATGGATGTTGCCGAAGTAAAAGGAACACCATTGCTGGGTGTAGACATATGGGAACATGCTTATTACCTGAAGTATCAGAACAAACGTGCCGATTATCTCGCTGCTTTCTGGAATGTAGTGAACTGGGATAAAGTAGCGTCCAGGTTCTAAAACCTGAAGCTATAGCGCACAACGGGAGGATATATCTATTCTCCCGTTGTTTTTTTGAACTGGGATACCTTCGCCCCCCGAAATGAATCCAGAAATCATCTTCAGTAATCTTCGCAACCCCACCCTCCTCTTTTTCGTTTTGGGTATTGTTGCTTCCCTGATCAAGTCGGATCTCGAAATTCCTCCCCAGATCTCTAAGTTCATCTCGCTGTACCTGCTATTCTCCATCGGCTTTAAAGGGGGAATGGAACTGGCACATAGCGGACTCACCGAAGAGGTTGTTAAAACACTCGGATTGGCGATTGGCTTTTCCCTGCTGGTACCCCTATATACTTTTTTCCTGCTGAAACGAAGGCTCAATGTTTTCAATGCAGGTGCACTGGCGGCAACCTATGGCTCCGTGAGTGCCGTAACCTTCATCACAGCCAGTAGTTTCCTTGCAGATAAGCAGATCCCGTTTGGAGGGCATATGGTGGCATCTATGGCGCTGATGGAAGCACCGGCCATCATCATTGGGGTTGTACTGATCAGAAGTTTTACGGACTACCAGCAGACTTCACAAGGCTATCGGCAGATCGCCAGGGAAGCCTTTAGCAATGGATCGGTACTGATGATCCTCGGATCTTTGGTGATAGGAATTTTGGCAGATGAAAAACAGGCCGAAGGCATCAAGCCCTTTACGAGTGATATCTTCAAAGGATTCCTTGCCGTGTTCCTGCTTGACATGGGCATCATCGCCGCAAGAAGGTTTCAGGCTTTCCGAAAAGCAGGCTGGTTTCTTACAGCTTTTGCCATATTGGTTCCTTGCATCAATGCCGTATTGGCCATCCTGGCTGCGCATGCATTGAACATTCCGGAAGGAGATACTTTCCTGTTGGCTATCCTCGCTTCCAGCGCTTCTTACATTGCTGTTCCGGCAGCCTTACGGTTAGCCGTACCCGAAGCAGACCCAGGCATCTATATTCCGATGGCTCTTGCGGTTACTTTTCCTTTCAATATTGTAGTGGGAATACCATTATATATGGAATTAGTCAATTTGATAATGCGGTAATGCGGCAATTGACGCTTCGCGAGGCATTGGGCATTGGGCACTGGGCACTACCCGCCTGTGCAGAAACACTCGGGGTGACTGCCGGCGCGCCGCAACGCATGGCGCGCCTTCCTACATTTCCGCACTACCGCATTACCGCATTGTCACATTGTTCACGGTACTGGATCATGCCCACTTCCACCCCATGGATGGCAACTGGCCACACGTTTCGCCGTGAGCCAAAGCCCTTTGATGACGCCGTGTTTGCGAAGCGCTTCAATGCCATATTGCGAGCAGGTTGGCGTATACCTGCACTTGGGTCCCAGCCATGGCGAGATCACGATCTGGTAAATCCTGATCAGCGCAATGAAAGGCCAACTAAGTATTTGCAGCAGCATCTTCATGAACCAGGTGAATGAGTTTATCGATGAGCTCCCCCACTTTTACGCTGATGGCTGCATATTGAGGCAGCTCTTTGCCAGTGAAAATAATAAAGACGGATAGTTGTCTGTTTTTCCCTTCCAGTTCAGCTTTTAACGGCGCTTTTTGCAGACGCCAGGCTTCCCTGAGCAATCGCTTGATCCGGTTGCGATCAACCGCTTTTTTAAAGTGTTTTCCGGATCCCCCAACCCCAACCTGCAACCCTTCTGCTTCATCCGTTTCCTTCGGCTCAAGGATCCATGAAATGCGAAGGGGTGGCAAATGAAAGTGCCGGCCAGACTGGAATACTTTTCCAATCTGCTTTCTGCTTTTCAACTTCTCCTTTGCACTGAATCCAAATGTTTTCACGCGATAAAGGTAAGGCTATTCTTCTGGGGTCGTTTGGTTACACCCTGAAACAAAAAAGCTCCCCCGAAAACGGAAGAGCACTATTTTGTTCTGTACAGGAACTGATTATTTCAGTCCTCTCTCATCAGAAACACTCAGCTTCTTACGGCCTTTCTTGCGACGGCTTGCCAATACAGCGCGACCGTTTGCAGTAGCCATACGCTTGCGAAAACCGTGAACGGTTTTACGACGTTTGCGATGAGGTTGATATGTACGTTTCATGTTTTACTTTTTTCACGTTTAAAAATTGAACCGGGAGAAGCCGGTCCGAATCGATACCAGGAGTCACCATACCCCATGGTTTTCGTGAAAGGACTGCAAAGGTAAGGGAATTTTGCATTTTGGAAAGCAAAAAATCCTGCCAAATGTGGCAATGCGGTAATGCGGCAGTGCGGCAATGGCCGCGATGCAGATCAGTGCCTAAAAACGGCGAGTTTTGAGGTGATAGGTTGTCCAAAAAATGATTCGGCATGTTTATCGAAATCGTCGGTGGAATCGGTTGTATAGAACGCCCGTTTACTTGATTTGCTTAATCGCTGCTCCATTTCTGGGTGTCGTTTTAGGTAGTCGGCAAGGCTTTCCGCCACGATATCGTCTTGACCAATCACACGGATCCGCTCCCCTGCAGCCTTCGCGATCTGATTGGAAATCAATGGATAATGGGTGCAGGCCAGCAGGATGGTATCAATTCCTGCTGATTGGGTGAGCAACTGGTCCACGTATTTGCGAATGAAATAATCTCCGCCCGGATTCTGGTAATCATTGTTCTCGATCAAAGGCACCAGCATTGGACAGGCTTGCTGATAAACGGCAAGTCCGGGATAGAATTTTTCGATTTCGATGGGATAAGACCCTGAAGCAACAGTGCCTGGTGTAGCCATGATCCCCACCTGCCCGGAGATCGAAAATTTCCCAATGACTTCCGTAGTGGGCCTGATCACACCCAGCACCCGTCGGTCTGGGGCCAGTTTTGGAAGATCATTTTGCTGGATGGTGCGCAGGGCTTTGGCAGATGCGGTGTTGCAGGCAAGCACCACGAGCGGACATCCCTGCTGAAACAACCATTCTACCGCTTCTAGGGTGTACCGGTACACTGTTTCAAATGATCGCGTACCATAAGGCGCACGGGCGTTATCACCCAGATAGATATAATCATAGGCGGGAAGGGTTTGAACCAACTTCCGAAGCACCGTTAATCCTCCGTATCCTGAATCAAAAACACCGATCATCAATTTGGCAATGCGGTAATGCGGCAATGCGACAATGAATGTACAACCTAAACGCATAAAAAAAGGTTGAAGTAGTACTTCAACCTTTCAACTTATAACTTATAACTTCTTACTTACCTTTTAGGTGCTCCGGTTGCGGGCTTTGCTGGCGGAGTTACCGCAGAAGGTCCGAGTTTCTTCTTAACCAGTGGCAAAAGATCATCAGACTCAGGATACATCATCAATGCTTCTTTACGGAATACATGTGTATATCCGGCTGCTTTAGCAACCTCCTGAATGAGTGAATTGGCTTTCTGTGCTACAGGAGCCAAAAGTTCTTCATTCTTTTGTTGCATCTGTTGCTGATAAGACTGCTCAAAACCTTGCAGGTCAGTAAACAACTTACGCATGTTCTCCCTTTTCGCTGTTTTAACAGCAGAAGACCATTTTACTGAGTCAGCCTTGAAAAGACTGTCTTGCCTGTTCAGTTCCTGTACCGTTTCTGCATAGTTGATTTGCAGGGCGCTATCATATCCGGACAGATCGAGCATTGCTTTTTTGTATTCGGGCATGAGCTGAACTACTTCATCCACACTCACATATGCAATTTTAACCGCACCGGCTTGCGCTGCTGCTTTCTGCGTAAATGTTGCCGCCACGGCGATGCATACTAAAAAGAGTACCTTTTTCATGTTTGTTGTTTTGTGAAACCTTGTTCTTTTATCTAGTTGTAACAATTACAATTTTCGGTTGCCCGTCACCGATACAATAGGTTTTATTTAACACCTATCTCCCTCAACACATCATCACTTTTGTCCAGTTTGGGGTCGGCAAAGATAACGGTTATTCCTTCACTTTTGTCTAAAATGAAGTCATATTGGCGGGCTACAGCCAGCTTCTGTACCGCATTGTACACCTTGTCCTGGATCGGCTTAATCAGTTCCTGCCTTTTTTTGAACAGATCGCCCTCAAACCCGAAACGACGCTTCTGCAGGTCCCTCAGTTCTTTTTCCTTATTGAACAGTTGGTCTTCCCGCTTTTTCTTAAGTTCATCGCTGAGCATCACCTGCTCGGCCTCATAATTCCGATACAGCTGATCCAGCTCAGCCTGCTTCTGATCAATTTCTTTCTGCCACAAAGTGCTGAAATCGTCCAGCTTTTTCTGGGCATCCTTATATTCAGGAATCCTGTCCAGGATATACTTGGTATCAATGATCGCATACCGCTGGGCCTGGCTAACGCCTCCCAATGCGAAGACACAGATGGCAAGAATCAGGATCTTTTTCATGGCATATCTTTTAAGTGAATCTATATTCTGTTAATCTGGTTCGAAGCCCAACATGAAGGTGAACCTTGTAGCATCTTTCCACCTCGCGCCATTTGTAAACCTGTCGAGACCCACCCCATAGTCGAAGCCCAACAAACCAAACATTGGCAGGAAAAAGCGCATACCCACGCCCACTGACCTTCTCAACCGGAACGGATTGTACTCTTTGAAAGAGTACCAGCCGTTTGCTGCTTCGAAGAACACCAGACCGAAGATGGTACTGCTTGGGTTGGTCACCAGCGGGTAGCGCATCTCCATGGTATACTTGTTAAAGATGGTAAAGAACCTTGTTGCCTGCTGCTGATCCGGGTTCACGGAAGGATCAGAAGACTCATACACGGGATATCCGCGATGGGCTACTATATCATACCCCAGAATACCGAAATTGTTTGTTAAACCTGCATCACCCACCTGGAATCTTTCAAATGGAGAGATCGGCAACTGAGGATTGTATCTTCCGATGAAACCATACTTAATGGCTACACGCAACACAAACTGCCTGTTCTTCTCTGCACCGGTTGCCTTACCAATCGGCACAAACCATTCCCCGGTGAAGCGATATTTATGAAACTCCACCAGTCTGAAGATATCGGCTTCATTGATGCCACGCATATAACTCCATGGCGGCGTAAAGGCTGCACTCAACAGGAAGTTAGAACCACTACGCGGGAAAATCGGCGCATCTATCGAGCTGCGCTGCAATGCAAACTTCACACTGATGTTGGTGGAAGTACCGTTGCTGAAGCCCGGGAAGATGGGATAGTTCCGTGCATTATAGTTAATGAAGTTGAAAGAAGTCACTAGATTGAAAAAGTCATCGGGCCATTTCAACTGTTTACCAAATGCGACGGTAACACCTGTTGTTTTCAGGAAGGATGAATCAGAATATTTACGGTCAAACAGACCCGTATTCGGATTGTATGCGTTAGAGAATTTATTGCCAAACACACTTACGGTAAGTGAGTTCCTGCGCTTGCCACCGAGCCAGGGTTCCGTGAAGGAGAAGTTGAGTGATCGGAAATACCTACCGTTACTCTGGAACCTCGCACTGAGTTTTTGACCATCACCGGAAGGCAATGGATCCCAGGTCTCTTTCCGGAAGATATTTTTGATCGAGAAGTTATTGAAGGTTACACCCAGCGTACCGGTAAGACCGATACCACCGCCCCAGCCTGCAGAAAGTTCCAACTGGTCAGAAGATTTTTCAACCACAGAGTAGTTGATATCCACCGTTCCGTCTTCCTGGTTGGGCACTGGTTGGATGCCGAGTTTCTCCTGTTCAAAATAACCAAGGTTAACGATCTCACGTTGTGAACGGATCAAGTCTGACCTTGAGAATTTCTCGCCAGGCACCGTGCGCAGTTCCCTGCGGATAACGTACTCTTTCGTTTTATCGTTACCTGTAATGTTGATATTCTTAATCGTGGCCTGCGGACCTTCACGCAACCTGATCTCAAAATCAATGGTGTCATTGTACACCGCTGTTTCCACGGGATCAATCTGGAAGAACAGATATCCATCGTCCATATACAACGAACTGATGTCACCACCTTCCTGTGAAAGCTCTTTACCAAGGCGCTTGTTCAACGTGTTGATATTGTACGTATCCCCTTTCTTAATGCCGAGCAACATGGACAAAACAGAATCACCATATTTGGTATTTCCTTTCCAGCCGATATTGCCGAAGTAGTATTTGCCTCCTTCATCGATCTTAAAATCAACGTTGAGGTTGCCCCTGGAATTGAGGTACTGTGTATCGGAAATGATCTGTGCATCACGGTAGCCCAATGAATTGAGATATGCGATGACCTTCTCTTTATCCTCAATGTATTTTTTCTCGTTGAATTTGGCATTCGCAAACATCTTGAAACGGAACCATGGTTCAAGGTAGTCGCGGATCATGGAAGGATGCAGATATCCCTTGTCTTTCATGAACTGCTGAAAACTCTGTGTCTTTACTTCGCCATACGGACTGTTCACGGGAGGCGGATACAGCGTAACCTTACTCATTTCCTTAGTGCCTTTCAACTGGCGTTTGAGTGCCAGTTCAGACACCTCTTCGTTACCGAAGAAATGGATATTATCGATTTTTACCTTCTTGCCTTTATCTACAACGAAGGTGAAAAAAGTCTTGTTGGCATTCTTTACGTCCGGTGTCTCTTCAATCTTCACATCCACACTCATGAAGCCTTTCTCAATATAATATTTGCGGATATTATCGATGGCCGAGAGCCGCATGTTATCCGTGACTACCCTATTCTGGAACACGCCTACCTTATCCCGCAACTCATCGCCCTCATTCTTCTTTACACCTTTGAATTTGAAATCAGACAGCATGGGTCTTTCCTGCGCCACAATTTCAATCCAGATGTTTCTGCCTTCCACCTTCGTGATAAACACGTTGATGTTGGTGAACATATTCTGCGTCCATAACCTGGTGATGGCTTTTGAGAACAAATCACCACCCGGAAGGGTTACTTCATCTCCAACGGCCAGTCCGGAAACAGAGATCACGATGGCGGGATCAAACAATTTTGCACCTGTTACCTTGATTTCCTGGATCACGTATTTCTTGGGCACCTTGGAATTCAGGATATTCAGCAGTTCCGGATCAACAGA
This sequence comes from Chitinophagaceae bacterium, assembly GCA_049661025.1. Taxonomy (GTDB): domain Bacteria; phylum Bacteroidota; class Bacteroidia; order Chitinophagales; family Chitinophagaceae; genus Pollutibacter. The sequence goes on along the minus strand of JBASZQ010000031.1, from coordinate 27,646 downwards.
AGTGATAGGCACTGTATCCTGTGCGGGTGGAAAGGTATCCGATTTTGCGGGCACGACGGGTTCCGTCTGCGCAAATGCGGTGTTGGCATAAAAAAAAGCAGTAAGCAGTAGGAGAGTACCAAAAACGCGCATCCGGATTCTACAATTTTCTGAATTAGGCGGCAAAATAACGGCTTTTCTTTGAATGCTTTGTTAAATAGCCTGCGAAATAGCGAGTTTAAGGTAAATGTTCTGCTGTCTCCTGTTTGATTTGCTGGGTGGTTTTGCCGAAACGGCGTTCCCTTTTCTGGAAGTCAACGATGGCTTCATATAGGTTCTCCTTTCGGAAATCGGGCCAGCGGGTGGAGGTGAAGTATAGTTCGGCGTAGGCCAGCTGGTACAAAAGGAAATTGCTGATCCGGTACTCCCCGCTGGTGCGGATCATGAGTTCAGGATCAGGGAATTCACTGGTAGCCAGGTATTGGCTCAGCAGGTCCTGGTTGATGGCTGCGGGGTCAAGCTTACCTGCCTTTACGTCTATGGCCACCTTCCTGACTGCTTCCACCAGCTCCCAGCGGGAGCTGTAGCTGAGCGCCATGACCAGGTTCAGGCCGGTGTTCTGAGAGGTAAGTTGCAGGGCTTCCTGCAAAGCATTATGGGCGTATTCCGGCAACATGTCCAGCGCTCCAATCACGTGTAAACGGATATTGTTCTTATTCAGGATCGGCACTTCCTTGCGGATGGTTTCCACCAGAAGCTCCATCAGGCCGGTAACCTCCGTGACCGGGCGGTCCCAGTTCTCGGTGGAAAAAGCGTACAATGTGAGGTATTCAACGCCCAGTTCAGCGCAGCCTTCCACAATATTGCGAACGCTTTCTACGCCATGGAAATGGCCATAGAGCCTGTCCTGGCCCTTTTCCTCTGCCCATCTTCCATTTCCATCCATGATGATGGCAATATGGCGGGGCAGCCTGTCTGGTATGATCTGATCCTTGAGATCCATGGAAGCCAAATATAATGCGGTAATTTGACAATGCGGCAATGCGGTAATGTTGGAAGCAGAACTTCCACCTTCCATCTTCCAACTTCAACCTCACCGGGCCGTTGGGCAGCGGTAAGAGGTCAGGTTAAAGCTGACTGTGAACTCGGCAAAGACATAGCCGTCCTTTTGAGAGCTGAAACCCCGTTGCCTGCCCGCTACACCTATGGGTGTGCCAGTTTCATAACTCCTGTCCTGTAAAAGAGATGCTACGGTAGGGTTGCCATTGGCGTCTGGCGGGAATGCAGCCGGTCCGGCATAGGTGGTACTCACATCATCCAGGTAGTCTGTGCCTGTAAACCGATAGGCTACTTCAAAACCCACATTAACCAAAGGGCTCATATTATATTTTAAGCCCATACCCAGTGGAAAACAAAATCCCGTGCTGCCATATGGTTTCCGCTCCGGATAGAGTGCACTACCCTGACCTTCGGTGCCTAAGGGCCGCAGAAAATACTTCTCATTGTTCAGGAAGGCATAAGGATCGTATCCAAACACACCAATGCCCAGGGTGATGTAAGGCGTGAAGATGTAATCAGGATCTCCCGGCACAAAACGAAAGAAATTAAAATCTCCCTGGAGAGCCACTTCCCAGATACTCGTATTGAAACTCAGGTTTCGTCTATTTTGAAATTCATTCTTGCTGTACACGTCAGAATATCCGAGCTGGGCATAATGAAACCCAAACCTAACGCCTATATAATCGCCAACCTGCTTCCGGTAAAATGCACCGATGGCAATTTTAGGCCGGTTGAAAGCGGCACGGTTATTCAAATCGCCAAAATAGTGGGCAGCACCCAAAGAGAGACCGATTTCGCCCTCATAAACAGTTGATTGGGGCTGGGCTTTTGCAGTGGTGTTAATCATGATCAGGGCCAGGAACAGCCAGAAAATTCTACGCATGCCCAAAAAAACAAAATTATCTTGAAAACAGACTGTTAATTGCAAAAAACGATCAGTTTCTGGTATCAAATCCCCAGGCAAGTTTCTTCCGTAGGGTCTGAAGGAAATTATTTTCATTCAGCCTCACCAGGCTGATGGTAAACTGCTCTTTCTTTACTGCGAGTTGGATGTGTTTATCTACAATCTCCCTCCTGGAATCCAATGCGCAAATAAACTGATCCAGCCTTCCCTCCACTTCAAAGGAGATGATGTTGTTGTCTGGAACCACAATAGGCCGCACATTCAGGTTATGCGGAGCAACAGGTGTGATCACAAAATTACTACTGTCCGGAAAAACCACCGGACCGTTACAGCTGAGGGAATAACCCGTGGAACCTGTAGGCGTGGATACAATCAATCCATCGGACCAATATGTATTCAAAAACTCACCGTTGAGATAAGTGTGAATTTTGATCATGGGCGATGTGTCCCGTTTGTGAATCGCAAACTCGTTGAGTGCATATGGCGTATCCCCGAACAAAGGAATGTCTGCCTCCAAATGAATAAGGGTTCTCTTTTCTGCCACGAAGGTGCGTTCCACCAGCGCCGTTACTGCTGAATGAAGATCCTCCTTGCCGAGGCTGGCCAGGAATCCCAGCCTTCCAAAATTGATCCCCAGCACAGGGATATTCTTATCACGGATAAGGGTAACCGTATCCAGCAACGTACCATCGCCGCCAAGGCTGATCATGCAGTCAAAACTATCATCAAGGTCTTCAGAACTGTTGAATATTGCATATACCGATGCCGCCTGGATGGAATCCTTCACCTGCATGAAATAGGGCTCGTACAAGTACGAAGAGCATTTCTGTTCCAGCAATGCCTGCAAGAGAATATTCAGGTCCTGCACGTGCACGCTTTCACCACCCCTGCTGTAGATCGCAATTTTCATGATACAATGTTAGCTAATAATCAGAACTCATTCATGTGGAAGTAAACAGCCCGTTGATTCAATTGATTGAAGCTGTACTCAATACGGATCACTACGTCATAAATGGTTGCTATATCAACACCCAAGCCACCCGTGTACAGAAATTTGTTGGCGAGCGTATTATCTGCCTGTGGAAACTTGTTGTACGCATAGCCGCCATCACCATACGCTTTGAGAAATATTCTGAAAGGAATAGTGCCGTAGGTGCGTGATTTCAACCCTGTCCTCAGTTTGATATCCGCAATCTGTTTGCGGAGTGTCAGCTTACCAATGCCGCCAACTACGCCATCCACCACATAATATTCCAGACCACGGAGATAAGAATCAAAATAACCTAGCATCGGCATATTATAGTATGGCTGGTTGAAAGGAAATTTCAAAATCATTTCCCCTTGTGCCGTCAGGTAAAACTTATGGGGTAGCGGCCAGAATTTCGCCGCCTTCAGGTTCAGGTACCACATATCCATCGGCTTGGAAATACCCCGCTTCAGGAAGTAGAGATCAAAGCGAAAACCTTTCGTTGGATAAGGAATATAGTTCACGCCCAGATAGCGATAGGCATAAATAAATTCCGGAAATACCTGCGTGGTTTTCCCGCCGTTGAAAAACTTGGGATTGAGGTACAACACAGAGTCTATCACCCTTTCCTTTACAAGGTTCACCTGAACGTTATGCCGCGCAATGGAGCCTTTACGATAACTGTAGCCTGCGCCCAGCATCATTTTCTCCTTCACAAAGGTCTGGTCTGATTTATAAAAAACCTGTTCGTTGTTCTCTGTGATGTAGTTGATCTCCCGATTGCGTTCCAATGACGCATTCACAGAAAAACCATGCTTCAGGCTGTTCCCCACAAAAGGGTTCTGGTAAGTAAAAGCAAACTGTTGCGTATAACCGCTTTGCACAAAAATGTTCAGGTTGTCGTTCCGCCCACTGATGTTCCTTCCCATGAACTTAATACCATAATTCACGCGGTCAAAACTCACATCATACTGATTGATCCAAACGTTCCAGTTCCTGTCCACGGGCTTAAATATGGGAATCGGAAACCAATACCATCGTTCCTTTACATCCACTACTATGTCTATGGAATCATTATACCAGTTGCTGAAGTCTACATATACATCCACAAAAAGGGTTGTATTCATCAGATTCTGCCGACTGATCGAGAGAGACTTCAGGATTTCAGACATGGGGTATGACTTGCCTTCAACCACACTCACTTCCCGCTTTACAATATGTATTTTGGTTTTTTTGTTTCCGGTGACAAAGATTTCCCGGATAGCCACCCTGGTATCTTGTAGGACCTTATGATTGACTTGCGAAGAATCCTCTACTTCTTCATCGGGCTTATCCTGTGCTGTACCTAAATGGCAAGCCATACACATGGTCAGCAACAAAACAATATTTTTTCCCCGGGTCAACATGGTCTACCTGCAAAAATAGCGTTATGAACCTAAGCCTGAAGCGATTTCACATATTTAAATAATTCATCAGGTGATCCAAGTTGCTTTGCAGCTCGTTACGGAAAAGTTCTTCACCCAAATAATATCTGATGGTGAATCCGTGGCGTTGGAAGGAGGCTACCACGTCAGAAATCTCTTCTTTATTGATCCTGATGACAACACTCATCAGGTTATTGGAAGGATCGGCCCAGGAATTCATCTGGGTGATTAGGGCGTCATTGGATTCCACCAGTCGGTTGAACAGGCCGGGGGCATAGTCTTTGCGTTCCATTTCCAGGACCACCAGGGATCCATATTCGTCTGATCCGGTTATCTTGGCCAGCTGTCTGAACAAGGCGTCTTTGGGAATAACCCCTTCAAACTCCTGCCGTTCATTGCTCACGGGAACGATATCCAGTTCATAGAGGTAGCAGGCTTTCACGGCCACAAGGAAATAATCATTTCCCCTTACCGCAGTACCAATGAGCGTGTCCGCAAGTTCCAGGAGCGTGGTATCCGGATTCTCATCCATTAGATCATCCTCTTCAATCATGCCCAGATACTTGTCTCCCTCCACCACTGGCAATTGCCGGAGGTGCAGGGCTTCCATAGCGGCCAAAGCAACAGATACTTTGTCGTGCACGCTAACGGGCTGAATATCATATGTCATGATCTGATCACAGAACATATATAAGATAACGTTTGGTTATAGACGTTTATTAGCACTTAAGTGCTGCATCCTTTGAAATTGTACCATTTACTTAACAGAAACGCTGGCAGCAGGTTCGCTATGCTTCTGCAAAAATGAAAGCAGAATGCGATTGAATGCATCAGGGACCTCCATCATTGGGGCGTGGCCACACTGGTCTATGAAATGCAGTTCGCTGTTGGGTATGAGTTTATTGAACTCCCTGGCCACGAATGGCGGTGTGATGATATCGTTATTGCCCCAGATGAGCAAAGTAGGTATCTTGATCTGGCTCAATTCTTCGCCAAGGTTATTGCGGATAGCACTTTTTGCCAGCGCAATGATCTTGATGGCCTTGATCCTGTTGTTCACAATATCATACACTTCGTCAACCAATTCCTTGGATGCTACCTTAGGATCGAAAAACGTAACTTCTGTCTTCTTTTTGATGAATTCATAATCCCCACGCTTAGGATAGGTATCGCCCATTCCGTTTTCAAACAGTCCGGAACTTCCGGTCAGGATCAGGGATTTGATGCGCTCGGGATGTTTCAGCACATGAACCAGTGCCACATGCCCACCCAGGGAATTACCCAGAAGGTTGATGTTTCTGAGGTCTTTATGTTCGATGAATTTGTGGACGAATTTCTGCAGCCCGCCAACGGAGGTATGAAGAATATCCAGATCAAATAAAGGCAACATCGGTACCAACACCCTGTTGTGGGGTACGAAATAATTGATAAGGTGCTCGAAATTACTCAAGGCCCCAAACAAACCATGCAGCAATACCAGGGGCTCGCCCTGACCAGCATCGATGTATTTAAACTTGCCGTCCTGTTTAATTTCGTAACTCAAAATAATGTCCCTCGGATGCTAAAATATAGGTTTCTGGTGATTAATTGGTTAAGTCCGTCCCTACCTTTTCAAAAAACCGCTCCATATCATGAAATACATCTTTCAATTGCGGAATCCATTTGCCCAATGCATTCATGGTCCATTCACCCCATGGCCCAACATAACTGTAAATGAATGAACGCTCCTTGGTGTCTGCAGCAATATGCGCCATCTGGTCGTAATAAAACAAGACCACACTAAAGATCAGGGTGTATAAAATAGCATACAATAAAAATCCGCCAAGTTTATTCACCCAACCGAGCATCACCAGGTCTATCGTTTTGGAGACCAATGCAGCTGCTGCCCTCACCAAACCACTCACGATGAGCAATACCAGGGCGAAGGCCAGAAAAGGCCACCAGGCAGAAGGTTTCTGAAAACTCTCTTCCAGCCATACAGCCACCACAGCAGACAGCTTGATTGCCGCAGCCAACCCAATGAAAAATGCTGCAAATGAAAACGCAGCAAGCACCAGGCCCTGCCGGAATCCTTTGAACGCCGCCAAAACCAGAATGACAAGAAAAATAATATCTATAACCATAATATTAGTTCGCAGGCGCAGGTCGCAGGTTGCAATTGCCGCATTGCCGCATTGCCACATTGCCTCATTGAGCGAGTATTTCCTTCACCGTCGCTGATATCGTCTTTCCATCCGCTTTACCCGCGAGTTGCTTTGTAGCCACCCCCATCACCTTGCCAAGGTCAGCACTGGACTGTGCACCCACTTGTGCAATAATATCCTTCAGGATGGTTTTAAGTTCTTCCGTATCCAATTGCTTCGGTAGAAATTTCTCAATTACAGCAATCTCTTCTTCTTCTTTCTTCGCCAGGTCCTCACGATGCTGTTGGTGAAAGATCTCTGCCGAATCCTTGCGCTGCTTCACCAATTTTTGCAAAAGCTTGATCTCGTCTTCTCCTTTAATATCGCCACTGGAGCCTTCAGAAGTCTTGGCAAGCAAAATGGCTGCCTTGATAGCCCTGAGACTTCTCAGTGCAACCTCGTCTTTTGCCAGCATCGCAGCTTTCAACTGCTCCATCACTTGTTTCTCTAATTGCATACGATCTTAGATTAATGTTGGTGCGAATCTTTCGTAGCCGCAGCAGTGTTCTGCTGAAACTTCTGCATAAAAGCTTTCGCAAATATTTTCATATCCCTGGCCAGCTCCGCTTGCCGGGTGGCGCGTTCAAACCCGTCTGCCATCGTCATCATATTCTGGTACACAAAATCAGCCATCTCATCCATCATCATGTCTTTCGTCCAGAGATCAATGCGAAGGGCCGCTTTCTCTTTCCCATCCCAAAAACTCAACATCATCGCTTTGGCATCCTGCGGCTCATCCACAGAGCTCTGGGTGGCGCTCCAACTCAATTTCTCCGGGACTTTCTGATCATCCAGAAATACATCAACGGTTATGGTAGACTTGTTCATGGTGCAAAGATAGGAAAGTTAGGTTGCAGGTTGGAGGTTGGAGGTTGGAGGTTGCAGGTTGCACACTTCGCACTTCTCACTTTACCTTATCACTTTTAGCAACAGGCATTCGCTAAAACAGCATGCATATCGCGGGCGCTTTGCTCCCATGAGAACCTCGCGGCATTGACATGGCCTTTCTCAATGCAGGTTCTTCGGAAATCCTCATCCTTATAGATCAGGCCCATTGCCTTGCCCCAGCCTTCATGATCCAATGGCTCCACATACACGGCGGCATCCCCTGCTATTTCCGGTAAAGCACTGTTGTTAGAGACAATCACAGGCACCCCACTGCGCATCGCTTCCAGCACCGGAAGCCCAAACCCTTCCCAAAGCGAAGGATATACAAGGGCATAGGCGGAGGCCATCACTTCCTCCAACCGCTGCTGCGGCAAATACCCGGTAAGCACCACATCTTGCCTGTATTTATAGGTTGTCAGCTGCGCACGAAACTGATCGTTTTTCCAGGCTTGCCTTCCGCACAAAACGAGTTTCATATTGCTTTTCTGTCGCTGCTTAAACCATGAAAATCCCTTCAACAGGTTTACCAGGTTCTTCCTCGGATGAATGGCACCCGTATACAAAAAATACTCACACCCATCCGTCAACGAAGATTTAACTCCTTCCTTGGCACTCCAGTCAAGAGGCCGAAACCCAGGGTCCGCATCGTTATAAATAACCGAGATCTTTCCCAGTGCTTCCGGATAGTGTGCCAGGATATCGGCCTTCGCATGTTCGGATACCGTGACAATATGTTTTGCTTTGCGGATGAACTTCGGCGTATTGCGGACATAATATCGCCGTTGCAAATCACTGATCCCCTCTGGAAAATGCAGGAAGGCAAGATCATGGATAGCCAGCACCTGGGGGATAGATGTAGTGAGTGAACAAAACCCATCCGGGGAAAAAATCACTTCTGCTTTTGCCCGCTTCGCCATCCTGGGCATAGAAAGATCATACCACCATTTCCAAAGCCATGGATGCCTTGCATGAGGACCGGAATGGAGGTGTTCAATATTACGTTCATGGATAACCGAAAACGGCTCGCGATCGTAGAGAAAAGTATACACATCTTCCGGAAAAAATGGATGCATATTGAGTATCAATCCCTTAGTAAAATGGGCATACCCTTCCAATTCTGAAACAGCCAGAAACCTTGTATTTACTGCAATTCGCATGGTATCAATGGGTTGCAAATTAGCGCAAAAAACAGAGGCGAAAAATTGTATGTATTAACCCTCCAATTGACCGTATTTTCCACATCCGCTATTGACATTCCTATCAAGGCTATGTAGCTTTACATTTGTCAATCCGAAACCTTAATCAAATCCGTACTCTATGAAACAGATCTACACAACTTTTGTAATTTTTACAACATTTTTCTTATTGGGTACATCATCCATTGCTCAGCCCTGCGCCTGTGCAAATGGAGATCCAATAGACTCAATTGAGCAGGTTAGAATCATGACCGGAATTCTACCTTTTACTTCTACAATAAGTTTTGATAAACTTAATCCTTCAATTGGAACCCTTAGCTGTATTAGGTCCCGAACTACAGTATTCACAAGAATCATTCTAACAATTGCCAACAGGGATACCACATCAAGGGTAACTTACCAGTACAGTTATACTCGAAACACCAGTCTTACTGGACCGGGTCACTCAGTTTCCACCTCGGCACCACGAATGTATGGTCCCTTTGATTTAGGTCAAGCCGGTGTTGACCCGGATACAGTAGCTGTTTTTGGACCCGACACACTTTTTAACAATATTGTGATGAACAGAACCAGCAGCACGAGCCTTGGCTCTTATGTTGGTACCGGACCTATCAATTTCACTTATACAAATAGTGCGGTTGCCGGTTTCGTCATTGGAAACAGTAATAACCAAACTACCATTGCGGACTATAGTGAGGTAACCGTTCAGCTTTATTACTATTTCTGCCCTTTGATTATTCTTAAGAACCAAATGCGGGAATTCACAGCTGTGAGGGATAACAACAATGTCTCTGTACGTTGGGTGATGGACAGTGATGAATCTGGAAATTACTATGAAGTTGAATCTTCATCAAATGGAAAAGACTTTTCTGCCAAATCTGGTTTCGAAGGTAAAGGACTCGGTACGCAGAGGTATTCATATGCAGAACCTCTGTCTAACCTTAAAGGTGATAAAGTCTACTTTCGGGTCAAACTTTTTGATAAAAACGGCAAGTTCAGCTATAGTGCTGTAAAAGTTGTTTACTTAGGCGAGCAGAGTGAATTGCAACCATCGGTTTACCCCAACCCGGTTGTCAATGAGGTAAACATCAAGCTCGCCACCCCGCAAACGGGTTCACTAAGTGCAGAATTGATGTCGATGAACGGCCAGGTCCTCCAAAGCAGGCAGTTCTCCGGCACCAAACTGACCAATATCCAGTTCAACCTGAACAGGAAATACCCTTCAGGAGCCTACTTCCTGCGCGTCAAGAACGCAGCTGTGGGAAGCCAGTCGGTAACGAGAATATATATCCAATAGGTCGCAAGTCGCACAGGTCGCGTAGGTCGCAGGCAAATTTGCGACCTATGCGACCTTGTGAACTGCGAACTAACTGGTTTTCCTTACTTTTGTCCATATGGAGTATAATTCACAGCGCGTTTTCCTGATCATGAAGGAATACGGTAGGCACATCCAGAAGATGATGGACCATATCGTAACCATTGAGGATGATGACAACAGGCAAGCGCAAGCCATGAACATCATTGAATTGATGGGCTTTTTAAACCCACACCTGAAAAACGTAGAGGACTTCCGCCATAAACTCTGGGATCACTTATTCCTGATCTCTGATTTCAAACTCAAAGTAAAAAGTCCCTACCCCATTCCTACCCGCGAAACGCTGAGCGTAAAACCCGCTCCGCTACCTTATCCAAAACGCTATCCCCGTCACTCACATCTCGGTAAAAACCTGGAAGTGGTGATCAAAAAAGCGCTTGCAGAAGAGAATCCGGAAAAGCGTGCAGGCTTTGCTAACACCATCGCTTATTATATGAAGTTGGCTTACAGCAACTGGCATAAAGAAAGTGCGCATGATGACCAGATCCGTGCTGAGCTGAACAATATCACTGGCGGTCAATTGGAATTCACGAACACACCGGCTGTTAAAGTATTCAGAGAGCGTGAGCGTGAAGACAACCGCTTCATGAAGCGCAACAAGGGCAATTTCCAAAAGCGCCCAGGTGGTGGTGGCGGCGGCGGCAACAACCGCAATCAAGGCGGTAATAATAACCGCGGTCCACAGAAATTCAAAAAGCGCTTTAAATAGTCTCATGTATTTCGAGGTAAACGGCGGCAGGCGGCTCAAAGGTGAGATCATCCCTCAGGGCGCCAAGAATGAAGCATTACAGATCATCAGCGCCGTATTACTGACGGCCGAGCCGGTAGAGATCCGGAACATTCCTGACATCCTTGACGTCAATCTCCTGATAGAACTGCTGGGCGATATGGGCGTTAAGCTCAACCGCAAAGAAAGAAGTACCTGTGTATTTCAAGCGGATGATGTTGATATGGACTATCTGCATTCCCAAACCTTCCGCGAAAAAAGTGGCAGGCTCCGGGGATCTGTGATGATCGCAGGCCCACTCCTCGCCAGATACAGAAAAGCCTTCATCCCAAAACCCGGCGGTGATAAGATCGGCCGCAGGAGGCTGGATACACACATCATCGGTTTTGAAAAACTCGGTGTAAAATTCACCTATCACCCGGAAGACGGCTTCTTCCACCTGGAAGCACCCGCGCTGAAGGGTACCTATATGTTGCTGGATGAGCCTTCTGTGACCGGCACCGCCAACATCGTGATGGCAGCTGCAATGGCCGAAGGCAGAACCACCATTTACAATGCAGCCTGTGAACCTTATCTGCAGCAACTCTGCGGCATGCTCAACCGGATGGGTGCAAAGATCAGCGGCGTAGGTTCTAACATGCTCGTCATAGATGGCGTTGAAAAACTCAGCGGCACCACACACCAGATTCTTCCGGATATGATTGAAGTGGGCTCCTTCATTGGCTTAGCTGCAATGACACAGAGTGAACTCACCATCAAGAATGCACGCATCGATATGCTCGGCATCATCCCTGAAAAATTCCAACAACTGGGTATCAAGATGGAATTCAGGAATGACGATATCTATATTCCCGCGCAGGAAATTTATGAGATCCAGACCTTTCTGGACGGCTCCGTGCTCACGATCTCAGATCACCCCTGGCCGGGCTTCACACCTGACCTGTTGAGCATCGTGCTCGTTACGGCTATTCAATCCCGCGGATCTGTTTTGATCCACCAGAAAATGTTTGAAAGCAGGTTGTTCTTTGTAGACAAACTGATTGATATGGGTGCGCGCATCATCCTCTGTGATCCGCACCGCGCGGCCGTTATAGGACTTGAGCGGGAACAAAAACTCCGGGGCATCACCATGAGCAGTCCGGATATCCGCGCAGGTGTTGCACTGTTGATTGCTGCACTCAGCGCAGAAGGGAAAAGTGTGATCCAGAACATTGAACAGATCGACCGCGGCTATCAATATATTGACACGAGGTTGCAGGCCTTGGGTGCAGACATTCAAAGAAGATCATGAACAAGATCATCATCCTCACCGCACCTTCGGGAGGAGGCAAGACCTCCATCATGCGGCACCTGATGGCCAGGTTCCCGAACCAACTCGCGTTCTCTATTTCTGCAGCCACCCGCAAACCACGCGGCGCAGAAAAAGATGGTATCGATTATTACTTCATTACTGCAGAGACCTTCAAACAAAAGATCGAAGAACAAGCATTCGTGGAATGGGAAATGGTCTATGAAGGAAAATACTACGGCACCCTCAAAAGCGAACTCCATCGCATTTGGGCCGAGGGTAAAGTGCCGATCCTGGACATCGATGTAAAAGGCGCTATCCATATCCAGGAACAATTTCCCGGCCAGGTGCTCTCCCTATTCATCCAACCCCCTTCGGTTGAAGAACTCAGGCGCAGGCTGGAAGCCAGAGGTACGGAAACCCCGGAATCCCTGGAGGCCCGCATCAGCAAAGCTTCTTATGAGCTGAGTTTCAGCCACGAATTTTCAAAGATCATTGTGAACGACAAACTGGAAAAGGCATGTGAGGAAGCAGAAGAAGTTGTGGGACAATTTATTAGTTCGCAGTTCGCATAGGTCGCAGGAAGCATGGGCCGCAGAATTCTTCGTACTTCTCACTTTATCTTTTACCTTTAAAGTATGGATTCCATCATCCTGGCACTTATTGGTCTTTCGCTGCTGCTCGCCGGATTTTTCCAGGGCATTGAAGTAGCGTTTGTATCGGCCAATAAAATCTCCATCGAACTCAAAAAGAAACAAGGTCTCCGTAGCGGAAGGATCCTGTCTGAATTCCTGGACTCGCCGGCGAAATTCATCGGCACTACCCTCATCGGGCTCAATATTGTATTGGTGTTTTTCACCCTGCTGGTACCGGCATACCTGGACAGCATGTGGGACCTCCTTAAGAAATATGCTTTCGTGGATGAAGTGGCCCCTTATTTCAAATACATCCGTCTGGTATTTGACACTATCATGGCCGGCCTCATCTTCCTGCTCGTGAAGTTCAGCTTCCGTGCCATCTTCCGCGTGAAGAATGATACCCTGCTGGCCTTCTTCGCACCATTGATCAACTTCTTCTACGGTTTGCTCTATCCCGTCGCATCTTTTTTTGTGGCCATTGCAGAGTGGATCCTGAAATACCTTTTCAACGTACGGTTCAATGACGAGAAGGAAGTTTTTTCCCGCGTTGACCTGGAACAATTCATCCAACAAACCCGTGAACAGTCAGAAGACAATCCGGAACTGAATACTGAACTTTTTGAAGCCGCTTTATCACTGCCCAATGTAAAAATCCGACAGTGCCTTGTGCCGCGTAAAGAAGTGGAAGCCGTGAGCATTGATACCCCCATCGAACTACTCAAGAGAAAATTCATCGATACAAAACTTAGTAAGCTGGTGGTCTATGATAAGAATATCGATAACATACAAGGCTATGTGCACCAGCTGGCCCTGTTTGCAAAACCCAGAGACATCAAGTCCATCCTCCTGCCCATTCCGGCTGTACCGGAAAGCATGAGTGCCATCGATCTCATCAATAAATTCACCAAAGACAGGAAATCAATTGCATGGGTGGTGGATGAATTTGGCGGCACTTCGGGCATCATCACCATGGAAGATCTGCTGGAAGAAATTTTCGGTGAGATCAGGGACGAATATGACGTGGAAGAGTTTGTAGAAAAACATATTGCCGATAAGGAATACATTTTCTCCGGCAGACTGGAACTGGACTACATCAACCAGAAATACGGCGTAAAACTTCCGGACTCCGATTCAGAAACCCTCTCCGGCTTCATCATCAACCAGCATGAAACCATCCCAAAAGAAAGGGAGCGGATCATCATCGGTGATTTTGAATTTGAGATCCTCCATGTCAGCGAAACCCGCATTGAGACCGTTAAGATGAGGGTGCTGGGTTAACCGCTGTTCACGAAAATCTTCGCATTTATCCTAATTAAAGCCAGCGGGCCTTTACAGCCCTTATCTTCATTATACAAACCAGCAATATGATATACAGATCACTGATCATCACGGCCATCAGTGGGGCTGCCCTTTTGAGCAGCTGTGCTTCGTCCAAAAAAACGGCGAACACCCCCACCCCGGCCCCCAAAACACCCACTGTGGCATCTATGCCCGCCGTTCCCGGTATGGACACCACCAGGAAAAAGCCTACGCCACCCGGTATTACAGACAAAGTAAAAAGCAGTAAGCGGAACGATGGACTGTTTCGTGTGTACCAGGATACTGCAACCGGCACCATTCAATTGTATGTGAAGAAAGACCAGTTGGGTAAAGAATTTATTTACCAGAGCTTCTCGCTGAGCGGTCCTACTGCCTTGTTCCTCAACCAGAGCATGCACCGTTCTACCTTTGTGCTGGAGCCGAAGAAAGTGTATGATAAGATCGAGTTCATTTCAAAGAACACGAGCCTGTATTATGACGAGAGCAATCCCGTCAGCAAAACAAAAAATGTAGACAAGCCTGAGGCCGTTGTGTATGCAGAAAAGATTATTGCAGAAGATTCTGCGGGTTATCTCATTGCGGCAGACGGATTGTTTGTGAGTGAGCGACTGGATCAGGTGCGCCCGGTAAGCATCCCCAGTCCTTTGAGTATGTTCCAGTTCAACCTCGGCTCGTTGGATCCTTCAAAATCAAGGGTCTCCGGCGTGCGCAGCTATCCCAACAACACGGATATCATTGTAGACCTCGCGTATTTCAATCCTATGCCCATCAATGGTGGCGGGGACGATATCACCGATGCACGGTACAACCGCATCCGCATGCAGCACACCCTGCTGGAAATGCCGAAGAACGATTTTGTACCGAGGATGGACGATCCCCGCATTGGTTTTCTCGGACAACAGGTCACCAACCTCACCTCTGTGAGTCCTGTTCCGTTCCGCGATCTCATCAGCAAATGGTACCTGAAGAAAAAAGAACCCGGCGCAGCATTGAGTGAACCCACAGAACCCATTGTGTTCTGGGTAGAAAACACTACGCCGTTGGAATATCGTGACGCCATTGTAGAGGCCGGACATAAATGGAACGAAGCTTTCGAAAAAGCAGGTTTCAAAAATGCCGTGCAGATGAAAGTGATGCCAGATGATGCCACATGGGATCCCGCAGATGTGCGGTACAATGTGATCCGTTGGGTATCATCGGCACAACCTTCTTATGGTGCCATCGGACCCAGTTTCATCAATCCGAGAACAGGCCAGATCCTGGGTGCAGACATCACGGTTGAGTGGTACTCAGGTAGTGCATCGCCCATCCTTGATGAGTTGCTGACAGCAGGTCCCACAGCTGCGGATCAAAAAGCAGCAACCGTAATGCCTAAAGGATTCAATCAGCATGCGCTGCATTGCAATATTGCTGCTGAACTAAAAGCGCAATACACTACTGGTCTTACCACGCTTGAAATGACAGGCGCTTCTGCAGCGGAGATCAAGGAATTACATAAACAGTTCCTGACCTACCTGATCATGCACGAGATGGGCCATACCCTCGGCCTCATGCACAACATGAAGGCCAGCCAAATGCTGACACCGGAAGAAGTGAACAACAAAGAGATCACGCGCAAGCTCGGTCTGCAAGGTTCCGTGATGGATTATCCCGCCATCAACATTGCATTGGACAGAAAGAAGCAGGGTGATTATTACACTACAAAAGCAGGTCCATATGATCTTTGGGCCATTGAATATGGATACAAAACTTTCAATAATGCTGCAGAAGAAAAAGCAGCGCTGAAAGAAATTGTTTCGCGCAGCAATGATCCCAAACTGACCTTCGGCAATGACGCCGATGATATGCGTTCTCCCGGCGGCGGCATTGATCCGCGTGTGCAGGTGAATGATATGAGTTCCGATGTCATCGCGTATGCAGAGGATCGTTTCAAATTGGTGAACAACCTGATGGGCAGCCTGGTGAAGCGCTACAGCAAGCCGGACCAGAGTTATGCAGAGTTGAGGAGCCGTTACAGCCAGTTGAATGGCCAGCGTAACAGCATGATCTCCGCGGTTAGCAGGTATGTGGGTGGGGTGTATATCGATAGGAGTTTTCCTGATCAGCACTCCGCAAATAAACCATTTACACCTGTGTCAAAGGCTACGCAGAAAAAGGCCATCGCCACCCTCGCGAAATATGTGTGGGCGCCCGATGCCTTCAAACAGGATGAGCAGGTGTTCCCTTACCTGCAGGCGCAGCGCCGCGGATATGGTTTCTTTGGTAATACCGAAGACTTCAAGATCACCGGTCTGAGTACCAATCTCCAGGTTTCTCCGCTCGCGCATATCCTGCATCCCGTGACCCTGCAAAGGATGAGCAACAGCCGTTTGTATGGCAATGAATACAGTGTGGCCGAAATGATGGGCGATGTAAGTGCCGCCATCTTTGATGCGGACTTGAATGGCAATGTGAACGTGTACCGCCAATACCTGCAGTCCGCGTTTGTGAAGGGCGCCATCAATATCATGGATCCCAAAACACCGGGGTACGACGATGTGGCCAAAGCCGGCGCACTGGCAACCCTGAAGAGCGTACGTGCCAAACTGGCCCGCGCGACAGGCGGAAATGAAGAAACCCGCGCGCATAGGGCTGCGCTGATATTCCGGATAGACAAAGCCCTAAAAGCTGAATAATAGCTATTAGCTACTAGCTAATAGCTATTTAAGGTCCACCCGAAACGGTGGGCCTTTTTTTCTGCTCAAAGCCGTAAATTTGTCGCAAACAAATTTACTTTGTCGGTAGATTCAGAACGGAAGTCGTTTTTCAAGAAGATCAGGGGGAAGGACACTGAAGAGGCCGAGATGAGTTTCATCGACCATCTGGAGGCTCTTCGCTGGCATGTGGTGAGGAGTCTGCTGGCCATCCTCGTGGCAGCCATTGCATTTTTCATTAATATCGACTGGATCTTTGACAGGGTGATCATGGGCCCCACCCATGATGATTTTATTTCTTACCGGGCCCTTTGCTCCTTGAGTCACACCCTTGGCATGGGCGATTCCCTTTGCATGCCGCCCATGAAGATGGACCTCCAGATCACCAGTGTGAGCGGAACCTTCATGGCGAGCATTACCATTGCGATTGTTGGCGGCCTTCTCGTGGCGCTGCCCTATATATTCTGGGAGGTTTGGCGATTTGTGAAACCTGCACTCAAACCGGAAGAACTCACCCATACCCGGGGCGTGATCTTCTGGGTATCCTTCTTTTTCTTCCTCGGTGCAGCCTTTGGCTATTTTCTGCTGGCGCCGTTCACCTTTAACTTTCTCGCCAATTATAATATTGGGACGATGGGAACGCTGCAGTACAAGCCGGTACTCTCAGACTACCTGGACAGTCTCATTGACATCACCCTCGGCGCGGGCATAGCCTTTGAATTGCCGATGGCATCCTGGGTGCTCGCGAAGATGGGACTTGTAACGCCCCAATTTCTCCGCACCTACCGTAAATATGCATACGTTGCCTTGCTCGTTATTGCCGCCATCATCACCCCTTCTCCAGATTGGGGAAGTCAGTTGATCGTGGTGATCCCGCTCGTACTTTTGTATGAACTCTCCATCCTCATAGCTGCGAGAGTTGCCAAGAAGCAGGAGAAAGCCTGGAAAGAATGGAGCTAGTTGCCAATTGACAATTAGCAATTGACAATTAGTAATGCCAACTAACCATCCAACCACCAATATCCAATAACCACTCCAATTTCCAATTGTTAACTATTAATTGCTAATTACCAAACAGATGATACACTCGCCGTTCAACCTCTTTCTCCCCATCGCCATTGGATGCGATCATGCGGGGTTCGACTATAAAGAAGAACTGAAAAAATATTTACAGGGCCTTGGGCTTACCGTGAAAGACTTCGGTGCGCACAGCAAGGATTCTGTAGACTATCCTGACTTCGCGCATCCCGTTGCCAGTGCAGTGGAAAAAGGCGAATGCTCTTTCGGCATCCTGCTCTGCGGTACCGCCAATGGCGTAGCGATGACCGCCAACAAGCACGCAGGTATCCGCGCGGGCCTCTGCTGGAGCACCCAGATCGCCGAAGTCACCCGTCAGCACAACAATGCCAATGTACTCTGCATCCCATCCCGCCATGTGTCCCTGGAAGTAGCCCAGCAAATGGTGTCCAAGTTCATGAGTACAGAATTTGAAGGCGGAAGACACGCGGGGCGCGTAGGCAAGATTGCATGCTAATTTGCCAATGCGGCAATGCGATAGTGCGGCAATGCGATAGTGCGGCAATGCGGCAATGTAGGAAGGCGCGCCATGCGTTGCGGCGCGCCGGCAGTCACTCCGAGTGGTTCTGCTCAGGCGGCAATGCCCAGTGCCCAATGCCGAATGCCTCGTGAAGCGTCAGCCGCACTACCGCATTGCCACATTAATAGTATCTTGCATTCCTAAAACTTCAACATGAGAATATTGCTCGCAGCATCTCTCCTCCTGCTATCCACCGCAGGTATTGCCCAGAAAAAAGCCGATCCCAAAAAATTTGCAGAAACCATTACTGAAGCGGACCTGAAGGCCCATCTCTACACCATCGCTGGTGCAGACTACGAAGGCCGCGAAACCGCTACAGAAGGCCAGCGCAAAGCGGCCACGTACATCGAAAATCATTTTAAGCAATTGGGCCTTATCCCCGGCAACAACGGAAGCTATCAACAAGCCTTTCCGGTGTATCGTGATTCACTGGCAGGCACCAGCCTCCAGGTGAACGGAACCAACTTTGCGTTGAATACCGATTTCCAGCCCAATCTCCGCCAGACACATACTGACGCCGGATATTTTTCCGAAGTGGTGTTTGTGGGCCACGGCATCAAAGATGAAAACTGGGATGATTATGCCGGCATAGATGTGACAGGTAAAGCAGTGATCATGCTTGACGGAACCCCATCGAACTACAAATCCAACGCCCGCGGCTTCATGGCGCCAGCCGGTGCTTTTGGTAAGATGAATACTGCTGCCAAAAAAGGTGCAGCTGTTGTGTTCATGGTGGCACAAGGTTTTCCCCGCCAGCCCATGCCCGCACAAGGCAATATGTACACAACCCTATTTAGCAACCAACAAGGACCTGCACTCTATTCCATCTCTGGTAAGGTTGCCGATGCCATCACCGGTGGCAAATGGAACGATATGGTGAGCAAAGGAAAAAGCGATAAGGTTGCTTCACAAACTTTCAATGCCAATGTCTACCATGAGACCGTAAAGAAAGTAAGCTTCCTCGAGAGCACCAATGTGTTGGGATACATTGAAGGAACTGATAAAAAAGACGAATGGCTGATCATCACAGCACACTATGATCACCTCGGCAAGCGCGGCAATGTAATTTATTATGGTGCTGATGATGATGGTTCCGGCACCGTAGGCATCATGGAAATTGCAGAGGCATTTGCCAAAGCAAAAGCAGCCGGTAATGGTCCGCGTAGGAATGTGCTCATCATGGCCGTAAGCGGTGAAGAGAAAGGCCTCTGGGGTTCTGAATATTATTCCGAGCATCCTACCGTTCCTATGGATAAAGTAACGGCGGACCTGAACATCGATATGATCGGAAGGATTGATACAGAACGTACCAAGCCAGACACCCTTAATTATATCTATGTAGTTGGGGATGATAAACTCTCTACAGAATTGAAACCTTTGAGCGAAGGCGTGAACAAGAAGTACGTGAAGATGAGTCTGGATTATATGTTCAACGATCCCAAGGATCCCAACCAGATTTATTTCCGTAGCGACCATTACAACTTCGCACGCAAGGGTGTTCCGGTTATTTTTTACTACGATGGTATGTTAAAGGCTGATTATCATAAGCCTACAGACACGCCAGACAAGATCAACTACAAGCTGCACATGAATCGCACTAAACTCGTGTTCTATACGGCCTGGGAAATGGCCAACAGGGACGCGATGATGAAGCGTGACCTGCCGCTACCGACAGAAACAAGAAATTAAAAAATATTTCAACCCTGAAAATGAGCGTGTTATGTTAACACGCTCATTTTTTTTGCCCCTGCATTAAACCCAGGGTTTCATTACAGGTCTATTACAGTATACAGCAAGACACTGAAACACTAAAAATGAAACCTTTTATGAAAACGAAAACATTGACCACCCTGATGACCCTCGCCCTTGTACTGATGATCTCTGTTGCGCATGCGCAGAAAACTGGTTACAAGAATGCCGTAAAAAGAGAATACCATGATAAGCGTGAAAATGTGCGCGACCGCCGTGAAGATCACCGCGACAGGCGCGAAGATGTAAGGGACAGGAAAGAAGACAAGCATGATCGCAGGGAAGACGTGCGGGATCGCCGCGAAGACAAAAGAGATGCCATGCATGATGGTGGTCGCAGGGATAAGATCGAAGACCGTTATGATCGCAGGGAAGACGTGCGGGACAGGAAAGAAGACAAGCGTGACCGCAGGGAAGATGTGCGTGATAGGAAAGAAAATAAGCATGACAGAAGGGAAGATCGCAGGGATAGAAAAAACTAAGATAAGCGGATGTGTTGATGATACAAGAGCCGGGGAAACCCGGCTTTTTTTATTTATGTATTTTTTAGAGCATCTGCATCCTAATCAAAAAAAGATGAAAAGATGCACATTACTGATGATCGGATGTATTATGGCCGGAATACTATCCGCACAAACCAAGAACTTTATAGATCAACCGTACATTGAGGTAACCGGCAAAGCAGATACACTGGTTGTCCCTGATGAGATCTTTATCAACCTGATACTATCTGAGAAAGATGTGAAGGACAGAATTTCCCTTGAAGAGCTGGAACAAAAAATGATAGCCAGTCTGAAAACCATCGGTATTGACACTGAAAAAAATCTAAGTCTTTCAGACCTAAGCAGCAATTTCCGCTTCTACCTACTTAAAGACAAAGCCATCTTGAAGACCAAGATCTACACCCTTAAAGTGGGCACCGCCGTTATGGCAAGCAAGGTATTCATCGCTTTAGAACAAATAGGCATCTCCAATGTCACTATTGAGCGCGTGGCCCATTCTTCCATGAAAATGCTCAGGAATACCATGCGCACCAAAGCAGTGCTGGATGCAAAAGACAATGCCATCGCAATGGTTCAGCCGCTTGGGCAGCAGGTTGGTTCGGCAATATATATCACTGACAGTGAGAACAACACGGCAGGCATGCCAGGACAAGCTGCAGTCATACGAATAAGGGGTGCGGCAACGCTTCAGGAGGATAAATTCAAAGAACTTCCCGCTATTGAGTTTGATAAAATAAAAGTCAGTGCCGAAGTTTCCGTCAAGTTTATCTTACGCTAATACAATTTAATCTTCTTTGATCCCAGCATGTTGAAAAAACAGGGAGGGTGTTTGGCCGGTTTGTTTTTTTACCGCCGCAATAAAAGTGCTGCGTGAATTGAACCCGGCTCTTTTGGCCAGGGCCTCCAGTGTATATGCTTCAATGTTGGATTCATTTACCAATTCATCACGGATATACCTGATCCTGTGGCCATTGATCCATTCTGTAAACGACTGTCCATATTGTTGATTGATGAATGCAGAGAGCTGGTAGAGCGGAATATGTGTATCGGCGGCAAGATTAGCAATCCGGTAGCTGTGTCGCAGGAAAGGTTTATGCTGATCAAGATACTGCTCAATCCGCTCCCTGTATTCTTCCCCATGTTCAAGCAGTAATGATTCGCGTTTGATGATGTATTCTTTCTGCACTTCAGGAATGACCGGTTCTGCAACCTGATCAGGCACCCATCCATGCAGGCCGTAGAGAACATTCGGCCTGAGCAAAACATACCAGAGCGCAGCAGACAGGGCAAGCATAGCGGTAGATGAAATGACCCAATAGAAATCTTCCTCCTGAAACATCTGGAAAAAATATTGCAGCGCCATGATGGGAAAGACGATCATAATAAGCGAAGTAAAAAAGGACAACCAGCGCAGGATGGCCTGGTTTTGTGGATGGGTGAGCAACCCCGATTTCGCTTTCTGATGCCACCTGAACAACAAAACGCATTGCCATACTGCTAAAGCTATTGCCAGAAGGATGCGGATCGTTAGTGCCAGTCCGGATGGAAGCAGGCCCTCATTTTCTGAAAAGTAGATTGACTTATTGACCAGGGCTTCCGTGATGAGCTTTTGCTTTGCTTCTGCCGGCAAGATGTAAAGTGGCATAAAACTGAGGGCCAGCGCAACAGGTAAACACAACAACAAGATATCTTTGGAATCCAGTTTCTGTTTTTGGTAAATCACTGACCGCACATAAATAAATGCAAGCACTGGGTTCAGCATCCCGGCAAATACCGTGGTTCTCCACAAATGCGGGAACTTATGGATATGGCCATACCTCACCAACGCCTGCATAAAAAGCATATACGCGAGGCAAAGAAAATAAACAGCCAGTATCCTGTGAGAAAGCTGCCGTTCCTGATGAGCAAAATAAAGCACAAGTGCAACAACGGCACTCAGGAAAGAAACAAAGTACTCAAACTGTAGATATGCATCCATAAAACGATCATCGCCCCCTATCCCCTGACCTTGTTCAGCATTCACAAAGACTGAACATGATCACGGCTTTAAATGTACAAACTTGGTGCACCAAAAAGGTAATTTACGGAGACGGGCGACTATCATATTTTGAATTTCAGCATATAATGGTGGCTGCTTTTTTGAACTCCATCGATACAACCATAATACTACATCATGAAAAAAACGACATTGATCTGGGTCATCAGTCTTCTAATTTTATCCGGTTGCTCAGGAAATAAATCCGGCCAGGAAACTTCACAACCAGAGGCTTCGGCAAAATCATCGGCCACCATGTATTACAACGGCGACATCATCACTATGGAGGGCGATAGTGCCACCTACGCGGAAGCTCTTGTAGCCAAGGATGGTAAGATCCTTTTTGTTGGCGCCAAAGACGAGGCCATCAAAGCCGCCGGTGAAGGGCATCAAATGGTTGACCTGAAAGGACAAACCCTGCTGCCCGGTTTCATTGATGCCCACGGACACATCTTTTCCTCCGGCATCCAGGGACTGGCCGCCAACCTGCTGCCCCCGCCCGATGGCAAGGGCGCATCGATCGCAGACCTGGTTGCCATCACCAAAGAATGGATTGGGCCCAACCAGAAGATCGTCGATAAGATCGGCTGGATCATCGGTTTTGGATATGACGATGCGCAGCTGAAAGAGAAGCGCCACCCCACCGCTTTGGAATTGGATCAGATCTCCAAAGATCTTCCCGTGATGGTGCTGCACCAGTCGGGCCACCTCGCCAGCCTCAACAGCAAGGGCCTTGAAATTGCCGGTATCACGGAAAGCACGCCGGACCCCGCCGGTGGCATCATCCGCAGGATCAAGGGTTCCAAAAAACCCGAAGGCACCCTGGAAGAATCCGCGATGTTCGGTCCCCTCTTTAAAGTATTTGGATTGATTGACTCCACGGGCAATGCCAATATCATCCGTGCAGGTATCGCCTCCTATACCAAGTATGGCTTTACCACCGCACAGGAAGGTCGCGCTACCAGCGCGGTCTGCGAATCCATGAAGCTGATGGCCGCAAACAACGAACTGCCCATCGATATCTATGCGTATCCCGATATCCAGCAGGAGTTGCCCTACATGGAAAAGGTTGGGGCGCAGGCAAACTACACCAATCACTTCCGCATCGCCGGTGTGAAACTAAGTTCCGATGGTGCCATCCAGGGAAAAACCGCTTATCTGTCCAAGCCATATAAAGTACCGCCCGCAGGTGCGAAGAAAGATTATCGCGGCTACCCCGCTATCCCGGATGTATCGGCATACAATGCCCTCGTGGATGCGGCATTCAAAAACAATTGGCAGATCATCACGCATTGCAATGGGGATGCTTCCGGTGATATGTATATCAAAGCGGTGCGACTCGCAGCCAATAAATATGGTAATAATGATCGTCGCAGCGTGATGATACATTCCCAAATGGCGCGCGAAGACCAGCTGGATTCCATGAAAGCGTTGGGTATCATTCCCTCCTTTTTTGCGATGCACACTTTTTACTGGGGCGATTGGCACGTGAGCGAAACCATCGGCAAAGAAAGGGCCTACCGCATCTCTCCGGCCGTGTCTGCCCTCAAACGCGGCATGATCTTCACCGAACATCATGATGCTCCTGTGGCCTTCCCGGATGCCTTCCGCGTGTTGAGCGCTACCGTCAACCGGGTGAGCCGGAGCGGTGAGGTCATCGGCCCTGATCAGCGGGTGCCGGTATACATTGCATTAAAAAGTATCACCGCATGGGCCGCCTATCAGGCATTTGAAGAAAATCAAAAAGGAACCTTGAAAGCAGGTAAGCTGGCAGATTTTGTGATCCTCGATAAAAACCCGATCAAGATAGCGCCGATGGACCTCAGCTCACTTAAAGTTGTGGCTACCATCAAGGAAGGCAAAACCGTTTACGAAGCCAAATGATCGATCTATGAAATACATACTGCAGATCTTGTTGATGCTATTGTCTGTCTCCGCTTTTGCGCAAAAGACAATACTCCTCACCAACGTAAAGATCTTCAACGGCAAGGATAACAAAACGGTGAACGGTCATGTGTTGATCACGGATAATGTGATCACAAAGATCTCTGCCACGCCCATCCCTACTAACAAAAGCGCGATGGTAACCATCATTGACGGCCAGGGAAAGTTTTTGATGCCCGGACTCATTGATGCGCATGTGCACACCATGTTTGAATCTATACCGATGGCGGTGGGACTGTCCAGCGATGTAGGTTATGTGAACCTGGTAGCCGCGAAAGCCGCAGAGGCACAGTTGCTGCGCGGCTTCACTACGGTACGGGACCTTGGTGGTGCATCTTTCAACTTAAAAAGAGCCATTGATGAAGGCATCGTAAAAGGTCCACGCATCTTCCCCAGTGGCGCCACCATTTCGCAGACCAGTGGTCATGGCGATTTTGGTGCGCTAACCGATGTGCCTAAAGACAATGCGCAGCCATTGAGTTACATCGAAAGAAGTGGCCAAACCATTGTGGCCGATGGCGTGGAACAGGTGCTCATACGTACCCGTGAGCAGTTGCGTCAGGGTGCCACGCAGATCAAGATCATGGCCGGCGGTGGTGTATCATCAGCATACGATCCTTTGGATGTGGCGCAGTACACGGAAGAAGAGATCAACGCTGCCGTCCGCGCTGCAGCGGGTTGGAATACCTACGTCACTGTTCATGCATATACACCAACAGCAGTTCAATCCGCCATCAAAGCGGGTGTGAAATGTATTGACCATGGTCATCTGCTGGATGAGGCAACCGCAAAACTCATGGCAGAGAAAGGCATCTGGTGGAGTCTCCAACCATTTATGGATGATGAAGATGCAGTACCATTCCCCGAAGGCTCAGACAGCAGAAGAAAGTATTTGGAAATGGTGAACGGGACAGACAATGCATACAAGCTCGCCAAAAAATACAATATCAAGACGGCCTTTGGAACCGATGTACTGTTTGATCCCAAGCTCGCCAAAAGACAGGGCGCGCAATTAGCCAAACTCGTCAAATGGTACACCCCTTTTGAAGTGCTGAAGATGGCCACCTCCGGAAATGCAAGTCTGCTGGAAATGTGCGGACCGCGTAACCCATACCCTAAAAAGCTTGGCGTGATTGAAGAAGGGGCTTATGCCGATCTGATCCTTGTGGATGGCGACCCGCTTGCAAACATCAGCCTGGTGGCAAATCCTGAAAAGAATTTTTTGCTCATTATCAAGAATGGAGAGGTGATAAAAAATACGATCAAGTAATATCATCATCATGTACAAGTCTCTATTGCTCCCGATCTTTTGCTTCCTGTTCATGCATGCCATGGCACAAAAGAAGGCAGTGCCAAAAAAAACATCGGTATTACCCCTTACAGAGATAGAGGCCATTGTTGCCAAAGATTCATTGAAGATGATCGATGTGTTCAAGGATCTGCATACCAATCCTGAGCTGGGTTTCATGGAAACGCGCACTGCGAGTATTGTTGCTGCACATTTGAAATCACTCGGGTTTGATGTGAAAGAAGGCATTGGTAAGACCGGCGTTGTTGGGATCCTTCACAACGGCAGGGGCCCGATGGTTATGTACCGGGCAGACATGGATTGCAATGCGGTGCAGGAGACCACAGGCTTACCCTACGCGAGTAAGAAGATCGTACAACGTGCAGACGGCACACAGACACCCGTGATGCATGCCTGCGGGCACGATGCCCACACTACCTGGCTGATGGGCGTAGCCAGTGTGATGTCACAGTTGAAAAACAAATGGTCCGGCACGCTGATCATGGTGGCGCAGCCGGCGGAAGAACCCATCCTCGGAGCAGAGGCGATGGTGAATGACGGCATGTATACCACACATGGCGTGCCGCAGCCCGATTATCTTTTCGGCATGCATACTGCGCCCATACCCATTGGTGTGGTGGTTGCCGGCAAAGGCGTGCGTATGGCCGGGACAGATCAGATCGATGTTTATTTCAAAGGCATCGGCGGTCATGGTTCCGCGCCGCAAGTGACAAAGGATCCTGTGGTGATGGCCGCAGCAGCCGTGATGCAGTACCAGGTCATTGTAAGCAGGGCCATCGATCCCCAAAAAGCCGCCGTGCTCACGGTGGGTTCCATCCAGGCCGGTAGCGATAATAACGTGATCCCCTCCAGTGCGCTTGTAAAAATCAACCTGCGTTGGTTTGATGAGAAAGACCGAAAGCTGATGATCGATGGCATCCAGCGCATCAACGAAGGCATCGCACATGCATACAACCTCCCAGACAGTATGATGCCCACGATGGTAAAAAAGGGATGGTCGTACCCACTTGTAAACAGCGATACCCTTACCCGCTGGGTGGTCAGCGGACTAAGCGCCGTGATTCCCGCCGCACAAATTCTGGGTGAAGACAAATTTGGCGCAGTCATGGGCTCCGAAGACTTCCATCACCTGGTGGTGCACAACCCGATAAAGAACTACTGCTACCTCAATGTGGGCACCGCCAATCCTGCAACATTTGCCGCCGCTATCAAGGAGGGCAAGCAAGTACCCTTTAGTGCGCACAACGGAGATTATGTGGTGGATACCAACGCGATACCGTTTGGGATCCGTGCGGCTTCAACAGCTCTGGTAAATGTGTTCAATCAAAACAATAGCAAATAAGGTCCGCCGCACTACTATTGACTTGACACCACAAATGTCAGTACACCAGTAGTGCGGTGCACCCTATTTCCCGTCAATCCTTCATGCGTAAACTCAATTCACGCTATTGCCACTCCCTCAACCCACTATCCGCAACTTCTTGCATTTACATGTCCTTTCCGCAATTATACCGCCATCATCTATAGCCCCTTTCCGCAATCATTTTATCAGATTTATCATTTTCTCCCTTGCAAATCCATGTGCAACTGCGTACATTTAAGTGTTGCCGACAATTGCTGTTGCCGCAGGCCTGTTGGGCGTCGCTCGCAGCCCATGTTCAGTCGATTCCTTCGCGAGAAAAATATTGCATGCGGGAAAAACCAGGGAATAGCAAAGGTGTTACGGCTACCTTCGATGATCGTTCGCCTCGATAAGAAACTTGTTTATTGGTCGAGGCGAACGATCATCGAAGTTAGCCAGTGAATTTTACAATTCCCTGGTGTTTCCCACATGGAAATTCTGTTTTTTTCTCACTCAGGAATACGCC
>JBASZQ010000030.1:0-29727 GCA_049661025.1 Chitinophagaceae bacterium | reverse complement strand
GCGTTGCACCTTTTGCATGAGAATTCTGAATTGAATTACCCAGACTAACAGCAAGCCTTGATGCGCCGATCCAGCCATAGGTTGTGCGGTAAGTTAGGTTTGCCGTCACCCAGTCCAGGAACGGTAATAAATTAGTTGGGAGATTGTACGTAAAGTCTGCGGTCTGGTTGTATAAAGTGTTCCGCCCGCCCTTCAGGAAGTTTTTCCGCACACTGTCTTTCTCCGGCTTGGTATCGATCCTTCCAAAGGGCTCATCCACCCTTGAATTATTAACTGCTTTGAAATCAATATTGAATGACCGGGTGAGATCCCAGCGCATGTTGTAAATGCGATCGATTACAAAATATTTATCGTAGGTCTCGGGAATCTTATAGTTACCGCCGCCTACATTACGCGGCCTGATCGCACCAAACTGCCTTCTTGCATCATACCGCACACCCAAAAGGTTTGGATTATAGTTGATGTTGAAACTCCTGATCCAGTCGAGGTAACGCGACTTTGATTTTAATCCCTTCTTGAATGGTTCAAAATATTTCGGTTGTCCGGCATAGTTATATCCGATGCCACCCTGGTAACGCTTCACGTCATTACTTTCAATGAGCGGGTTATGTTTTAAAGTTCTGGAGTAACTATAGCTGAAATCAAAATTTGAAGGACTCCACAAGCGCTGCCTACCTCTCGGTGTAAGGCGCATATTGGTGAAGTTGATGGTGCTGATGCTAGTGTAATCAATGGCATCATTACGTATGGAGTCTTTCTGATTGGCAAACACCCTAAGCTTATCCTTCAACAAAATGTCCTTATCATAAGGATCGTATTGCGGCGCACTGACAATCTGTGAATAGCTTGCAAAGAATGGAATTTCGATACCCCAATCCCTTGGAAGAAGTTTACCCAGTTGCAGGTTCGTCGCGAAATCGATCTGTCGGAAATCATCCCGGTATCTGTCGTTCACGCGTTGCTCGAGGTTGCCAAATCCCTGGGTATGAATATTTGCGGACACAGACACTGTACCTAAATCTGCAAGTTGCATATTTACCTGACCAACGGCTGCCCAGGCATTGTCTTCATTGATACCAGACAATCGAAGTTCATTGATCCACACTTCCGTATACACAGGCGCACCCGTTGTACCCACCTTAGCATTTTCTACGCCTGCCAATACACCGCGGATCTCGCCGAGGTTGGGATTACCCACAATAGCATATATTTTTCCATTCACTACTTTTCTATAGATAAGGTTCGGATTGGCACCAGCCTGGTTGCGCTCTGCCTTCATCTGCACCAATACATCCATATCAAAATCCAGTGAATTCACTTCAGGCCAGATCACTGCAGGATCAGTTGTTCCTGCAGGCGTGACGGTAAGTGGATATTTGATCTCATAGAAGTTGTTGATGAAATCATTACCCATCCGTACTACCGCGTTCAGGTCTCCGTCACGCACTGGCGCTTGCCCTGGCACACTCTCCGCATGCACAAACATGGATAGTTTCTTATACTGCCGAAGATCAAGAACGAGGTTTTTGAACACACCTCTAGATTCGCCTTCCTGCAAATTGCCCACTACCATACTAAGGGCAACCTCATTTTGCAAGATGTTGATGCCGCCGTTGCTCAATGCCTGTACCCTTTCAATACCGGGTGGCGTGCGATATGGCACCGGCTCTTTCTTATCATTCTCTTCAATGTTCACTGCAGACACATTGAATGTTGTTGAGCCGTTCAGGTCAACCGGAATATACTGGCCCGCAGTATCCAATTCAAAAGTGAACCTGCGCCAGTTGTTGCGCACCAATTCCAATTTGGCGAAACGCATCACGGTGGAATCTTCAAAATCAGTCAGGAACATCCGCATGAAACGGATCGACTTAAAATCAGGAATCTCCCCTACTCTGCGATAATACTGGGAAATCGGTACCCTGAATTGATACCAGGTCTGCGTCTCTTTGTTACCATTCGCGAGATCAACCGATACCAGTTTTTTATCGATAATAAAATTCTGACCCACTTGCATGGAAGGATGGTTGGCGGGCTTGAAATCAACTTTATACTGGAAATATTCTTCTGACTCGTTCAGGGTATTGTCTCGGTTCAAGTCTTCGTTGTCTGGATATAATGTGAACGCAGAAGCAAACTGTGAATTATTGTCTGCCACTGGCGAGTTGCCCTGCGGATTGGTAAACTCTTTATAACGGCCAAGGATACCTGTAGTTTGCTGATCATATAATGGATCACGATAGTAACGGAAGTTATCTGTTGAAGGATCCACACTCGCTTTCTGGTAAACCAATGATCCTGTGCCAAACCTAGTGGCCAGGTCCTGCAGGTACTGTGCCCTGAAACGAATTTCGGCTGAGTCTTCCAAGCCATCAAAACCAACATCCTGGAATGGCCTGTCCGCAGGTTCATTGCTGAAACCCGTGGTGACCTGGATCGGATTCAAAGGCATCCGTCCCCAGTTAGACGTAGTTGTTGACGCAGGAATGGTTGGCGTAGGCAATCCATTCTCATAAAAACGCCGCGAGTCTTTCAACACATCTTCAGACACATTACCCAGGTTGATATACATACTACCTCCCTGCGGATTGGTACCCTTAATGAACGGATCCAATACCCAGAAATCGAGGAACTCAATATTCGCTGTTTCGAAATCAGTTTGGTCGATGGCCCGCATGATCCCACCCCATCGGTTCCTAGGATTCAGCAATTGCCCGTTTGAATTCAGGTTCAGCGCATCATAGTTATATGGGCCTTTGTCTTTTGGATAGTAGGCAAGGTCAAAAGTGACCAACTGGTTCTGTCCGAAATCAGGCGTCCGTTGTGGAAAGATCTCTTGTTGCGAAACCGCACGCACGCGCGGGTCAGAGAGCTCATCCAAATCCTTGATCGGGTTATTGGGATTTCTCCTTTCCTGCAACTGCGGTTCAATATTATACCAGGATAGTTTCGCCCTGTTTCTGCCGTAGTTGATGTCGTCAAACAGATTGGCTTCGGGAAACAAAACATTTCCTGAGAGATCTGTAGCTCCTTTCGGTGTAGAGGCCAGTGCCCAACTGATCAATGGAAAACGAAGATCGATACTGGCCTTGGTGCCCTCGAAATCATCCACATATACCAGGCCTTCTGCGCCTTTACCAATTTGCGGTGCATGGCCGGGTTTCAATTGTGCGGCCTCTGCAAATGCATTGATGGTGGACACCCCTGTTGGTTTATAAAACGGCAGTTTGCCCAGCCATTTGGTAAGCCTCGGTAATTCATCCTGGTAGCTTAGATCAATTCCCAGCATGGTATTGCGGATCGGATCCATACCGTACTCCATCTTTGTAAAGAAGGGCCGTTCACTCAATCGCACCATGGTACCTCCCACAGATAGTTTTCTGTTCACGAGATAATCCCATCGCAATCCCAAATAGGTTCGCTGCTGCACACCGAAGGTGGCGTTGTTTTCATAGTTCACCTGAATGGGCAGGTTGGCGCGCTTAATGGCTTCATTGATGATACGGATGCTTCCGGAAACATAATCAATGGTGTAGTCCACATTCTCTTTCAGCACTTGTCCTCCTGCCGTTACCTGAACCGATCCCTGCGGAACATTGTACGCATTCAATGGAATCTCGCCGCTGGCGGATCCACTGGTACGCGCCGATCCCTTGAAGATGAACCGGTTCAGGTTGGCATAGGTTTGTGCGATGGCCTTGATGGTGTCATACAAAGGATAGAAGAGATACTTTTCCCTCAATGCCGGGTTGGAAGTGAATGCAAACTCCAGATCACGTCCAAACGGTTCCAGCACGGGGAACACGATCCTGCTTTGCGGAGACACTACCGTGTATCCTTCAATGTAATCGAACACACCATCCGGCTGTGGATCATTCTGGTTGTTCAATCGGTCCAGGTTAACCAGTGTCAACAGGGGCACACCGGCCTGGTCACCTTCCGGGAGATATCTTTTCTCACCGGCACTTGGTTCCTCATATAATATATTAAACTGGAAATCCTGGCGTTCCAGGCTTCCATATCCTACAGTGTAAATGTTTTTCATCATCAGGTCCCAGATCGGCAAACGGGTCCGTGGTGATGTTGCTTTCAACAATTTCAGGAAGAGAATTTTTTGTACGCCCGATAATGAATCCACCGGCACATCCTGCGAAAACTCACCCACCTGGTACACTTTACCGTTCACCGTGTATTGAAACGCTATACCCAATACTTCATCAGGCTGAAGCGTCACGTTCAAACTTAGATAGCCAAGCTGACGGTTGAAGCTATACTGCGTGCTATCCAGTTTGCGTGCAAATGTTTTTTCAAAATCCTGCACCGGCAAGAGTCCGAGGCCATTGAGTTTATTGACGATGAGCGCCGGGTTCCTGCTATTGGGATCAGAAACGATTTTGCTATACAGGTCGTTTGAATTGTTGGTGGGATACTGCCCGCCCTGTGAATTGATGATCGGAGGTTGCTGATAAGGATTCACCTCACCGAGGTCCATCAGTCCCACCACATCCCGGGTATCTTTTGTGGTTCCGGTTCTGTTGGTCACCCACACTTCCAAACGCATGATCTGGATCTGTGAATTAATGAACGGCGCATTGGCCATCGCCTTATTATAGTTCTCCCGGAAATACTGGGCCATCAGGAAGTGCCTGTTCTCTTCATAGGCATCGGCCTTGATGTTGAACTGCTGCGTGTTGTTGCCGCCTTGTACATTGATGGATTGCCGTTGGGAACGCTGGCTCGCGAAGATGCCCGTTACCCAAAGCTTGCCAAACTGCATCTGCGTTTTGATACCAAAAAGCTGCTGCGCACCTGGGATCAAAGTCCCCTTGGTAGCAAAAGAAGTGTTACCAATCTCGATCTTCTTAAAGATCTCATCCTGGCTACCGGTATAATCGAGTTTCAGCTGGTTCTCAAAGTCAAAAGTACTCTGCGTGTTGTAGCTGATCGGCATCTTGAGCTTGTCGCCGATATTTCCCACCACGTTCAGGTTGGCATTCATGTCGAAATCAAATCCACCATTTTTCCTTGCCCTCTCCGGAAGGGTTGGGTTCTTGATGTTCTGGCCCTGGTAACCTGCGCGGAGGTTCACTTCCCCCTGCGGCCTGATGTCAACTTTGCCTTTTCCGAAGAGACGGTTAAAAAGACCATCGTGCATCTCCAGCTTGGGCTTTTGGGAATGCTGGTTGAGCAAGCTGATGGTATTGGCCCGGTCCCGGAAATAATCCGCCTCCATTTGTCTGTTGCGGATCCGCGCATATTCCTCAAAGGTCAACGCCGTGGGTTTGCGATAGTATTTGTTGCCGATCTTCTCGTAGATGTAGTACATCTTGGTTCCCGGATCGTACACTACGGAATCTCGGATATTGGATGGATCCTTGAGGTTGAATGGATTTCTGTTGGAGTAGGTGTATTTATCTCCCCTGCGGTCCTGGATGGGGAACCTTAGCGAATCGTTACCCGTCACTGCCGTATCTGCCGGGTTGATCAGTCCCTTACCCGTGCTGTCGGGCACACGTTTGCTGCTATCACTAGGTTGCTGGGCATGCACGGAGAGGCTGCCTGCGCAAACAGTGAAGAAAACAAAACAAGTAAGAAACAAAAATACTGACCTTGTCGGCAATGTCCTTTTTGTTGGTAGCGTAGAGTTGACTCAAATAGACTGTAAGGCTTTTTTGATCAGTTGTTCAAGATTATAATTGCTATTGCCGCTTAGCGCTTTTTTAATGGCTCCTTCAGCAGCAGGTTTTGGTATGCCCAGGGCTTGTAAGGCATTTAACGCATCCTGCTCTAAAGTATTGTATATGAGGCCTGAATTAACGTTTTGGCTATCCAACTTACCCAGTTTATCCTTCAACTCCAAAACAATTCTTTCGGCCGTTTTTTTACCGATGCCCTTGATCCCTTCCAGCTGCTTCGTATTACCCACCAGAATAGCCTGCTGGATCTCCTCCGGCTTCATGGAAGACAACATCATTCTGGCCGTTGCTGCACCCACCCCACTGATGGAGATCAATTTTACAAACATCGATTTCTCGTCCTGATCAAAAAAGCCGTAAAGGGTATGTCCGTCTTCCTTGATCTGGAGATGCGTGTAAAGGGTTCCCTTTTCCAGGCTGTTGATTTTTCCATACGTGTGAAGGGAAATATTCACTTCATAACCCACGCCCTGTACGTCAACATAGACCATGGCAGGCGATTTGTAGGCGAAGATTCCCTTCAGGTAGGCGATCATGGACGCAAAAGTACGGCCAGAAAATGAAAATTGCCGCTCCACATGCCGAAACAGCGATCAATTATAAAAATATTAGTTTTGCTACCGTTAAATTCAATGCATGAGAACAAAGATCACCGCAGCCATTACCGCCGTAGGCGCCTATCTACCGCCCGATAAACTGACCAACGCCGACCTTGAAAAACTGGTTGATACCAACGACGAATGGATCAGGAGCCGCACCGGTATTGAAGAGCGCAGGATCCTGAAAGGCGAAGGTCTGGCCACTTCAGACATGGTGGTGCCAGCGGTGAAGATGGTGCTGGAAAAAAGAGGGATCTCTGCGGAAGACATCGATTGCCTCATTGTGGCTACCGTAACGCCCGATATGATGTTCCCATCAACGGCTAACGTGGCTTGTCATAAACTCGGCGCAAAGAATGCCTGGGGATTTGATATCCTTGCGGCCTGTTCGGGGTTTCTCTATGCGCTCACTACCGGTGCTTCCCTGATTGAAAGTGGCCGTTACCGCAGGGTTGTTGTGGTGGGGGCCGATAAAATGAGCTCTATTATCGACTATACAGACCGCACCACTTGCATCTTGTTTGGCGATGGTGCCGGAGCCGTGTTGCTTGAGCCTAATATCGAAGGATATGGTGTGCTGGACAGCATTCTGAAGAGCGACGGCGCCGGTGGCAAATTCCTGAACATGAAAGCCGGTGGCTCTCTCCGCCCCGCCACTGCAGAAACCGTGGCCAATAAGGAACACTATGCTTACCAGGAGGGACAGTCCGTGTTTAAGTTTGCCGTAGTGGGTATGGCCGATGTGTCTTATGAATTGATGGAACGAAATAATTTAGGGGCCGATGACATTGCCTGGCTGGTGCCGCACCAGGCGAATAAGCGCATCATTGATGCTACGGCCAGCCGGATGGGCCTGCCCGAAGAAAAAGTGATGATGAATATTTCTAAGTATGGCAATACAACGGCGGCTACTATTCCGCTTTGTTTGTTTGATTACCGTAAGCAAATTGACAAAGGAGACAACCTCGTGCTCGCAGCATTTGGAGGCGGTTTTACCTGGGGAGCGACGCTAGTGAAATGGGCGTATTAGAAATATGGCAATTCGGCAGACGCTTCGCGAGGCATAGGTCATTGGGCATTAGGCATTGTCACATTACCGCATTGCCAAATTGTTCACTGTCTTGTCCACGTTATGAAATCCGTGCCAGGCAACTGCTCTGCACCTAGTTCACGCATCATCGTTACCAATTGCCCGCGGTGATAGGTCTGGTGATTGAACAAATGATGAATCAGTAAATACAATTCCTGGTTGAAGGGCTCTCCGGCCATGTTTTTATAAGCGATAGGCTGATGAAGGTCGGTCTCCGACAAGCCTTTTACATACTGCACCCATTGCTCCGACTGGCCGAGCAAACCATTCACCACTTCTTTCATGTTAGGGTTAAAGGTTCTACTGGGGAATAGCACATTGGTGTGTTGATGTACCCGCTGAAACCAACCACTCTCAACATCCCAAAGGTGAAGCACAGTAGCGTAAATATTGGGGAAGCTGCTTTTCAACACCTGCTGTTGCTGGTGCTCGTCAAGTGACAAAACAGCATCTGTGATCCGTTGATTGGCCCAGAGATTGAAGTCGGCGTATTTCGTGAGAAGTTCAGTCATCATAATTGTCTAAATTTGGCAAGACGGTAATGAACAGGCCGGCAACGCACGGCCGTGCTTCCAAAATTACCGCATTGCCGCACTACCGCATTATCACATTATCAACATATGGCAAATAAAGAATTTAATATCTCCGGTTTCAGTTCACTCGCCATACACGGCGGTCACACCCAGGACCCTAACTACGCCCACCTTACCCCTATCTATGCGTCTTCAACCTTTGTGTTTGACGAAGCAGAACAAGGTATGCGCAGGTTCAGTGGACAGGAAAAGGGATTCATTTATTCCCGTTGGGGGAACCCTAGTTTCGCAGAAGCCGAAGCAAAAATAGCAGCCATGGAAGCCTTTGGCATTGATGAAGACGGCAAGCCTTTGGAACTAAAAGCCATCTTACACTCGTCAGGTATGGCAGCGATCTCAACACTGCTGCTGGCCAACCTGAAGCAGGGAGATAAGATCCTGTCCCACTACTCACTCTATGGTGGAACAGAGGAGATCATGCAAAAGCTACTCCCGACGTTTGGAATCACCGTGGTAATCGATGATCTCAGAGACATCAACAAAGCGGAGATGCACCTGAAGAATGACCTTGCCATCAAAATGCTCTACCTGGAAACACCAGCCAACCCAACCATACAATGTGTGGATTTGGCGGTACTGTCGGCCATCGCTAAACAACATGGCAAGCTGGTGGCCTGCGACAATACCTTCGCTACTCCGTACCTGCAACAACCGTTTAAATACGATGTAGACTTTGTAATGCACAGCACTACTAAATTCTTGAATGGCCATGGTACGGCTATTGGTGGCGTATTGGTGGGAAGAGATCTTGACAAAATGAATACCTCCG
The DNA here is from genome assembly GCA_049661025.1 of Chitinophagaceae bacterium. Taxonomy (GTDB): domain Bacteria; phylum Bacteroidota; class Bacteroidia; order Chitinophagales; family Chitinophagaceae; genus Pollutibacter. Next base: position 20,980 of record JBASZQ010000030.1, on the reverse strand, counting down.
TAACCAAGATACATCGTATGTTGGGTGGCAATGCTAATCCCTTTGATGCTTTCCTGTTGGTGAATGGCATGAAGACCCTGGAACTCAGGATGGACAGGCATTGCAGCAATGCACAACAAGTGGCAGAATATTTATCCGCACATCCTGCCGTTGCAAAAGTCAACTACAACGGCCTGCCCTCACATCCTGATTATACCATCGCACAAAAACAGATGCGCATGCCTGGCGCTATGCTCAGCTTTGAACATAAAGATGGACTGCAGGGTGGAATACGTTTTATGAATAAACTACAGTTCTGTACCCGCACGGTTTCATTGGGCACTTGCGATAGTCTGCTTTGCCATCCCGCTTCTATGACGCACTATGGTGTAAAGCCCGAAGACCGCATCAAATACGGCATCACAGACGGACTGATCCGGTTCAGCGTAGGCATGGAGAATGTGGAAGACATACTGGCGGACTTAGAGCAAGCACTTGGCTAATTTGGCAGTGCGGTAGTGCGGTAATGCGGTAATGAAATACAGATGACGAGTACACTATTATTCTGGATAAGGTTGGGAGCGTATGCGTTGATTACGTATACGTTGTTCACGATGATCAGGCCGATGATCAAACGGAGATACATCGTCCCAAAAAATAAAAAAGAATGGGGCAGTTTGGGCAGTGATTTTTTTTCGCTGGCAGCAGGCATCTTCCTCCTTTTTATCCTGCAGAAAAATTATGCGGCGCCAATGGATGCAGTGATGCAATACAAAAGCAAACCCCTGCCCGCTTTTCAATTCAGGAATCTCAGCACCAACACGGATGAATCCCTGCAACAGTATGCAGACAAGATCGTGATCCTGAATATCTGGGCCACCTGGTGCCCGCCTTGCCGGGCAGAGATGCCCGAGCTTGATGAACTGCAACAGAAATATCCGGAGAAGCTAAGGGTGCTGGCCATCTCTGATGAGTCCCAGGACATCATCAACAAATTCCTCTCCACCCATCCGTTCCGCTTCACCACCGGAAGCTTCACATCGTCCAATGCCCTGCTGGAAAGTATCAACAGCAGGCCTGTTTCCATCCTCGTGGTGAAGGGTAAAGTAGAAGACATTGTGGTGGGTGCAAGAGGCTTTTCGTTTTTCTCCGATTGGGTCTTACCTTACATGGAAGAATAACCGAAAACAAATGAAATATATCGTCTCAGTATTCTTGTTGATTTTTGCACTGGAAGTGCAGGCGCAGGACAAAAGACTTGCCGGGCTGGATACCTTCATCAATCGTGTATTGAAAGAATGGAAGGCCGTTGGTGTTTCAGTGGCCATCGTTGAAAAGAACAAAGTGTTGTTGGCAAAGGGGTATGGCTACCGCGACCTTGAAAAAAAATTACCGGTTACAGATGAAACCCTTTTTGCCATTGGGTCCTGTACCAAAGCCTTTACATCCACACTGCTCGGCATGCTGGTGAATGAAGGCAAACTGGATCTTGATAAACCCGTCAATCAATATATTCCGGGATTACGTTTTTACAACGACGGCCTCACCAACCAGGTGACCACAAGAGACATGATGAGCCACCGTACGGGTTTGCCGCGGCATGATATGTCGTGGTACGGCTCTTCCGTTTCCCGCGATAGTCTTGTCCATCGTATACGCTACTTCCAACCCTCCGCTACGCTTCGTGAAAAATGGCAGTACAATAATTTCATGTTCCTTGCGCAAGGATATCTGGCGGAGCAACTCACCGGATTATCCTGGGAAAAATTATTGCAACAAAAAATCTTCACGCCGTTGGGCATGAGTTATTCATCACCTACTATTACGGCATTGAGCAATGGCAGCAATAGTTCGTTGGGATACAAAGTGGAGAAAGACTCCTTGATCAAAAAAATTGATTACATGAACATCGATGCGATGGGTCCGGCGGGTTCTATCAACTCGAATGCAAAAGATATGGCCCGATGGGTGCAAACATGGATCAATGGCGGCAAGTATAACGCACAGGATGTGATCCCTGCCGCATACTATGGACAGGCTATTAGTTCGCAGATGGTGATCAGTGGCGCCCTGCCATCCAAAGAGATCAGCGATGTCTTTTTCTCCAATTACGGGATGGGATGGTTTCTCGCTTCTTATCGCGGACATTATCGGGTGGAACATGGGGGTAATATTGATGGGTTTTCTGCCAGCACAAGTTTCTTTCCGTCAGACAGCATCGGGATTGTGGTGCTGGTGAATCAGAATGGATCGGCGGTCCCGGGCATCATTAGAAATATGATTGCAGACAGGATGTTGGGGCTGGGATACCGCGACTGGAGCGGGATTCAGATGGCCAATGCAAAAAAAGCGAAGGCTGCTGAAAAAGAAAAACAGAAAGCAGATAGTAGTGCTAAGAAGATGGGCACCAAACCATCTCATAGTTTAAATGATTATGCGGGCACTTATTCGCATCCCGGATATGGCAGTTTCATCATTCGTATGGAAGGCGATAGTCTTAAAGGCAGTTACAACAAAACCAATCTTACTGTCAAGCACCACATGTACGATGTGTTTTCTGCCATCCCTTCAGATGAGGCTAGTGCTGTGGATGAATCAGATGCTTTAAAGCTAAGTTTTACAATGGATGAAAGCGGTAACATCAATGCCATCAGTGCTCCACTGGAGTCAAGTGTGGATCCCATTGTATTGAAAAAAGAGATCAAGACCATCTCCCTGTCAAAAGAACTTCTGGAAAAATATACCGGCAATTACGAGATCCAGGGTGCAACAGTGAAAGTGTACTTGCGTGCAGACAATACCCTGATGGCATCTGTGCCCGGGCAGCCCGACTATGAACTCCTGCCAACGGGAGAGCATACATTTACCATCCGGGTTTTGAGTGGATACAGTATTGTGTTTGAAACAACAGCCAATCAAACAGTCACCGGCTTGAAATTTGTTCAGCCTAATGGCACATTCAAAGCAACCAAAAAATAAACTGATATGCGTTTACTAGTATTGTTGGTTCTCACCGTTTTATTGGCGGGATGCAAGTTGAGTACTCATGACAGTCTTCCTACGGTTGATCAATATTTCGCGTACGGCGATACCGGTGTGAAGTCGGGCGGCGTAAGGATGGTGGAGATCAATACACCGAAAGGGAAGTTTAAGGTATGGACCAAACGCATCGGGAACAATCCGCGCATAAAAGTGCTGCTGTTGCATGGCGGCCCAGGTTCAACGCATGAATCTTTCGAGAGTTTTGAAAGCTTCTTCCCACAGGAAGGATTTGAATTCTACGAGTATGACCAGTTGGGTTCTTACTACAGTGATCAACCCAACGACAGCAGTTTGTGGACCAATGAACGATTTGTAGAAGAAGTAGAACAGGTTCGTGTGGCGCTTGGGATGAACAAAGACAATTTTTATTTACTTGGAGTGTCATGGGGTGGAATACTTGCAATGGACTATGCGTTGAAATACCAGCAAAACCTGAAAGGGTTAATCATCAGCAATATGATGGCGAGCTGCCCGGCCTATGATAAGTATTCTGAGGTGCTGGCCAAGCAGATGCCAAAAGAAGTGGTGGATACGGTTAAGGCGATGGAAGCACGTGGTGCATACAATGATCCAAAATACATGGAGCTGCTGATGCCGAATTTTTACAAGAAACATTTGTGCAGGCTGGAAGAATGGCCCGATGCGGTGAATCGTTCTTTCAAGCACATGAATCCGAACATTTATGTGCTGATGCAGGGTCCGTCAGAGTTTGGCATCTCAGGCAGGCTTGAAAACTGGGATGTAAGTGCGAGGCTCAAAGAGATCAAAGTTCCGACATTGACGGTGGGCGCAGCACATGATACCATGGATCCGGAGTATATGAAATGGATGAGCACGCAGGTACAGAAAGGCAGGTTCCTGTTATGCCCTAATGGAAGTCATTTATCCTGCTGGGATGATCAACCGCATTATTTTCCGGGTATCATCGAATTCATCAAAGATGTAGACAGCGGAAGGATGTAATTAAAGTATAGAACAGTTTACCCAACCGGCGTCAAAACTGGCGCCGTATTTTTTATAAAAATTAATGGCAGGCTCATTCCAGTCGAGCACCTGCCATACCATCCCTGTAAAACCCTTTGCCTTGTATTCCACAATCAGCTGGTCAAACAGCATCTTGCCAATGCCATGACCACGCATTTTTTCTGTAACGATGATATCTTCCAGATACATGCGCTGTCCTTTCCACGTAGAGTAGCGAATATAATAAAGCGCCAGTCCTTCCACCCTTCCATCAACCTCCGCCACAAATGCCCACCAAACCGGATTGACTCCAAATCCACTTTCCCGAAAATGATCCATCGTAACCGTCACTTCTTCCGGCGCTTTTTCATACACCGCAAGTTCATGCACCAGTTCCATCATCCGGAAACAATCTGATTCTACCGCCTGCCGTATCTTAATCTCCATCGTACAAAATTCTAATTTCTAAAAACAATTGCCAATTGCCAATTATCAATTGCCAATTGCTAATTAACCCCTACTGCCTCAACCCCTTTATCAATCTTCAAAATAAGCCCCTGCAACACCTTTCCCGGTCCCACTTCCGTAAACTTCGTAGCGCCATCCGCAATCATCGCCTGCACCAACTGCGTCCATTTCACTGCACCAGTCAACTGATCAATCAGGTTTCGCTTGATATCTTCAGGAGAGGTTACCGCTTTGGCAACTACGTTTTGGTAAACGGGGCAGGTAGGCGTATGGAATTTGACAGATTCAATGGCTGCGGCAAGTTCTTCGCGGGCCGGCGCCATCAGGGGAGAATGGAAAGCGCCACCAACCGGAAGCACCATCGCTCTTTTTGCACCGGCTTCTTTCATTTTCTCACAAGCCACTTTAACTGCATTGATGGACCCACTGATCACGAGCTGGCCGGGGCAGTTGTAATTGGCAGGCACAACTACTTCACCTGTTTCTTCAGATACCTGTTTGCAGATGGCATCCACTTTATCATCATCAAGGGCCAGTACGGCGGCCATGGTTGAAGGCACGTGTTCGCAGGCTTTCTGCATGGCAAGTGCACGGATGTTCACGAGTTTCAACGCATCGTCGAAACTCAGGGTACCGTTGGCTACCAGGGCAGTGAATTCGCCCAGGGAATGGCCCGCTACCATCTGTGGTACGGCACCTTCCAGGCTTCGGTAGGCAATGATGGAATGAAGGAAGATGGCCGGTTGAGTAACCTTGGTCTGCTTCAGGTCCTCATCGGTCCCATTAAACATAATATCAGACAAACGAAAGCCGAGGACATCGTTGGCCTGTTCAAATAATTTCTTGGAGAAAGCGCTGTTTTCGTAGTACTCTTTGCCCATTCCAGGGAATTGGGAACCCTGTCCCGGGAATACATAAGCATGTTTCATGGTCTATGGTTGGACCGCGAAAATAAGGCTTCCCCGGGACATATGAAGACGGGATTTATCTCAAAAATCAATGCAGTTTTGACCCGATCAAACGGATGAATTCACTGCGCGTTTCGTTGCGCTCAAATTCACCCCAGAAGGCAGAAGTGGTAGTAGCTGAATTCTGTTTCTGCACGCCCCGCATCATCATGCAAAGGTGTGATGCTTCAATGACTACGGCTACACCCAGCGGGTTAAGGGTATCCTTGATGGCCGTCAGGATCTGCGTAGTGAGGCGCTCCTGCACCTGCAGTCTGCGGGCATACACATCCACCACCCTGGCGAGTTTGCTCAATCCGGTGATGTATCCGTTGGGAATATAGGCGATATGCGCCTTCCCGTAAAATGGAAGCATATGGTGTTCACACAAACTATAGAGCTCGATGTCTTTCACAATAACCATCTCGCTCACCTCTTCATGGAACTTTGCAGAATTGAGGATGGCCTTTGCATCCATATGGTAACCCTGCGTCAGATACTGCATTGCCTTGGCAACGCGCTCTGGCGTCTTCAACAACCCTTCCCTGTCCGCATCTTCACCCAGCAGGGAGAGCGTCTCACGATAATTATCCGTGAGGCGGGACGTGATCTTGTCTTCGTAATGCTCAACTCTTTTATACGCCATAAACATTTTTTGATCCTATGCAGGATATTCTACAAAATTTCTGGGTGTTTCATACAGGGTGATCTTCAGGTCCAGTGACGCGTTTATTGCTGGCCGCAGGAGATCATAGATTACCACGGCAATATTTTCAGCCGTTGGATTCAGGTGCTTGAACTCCACAGTATCCTCATTCAGGTTTTTGTGGTCAAATCGCTCCAACACAATGTCACGGATGATGTCAGATAAAACCTTCATATCCATCACATACCCTGTTTCCGGATCCGGCACACCCGTCACCTTAACAATAAGTTCATAATTATGCCCGTGGTAATGGGGAAGATTACATTTTCCGAAGACCTTCTCGTTGGTGGCTGCATCCCATGAAGGGTTGTGCAAACGGTGGGCTGCATTGAAATGTTCTTTGCGAAATACGGCTACGCTCTTATCCATCCTGTGGGATTAAATAACAAAGGGAGATTAAAATGGTTCGGTCAGTTCACAGGCTATCCGAAATACTCAACGTATATCCTTGGGGTTTCTACAAGCTTGATACAATGCAGTGCAACGGTAGCTGGCAACAAAGGTTTGAGCTCATTCCAGATGCCGATGACCAGGTTTTCAATGGAACACATTTTGCCCTGCATGAAGTCTACATCCAGGTTGAGGTTGCGATGATCCAGTTTTTCGATCACACTATCCTTGATGATCCTGCTCAGCAATTTGGCGTCTACGATGAACCCGGTGTCCGGATCGGGATTGCCTTTGACGGTCACAAATAGTTCAAAATTGTGCCCGTGCCAATGCTCATTGGCACATCGACCAAACACCTCATCGTTCTTCTCCTTGCTCCAGGCAGGATTGTACAGTTTGTGGGCCGCGTTAAAATGCTCTACTCTCGTTAAATAAACCATGATCCTTGGGGATGCAAAGTTAAGGTATTATGGCAGGAAAATCGGAAATTCGGGGAATGAACATCACGCTGGTGGCCGCCACGAGGATGGAGATCGAACCCATGCTCCACTACCTTTCCGAGCGCATTTATCTGCGCCGCCACCAGCATATTGATACCCTCATCACCGGCGTTGGCATGGTAAGTACCACTTACCAGTTGGCCCGCTACTTTTCGAAAAACAAGCCTACATTGGCCATCCAGGCGGGTATTGCCGGAAGTTTTCACCCCATTTATGCGCCAGGCATGGTGGTGAGCGTAAGGGAGGAACTGATGGGTGATCTGGGTGTTTCGGAAACCGACGGATGGAAAGACCTGTTCGACCTCGGTTTTGTGGCCCAGAATGACATGCCCTGGCAAAACAAGAAACTCACCAACCCGCACCAGGAGTTGCTGCGGAAAACAGCGTTGGAATGTGTGCGCGGACTCACGGTTAACCAGATCAGCACCAACCGTGAAATGATCAATACCATCAGGGATAAATACATGCCCGTGGTGGAATCCATGGAAGGGGCCGCGTTTCATTATGTATGCCTCATGGAAAAGATTCCTTTTCTGCAATTAAGAGGGATCTCCAATTATGTGGGTGAAAGAAACAAAGCCAACTGGAAGATCCATGAAAGCATCGATGCATTGAATCAACAATTGATCAAACTGATCAATCAAATTACAGAACCTTACACATGAAACTAACACTTGGTTTTTCTCCCTGCCCCAATGATACTTTCATTTTCGATGCACTTGTGAATGAGAAGATCGATGTGCAGGGCTTTAGATTTGACGTGAAGATGGAAGACGTGGAAACACTGAACCGGTGGGCGATGCAGGAAAAGCTGGATATCACCAAGATCAGCTATGGTGTGTTGCCGCGTATTCTCCCGGCATATCGTGTATTGGATGCCGGCGGAGCTTTGGGTAAAGGCGTGGGCCCATTATTGGTGTCGACAAATCCGGTTGAACTCGATGAGGTTCCGCATCTTCGGGTAGCCCTACCCGGTGCCAACACCACCGCACATATGCTATTCACACTTGCCTTTCCGGATGCGCAGCAAAAACAATTCCTGGTGTTCCACGACATAGAAGATGCCGTGCTTCGGGGCGATGTTGATTGCGGGGTGATCATTCACGAGAACCGATTCACCTATGCAGATAAAGGCTTACACAAATTGCTTGACCTCGGTGAATTCTGGGAGCACAATACCAAAAGCCCGATTCCCCTGGGCGGCATTGTAATGAACCGAAGGTTTGATCCCGCCATCATGGCAAAGATTGACGCACTCATCAGGGAAAGTGTAGCCTACAGTTGGAAACAATATCCGGTACTGAGCCCCTTCGTTCGTGAACATGCACAAGAGATGAGTGAAGATGTGATGCGGCAGCACATCAATTTATATGTCAATGATTATTCTTCTTCTCTCGGACAAGAAGGAAGATCCGCTGTATGGCAACTGCTTGAAGTGTCAAGCAACCTTGTTCCTCAACCTGTGACGGGAGCTTTTGAAGTATTTATGTAGTCTTAGGATTTCCCACTGCTTTCGTGTACACTTCAAGGCATCGTTTCCGTGCATAATCATGCTCAACGATAGGCTTGGGATAAGTAAACTCCTGAAACTCGGGGACCCAGTGTTTGATGTAACTAAGACCCTTATCAAATTTCTCCGTCTGTAAATATGGATTGAAAATTCGGAAGTATGGTGCGGCATCACAACCGCTGCCCGAAGCCCATTGCCAGCCGCCATTGTTGGCTGCAAAATCAAAATCCAACAACTTCTCCGCGAAATAGGCTTCACCCCATCGCCAGTCGATCAACAAATGCTTGCATAAAAAACTGGCAACGATCATGCGTACCCGATTATGCATATACCCCGTGGTGTTGAGCTCACGCATACCCGCATCTACAATTGGATAACCTGTATTTCCTTCACACCATCGGGCAAATTCTTCTTCATTGTTACGCCACTGTATCTGGTCGTAGGCAGGTTTGAAACTCTTCCCTTCACCAACCCTCGGAAAATTCCAAAGGATCATATGATAAAACTCCCGCCAAATAAGTTCATTTAGAAATGTGATATTGAGAGACTGGGTGTGTAAAGCGAGTTCGCGAATGCTGATGGTGCCGAAACGCAGATGCACCCCAAGTCTTGACGTACCGGGGATTCCGGGAAAATCCCTGTTGGTGCTATAGTGTTTGATTAATTCATCTTTAACCTGATCTGGAGGAAAAGAGATACCCGCCGCTTTGAAGCCCATCGATTCTAAACTCGGAACTGGTATTGCGGCTTGTTGATGCAGCGCTTCCAGTTTCTTTTCTGACGGAAACTTCACTGGTGGTTGTTTATCCCAAAGCGCTCTCCAACGTTTGCTATAAGGTGTGAAAACCGTGTAGGGCGATCCGTCATCTTTCACTACTTCTTTCTTCTCAAAGATCACCTGATCTTTAAATGCATGAAATCCTACCTTATGCTCTGACAACAGATTAGCGATGGCTGTATCCCGCTGGATGGCATAAGATTCATAGTCGGTATTCGTAAATACATCCCCGATGGTATAAGTATTAAGCAAGGTTACAAATGCTTCTTCGGGCCTACCGTACAACACGTGAAGGCTGGAGCCTCTTGCTACAAGTTGTTCCTGTATGGCAGAAATCTGTTGATGAATAAATTCAACCCTCGCATCACTGCGATATTCCAATTGATCGAGTATGTTACGATCAAAAATAAAGATCGGCACAACAGGCCTTCCCGATTGTAGTGCCTGAAAGAGTCCATGATTGTCGGTCAGTCGCAGATCCCTTCGAAACCAGAAGATATTGACAGAAGAAGCCATATCGATGGGAAACAAACATATAGCTATTTTGTTTGCGGTGTGGCAAAAAGCGGAACGATAATATCGTGATAAATCTCCCTGCTGATCCTGCATTCAGACAGCTCAGTTCCTTCCATTTCGCCCACCCATTGAATCCCCCTGACGGCATTGGTAACAAATATTTCAGATGCCTGGCTTAATTCATCCGGCGAAATGCCTTTTTCTTTACAGTTAACCTTGGAGAATAGGTGTTTTTGCATGACGCCGGCAACCGGGCCTTCGCTGAGCGGTGTGGTATAGATTTGTTGTCCATCTACCCAATAAATATTCGCGATGGAGCAGTCAGCAATCCGGCCATGATGATTCAGGACGATGGCATCGTTGGCCTTCTGTTCTTTTGCATACAGCGCAGCCATGGCATAAAGCAGGTAGTTGGTAGACTTTAGGGAAGCGAGGGCATCAGTGGATTTCCTTGCATCCGGGTAAATCCGAAGGTGGAGACCATTTGCGTTGAATCTCGGCGTGGCCTCATCGAGGGGCCATGATTGGATGATGTAGTCCGGTGTTGGTGCAGTGGCTTCGAGGATACCGCCTTCCCCCCTGCTAACGGTGATGCGTATGCGCGCATGTTTCAAGTTGTTCTTCTGGCAGAGGTTGGCTATTTGTTTCAACAGGAGTTCTGGCGTGAACAGCTTGCCGCTGTGGATCTTGAGTACGGAGAGGCTGCTGAAGAGCCTGACCATATGCAGGTCCCAGAGGGGCATAAACCCATTGACATATCTTATGGTTTCAAAAAGACCATCGCCGTAGCGGAAACTGCGGTTGTCTGGATGAAGGGCTGCTTCTTGTTCTTGAAAGAAGGTGCCGTTACAGATATAGTGACCTGCCATTACTTGTTTTCGATGATCCCACTCTTCACGGCAAACATGACCAGGCCGGCCATGGATTTGGCGCCGGTTTTGGTTTTAAGTTTATCGCGAATGGCTTCAACCGTTCTGGGACTGAGGTCAACCATATCAGCAATTTCTTTTGTGCTTTTCTCTTCGCACATCAGTTTGAGTATGGTGACTTCTTTATCCGTCAGCTTGGCATCGGTGGGCATAGCGTTCTCCGTTTGTCTTTTAACACGGAGGCCATCGATGAGGGCTTTATTGGTAAGCGTGTTGAAATAATACTCTTGCTGGAACACGGTCTTCACCGCTTCGTAGATCACTTCAGAATCTGAGTTCTTGGTGAGGTATGCATTGGCTCCGAGCTCCATCAGTTTGGAGATCATGGAGTGATCATTATGCATGGTGAGCATCACCACTTTCACTTCCGGGTAAAGCTTCTTGATCTCAGGCAGTGTGGTGATTCCATCCATGATGGGCATCTGGATGTCCAGAAGGATCACGTCTGGCTGCACGTGTTTGAGAAGGGTAAGCAGCTGCATGCCATTATCGGCTTCGGCTACCATTTTGATGTCCTTCTTCATGGAGAGCGCGGTTTTCACGCCGGTACGGAAGAGGATATGGTCATCTGCGATGGCAACTTTTATGGCGTCGCCAGTTTCATCTTTTTTCATTGGATTCAGGGGGTTGGGTTTAGGTGTTTCCGATACAAACTACGTATGCAAGTTAGTAAGGTTCCCAAGGCTATGCCATAGTAAAACTACCCGATTATTGCAGCAGTAAAATTCCGGCGGGAGGCGTGGATATACGCTAAAGCGTTCATTTACAGGGCATTTGGCTTACTTAAAAAACTCCAGGTTCTCCCCTTTTGTGCCGGCATTTGACCATCGGGAATGCCGTTTTTTTCCCATAAAAAGGTGAGGATTTAACGGATGGAAGGAAAAACATGAATTATTACCTTCAAAATATGAATTTTCAAATAGCGATAGAAAAGTTCTATTTCTTTATTCACGTGTTACTACTTCTCGCCGTAATAATCTTTGCAGTTGTAAACTTAATTCTTATTTACAGATCATGGACGGCTCTAAGTAAAAGTAAATATCGCTATTTAATGATTGCATTGGCTCTGCAAACATTTACAATTGTTTTTTTAATGCCTCTAGGTTCAAATAAGCTAGGAACTATAACTAACAATCTATATTATGTTTTTCTAAGCTTATCAGAAATATCTGTCTATTACTTAATAGTTAAGAGTACTTATAAAGATATTGTCCACAAAAAAACAATATTATATCTTTCAATTTTTGGAGTTCTTTTTCTTCTATTTAATTCCCTTAAGAATAAAAGCGGTTCGCACGATGAGACGATTTTTCTATATATCAGTATTTTATTCACTTACTCATCATTAAATTTCTTCAAAGAGCTGTCAAAAGCTCCAGAAAAATTTTTAACCACGAACAACGCTGATGTTTTCCTACAATTAGCGTTGTTTCTATGCAATTCCCTTCCAATTGTTGCAAGCCTATGTCATATCGGAATTAGATTTCAATATCCCGATTTTGATTCTCGCGCACCAGACAGACACACTGACAGCCTAAGTACTGCAAACCTGCTTCATTTATTTACATTACTTGGATACAACTCATTCTTTTTCTACACTGCTAAAGCAATAAAATGCATAAAACAGACATTTACATCAATTTAGTTGCGATTTTAGGAATTGTAGCAAGCTTAATAATTGCCTGGTTTGCTGTATCTATTCAATTTACGATATTAAGATTTTCAAAAAATTCTCTAGAAATATCAAAAAAATATGAGTCATTTAAGCAAAAACTGGAAAGTCAAATTCTTGAAGCAGAAATAGAATCACAAGAGAATACTTTCGAATTAATTTCCAAAGAAATACATGACAACATTTCGCAAAGTCTAAGCCTTGTTGTTATTAATTTAAACTGCTTGTCAATAAACAAAGATGGATCAGAGTTTACAACACTAAAAAATTCAATTGTACACTTAAAGAAAGTAATTGAAGACTTAAATAGCCTTTCAAAGAGCCTTGATTCAGACTTGATTGAAACTCATGGACTTGTTGCAGCATGTAAATTTGAGTGCGATCGCTGGAATAGGCTTTACGAAACTGATGTTTATTTTGAAACTATTGGAGAGATTAAACATCTTGATAAGACAATGGAACTTTTTATACTTAGAATAATTCAAGAATCCCTAAACAATGCAATAAAATATTCAAAGGCAAATTCGATAAAGACAACAATTGTTTATAGTAATCAAAGAATTACGGTAAGTATTGAGGACAATGGCATTGGCTTTGACCTGAAAGAGATTCTAGAAAATAAGACTATTGGGAAAAGATCTGGGATAAAAAATATGAAACAACGTTCCCATATGATTTCTGGAACATTTGAAATAAAAACAAGCCCACTTAATGGTACAAAAGTTAGCGTTGACATCAATTTAAGTAGCTATGAAGAAAAAATCAATTGGCCTGGCAGACGATCACAAACTATTGCGCAGCGCACTAGCTTCGATGATCAATTCTTTCGGTGACTATGAAGTAATCCTTGAAGCAAGTAATGGAATTGAGCTTCTAGACAAACTGAATGCTATCAAACCGGACATTATACTACTGGATTTTAACATGCCAGAAATGAATGGGTTAGAAGCGGCAGTTGAATTAAAAGTGAAGTATCCAGATATTCATGTTCTAATGCTGAGCATGTTTGATACTGAGCTTATGCTTATCAAATTATTACAAGCTGGGGTGAAAGGATTTATGAAAAAAGATGTTCACTCTAACGATTTAAAGCAGGCTCTTGATAGCTTAGTTCGTGACGGGTATTACTATTCACCATACACAAGCAGTAAACTCGCTGGATTTTTCCGCGATTCTAATTCAACACCTATTTGGGACAAGATTTTATCAGAACAAGAAATCTGTTTAATGAAGCTTTCATCCACAGAGTTAACTTACAAAGAGATTGCAATTGAAATGGGTTTGAATCCAAGAACAATCGATTCTATTCGCGACGGCCTTTTCGAAAAACTGGATGTTAAAAGTCGAGTTGGTCTTGCGATGTACGCAATCAAACACGGCCTAGTCACAATTTGAATCACTCAATAAGCTTATTACGCATACCATACATAACAAGTCCAGCGATCGTTTTTACACCCGCTTTGGTCTTCATATTCTGGCGGATCGTTTCTATCGTCCTTGGCGACAAGTATACCTCTTTAGATATCTCCTCTGTAGTTTTATCCTCTGCTAATAACTTCAAGATTTTAATTTCTTTTTCGTTAAACTTCACAGGATTAGGGTAATATTGTTTCGCTGTCTTTTTATGCTGTAGTTTCATCAAAACAGCCTTGTTGACCAGGTCATTGAAGTAAAAATCGTCATTCATACATGTTAATATAGCCTGGTAAATTTCATCCGGATCTGTAGTTTTGGTTAAATAAGCATTTGCCCCCATCTCCATCATTCGGGAAATCATTTCCTGATCATCATACATCGTCAGAACAATAATCTTCAACTCTTCATATTCCTTTCTTAAAAGACCGATGGCGTTTATTCCATCTATCTCAGGCATCCGGATATCCATCAAAAGGACATTTGGCATCTTGATCTTGATCTTATGCATAAGATCTTTCCCGTCTTCAGCTTCCCAAATGATTTTTAGATAATCTTTCCCAGAGAGGGCCATTCGAATGCCATCCCTAAATATCTTATGGTCGTCTGCTATTGCTACTTTAATGGGTTCGGTACTTGCCATGTTAACGGATTGTGAAAGTCACTGATTTACAAACATCTACAATTATCGACATAAAGTACGAGTATTTTTACTTAGTAAATTTACGATTATCGAATATAAATTCTACCAGCTTGAAATCCAGCATTTCCACTTAGAGTTTTGTAAATACCGCCAACCATAAATCGGTCAAAAATGCTATTGCCGAGTACACAAACCTCAAATACATTTGTCATGAAGTTGATTGACGAGGATTCAGTAACCTCAAGCTTACCAATATCCTACGCAAACCATCCGTTTAAAAATCCAATACTTAGAAAAGCCTGACAGTCTAATCCAAGGTCAATCAACTTTCAGTTTTTTTTTCTAACGTTAAATTACCCCCCTCCCCTTAGTAATATTACGAATACAGAATCGTACTATTACTCGATTTAATTAACTCCATAATTTAATTGGTTATATAAGTTGTTGATTTTCAACTCCATGAGTGTATAAATCAGATGCCGAAATATGCACTTGTCTACACCTGTTTGCTAATAGATTGATCTTCAAGACTTTTGAGATGTAAGCATTATTTACACATTTAATTATAATGTTATGCGAAACATTCTCTTTAAGTTCTTCGGCATTGACATTGAGATCGACTTTTAAGTGCTCCGAAAAATTAGTTTGATAGTTACTATATTTGATGGAAACAAGTGGATATAGTAACTATTTCTATTCTTCTAAGCTCTCTGTTATTAGAGATTCTAATAATAGTGCTTTACTTTCTGACTAAACACAAGTTTAAGGGTCAGGGAGCGATTGTTTTTTATGTAGCTTACACCTTTATTAGCGTAGTTATCTTAAATCTGCTTATTAACAGATTTTCAAGAACTGAGTATCTATCCTTCAGGGTATTCACAATTGTTGAGTGTTTAACTTTAATTCTCTACTTGTGGTTGATTTTGTCAAATAAAACGGCAAAAACTGCACTGGTCATTATATCTATTGGTTTTGTTGCTTTTTCAATATGGGATTTGATTACTAATAGAACCGAAGACACATTTGACTCGATTCCTACAGTGATTGAATGCATAATAATTATCGGATTTTCAATGTTTTATTTCTACGAGCAACTGAAAAATCCACAATCCTTATTCCTTTATAGTACTCCGCATTTCTGGATAGTTGTCGGGTTAATCATTTTTTTCGCCGGCAACTTTTTTGTTTTTATATACGCCCAAAGCAATTCTGAATCAATAGAGTTTAAGAATACTTTTGACCTGATTAACACCATATTATCCTTCATTGAAAATATCCTCTTCCTTATTGCGTTTATAATAGCGAGAAAAGAGTCTAAATCCATCAAATCCAATATTGTAGCGAAAACCACCTAAAACGCCTCAGAAACCCTAACCCTAAAATCCAGCTGGAGAGAAAATGATATTCCTTCAATCAGTCCCTAACTCCCCGGGAATGTCCAATGTGCTGTTCTTCGGAACCATTGGCATGCTGATACTTGCTATCGGCCTGGTCGTCTTTATCGTTTTCCACCAAAGAAGGGTCATCAAATACCAGATGCAGCTCCAGAAAATGGAAGATGAACAGCAGAAGATCCTGCTGAACGCCTCCATACGCTGGCAGGAAGAAGAACGGCAACGGATAGCCGCAGATCTACATGATGATGCCGGGCCCCTGCTCGCCACCGCCCGCCTCTACCTCAACGAAAACCTCGTTCACCAGGATATCAATACCCAGCTGCAAAGCATCTATAACGCCAAGCAAATCATTGACGATACCATCCAACTGATCAGGAACATCTCGCATAGCCTGATGCCCCCTACCCTGAAGAACTTCGGACTGGAATCAGCCGTTAACGACCTGTTCCAGAAAATCTCGGGATCAGGCACCATCAACGCCAGCAGCAGATTCCATGATTATCGCCATAGGCTGCGCCCGGAACAGGAATTGCTCATCTTCCGCGTTATCCAGGAACTGGTCAACAATATCCTCAAACACAGTAATGCCAGCTTTATCCATATCACGCAGAATTTCAACGACAGCAAATTCTATATCCGTATTCACCACGACGGACGTGGAATCACGCAGAACGATTTCGATAAACTCAACAAAAGCGCCGCAGGCCTCGGATTGAAAAACATCCAGAGCCGTATGCGTGTGTTGCAAGGCAATATCAATTTCGAAAAAGATATGTCGCAGACATATTTCAAAGTAACCCTGGAAATTCCTGTAGATATGGAAAACCTCGGTTAAGCTTCCCTATCTTTGCAACACCACAACTAAGATCCTAAAAACCAACATTAACGATGAGCCAAATAAAAGTGGCCATTGCAGACGATCACAAGATCTTCAGAAAAGGAGTGATCCTGTCACTGAGGACTTATCCCAATATCAAATTCGTACAGGAGGCCGAAAACGGCCAGGAACTCCTGAACGGTCTCGACGAATCCCAACCTGATATCGTTTTGATGGACCTACGTATGCCCCAGAAAGACGGCATCGAAACCACCAAACAGATCAGTAAACAATATCCCGATATCAAAGTGCTGGTGCTGACCATGTACGAAGACGAAAGATTCGTATCGCACCTCATGGAGAACGGAGCCAATGGATATCTTCTGAAAAGCGCAGATCCTTCTGAAATCAAAAAGGCCATCATGGAAGTGATGGCAAGAGGCTATTACCTGAACAATTTTGTGAACCGCGTGCTGCTGAAAAAATCACACGCGAGAACAAAAACCATCCCCTCCCTGAACAGCGAGATCGTTCTCAATGACAAGGAAAGGGAAGTGATCCGTTTGCTCTGTATGGAGTATACGGCCCAGGAAATAGCGCAAAAAATGGACATCAGCCCACGGACCGTTGAAGCAATCAAGGACCGTCTGATGGAAAGGTTCGGCACCAAGAATACCGCAGGTCTGGTATTCTTTGCGGTGAAGAACAACCTGATTGACTAGGATGCGCAAACAATGCTCACTGTTCATACAATATTGGATCTGCTTCCCTGGGTCTTGATTGCCCCTGCTATACCGCTATTGCTGTTGCTTATCACACGTACATATAGCAATGGCAGCCAGGCTAGCCTGGTTCTCCTCTGTGTGATCACCATCCTCTCCAATGTATTTTTGACGGTGGCCGCAAAATCAACACTGGATCCCGCATTACTGCAGGTCAGTTACCTGACTACATTCATCTTTACCCTTCTGCTGTTGAAAAATTGTACCCATCATCGTGTACTGAAGATCAGCATATTCACGATCCTGCTGGTATTCATCGGCATCTACCTAAGCGTGCAGTTCATTTCCGGAGACCTGACTAACATGCATTTACTCAATAATAGCGGCACCCTCATCATTTTTCTTCTTGCCATCCTGGTATTGGTATCCCTGACCTATAAGGTTGACCTGCACATCCTTGCCAATCCGGACTTCTGGTACTCCGGTGGTGTATTCTTTCATTTTGGCCTTTTAAGCCTGCTCCTGTTCACTGGGAAAAAGATTACGGACACAGACTATCACGAACAAAATGAATGGTCCATCATGTATGCCATTGTGTTTTGCCTGCAATTCCTGTTTTTCAGTATCGGGGTGTACATGCATAAACCCTGGCAAAAGAAAGCTGAGACCTTACTTTGACTTCTTCTCCATGGCCTGTTTGAAGATCAGGTCCTTTGTTCGCATGGCCCTGGCATTAACCGTATCTATGACCACTTTGAATTGCTCCGGCTGTGATTTGTAGTATTGTATGCTAGCCTGAAAATCCTTTTGACTGACTTTATGTATAGCCAGTACTTTATCCAATTCCTGCGTATACAGCTGCTTCAACCGTTTTGAAGTATCAGCACTCAGGTAAGACTCCGCGAAAGCTTCTGCAAGGATTACATCAGTTAACACCAACTCCATCCGGTCCTTATCCAGTACACCGGCAGGGAGTTTCTCACCGCCACAAGCAGCCAAAACAGCCATCATCAACACCCCTATCGTCAATTTTATCACTTCAGCTGCTCTTTATATTTCAATGTATTGGTAGGATCGATCTTTTGCAATAATTCAATGATCCTTGAACGCTCCCCGGGATTGGCCTTTTTCATGATATTAATGATCTCGTCAGACTTGCCCTGGAAAAAATATTGGTAGATCATGATATTAGGGTTGTCTACCTGCATGGTGTAGAGCGTATTCACGGCATTCAACATTTCCTGCCTAGCCTTGTTGTCGTTCTCATACAGATTATCCAGACATTGCCGATAGTAGATATAGTAGGCATCATGGATCAATGAATACCGGCTGTTCATCATATTCTCCGATAGCCAGTATCTGTTGCGCTGACTGTCAAAAGGTTTCCATCCGGTGATCAATCTCCCGTCAGGGGCTGCATTTACGATGGCATTTGCCTGTTGAAAAAAGGGATCTCCTCCGCGTGGCGCAAAAGAATCATGATCAAAGCCGAGCATCATGTACACATAATAGGCCAGGATCGCGGTGAGATTACTTGCCAGCGGATCTGTTCCCTGTACCCTATTCTCATTAAACTCGATGGGCTGAAACTCCACATACCTGAACACTACGTCGTTATCGATATGGTTCATGATCGCCGCCTGGTAATTGCTATTGTACACCGGCCGCGCTGCCTGTATGGTAAGGGTTGCTTTGTATGTATTGGTCTCCACATTGGATTGCAAGTTCAACAGGAAACTGCATCTTATCTTCTCCTGCACCCCATAATCTTCGTTTGTCCATTTCCGTTTGTTGAGGAAATCCTGCAGTTGCGTTTGCAAGGTCTGGAATACTTTCCTATCGATGGTTGTACTAATCTGGTTATACAAGACCGTTACCTTGGCATTTAGTTCCTGGGATTGTGCCGCACCAGACAACACTGAGATACATAGGATAAGCAAAAGTTTTCTCATATCACCGTTTCACTTGTTTGATGATCAGCTCAACGATCTTTGCCGCAACTTCCTGCTTTGATCCAAGGCCGATCTTTGTTTTTTCACCACCCTTCATAAACACCGTCACCTGGTTGGTATCATGGCCAAAGCCTGCACCTTTGTCCTGCAATGAATTCATGACAATCATATCTGCATGCTTGGATTCCAGCTTACCCAGGGCATAGGCTTCTTCGTTGGTGGTTTCCAGTGCAAAGCCTACCAGGAACTGCCCTGATTTTTTAATATCTCCCAATGACTTCAGGATATCTTTAGTTTTCTGAAACTGCAAAGACCATCCACCATCTTTCTTCTTGATCTTTTCTGATGCCACTTCAGCAGGTGTGTAGTCTGCCACTGCCGCTGCCATTACGGCCACCGTTGTTTCCGGATATACCTCATGACAAGCCGCATACATCTCTTCAGCCGTTTTTACGTGCACGGTATGCAGGCCTTCAAGGTTCAGGCCCGTTGACGATGGGCCAAGTACCAATGTGACCTCGGCACCGCTTTGTCTGAGCGACTGTGCCAACGCAATACCCATTTTTCCAGTTGAATGATTACCGATGAACCTGACGGGATCGATGGGCTCATGTGTGGGACCGGCCGTCACCAAGGCTTTAAGCCCAGTCAAAGGACCGAATGAAAAAAAATTATCTTTTAGATACGCTACAATCTCTTCCGGTTCTGCCATTCTCCCATCACCGATCAACCCACTGGCCAACTCGCCATGGGTAACAGGAATAACCTTATTCCTAAAAGACTGAATTCTATCGAGATTGATTTTGGTGGATGGATGCTTCCACATGTCTTCATCCATTGCAGGTGCCACCACCACGGGGCAGGTGGCAGAGAGATATACAGCCATCAATAAGTTATCGCAGGCGCCCTGTGCCATCTTGGACAGCGTATTACAACTCAAAGGAGCCATCAGCATCACATCGGCCCATCGGCCCAACATCACATGATTGGCCCAGGTAGTTTCATCTGATAATTCGTGTAATACGGGATGTTTAGAGAGGGTAGATAATGTAAGGGGCGAGATAAATGATTTGGCAGATGGTGTCATGATCACTTTCACATCGGCACCAGCTTTTACGAGCAGCCTGATCAGGGTTGCCGATTTATACGCAGCAATACTTCCGGTAACTCCCAGTAAAATTTTCTTTCCTTCCAGCATCAGGATAGATTGACAGAGCAAATTATAATAAAAAAAGCGACAATTTATGCTTGTCGCTTCTTATATCATCTATTTAACGATCGTTATATTAAATGAAGAGATTGTCTTCGCTTCTACGGTAGTACACCTTGTCTTCCATAAATTCCTGCGTAGCAAGCAAAGATGGATTGGGCATTTTCTCGTATGCTTTAGATATCTCGATCTGCTCTTTGTTCTCGTGGATCTCTTCCAGACTATCTGTATGGCTGGCAAACTCTTCCAGTTTGTTGTGCAGCTCTTCCTTCACCATGATATTGATCTGGTTGGCACGCTTTGAAATAATCGCAATAGACTCGTAAACATTGCCTGTCTTTTGCTTGATCTTGGCAACATCTTTGGTCTCGAGGTTATTGGTAATGCTATTTCCGATCTGGCGACGTAACCTGCTCATTGGGATAC
>JBASZQ010000029.1:0-35400 GCA_049661025.1 Chitinophagaceae bacterium | reverse complement strand
GTGTACCGATCATATAGTCCGTAAAACGGATGGCCATGATGGCGCGTTCAAAAGGCACATGCGGCCGGTCTTTTTCGATACAAAGCACCTTGCCGCCCAGGTCCCTCAGTTGATTGTGATGGGGCTGGATGACCTGGTAGTCCCGGCTGTCCACGGCATAAAACGGATCGTTCAATCCTTCAAAAATCATTTCGTCCTGACCTTCAGTAAGCATATGCACCGGAAACACACCGAAGGCTGTAGATTTTCGCTTGGTAACCTTGCCAATCTTGAGATGCCTGCAGGCCAGTTGGAAGGAATGGCAGATGAAAAAGACATGTTTCTTTTTCAGGTTGGCTGGATCATTGTTCCATTTCATCACCTGTTGCAGCCAGTGGAAATAGGCTTTTTCCCATTCACTGCCCTCAGACTCAAGGGGCGAGCCCGGGCCGCCGGATGAAATAAAAATATCATAACTCATGTCCGGCACTTCGTTCTTCAAACGCACATCAAATTCATCCCAGCTAAGGTCAAGATGATTGCTCTCGCCGTACTGGTTCAGGATCTCACGGATACAGCGCATCCCCTGGTTGGGATGACCCTCGTAGAGATCAAGGATGGCGACTTTGATAGCGGACATGCAGCCCAAAGATAAATCATTTGGCAAATAACAATTAGCAATTGGCAATTGATAATTGGCACTAGTTGTTGGATGCTGGTAGTTAGTGACCCCGCCAACATCCAACTTCCAAATACCAGTGCCAATTGCTAATTATCAATTGCAAATTGTCAATTGCCAGAATTAAAGTGTAGCAAGAAATTGACCAGTAATTAGATCCGCCACCGCCACAAGATTCTTCGTCTCCTCAAACACCGCCAACTGCCGATCTGCGCCTGTTCCTTTATCAAGAATCTTCTGCACAAGCTGCAACCCCGGTCTGCAGCCTAGTTCATCAGCCACATCGTCACAGAAATCCAGCAGTTCATAGATCAGCACACGGGTGTTCACTTCTTCCTCCTTACCGAAATCAATCAGCTGTCCATCGATCCCATATCTCGATGCGCGCCACTTGTTCTCATTCACCAACTGGCGGGGATAGATCATGAAGTTCAGGTTCTGCATGCGCAGCTTGTACAACTTCGCACAGATACACTGAAAAATAGATGCGATGGCGATGGTATCATCTGCAGTAAGCGGCACATCGCAAATGCGAAACTCTACCGTTCCGAAAAATGGATGCACGCGCAGATCCCACCAGATCTTCTTCGCATTATCAATACAGTTGGTTTTGATCAGCAGGTTCACATAGTTCTCATAGCTGCTATAGCTTTCGAAATAATCGGGTATGCCTGTCCGTGGGAACTTATCGAACACCTTTGTACGGAAGGATTTAAAGCCCGTCAGCCTTCCTTCCCAAAACGGTGAGTTGGTACTCAACGCAAACACGTGGGGAAGAAAATACCTTGCTGAGTTAGCAATATGCACGGCCATCTCCTGAGAGGGCATGCCTACATGCACATGCAACCCAAAGATCAGGTTACTTCTTGCTGCCTCCTGCATCTCATTCACGATTTCGCGATAACGTACATGGTCCGTGATGAGCTGACTCTCCCAATGAGAGAAGGGGTGTGTGCCCGATGCGCCCATTTTGAATCCCAAGCTTTCTGCAATGCCTGAAATGGTGCTGCGCAGCGTGGTCACATCTTTATACGCTTCTTCAATATCGGCACAAATATCGGTTCCCACTTCCACCACGGCCTGATGCATCTCGGCCTTCACCTTATCGCGAATGATCTTTTGTCCTTCCGTAACGATCTTCTGTTCGTGGCTTTTGAGTTCACGGGTTTGTGGATCCACCACCATGTACTCTTCTTCTACACCCAGTGTAAAGTGTTTATAGCTGATGTTTGCCATCCTTGTATTTTATTTGATCCCTAGATGAGCGGCATTCCTGCAGCGCTTTTCTTGATGTATTCACCCCAGGTGAGGTTGTCAACACCATCCTTGTGTAACATGGCCCTTTCGATGGCATAGTTGGCAGCAGTTTCCACCACCCAATCGAAGTTCTCCTGGCCCACACTCGCCACATCGGCATCCGGTGCAGGATTGCAGAAATCGATGGCATATGGAACACCGTCACGCATCGCGAGCTCCACGGTATTGAAATCATAACCGAGATACTTATTGATACGAAGCACGA
Organism: Chitinophagaceae bacterium; assembly: GCA_049661025.1. Lineage (GTDB taxonomy): Bacteria > Bacteroidota > Bacteroidia > Chitinophagales > Chitinophagaceae > Pollutibacter. Next base: position 33,220 of record JBASZQ010000029.1, on the reverse strand, counting down.
TCTCTTCCATCATCTTGTATTCTTCTGCCGATGTATCAAAGCTGGCCACATAACGCAGATGGTGCGGGTTGCGGGGCTCGTACGGCATGATGCGTACATATTTTCCGCCAATGCAATAGCAGCGATAATATTTTTCGAAGATGATCTCTTCCTGCAGCAGCATCACAAGCTGGCCTGTGGTAGCATGCTTCTCAAAAAATTCATCCATGCTTTCTAATTTGAAAACATGCTTCCAGCCGCCGCCAGCAAAGGGTTTCATGTATGCAGGAAATCCTACATAATCAAAAATACCTTTCCAGTCGAGGGGATAAGACAGATTTGAAAAGCTCTGGTCCGTTGTGTCATCAGGAAGATCGCGCGAAGGCAGGATCACCGTCTTCGGAACCGGTACATTGATCTTAGTGGCCAATGCGTTGTTGAAAAACTTTTCATCTGCGCTCCACCAGAAGGGGTTGTTGATCACGGCCGTGCCACTGATGGCCGCATTTTTCAGGAAGGCCCTATAAAAAGGAACGTCCTGTGAGATACGATCGATGATCACGGCATATTCGCCGGACTCTCCCTGCTTAACTTTGTCGATCCGCACCGGCTCTGCACTGATGCCAGCTACATTCTTGCTGTTGACCCGGTTCACAAATGCTTCCGGGAATGAACGCTCTTTTCCGAATAATACACCGATCTTTTTCATTGTCTTTATTTTTGGTTTGCGGCCGGTGCCGCGGCTGTCTGTATAAATCTATCCTAACCCGTTGAAAAAAACAAATTCCACTCCGGTCAATTTTGACCTCCTGTGGCTATATTTGGGTCGTATGTCTGTGATTGCTGAGGGACTGATTCATTTCCACCAAACCCATCTACATTCCAAATTCCTGCATAGGGATGTGACCATTGATTTCTATATGCCTACCGGCATGCCCGAAGGTCAGCTCTATAGTCTGTTGCTGATCAATGACGGTCAGGATCTCGAAAAAATGGGCTTTAAGGGGATGCTCGAAAAACTGTACGCCCACAATACCATCAAACCCGTCCTGTTTGCGGCTATGCATTGCAGTAAGGACAGGAAGATGGAGTACGGCACTGCCGGGCACCCTGATTATATGAACCGCGGTGCAAAGGCCGGGAAGTATACGTATTTCGTGATGCAGGAGCTGATTCCTTTCATCCGGAAACACCACGGGATCGAAGAGTTTGTAGATAAGTCTTTTGCCGGATTTTCCTTGGGCGGACTCATGGCGCTGGACATTGTCTGGAACCACCCCGCAGAGTTCCACTATGTGGGTGTATTCAGCGGCTCCCTGTGGTGGCGGTCCAAAGGTTTGGACGATGGCTATGTGGAAGAGACGGACCGGATCATGCACGCCCGGATCCGCGATGGCAAATATGCGCCCTGGCTGAAGTTCTTTTTTCAAACGGGTGTGCTGGACGAAACGGCAGACCGAAACAATAACGGCATTATCGATTCTATTGACGATACCCGCTCACTCATAGACGAGCTCGTAAAGAAAGGGTACGACGAGGAAAAAGACATTGTGTACCTGGAGCTCGCGGATGGAAAACACGATGTTCCAACATGGGGTAGGGCGTTTCCAGCATTTTTACAATTTGCATACGGGGACTAATTAGAGAATGCGGCAATGAGGCAGTGCGGCAGTGCGGCAATGATGGAAGGCGCGCCCTGCGTTGCGGCGCGCCGGCAGTCACTCCGGGTGGTTCTGCGCAGGCGCGCTAATTGCGACATAAAACCCTGTTCAAGTGATGTTTTAGGAGATCATTAACGGTCATTGCCTGTACTTCCACCTATTTTGGGCGAAACTAATGCGATGCAGAAATGGTTTGCCCTGATTACGCCCTTCCTTTTCCTGGCTTGCACACAGAAAACCGAGGCCGTAAGGCGTTTTGCTGCGGGGTACACAGCCATTCACATTACGGATTCTTCCCGGATCTATAAACCAGGCACGGACACATCAGACCCTTTGCATTACAGGCCCATCGATCTGGATGTTTGGTATCCGGCAGACACAGCGCTTGTTTCTGCTCCTCTGAAAGTGAGAGACCTGTTCAGCTTATTGGAGACACGTGCAAATGTTTATACGGGTTCAAACCTGGGAACAGGCCTTACGACACAGTTGGCCAAACTATTCTGTGATGCATTTCAATGTTCAGAACCGGAACAATTATTGAACTATTCAACATCATCTGTGAAGGGTGCAAAGCCTGCAGCAGGCCAGTTTCCCCTGGTGATCTACATGACTGCGTACAATGGCATGAGTTATGAAAATTATTTGCTCTTCGAGGCATTGGCAAAGAAAGGCTACACGGTGGTAAGCATCAGCTCTGTGGGACGTTTTCCAGGCGATATGACCATGAAAAAAGAAGACCTTATGGAGCAGGTTGGCGACGCAGTGATCGCCCTTCGGGCTTTGAAAGGAAAAGTCAGTTTTGACCCCAATAGTATTGGAGTAGTGGGCTACAGCTGGGGCGGAATGGCCGGCGCCGTCTTCGCAAAAAAGGTTCCCAGCATCAAATGCCTGGTGTCTATGGAGGGGTCAGAACTTCACCATTATAGCTCACCTGCAAATGAAAACGAAGATTTTGATGGCATCATGGGCATGGATCTTTTCCGCGGCCCCCGATTGTCAATTCCATATCTGCGACTTGAATCCGCTCCCGCACCATCAGCACCCAAAGATTCGGTATATCCTTTTTATCCGGCAATTATTGACAACGCCGATGTGCGCAGGATTGACTCCATGAAGCATGAAGATTTCGGTTGCCTATCCGCCGTAGTTCGCACTGCAGGCAATTGTACTTCTTCTAAACACTACACTACTGCATTGGAAATGACTGTCAAATTCCTTGATCAGCACACCAGAAATAATTAGACAATTTGGCAATTTGGCAGACGCTTCGCGCGGCAGTGGGCATTAGGCACTGGGCATTGCCGGCCTGCGCAGAACCACTCGGAGTGACTGCCGGCGCGCCGCAACGCAGGGCGCGCCTTCCTACATTGCCGCATTGCCGCATTTACAAATTGGCTAATTAGCTTGGTATTCGTTACATTTTCTAAGCCGCACATAAATAGAAAAGCCCATGGTGAAACCATGGGCTTTTCTATTTATGTGCGTTAGCTTAGAAAATGTAACGAATACCAAGCTGCGCTTGCCATACATCGATCAGGCCAGTGCCCTTACGATATGTTTGATAGTCCAGGCTACCATTCACGGTAGTCATCCTGTAGATCGGCTGACCAGTTGCAGGGTTGTAACCCCTTGCTTCCAGTGGTGCAGTGTTGTTTACAACATTACCTACACCCCATTTAGAGCTGAACATGTTGCCGATATTGAAGATATCTGCACGGAGCTGGATGGTGTGACGGTTCTTACCAATGTTGGAGAACAGTTCCAGCATAGCACTCAGGTCAAAACGAGTGATCATCGGCATCAACAAACCATTACGCTCAGCGTACTGACCACGCCTTTCGCTTAGGTAAGGATCCTGATTGATATACGCATCAAATGCCCTTTTCTGTGCATCAACAGTATACGTTACGGTTTGACCGTTTACGGTTCCTGTATATTGCTGGAAGTTCATCTCAGACTGGTCTTTTGGTACATAGATCAAATCGTTACCCAGGATACCATCGCCATTCAGGTCGCCAGATACTGTGTAAGATATGCGGTTCTGGGTTTGAGACTGTGCAAACAAAGACAGCTGAAGGGCTGCATGCTTGAACACCTCTTTGCGCCAGTTGATGTTACCAATCAAACGGTGACGTACTTCATAATCACTCTGTGAAAGCAATGCACGGTTGTTACCATTCACGGTACGGTTATCCCTCCAGCTGGAGAAAGCGATAGATCCGGCAGTGATGTAATCCTTAACATCTGAATAAGTATACGCTGCCATGAAACCGAAGCCCTTGCTGCGGATGGGTTTCTCCACTTTGAAAGTAGTGATGAAAGAACCACCGTAAGGACCACTCTTCAATACAGTTGCATCAGTGATCTTGCTGTTGATACGGGATGCTGAGTTGAACGCTGTTCCTGTCAGCAATTGACCGGTTGTAGTATTGAATGTGGGGAATCTGTCCCTGGTATCCGGGCCGCTGAATTTCGCAGTTGCAGGCCTCAGGTTCGCATTATAATAAAGTGAGTTGCTCAGACTCTGTGTGAACAGGATCTCTGCAGTAGCAACCATACCCCACCAGATGCTCTGGTCGATAGCCAGGTTAGCCCTGAATACCTGAGGGAATTTGTATGATGCTTCTGTTGTAGCAATGTTGTAAGAAGGAGCAGGTTGACCAGGGTTGGTAACCGTAGGAATGTTCCTTGTTACATCCGGGCTGAAGGGGAACTGGGTAGTGTTGTCAGTACTGATCGCACCGCTCTGCACACCGTTGTTACCGATCTGGTTAGAGATCCAAACGAAGGCAGGACGTCCAGTGAACAGGCCGATACCACCACGAACCTGAGTTTTCTTATTGCTGAACACATCATAGTTGAAACCCCACCTTGGTGAAATCATCACTTTTGCGGAAGGCAGCTGCGATGTGCTGAGTTTGGTAGATTTTCCATCTTCATCCACGAAACCGAAATTGTCTACTTCGGTATTCACAAAACCATTTCCGATGAAGTAAGGAACGTCAAACCTTACACCATAAACCATGGTGAAGTTATCCTTCAGGGCAACTTCGTCCTGTATATAGAAGCCAAGGTTTGCGGATTTGGTTTGTGCGTTCCACAATACACCACCTTCCAGGTTGCTGTAAGACAATGCATATCTTCTCAGCTGTACTGGGTTGGCAGACATATTAGGATTTGCCAGGTAGGCATTGGCTGAAGTATAGAAATCAGCCAGTGAGTTGAAAACATACTGACCATTCACTGTAGGCGTGAACTGGTTGAAGAATGTAAAATGCTCATAATTGAAACCTGTAGAAATGGTGTGCTTGCCTTTAAAGATAGTCACGTGGTCAGCGATCTGCCATGTATCTGTATTCAGGGTGTTATTTGGTGTGAAAGGCTCAGAACCAAATGCGATGTAGTTCCGGCTTGCATCCAGGATATCAATCGTTGGGAACACTCCACCTTTCTGTGCGCGGTAGTCCCTGTTAGCAGTGAAACCGAAAGTGAATTCGTTGCTCACAGATTTACCGAGGCGGCTGTTCAACTGCATGATACCAGAGTAGATATCATTGTTGATCTGGTAGTTCATGTTCTGGTAAGCCATAGCAAACAGGTTGTCCCTGCGGCCGTTGAAACCACCAGAGCTGGATGTAGGAACATCCCTTACTGATTTCAGGATATTACCACGAATGCTGAGCTTATGTTTTTCGCTGAGGTTGAAATCAAACTTCAGCAAAGCTTTATCACTCTTCGTTACCAGTGAATAATCCTGGTATGCACCTGGATCATAGTTGAAATTTGTTTTCAAATAGGTAGACAGGTTATCGAGATCACTCTTCAATACACGTGTTACGTTACCACCTGATTGACCACCTGTGTTGGCGATGAAAGCTGTACCGGGATCAGACCTGCGCTCACCTTCGTAGTTGGCGAAGAAGAACACCTTGTTCTTGATGATTGGTCCGCCGATGCTACCACCAAACTGCTTTACATCGAAAGCAGCGGTTACTACATCCTGCTTACCATCCAGACCCGCTTTGTCACCTACCAGTTTCTCACTCCTGGTGTTATAGAAACCAGAACCGTGGAAAGTGTTGGTACCAGACCTTGTTACGGCGTTGATAGATGCACCAGTGAAACCAGCTTCCCTAAGGTTGTAGGGAGAGATGTTTACCTGGATCTCTTCTACCGCATCCAAAGAGATGGGCGTAGAGTTGGTCTGGCTACCGGGAAGGGCCTGGAGACCAAATGAGTTATTGAAGATAGAACCGTCAATAGTGAAGTTGATAAAACGGTTGTCCTGACCAGCGAAAGAAGTACCGTTAGACTGCGGCGTAAGCTTCGTGAAATCGGTAATGCTACGGCTAAGTGTGGGCAAGCTTGCCAACACCCTTCTGTTCACGTTGGTACCAGTACCTTTTCTTTCCTTGGAGATCAGGTTACGGGCACGAGTACCTGTAACGGTGATTTCCTGCAATTGGTTATTCGCTTCTGCAAGAGCGAAGTCGAAACGTGTAGGCTCACCCAGTGCCAGGGTCACATCGGCCTGTGTTTGTGTACCAAATCCAATGTAGCTGGATTTCAATGTGTACGGACCGCCTACCCTGAGGCCAGTCAAAACGAAACGGCCATCTGCTGTTGACGTCGTCTTGTACCTTGTTCCTGAAGGCTCGTGAACGGCCTCCACGGTAGCTCCTTCCAAGCCTTTATTGTTGGCATCCTTAACGAAACCAACAATGCTGGCTGTAGTAGACTGAGCATGTACAGTTACTGTAAGCAGCAAGAGAGCAATGAGTTGTAAAAATTTCTTCCCCATGTGTTATTGCTATTTGGCCGCAAAGATGAAGAATTTTGACCGAAAATGATTCTGATAATATTAACATAAAATGAATTGATCCCTTTATAACTGTTGGTTTTAGCCGCCTACCTTCCACAAACCTGTGCCGCCTGCCATTATTTCATACCTTTGCCCTATGGATTCAATAGAAAGTGCCATTGAGGACATCAGAAATGGCAAAATGGTGATTGTGGTTGACGATGAGGACCGGGAGAATGAAGGTGATTTCATCACCGCCGCCCGAAATGCCACCCCCGAAGTGATCAATTTCATGAGTAAATACGGTCGTGGCTTGATCTGCGCACCCGTATTGGAGGACCGATGCAAGGAACTCCAGCTGGATCTCATGGTCAATAATAATACGGCCTTGCATGAAACGGCCTTTACAGTGTCCGTAGACCTGCTCGGCCACGGCTGTACCACGGGTATTTCGGCCTCAGACAGGGCCAAGACCATTCAGGCCCTCATCGATCCCAAAACTACCCCAGAAGACCTGGGCCGCCCGGGACATATTTTTCCCCTCCGCGCCAAGCGGGGCGGGGTTTTGCGCCGTTCCGGCCATACCGAGGCCGCCATTGATCTGGCCCGCCTCGCAGGCTTTGAACCCGCCGGCGTACTGGTAGAGATCATGAACGAAGACGGCTCGATGGCCAGGTTGCCCCAGCTCCAGGAAATGGCCGTAGCCATGGATATGAAGCTGATCTCGATCAAAGACCTTATAGAATACCGCCTGGAAAGGGACTCCCTGATTGAAGAAGTAGTTAAGGTAGACATGCCCACCCAGTATGGTCATTTTAAGTTATACGTGTTCCACGAGCGCAACAATCCGGAGAGTGGGGAACACCTCGCGCTGGTAAAAGGGGAGTGGAAGGCCGATGAGCCCGTGATGGTGCGCGTGCACTCCAGTTGTTTTACCGGGGATATCCTCGGATCCCTGCGTTGCGATTGCGGTGAACAACTGCACCAGGCCATGCAGATGGTGGAACAGGAAGGCAAGGGCGTGGTATTATATATGAACCAGGAAGGCCGGGGAATCGGCCTGCTCAATAAACTTAAGGCCTACAAACTCCAGGAAGCGGGCATGGATACGGTTGAAGCCAACCTCCACCTCGGATTTCCGATGGACAAGCGCGATTACGGCGTGGGTGCACAGATCCTGCGCTACCTCAACATCAGCAAGATCAACCTGATCAGCAATAATCCCAAGAAACGCGCCGCACTCAGCGGGTATGGTTTGGAAATTGTGGACTGTGTTCCAATCCGTATTGCACCCAATCCGCATAATGAAAAATACCTACAGACGAAGAAAGACAAGATGGGACATAGTTTGTAAATGTGGCAATTTGAGAATGCGGCAGTGCGGCAATGGAGGTGCTGAGTTACTGAGTTATTGAGTTACTGGGTTGCTGGGTTATTGAGTTACTGAGTTATTGAGTTATTGGATTGAAGTTTGTATTTTGGTTTACAGACCAATTCATATCGCCATGAAATCACCAGAAACTGCGATCTTAATTTTTTGCCTTTTTATATCCCTCACCTCACTCGCGCAGGAGGACCTCAATGAACAAGCCGAGCCCATTGTTGCAGAGGGCAAATTGCTATACCGATCCGAGATGGCATCCTGGTATGGTACAGATATTTTTCTTGAGAAGTATCCCAACCGGCAAAACCTCGGAGGATATGTATCATATCCGTTTGGCGCTCTTACGCGTTGTGTGTTTATTTCCCGCGCAGACGAACCGAAAGTGATCGGTACCATTACATTTGACAGCACTTATAGTGTCAAAACAGCTTCCGTTGATTTGACTGAAAGAGCGATGAACGATATCGAGAAAGACTATTTTGCCCTTCGCAAAGCAGCCATTCAGGCAGTAAACAGCGACACCTTGTTCAAGTCCTACAACAATACTAATCTTAATGTGATCCCGCTGCTAGATGGCAACCAAAAACGGGTTTATATTTTGACCGGGCCAGTCAAAAATGGCATCGTCATTTTTGGGAACGATTACCTCCTCACTTTTGACCAGCAGAACAATGTGCTGACAAAAAAAGCACTGCACAAAAATATCATCGTCACCAGTCTCGAGGACTTTGATGCAAAGGGCCAGACCATGATTGGCGGCATGCATAACCATTTGCCGGAAACCGGCGCTTTCATCACGCCAACGGATATCTGCACCCTTATGCTATACGGTAGATCAGCAGGATGGGAGCACTATTTTGTGATGTCTGAAAAGATCTACAACATCTGGAACTGCAAGACCAATCAGTTGCTGGTCCTCACCAGGGAAGCGTATGAACGCATTCAGACAGATGGGAAGAATAAAAACTAAATCATCATTCTATGGATGATCAGATTAAAGAGTACCAATGGGCGGTCAACCTTGTGAAGGATCGGTTTGTGTACCTCGACCTTGATTTTGATCAGGCGGCAAAAATTCATGCGTTTGAAAAGGAGTCGCCTCTTTATAAGCCAGACATTTATTTCTCAGACTGGGAAACCTATGACTATAAATGGTACCGGATGGCCAGGATACTTCGGGAGGATCAGTTGAAAAAGTATGAAGAACATATCAATGATGCAATGGTCAGGCATGATCAGCATTTAAGGGAGGCTGATGCTAACAAAGTAGAATATCTTGAATACCGTAAGCAGGCGCTTGCTTATATCCATGAAAACCATTACCTCGGGTTACAAGATGAACTGATCACAAGGAATCATCTGATGATGGATGTCCGCACAAAAGTAGACTACCTCGTTGCGGAGTATTCCCGCTACTTACGGATACAACGGGAAAGCATATTAATGAATCACTTCAGGCTTTATCGAAGAACCAGTCCTAATGAATTGGAGATTCAATTGCTATTACTGGATGAGAAGCACATCTGGCCTGACTATTTTGGATTCAAGGATTCGGCAGATTCACTGACAATGGATATGCTGAACCAGTTGATCAAGCGCTTCAACAAACTACCCAGAGAATGGATAAATAGGGTCAGGCTAAAGCGGGAAAAGGCAAACATGGATCTTGGCCAATTGTATGATAAAATGATAGCGCAAACCCCAAACACTTGGGTGGTTTCAGTGAAACAAGATGAACAAGAGATACACGATTCGCTGCTCTTTTTTTTAATCATGGTAAATGGCAAGAAATACGGACTGGGAGCAAAAAAGTGAATACAATGGAATTTGAGTACTTTACGGTATAGCGATATCCATGATCTCCTCTTATAAAAAATATTTATCCGGAACAGTCATTCTCCTGTTTGCGTTTTGCAGCGGACAAGTCATTGGGCAAAACGGCTCATCAAACCTGGCTGGTCCGCAAACCTATCGGTTTATTTCACCAAGCTATGTCAATGCCTATGACAGCAGGATACCAACGGTACTGACGATCAGACCGGGCGATACGGTGCATACGGAAACCATTGATGCAGGTGGGTTTGATAAAAACGGGGAACGAAAAGGGAAGCGGGGAAATCCTTTGACAGGACCGTTTTATGTGGACGGTGCCAAAGCCGGAGATGTTTTGGCGATCGAGATTATCCACCTGAGATTGAACCGCGCCAGCGCCACCACGCTTAATGCGTTCATACCCGATATTCTTCCCTCTCCACAGGATATGCGGCTTTGGAAAAATGCAAAACGGACAACCTGGTTGTTGGATACGGTTAAGATGATGGCCAGTCCTCCGGACAGCTTTCCACATCTTGCAAAATTCAAGGTTCCGTTATCGCCGTTTTTAGGTTCTATCGGCGTGGCGCCGCCCGGAACAAAATCTGTTCACTCTGGTGGGTTTGGGGAATGGGGTGGAAATATGGATTACAAAAGAATTACAGAAGGAGCTACCTTGTATCTTCCCATTTATCATGATGGGGCAATCCTGTTCATGGGTGATGGTCATGCGCTTCAGGGCGATGGAGAACTGAATGGAGATGCGTTGGAGACCTCGCTTAATTTGTCTTTCACCGTAAGCCTGGTTAGGCCGGGAGCGCAAAAATTTCCTTACCCTCGCATTGAAGATGCAAATTCCATCATGGCTTTTGGACAATCCAAAAATCTGGAACAGGCCACTAAAGAAGCCATTCGGCATTTGATGCATTGGCTTCAACATGATTATGATTTGTCTGTTGAAGAAGTAACGCAGGTTATAGGATCGGCGGTAACTTTTCAGATCCCTAAACTGGTTCCCAAGATTGCGGAAGTGGTTGCCATCATGCCCAAAAACCTGTTGCAGCAAATAGGTAAAGGAAAAATGTCAGAAGCAAAATAATACCATCATGGCCAAACTTGCAGAAATCAAAACCAAACAAACGGAAGCCAGTGTGGACGCATTTCTGGATGCGTTAAAGGATGAACAAAAAAGGGAAGATGCTCGTGCTGTTTTGAAAATGATGCAGAAAGCAACGGGCGAGAAACCAAAGCTCTGGGGTCCCGCCATCATTGGGTTTGGAGACAAAATCTACAAGAGCCCTGCCACAGGAAGGGAAGTTAAATGGTTCATCATGGGCTTCTCGCCCCGCAAGGCCAATCTATCCCTGCACCTCGTGATTGATGTGAAAAGAAAAGAAGAACTGCTGAGTAAGCTGGGTAAGCATAAAACCGGCGTAGGTTGTTTATATATTAATAAGCTGGCGGATGTGGACACCAAAGTGCTGGAGAAACTGATCGCTGCTGCAGCGGATAGTTCCAAGACCGGTCCTGAGGATATAGCAAAACATTAAGAATCCTGGGCTTGCAAGGAGCCGATTAGTTTTTTACTTTCAGGATAACAAAAAAACACTGCTTATGAAACACACATTACACATCTGCTTTACGTTTACTTTTTTACTTTTTCTTTCTGTGAAGTCTTTTTCGCAAGACAATGCCGAGAAGATCAAGGGAAAATGGATCTTCGAGAAAGTTGAGTTGATCAAACCCGGCGCCGACCCTGCTGCCATTCACCAAGCGTTGTTGAACACCATCTTTGAATTTGACAGTAAAGAGGTGCAGCTCTCCCGGAAAGAATCTGACAAAGAAACACCTATTAAAAAGAGTCCATACCAGATTCTTGGGTCCACACTTACCATCGGTACTGATCCTGCAGAGATCCTTGAACTCACCGATAAAAAATTGGTGATTAAAACACCTCAGGCAATCATACATTATCTCCGGATGTAAGTATCTTGAATGCATAGAACTTTATATCTATGCCCCGCAAACTGATCCTCTACATCGCCATGAGCCTTGACGGCTACATTGCCAAGAAAGACGATAACGTTGATTTTCTATCGAAGGTAGACGTCCCTGGAGAAGACTACGGCTACTACGGTTTTCTTTCCAACATCGATACCGTCATCTGGGGCCGAAGAACCTATGAAGTGGCGCTGGGCTTTGGCATGGGCCTGCCGCACCAGGATAAAAAAGTATATGTGGTTTCCAAAACCAGAACGGGTACGGAAGGGCACGTGACCTTTCATCCTGACTTGACCGGCCTGGTGCAGCAATTAAAGAGCGAAGAAGGGAAGGATATTTATTGCGATGGTGGGGCGCAGGTGGTGTTTGAACTCCTCCAACATAAACTGTTTGACCGCATCATCATCAGTGTGATTCCGCACCTGGTGGGCGAGGGGATCCGATTGTTCCCGGAAGGGTTCCCGGAGCAAAACCTCAAATTAAAGCAAAGCACCAGTTTCCCTTCCGGCCTCGTGCAATTATGGTACGATGTAGCGTAAATCCGCTTAACTTCCATCCATGAAAAAATGGATCAGCACGCTCATCTTTATCTTCTCCCTTCATCTTCTCCCTTATGCAAAGCCTAACAGTGACGCATACACGGAGATCGTAAACATTCAGAAAGAATTAAGGATACTGGAAAGGACCAGTCTCCCCAACGGCGTGCCGGATTATCGCGCGAAAACCATCGGCACCATACAACAAGAACTCGCGAAACTGCAGGCCCGCCATAAGAAGCTAGACACCGCCGGATGGAGCCGCTCTCAACAAGTGGATTACCTGCTCGTGCTTTCTGAACTCAATGCACTGGAGTATAATTGTCGCATCCTGAAGCCCTGGCAGCGGGATCCCGCTTTCTACGCCATCATCTGGACTGAGCAAAGTGATACCCCTGACCATGAGGGTCCCAATAGTTTGGCCGTGGTAGAATTATGGAAATATGTTTTTCCCTTGTCTGCTGCAGACGAAGCGAAACTAACCGCACAACTGCAAGTAATCCCACCGTTGTATCAACAGGCAAAGGAAAACCTCACTGGCAATGCGCGCGATCTTTGGGAAGCGGGTATCGGCAATATCAAGGATCAGGTGAGTATGCTGGATGCGCTCGAAAAACAAACGACAACCGCAGGTCCGGCACTGAAGAAAGCGATCTTAGATGCCAAACAAGCGAGCAAGGATCTGATCTCATGGCTGGAAAAACAACTGCCCTCCAAGAATGGTCCTTCCGGCATTGGGAAAGAAGATTACAACTGGCACCTGAAGCACGTGATGATGACTTCATTGACCTGGGATGATGAAGTGATGATCCTGCAAAGAGAACTTACCCGGTCCTATGCTTCCCTTCAATTAGAAAGAGAGCGCAATAAAAATCTTCCTGAACTGAAAGCATATTCCAATCCGGATGAATTTGCAAAGGGGACAGATGCGGCAGTGAGGCAGCTCATGGATTTTCTGGCGCAGAAAAAGATCCTGCCGGTGTTACCCTTTTATGAGCCGGCTTTGCGAAAACACATCGGCAGTTTTATCCCTGAAGACAAACGTAATTTTTTCGCTAACGTCAGCTTCCGTGCACCCGGAGTATTGTATTCCCACACCACCCACTGGTTTGAAGTGGATGGCCTCACCCTTAACCCTCACCCTAATCCCTTGCGCACAGCAGCACTGCCCTACAACATTTGGATGCAACGCTCAGAGGGGCTCGCCACGGCCTTTGAAGAAATTTTAATGCACGCAGGTTTGTGGGATAGCAATCCCCGCGCGAGGGAACTCGTGTGGATCATGCTGGCACAAAGATGTGCGCGCGGACTCGCTTCCCTGTATGCTCAAGCCAATATGATCAACTATGAACAGGCGCGCAAGTTCCAGGTGGAATGGACGCCCAAGGGATGGACGGGCGATGAAAGCCTCGTGGGCTTTGAACAACATCTCTATCTGCGCCAACCCGGATATGGCACCAGCTATGTGACCGGGAAATATTTGATTGAAGAATTGATCATGGATATGGGCCGAAGAGACCCTGAGCATTTTTCACTGTACAAATTCTTTGAACAGTTTTATGCCGTTGGGATTTTGCCTGTGCCGTTGGTGCGGAAAGCGCTGGAATAGATGTAAGACAAGGGAGAGGATGGAGGGAGAGTATAAAGGGAGAGTGTGAAGATTAAAATACATGACATGAAAAAGAGTAGCATTTTTTTATTTCTGTTGTTCTTTGTGGTGAGTTCATTTGCGCAGTCTGATCGGGAAAAGGAAGTGCAGAAATCGGTAAAACAGTTTTTTGACGCATTTTCAACAAGGGATTCTGTTGCGATGAAACGTTGGTCCACAGCGGACCTGACCCTGATTGAATACGGAATGGTATGGAACATGGATACACTGATCAAGCGAGGAATCACAGAGAATGCCGTGAGAAATTTCAACAGAGTCGACAGGTTTGAATTCCTTTCCACCACCGTGCAGGAAACGATGGCCCTGGTGACTTATCGGTTAACTTCGTTTATCACGGCTGACGGACGGAAAATGGATGTGGACTGGATTGAAAGCATGACGCTGTGTTATGTTGATCAACGGTGGAAAGTGAAATTTCTTCATTCTACTTTGCTGAACAGGCATATTCAATGATGTATCGAGGGGCTATTCCCATATGGATGTTGAGTTTGTTCGCTATGCTATCGGGCTGCCGCAGTGGACCATCAGCGGACCTCATTATTTTGCATGCTGATGTGTTTGATTCACAAACAGGAAAGGTATATCCGAACCAAACCATCCTGGTGAAAGATGGAAACATCCTTGATATTGCAAACGGTGATGCTGTAGTGAAAGGCCGCAAGACCATTGATGCAAAAAGAAAATTGGTCACGCCAGGATTCATCGATACACATATTCATCCTACAGATGTTTTTGGCGATGGTGATCAGGCGCCGGAGTATCTCCCCGCTGATTCGTTGGACGTATATCGAAAACGATTGTCGGACCAATACCTGCCGTATGGCGTTACTACAGTATTTTCCATGGGTCAGCCGGAGAGATGGCTACCCGAACTGGTGAAATGGCAGAAAAATCCGTCGGCGTCACGAGTTGACTTTTATGTAGCTGGTGGTGCATTGATTTCTGCAGAAGCCAGGAAACCATATGTAGCGCACACTACGGTTAACAATCCTGTAGAAGCAAGGCAGAAGATTCTCGACTACCATGCAATGGGTTTGCAATATGTCAAACTATATTGGCGGTTGAGGCGGCCCGAGTTTGAGGCGGCATACCGCACTGCAGATAGCCTGGGGATGAAGATTTACGGGCATATAGACCAGAATGTAATGTTCATTGATTCCACTGTAGACCTTGGATTGAAGCATTATGAGCATATACTCACGCTGGATCTAAACGTATTGCAGCTCAAGGATGACGGCGCCGAATTTGGAGAAAGAGTTCGTCAGTATTATGGACCATCGGCTCTCAATTTTCCCCTTTTGCGTCTGGAGATGCTTCGGATGGTGTACGATAAGAAAAAGCCCGCGCTTGATGCGTTGGTGGGCAGACTTGCCCTGCAGCATGCATCTGTATCAACCACTATTCATTTGATGGCTGAACCTTTTGGGCTAACCGATTTTACCAATGGGCAGGATAGCAGTCTTACGGAGGCGCATAAAGCGAGGGGTCGGGAAAATTTTAAGTTGTTCATGCGGCTGGCACGTGATTTGGCTGACAATGGTGTGATGCTCCGGATGGGAACGGATTGTCCGCAAGGTGGTAAAGCAATGATCTCTGAGCAATTGTTGCTGACTGAATATGGATTTACACCCACTGAGGTTTTACAGATCTCTACTATACATGGTGCAAAAGCGATGGGACTGGATCAACAGTTGGGTTCATTGCACAATGGGAAAAAAGCCCATATGATCATTTGGGATTCCAGTCCACTTATTGATGCAAGGAATTTTACTTCGGCGAAAACTGTTGTCAAAGACGGTTTGGTGTTAAATTAGGGCCATGTATCACATCGCCGAAATCAATATCGCCAGGATGCGGGGCGTCAACATTGACGATCCCGTGATGAAAGAGTTTAAGGACAATCTTGATGTGGTGAACCAGTCCGCAGAGGGCAGTCGGGGTTTTGTATGGCGATTAAAAGACGACAGCAACAACGCCACCAGCCTCAATCCTTATGACGACGAGCAAATCCTGATCAACGTCTCCGTGTGGGAAAGCATTGAAGATCTGGAGCAGTTTATGTACAACACATTTCACTCAGTTTTTCTAAAGAGGCGCAAAGAGTGGTTCCATCGTTTTGGAAAAGCCTATACCGCTATGTGGTGGGTACCCGCTGGCCATTTGCCTACCATGCAGGAGGCAGTGGACATGTTGGCTCATCTGCAAGAGCATGGCCCAAGTGCAAAAGTTTTTGACTTCAAAAACAAGTTTACGGCACCATCTGAATATTAAATGCCATGGTTGACCTAATGTATTTCAGACAATTGGCTCTTTCATTTCCGGAAGCTAAGGAGGAGCCACATTTCGAGAAGATATCGTTTCGTGTTCGTAAAAAAATCTTTGCCACCTATGACCAGGCAAAGAACAGAGCTTGTCTCAAATTGACCGAAGCGGATCAGGATATTTTTTCATTGGCAGGTCCCGATATCATTTATCCGGTAGACAATAAATGGGGTAAACAAGGCTGGACATTAATCGAGCTGGCGAAGGTGCAGAAAAAGCTTTTCAACGATGCGCTCACTACCGCGTATAAAACCGTGGCTCCAAGCGCCAAGCCTGCAAACAAATGAAAGATGGATAGATTGTCGCGTTTTTACCACTAATTATTCTTTGGACCGATGGATGTTTGTTACCTCAAAACACACCATCTATGCAAAGAAGAAAATTCCTGGCAGCCACTGCCGCAGCTATTCCGGCCATCGCCATCGGTAAAGAAATACCTGCTCAAAGAACCGGCAAAGGGTTTGTGGTGAAAGCTAAAAAGAGCCGGTTTGACGAGACCACCAAACTATCCAGCAACAGTCCTAACGACATCAAAGTGTCCATGAAAGACACTGACGGTGATCTCACCATTTTTGAATACACCGGAAACGTGAAGGGTGGACCGCCATTGCATATTCATCTGCACCAGGACGAGGTCTTTTTTATCGTGGAAGGAAACTATACGTTTAAGGTGGGCGATGACATCCATCAACTAACGGTGGGGGATACCATCTTTTTGCCGAGGCAGGTGCCCCATGCTTTCGCGCAGACCTCGGAAACCGGAAGGATGTTTTTTCTGTTCACGCCCTCCGGCAAAATGGAAGAATTTTTCCGGGTTCTCGGTAAACTGACGGCACCGCCCACTCCTGAGCAGGGCGCTAAGATCTTTGCGGACCACGATATGAAGGTGGTGGGGCCGCCACTGGTAGTGTGAGGAGATAGGGGGAGGGCGCAGCA
Organism: Chitinophagaceae bacterium; assembly: GCA_049661025.1. Classification (GTDB taxonomy): domain Bacteria; phylum Bacteroidota; class Bacteroidia; order Chitinophagales; family Chitinophagaceae; genus Pollutibacter. The sequence continues at coordinate 16,119 of JBASZQ010000029.1, read as the reverse complement.
GTGAGGAAGAATCCGCTATATTTAATTGTAAATACAAAAGCCTTAGCATGGTTCTCCAGGAATATGCTCCACATCCAGCATTGAGGGAATACATCCGCACATACCGGCTGGTACATTTTGCATTTACGAAGGATGGCCAGCCGCCCTTCAAAGCGTATCCGCCCCGGCCGGAGCACTGCCTGACTTTTTATGCGCAGGATACAGAGCAGGTGATCTACCAGGGATCGGGAACGGAAGCCGGCAACCTGAGTACGGTATTGTTTGGCCAGCAAACAGAAGTGACCTATCGCTATGTGGGCCGTCGCTTCTTACTAATTCAGGTGGTGTTCACGCCTGGTGCTCTCTATAGAATGACCGGCATTCCATCTACGGAGATCACGAACCAATACATTGATGCAGAAACGGTTTTCTCCAAAAACATCAAGTATGTGAATGAGCAGATCAATGACTGCAAGGATTATCTGGAGATGGTGGCTGTAGTAGACCGGTTTCTGCTGAGTCAATTGCGGCGCCGCGCCGGTGATGCGCATGGGATTGATCTTGCAACGGCACAGGTATTCCAATTGGGTGACGTTCCAACGGTTGATCAGCTCGCCCGTGCAGCCTGCCAAAGTGTGAGGCAGTTTGAACGCAGTTTCAAGGCCAGGATGGGCGTATCTCCTAAATATTATCTGAAAGTCTTTCGCTTTGAGAGTGCCTTCCGGATGAAAAACCTCACCCCTGCAAAAGACTGGCTCTCCATCGCCCTGCATTGTGGGTACCACGATTATCAACACTTAACCCGCGACTACATCAGCCTCACCGGGCATACACCCAGAGATTTTCATTTTATAGGTCTTACCGGCCCTGAACGTGAATTTGGCGAAATAGACACGTATTAATGATTGCCTTTTTTAATATTTGAAAGCGGCACAATTATCTGTACTTTTCATCATATGCTCCGATGATGAAAAAGATAACATTTGCGTTTTGCTGCTGTATGCTGTTCATCAATGACTTGGCACAAGCCTGTTCTGCGGTTGTACTAAAGGATGGTACCAAAGTTTTTCTGGCAAAGAATTTCGACTGGACTTTTCGTGAAGGTATGCTCATCAAGAATCCCAGGGGCGTGGAGAAGATCGCCTATTTCACGCATACCGGACACCAAGCGAGATGGACGAGTAAATATGGAAGTGTCACCTTCAACCAGAATGGCAAGGAGATGCCTTATGGCGGTATGAATGAGAAGGGGTTGGTGGTGGAAATGCTGTGGATGGACTTTTCACGCTACAACATCGGTGAAGAGAGAGCCTATGTGAATGAGCTGGAGTGGATCCAGTATCAGTTAGACAACTATACTAGTGTAAAAGAGGTAGTGGAACAACTAGACGGATTAAAAGTGTATCCCATCAAAGCCAAAATTCATTATATACTCACAGATGCTTCAGGGGAAAGTGTCATCATAGAGTATCTAAATGGGAAAGCAATGGCTTATCAGAAAGAAGCCAATACATGCCAGGCCATCACAAATAATTCCGTGGTACAATCGGAGCCATACAAAAACCAAATCCAGGGGATCCGCAAAAGTACAACAGCACCTTCCTACAGATATTATCTTCTGGAGCAAGAGATCCTGGCATTACCCGGCAATAAAGAGCTTAATAGCAGTCTTGCCTTTGATATGCTGCGCAAGGTGACTATTCCTCAAGGAGATTTCAAGACTATGTGGAGCATTGTATATGATGTGCAGGGAAAGCGCATTTCATTTTTTACCGATGCGCAGAAAGAGATCAGATCTATTGATCTTGCCAGCCTGGACTTTGGTCAGGTTCTCCAATATGCTGATTTGAATACCGGTCAACCACTCCGGCTTGAAGCCTTGTCTGAAGCAATAAACCAGAAATATGTTGGCGCATCGTTGATGCACCTCGGATTTGAAGACGCGGTGACCAAAGACATCGCCCAACATCAGTATAGTATGAAAACAGCAGTGTCTAGTGTTTTCTCGAATCAATATTTTCATTTTGAAATATTTGCACCGCTTGAAGAAGAACGGCAAACCGGATTTCTGGCTGTAATGGACAGCGAGCAAAATTTCCAGGATCGAAAAGCAGTGGCTGGAGGATATCTCTATGGCAATATTGCCCGGGGAACGATGGTGTTTCATATCTATGGGTTGAAGAATGGCCGATATGCATTGCTTAGTTTTATTGACCAAAACAAAAATCGGAAACTGGATTTTTCCAGGGACGGAAAGGCATTGGAGAAGTACGCCAGTTTCGCCGACCGGAGTTTTTCGAAATCGGGTGATCTGAATTTTGCGAGTACATCGGCAGATTTTTCCCGTGCAAATGCAAGGGTGACCATCAGCTGGAGGCAGTAGGCGAAATTTGCCAGTTCTCCTGTATATTTATCTCCTAACTGCTTTTATACATGAGAAAACGTTTACTCACGCTATTGCTCTGTGCCTGCTGCGCATGGGCATCGGCGCAGGATTATTCCAATGCCGCCGGCCAACAGGCCCGTCTGCAGGCACTCGCCAAGACCCATCCGCAACTCGTTACCCTGAAAAGTCTCGTCAAAACCAGTGGGGGTAAGGACATCTGGCTCCTCACCATTGGAACGGGCAAAACAGAAACCAAACCCGCCATCGCAGTGATCGGTGGGGTGGAAGGCAATCATCTGCTGGGCACCGAGCTGGCCATCGGCTTTGCCGAAAACCTGCTCGCCAAAGCGGGCACGGATTCCGTCAAAAACCTCCTCGCCAAAACCACCTATTACGTTTTTCCGAATATGAGTCCGGATGCGATGGAGCAATATTTTGCATCGCTCAAGTATGAGCGCACAGGAAATGCAGTGGAGACCGATGACGACCGCGATGGCAAACTGAATGAAGATGCGGTGGATGACCTCGACCGTAATGGCAAGATCACCTGGATGCGCGTGAGCTCCCCGATTGGCGACTATAAATTACATCCGGATGATCCTCGTGTGTTGATAAAAGCTGATTCTACGAAAGGCGAGCGTGGTCAATACTTGTTGATGCAGGAAGGCATGGATAATGATAAGGATGGTAAACTAAATGAAGACGGAGCCGGTGGCATCGCCTTCAATAAAAACCTCACCTATATGCATCGCACCTTTGCTGCAGGTGCCGGCGACTATCCCGCATCGGAAAAAGAAACCCGCGCGATGTTAGATTTCCTTTATGATGCATTCAATGTGTATGCCGTTGTGAGTTTCGGTAGCAATAATAACCTGAGTACGCCCATTGCGTTCAATCCCGCTGCTGCACAGCAACGCATCACCGCAGGCTGGGCCGAGGCTGATACCCGCGCCAACAGTGCCGTGAGTGAACTGTACAATAAAACCACGGGTCTGAAAGACGCACCCAAAACCAATACCACAGGCGGAGATGTGCTGAGCTGGGGATATTTCCATTACGGCAGATTGAGCTTTTCCACACCCGGCTGGTGGATCCCTAAAGCCAAGCCCGATACCGCTAAAAAAGAAAAAGCATTTACCGTTGAAGATCCATCGGCCAATGCACTTCGTTGGTTCTCACAGCAAGGTATAACCGAATTTACGGAATGGACCACGGTGAATCACCCCGATTATCCCGGGCAGAAGGTAGAGGTTGGAGGGCCGAGCCCTTTTGCTTTGATCAATCCGCCCTATAAAATGACGGCAGACGCGGTGAAGAAACATACCGAGTTTTTGGTTCGATTGGCTTCGCTTCAACCTGAGATCGTGGTGATGAATGTAAAGACGGAGAAGCTCGGTAATAATCTCACTCGTGTGACTGCAGACATTGTCAATAAAGGAGTGTTAAGTACCCATAGCAAAATTGGTGAGCGCAGTTATTTCGTAAAGAAAATGAAGGTTGCATTGAACACCAGCGGCAAGCAGGAAGTAGTTGGTGGTAAGAAGATCCAACTCTTTAATGGCATGGCGGGCAACAGTTCACAGCAGGTTTCCTGGCTCGTGAAAGGCGCCGGCAAATGCACGCTGGAAGCGGGTTGTCCCACCGGCGGAATCACCACCATCGATATTAACCTCTAATCCGATGAACATGAAAAAGATTAAAATCATTCTCACCATATTATTTGCAATTGGCCTCACACAATTGCAGGCGCAGCAGCCCAACCAGATTTTCAAAGCAGCCGGTACACCCGCCAATCCTAAAGTGGTGGTGAGCTGGAATAAATATTATGACCACGGTGGCATCACGGAAATCTGTAAAAAGATCGCCGCGGCTTATCCGGATCTTGCCAAACTTGAATCCATCGGCAAATCATTTGAAGGTCGGGATATCTGGATGCTCACCATCACCAATTTTAAGAAGGGCGATGAGAAAACCAAGCCCGGTATGTATATCGATGGAAACATTCACTCCAACGAAATTCAAGGTGCAGAGTTTGCGATGTACACTGCTTGGTATCTCACAGAATCCCATGCCGATGTGAAGTTCATCCAGGAGCTGTTGGAAGACAAAGTATTCTATCTCGTTCCTACCATCAATCCCGATGCGCGCGATAGTTATATGCACAAACCCAACTCGGGAAGTACGCCGCGCTCGGGTGTGATCCCGGTTGATAATGATGGCGACGGCATCGTGAATGAAGATTCCTTTGATGATATCGATGGCGATGGCAACATCACCTTCATGCGCAGGAAGAGCACTAACGGCAGGTTCAAAGTGGATCCCAAAGATCCGCGCAATATGATCCAGGTGGGGCCGGATGAAAAAGGGGAATATGAATTCCTCGGCAATGAAGGCATCGATAATGATGGCGATGGTCGCGTCAATGAAGATGGCTACACTTTTGAATACGATCCCAACCGCGATTGGGGCTGGGGCTGGCAGCCGAACTATATCCAGAACGGTGCATACAAGTATCCGTTCTCATTGCCGGAGAACCGCGCAGTGATGGAGTTTGTGATGAAGCATCCCAACATCGCAGCGGCACAGAGTTACCACAATGCCGGTGGCATGATCCTTCGAGGTCCGGGCGGACAGGAAGATGTAAATACTTATAATGCACAAGACGTGGCCGTGTATGACGCCATCGCGAAGAAAGGCGAAGAGTTGATTCCCGGGTACAAGTATTTGGTAGTGTATAAAGATTTGTATTCTGCCTATGGTGGTGAACTGGATTGGTTTTATGCGGGTCGTGGTGTTTATACCTACTCAAATGAATTGTGGACGCCATATCTAATGTTTATGCGCGAAGGCACGCGGGAACCATTTGACAACAAGACCTATGATTTTGATCGATATCTATTATTTCAGGATGCCTTTGTGCCCTGGAAAGAATTTGATCATCCGCAGTATGGAAAAGTAGAAGTGGGTGGATTTAAAAAGAATTTTGGCCGTGCGCATCCCGGATTTTTATTGGAGACCGATGCGCATCGGAACATGGCTTTCACGATTTACCATTGCTACCACACGCCAAAATTGTCTGTGGATACTATTAAAGTGCGGGACCTCGGTGATGGGTTGAAAGAAGTGACGGCGGTGATCTACAATGAGCGCCTCATGCCCACGCACAGCAGCCAGGATGTGAAGAATAAGATTGAAGTGCCGGATTATGTTTCCATCAAAACATCTGGTAAAGTGCTTGCAGGCATGATCGTGGAGAATGCCGATCTCAACCAGACGGTGGAGCAGCGGGAGAATCCGCAGACGCTTGAAGTGGCGAATATTCCGGGGCTCGGGACAGTGACCGTGCGGTGGATTGTGCAGGGAGCGGGTGCTGTTACAGTAACGGTTCAGAGTAAGAAAGGTGGTTCTGCTTCTAAGAGTAAGTAGGGAGTAGGTTGGCAAGGGGACATTTGAACCATTGTACCATTGAGCATTTGGATTTGGTAAATTGACATTTGACATATGGAAACACTGAGTAAGATTTTGCCCGTCAGTTTCGCTGTTTCTTTTTGTGCGACCGTCTTGGCTGCGTTTATGAGGCTTCAGCATAGCCCATTTGCCTCCAATTTTATGATTGTTGGTCTTTTGTTTGCGGTGATTTTTATGGTGATGGCGGTGGTAGAGATATGGAATACGGACCGTGTGAAAGACAATAACCGCGTCTTTTGGACGCTTGCGGTTGTGTTGTTTGGCACACTAGGTGGGTTATTATATTTCATGATTGGGAGAAGGAAAAGCTAGATTGTACATTAGGTCGCAGGTCGCAAGGTCTAGGAAGTCGCACGGAAACCTGCGAACTTTGCGACCTGCGAACTGCGAACTAATTCTTAGATTTGGACAAACCTTTCCTACATGTCCAGAACCCATACAACCAACTATAAGGACACCTTCATCCAGGTGGCGGAGGACTGTCCCGTTGCGATGGGTGAAGTGCCGCCCACGAAGGGCCCGGTCAAGACCATGGCCACCCTGCAGTTTGACATGCTCATTGATCATCCCTATCAATACACTTCAGACGAAGTCCTTTTTGAATGTTATGCGCAAAAAAACAGCGTTCCCTCATCTGAATACCGCGAGGCCCGCGAGATTTTTTTCTCCAAAGGGCAACCTTGTTTCCGCGCCTCCCCGCTGACCAAGCGCTATGGCTGGGGTGTGCATGCTGATGAGTACGGGAAGATTGCGATATATGCGCAAGACTCAACCGAGTACCGCAAACTTGCTTCAAACAAAAAGATGCAGCAGCTGAAGGCGATGAAAGGAAGTAAGAAGTAGTTCGCAGCTCGCCACTAGCCATTAGCAAATAGCCAATAGCATAAAGTATGAAAGCACCCAAAATATTGAAGTCTTTTCCACTGTATTTTGTCATTCCGGTTTTGTACGCGCTGGTTGTAATAGTCGTTTTTAGTGGCAACAGCAGCAGTGATATCCTGAGTTTCATGTCAATGAGTTTCCTCTTTACGATGCCAGCCATAATGGGATTCTTTACCGTCTACCTTGCCCCACCTCAAAAAGCGGCGAAAACGCTCTTTAAAGTTTTTGCACCTTGGCTACCCATCATACTGTTATTACTTGTTACGGTGCTCTTTCATATGGAAGGATGGGCATGCTGGATAATGATCCTGCCATTGTTTTTGATTGTGGCTTCTATAGGCGGCGTTGTGGGGGCCATCTTCAATGAGCGTAAGCACAATAGAACCTTAAGTGTCTCATTCATCCTTTTGTTACCTTTTTTAGTATCACCCGCTGAGAAATTGATCAGCTTCATTCCAGGCACCTATAAGGCTTATACCTATACCGATATTCATGCGCCAGCAGAAAAGATCTGGCGCAATGTGACCCGGGTAAGGGAAATTCCCGCTGAGCAGGATAAGGGCTGGCTAACAAAAGTCCTGGGATTTCCAAGACCGGTGAAGGCGGAATTGAATTATCTTGGTGTGGGTGCGTATCGGGAAGCTGTATTTACGAATGGCTTGGTTTTTCATGAGACGGTGACACACTACCGGGAAAATGAAAAGATGGTGTTTTCCATCAGGGCTGATCCATATGATATTCCATCCACTACGCTCGACAAACATGTGGTGATAGGCGGACAGTATTTTGACGTCTTGAATGGAACCTATGAACTGGAGAAACTAGGGGAGGATCATTATAGATTGCACCTGTACAGCCATTTCAAACTCGCTACCAATTTCAATTTTTATGCAAGTTGGTGGGCTAAATGGATCATGAAAGACATCCAGCAGAATATCTTGCAAGTAGAAAAGTTCCGTGCCGAAAACGAGTAAACAAAGCAAATGGAAAAGGTAAACCTAGCAAGCAAATTCAATTTGTTCTCAGACCACTGGAACCCTCGTATTGCAGGGGAACTAAATGGTCAGCACATAAAACTCGTGAAGTTTCAGGGTGAGTTTGTATGGCATAAACATGATCACGAGGATGAACTTTTTCTGGTGGTGAAGGGAAGTTTTGTGATGGAGCTTCGGGATCAGCATATTGAATTGAATGAAGGTGAATTTCTCATTGTGCCGCGCGGTGTGGAGCACAGGCCCGTGGCTAAAGAAGAAGTGCAGGTGTTGTTGTTTGAACCAGCCACAACCTTAAATACCGGAGATACGGAAAGTGAATTAACAAAAACAGCGCTGGAAAATATATAGGAGATCGCATAGTTCACATCTCGCCACTAGCCATTAGCAAAATCAACATGAGATCAACAACCCCCGTCCCACTAACCGAAAGACACCAGATCCTTGACGTATTGCGCGGCTTCGCTTTATTGGGTGTGATGCTGGATAACCTGTTTGGATTCACGGGTTGGGCTTTTTCAACAGATGCACAAAAACAGTCTTACCCCACCTGGACAACAGACGCCATTCTGGCCACCCTGGAGCAGGTCTTCATCAATGGGAAATTTTACAGCATCTTCTCGCTCTTGTTCGGGATTGGCTTCTCCATCATCCTTGTGAGAAATGAAGCCAAAGGAATCAATCCCTTAAAGATTTTCTACAGACGGTTATTTGTGCTTTTATTGATCGGTGCCATTCATCTTTTCGTTTTCTGGGAAGGCGATATTCTCATGCTTTATGCGATGATCGGAATGGTGTTGCCCTTGTTCCGGAAGATGACCGACAAAACCCTGATCACCATCGCGATCACATTAATCTTATCACCCTTAGTGATAGACCTGATTTCAGTGTTGACACAAGTGAGTCTTGGCGCAGGTTTAGAAGGCCTGGCCACGAAGATAGATCAACACAATGGCTTGCCGCTGGATAAGGAAGGCTACGCCACCTACCTCTACAAAGAAGGCGCGGGCTGGCGCGAGTGGCGGAACTGGGAGCTGTCGGGATGGGCCTATCGCTATAGTTATATCCTGCACAGCAACCGCATCCCCAAAGTGCTGGCGCTTTTCCTCCTTGGATTTGTTGTAGGCCGAAACATGATGTTTGCAAAACTGGAGGAACACATCGGTCTTCTGAAAAAACTTCGCTTCTGGGGACTGTTGATCGGCATACCGATGGGCATCGTTTCTTTTTATTTTGAAATCTTTCGCAAAGGCGTACCCAACCCAGAAGGACTCATTCACACTGCGGCCTATGCATTGAGTGTTGTGCCGATGGCCCTCGCGTATGCGTCCATCATTTGTCTGTACTGGCATCGCAAAAACGGACAAACCCGTTTGCGTTTTCTCGCGCCGGTAGGACAGATGGCTTTGACCAATTACCTGATGCAAACCTTCTTCGGCATATCCATTTACTATGGCGTAGGTCTTGGTTTAGGCGGCAACATCGGTCCAACCATTTTCATTCCTGCCGGCATCATGGTCTATCTCATCCAGATCCTCTACAGCAACTGGTGGATGCGCCATTTCAGGTTTGGTCCGATGGAATGGATCTGGCGCCAGCTGACCTACGGAAAATCACTTCCGATACGGAAGTAGCAAGTTTACTATACTATTGCCTGTGAGGAATTTTCTATTTCTTCAATGAAGCGATAATCTTATCTATGATTGGTGCCGCCGCCGGATTATCCCTGTAACAATCCTGATAGCAGCTATGTAAATTAGCCTGGCATACACTTTCATCCTTACCGCTGTTGAGGCAGAGATGATAGTTGTCTATACACATGGTTCTGCATACTCCGATATTCTCTGTGCTGATCTTATCCAACTCAGCCATCAACGCAAGTGTCTCTTCTGAAAAATTTAATGGTGACATTTTTTTCTTTTGAAGATATTTCAAATTTTAAACATGTTTATTGGAAAACTGTGTCAAATTTGGTGCAGTGAACCTCAGAAGAGAAACCTGGGTAGCCGTCAAAACGCCACCTCTCGCACCTAACTTCGCACTTCTCCCTTCATCTTCTCCCTTATAAAGAGTCATTCTGCTCCCACCTATTAAAAATATAAGGAATAATTTAACACGGCATTGCAATTTCAAGCAGGATATTAGTGACATGAAAAAACGCTACCTGCTGCTGTTCTTCATCTGCACATACAGCATTACCCTTGCACAGCAAACAGAGCGAATCGTAGTATACCGCGATGATCCACATGATCTTTATATGAATACCGATGCAGACAGTACCACCCTGTTCTATGAGAAAATGGTGCCTGCAGTAAAACCCATCGGCGTGCTGGTAGTGTTGTCAGGCGTAGGAGAACGCGTCAAAGAAACCATCGAGGAGAGTCGTTTGTCTTCCGCCGCACTTCGTAAGGGATTCATCGTCATCTTCCCTTCCATCAACCGAAGCATCAGCAAGCATATTCACGAACATGCATTTCTCGATACCATTTTCAAACAGGTCGTGAAAGCGCATGGGGTGGGGCGTGATCGTTTCGTTCTCGGCGGTTTTTCCGGTGGTGGTACGGTTGCCCTTTCTTACGCGGAAAAGGCCAATCGCGAGCCAGGCTCAACCTTCGTAAAACCGCGTGCTGTTTTTGCTGTTGATCCACCACTGGATTACACGCACATCTGGAAGAACAGTGAGAAGAATATTGAGCGAGGCTATTCCCCGGTTGCCGTTGATGAAAGCAAATGGATCCTCGGTATCTACTCAACCGAATTTGGCGGATCACCCAGTCAGCATCCGGAAACCTACCTGAAATATTCGGTCTTCACATATGACGATAAAGACGGAGGCAATGCCAAATACCTCGTGAAAACACCCGTATTGATTTATACTGAACCCGATATCCTTTGGCAGATGGAAAACCGCAGACGTGATTACTATGACCTCAACTGCGCAGACATCTCGGCCATGATCAACCTGCTCAGGATGAAAGGGAACCTTCAAGCCCATATGATCGTGACTTACAATAAAGGCATCCGGCCAGACGGTCAGCGGCATCCGCACTCCTGGAGTATCTTAGATCCCGAGGAGTGTTTGGATTGGATCATGGGTTATATGTAGGAAATAAATAAAGTCACCCTATGCATTAGATTTCATCAAGCCGATTATTAGGCAATAACATTAATATTTTTTGAGATAATCAGCTATTGTAAGAATCAAAGTTTTAGACATTTTCTTTAATTCAAGCAAATCTTTGTCGCCAGTTATGAGGTGCGAAGCTTTGCCATCTTTTGCAAGCGCAAGTAGAAAATTATCTTTCGGATCAACGCACAACTCTATACTGCTAACAACTTCAACAAATTCAGCACGTAGGTACAAGCCCTCAAGCAACTTTTCGATTAATGTCAAAGTGAAGTATCGACGAAATTTTGGTCTTTGGGAAACTTCAAGAAATTCATCGAGAAGTTCCTTGCTCAAAAGAATAGTGACTTGCCGGTTATTCAGTAGGCTATTAAGCTTCGTAAAATCATTATTTATTAGGAAGCTAATAAACAAATTAGTATCCAGGATAATCCTATCTTTTCTTTTTGCCATATCGCTTTGCCCGAACTTGCTCTACTTCTTTAGTAATATCAGATAGGGGTATTGACTTGCCTTTATTCTTTGCTCTAATCTTCTTTAATGTATCTGAAAATCCATCATTTGCTTTTACATCCCGTATGGATATCAATTTTAGATCAGCCAAGTCTTTAAGCAGCTTTCCGGCTTTTGGATTCAATATGTCTATTTGGATAGTGCTCATGAATTAAATATACGAAATTTTGAAGGATGTTAACGTTATATACTCCGCGTCTACGACCTGCCCTTCGCACTTCTCCCTTTATCTTCTCCCTTATAGCGAGTCCTTGCGTTTACGACGATTAAAAATATGATCAAACTCCGTCCTAAACGAAATGTTCCCCCCCGTTCTATCCCTCCGCCCGGAGCTGGAAAGCGCATCAAAACTGCTACGGTAGAAAAATGAAGTACGGAACTTGCCATCCGGAGTGATCTTATATTCCACGTTCACATCGGGCAGGAAAAGGAAGGATTGCGTGCTACCTGTTGCAGGTGCCACAGCCGCAAAGTTGAAATCACTACCAAAGGTCAGAATGAGCCGGTTGTTCACCAGTGATTTAATAAACTGCAAACTCACGTTCTCGCGCCAGTTGGTACTGCTGCTGCTGGTACCCGTGGTTCCAGTGGTGGAGAGGCTGTTGGCCACACGTGAATAGTTGAAGTTTACGTCAACCGAGTTGCCGAAGAGCTTGGTGAAGAAGTTCTGTACACTGCTCGCAAGAATGGCGTTGATCACACCGGAGATGGTATTGCTGATCAACTCCTGGTTCAGGTCACTCGTCACAATCGCAGCCTGCGGCGCAAAGCTCTTGAACACGATGAGGTAGGTGGATTGCTTACTCACTTCGTTCGCATCGCGGTTGATGGTCTTTAGTTTATTGTCAACGGTGGGATTGTTCTTGACCGGACTGTTTGATGGCAAGGAGATCTCGAAACTCGGATTGGGGGCACTCAAAGTACCCGTGAGCACGCAGTTCACAATCACATCACTGATCTCACTCATCACATCGGAATTCGCCGAGGAGACCCCACTGGTGTTGCTGCTTTCAAACATAGAACTCATCCGCACTTTTTCTGCCATGTAGGTGGCGCGGATATTGATCTCGGCATCGTATGGATCGCCCGTCCAGGAGATATAAGAACCGGATCCCTGCTCCAGCACAAAGGGCTTGTTGAAAATATCCTGGAAGTTGAAGTTGTAGTTTCCGCGTTCAATATTATACCGACCATTCATCACCATCGCTTCCTTGGTACCCGTCAGAATTTTCAGGTTGCCAGATCCCGTTGCGGTAATGCTATCACCGGTGTTCTCATCCAACACCACCGTCATCCGCAGATAGTTATTGGCAGTGAGGTCAAGGTCAATCAAGAGGTTGGTATTGTCGCGCTCCAATGAATCAGTATTCATCTCCCTACCATACTGCCGCCACACGATGTAGTCCACTTCGCCGGAACGCTTGGAGTCGCTTTCCGTTTGGATGGAGATGCGCGAAGAATCCACGGGCTTTCCGCTGATATACATTTTCATATTGGTCTCCGGACCGGTGAAGCTGAAATTGACATCGCCAATCACCCTGCCGTAGAAAATATCATTGTCGATTTTAGAAGTGTTCACAACCAGCATTTTGTTGGAAGACGCAGAGAAATTAAACACCATGTTCCTGAAGAACTTGTGCTGCATGCTGCCCTTCGCTATGCCCTTATTGCCCAGTTCATCCACCATCACAATTTCTCCGATGTCTATCAACCCTGGTTTGAATGAAATGGTAGGATCTTCCAATTTATAGTACACGCCCGTATAATCCACTTTCACGCCCGCTTCTGTGAGTTTGACATCACCCACCAGGTCCGGCTCGTCCACCTTGCCCACAATCCTGATCTTGCCTTTTGCTCTACCCTCCATATTAGAAAATACGGAACGAAGATAAGTCTTCACAAGACTCACACGCGTGTCTTGCAGATCCGCCGTGGCATCAATGATCTGGTTCGCAGAGTCCTCGAGGTTCACAGACCCGTTGATGTCAAAGAGGTAGTTTTTATTGTCCGATGATAGGTTGAAGTTTGCACGCTTACGGGCATTGTCCCAGTAGCCGTTCACGGATGTAATGCCGATGGAGTCTTCTTCAAAACGCGTCTGTTCTGTTTGTGCGTTGAGGTAAACCTTGATCTTGCCCAAGGGATCTTCCACGGTAACCTCACCGCTCGTAATACCCTGGATCCTCGGGTTGGTAAAAATAAATGGAAGGATATCACCGAGGTTCACGCGGTGTAACGTTGCAATAATATCATGACTATTACCAAGCTCAGACGGGATAGAAGAAATCCTGATCTGCTGTTCACCATTGGAGATCCGGATCTCACTCGCATCAACAATAGAACGTGAGATGGTCAATTCACCATTGTTTTCGATGGTCCAGGTTTTTTCATTCAACACCACCGTAGATGGTCTGAAAAGAATCTTCACACCGTCTTTCAGATGCTTGACACTTGCAGAGAGCGAAGCCGCATTGATGGTTTGGTTGGCCGCAGTTTGGATATTGATGTCCGAGACGTCTTTGGACACCAGCACATTCAGCTGTGTAGTAGGGAATTTCAGGCTGTCGTTCACGGCAATGGTTCCTGCCCGTGCTTCGGCTTTCAAGGTATCTTGGGTACCAACGCCCGTGAGGACGAAATCCTCAAATGAATATTTTCCGAATTCCGCCTGCGGAATATTCGCTTTTACATTGAATAGCTTTGCCTTGGTATCTATCGCTGCTTCCACAGAACTATAGTCAAATCCCTTCAGCGTTTTGTCAAATAACTGCAGGTATTGGTCGATGTTAGTAAGGTCTGCACGGAAAGTAAAACTCTGATCTTCCAGCACCTTGGCCGACTTCGTAAAATACGCCGGATAATAATTCGCGAGGTAGTTGGTGATGGTTGTTGGCACTTCACTGAGTTTGAACTTTCCGTTCATCGTCATGGATACATCGGAATTCTTCACTTCAATCTGCCTGTTCTCATCCACATTCATCGCATATAAATGCAGGGTATCAAACACATAGGTCTGGTCGTCTTTGGTCAGCGCCACATCAAACAAGGATGCCTCGCCCACAAAATCATCAATATTATTTCCGAGGAAATTCACTTTGAATTTTCCGAGCACACTGTAATTGTCTTTCGTGAAATTTAGTGCACGCAGGTTGGCCCGCTGGATCTCTGCCGTGGCGTTGAGCTCCGGCATATTCGGATCGTTAAGGTTGAAATAGCCATCCAGCGTAGCCTTCACATTGGGATCATCAATAATCACTTTTCCGGTGAATTGTTTCTTCAGCAAGCTTCCATTCAACACCACGTTGCGGTAGAGGTAATCATTGAACTCGATGCTCTTCACCGTGCCGTTCATGTCAATAGCGCCGGAGGTTTCAAAACCCAGGCCCTTGATATCACCGGAGAAAGCAATCTTACCAATGTCTTCCACCTTCAGAAATTTTCCGAGATCAAACCCGTCGGTTTCCACAAAACCCTTGTAAGTGGGGGAGCCGTTGCTGGGGAACTGCATCGCAATGTCAGCCGTTACATTGCCCAGCGCTGATTGCAGGGTTCCTTTTGTAGTAAAGTCATCGATATACCCCTTAAAATTTCCGTTAAAGCGGATGAATTGCAAACTCGCGAGGTCCGGTTCCGTGATCTTCTTTGCTTGCGGCGCCAGTTGCACCACGTCTTCATAGGTAGTACGTAGTTCGCCGTTTTGCAGATCTATATATGTTGCATTGATGTCTGGCAGTCCGCGCATGCGCAGGTTGCCGGATACGTACGTATTCTTTCCGTACTGCGCCTTGAGGTTGGTAGCCTGGAAATCTTCAACCGTGCCCTTCGCGCTGCCGCTGAGCTGGATGGTTTTGTTGATGTCTTTCATCTCCGGCGCAAAAAATGCAATGTCTTTTGAGCTCAGGGTGGAGTTGGTAAAATTCGCTTCCAATCTAACCTGGCTGAGGAAATGCTTCATGTCTTCATTGAAGCCATTATAGCGCATTGCGTAATAATCCCGCAGCCTGCTGTTGGGGGTTTGCAGATCCAGGTTGCGGAAGATCATGCCTTCCGGATGGAATTTCATGAAGGCTTTCAGCTTGGTGACTTCAAAGCCGGATCGTTCTTTGGTTTTGAGATCGATCTGTCCGGAGATGGTATCCCGCCACACAGAAAAATCCTTGATGGTTCCGGTGATGTCGCCAAACAAAATATGCGAGGGATCAAAATAATTATAGGGCTTGCGTTCCGTATCCGTTTCAAACTGCACCATGCCGCCGCGCAAACTCAGTCTGCTGATGAGGATATCCCAGCCTTCGGTGTTCCAGCGCATCTCACCATTTTTGGCCATGGTGACCAGCTTGGCTTTGTTGTTGGGATTGGCAGGCCTGTTGCCATCATAATCCCGAAGGGAGAAAAAAGGTTTGTCGATGTTCAGCGCACTCACGAAGATCTTTTTCTTCATGATATTGAATTCATCGGCATCCATTTCCAGGGAGCCAATTCTGCCGGTCATATCTTGCCCCACCCAGCCATCCCGGTAGAAAAAGTTGATGTTTTTCAGGTCCACTTTTTTGAGAAAGAGGGCGATGTTGGGGTCCGATGTCTTCTTGTTGGGACTCGGCGGCGCGAGAGAATCAATGATGAACTGGTAGTTCCAGACAGAGTCTTTTCGGTTGAGATACACGATGGCGTCTTCCAGACCAAAATATTTGAGTTCGATCTCGTCTTTGAGGAAGAACCAATCGGTTACCTGGGTCTTCAGTTTCCCCGCAAAGAGGAGGGTATCTTTTTTC
>JBASZQ010000028.1:0-6652 GCA_049661025.1 Chitinophagaceae bacterium | reverse complement strand
CCTACGCACCCTTTAAACCCAGTGAATCCGGATAACGCTTGCACCCTCCGTATTACCGCGGCTGCTGGCACGGAGTTAGCCGGTGCTTATTCCTCTGGTACTGTCAAATAGCTAAGAATAGCTGGTTTTCGCCCCAGAGAAAAGAAGTTTACAATCCAGAGGACCTTAATCCTTCACGCGGCATGGCTGGGTCAGACTTTCGTCCATTGCCCAATATTCCTTACTGCTGCCTCCCGTAGGAGTCGGGCCCGTGTCTCAGTGCCCGTGTGGCTGATCATGCTCTCACATCAGCTATTGATCGTAGGCTTGGTGGGCCGTTACCCCGCCAACTACCTAATCAACCGCACGCCCATCCGTTACCGCCGAAGCTTTGATATAAAAAGGATGCCCTCTCTATATAATATGTGGTATTAATCCAAGTTTCCCTGGGCTATGCCACAGTAACGGGAAGGTTGCGTACGTGTTACGCACCCGTTTGCCGGTCGCCAGCAGATGTATTGCTACACCCCTGCTGCCCCACGACTTGCATGTATTAAGCCTGCCGCTAGCGTTCATCCTGAGCCAGGATCAAACTCTCCATTGTAAATGAGTTTGAATTGACTTAGTAAATCAAATTCTAAATAATAATGCGACTCTTCTTACTTCTGTATTTTACTGCAGAATGTTATTGTTTCCCAACTTTCAAAGATCTTTTCAGCTTTTTCGCTGTCCCCATTTTTTCGATGGGAGTGCAAAGGTAGCTGCTTTATTTATTCTGGCAAAATTTTTCTTGATTTTTTTTCAAGTTTTTTTTCGCCTTCGTAAACCTTTTTGTTTGACTTTTCTAAGAACTACCCGTTTGTTTTTCAAAGCGGGTTGCAAATATAGGACGAAATACATTCCTGCAAAATTATTTTTGAAAAAGTTTTTGCACACCTATAGCCGAAGATTGCATCAAAACTCCGCAAACACGCTACAACACTGCGTTTCACGCGAATCAGAAAATGTGAAAGTATAAAGAATGATTTTGAATCTGTGTGCAACACACAATGCCCAATGCCTAATGCCCAATGCCTTCCTCAATAGTTAACGCGTACCAAAAACAATCCACGCGCTGGTGTACTGAAATCCGCCTTCGTACAGTCTTTTGCTTCGATGATTTTCCGGAAGCTTTCTTCACTGATTTTTCCCCTCCCTACCTGCAACATCGTACCCACCAGCCCCCGCACCATTCCCCGTAGAAAACGGTTGGCCCGCACATGGTATACATGACCGTCTGCATGATGCTCCCAGTAACTCTCCTCAATCCTGCATAAAAAGGTCCTCACCTGGGTGTTCCGCTTGGAAAAACTGGTGAAATCCTCGTACTCCTTCAAAATGGCCGCAGCCCGGTTGAGCCCGTCCACATCCAGTGGAAAGGGATAATACCAGGCCCTGTCTGCCCGAAATGGGTCCTTGTCCCGGTACAAATGATATGCATACTCCCTGCTTTTGGCATCAAACCGGCAATGGGCCTGGTCAGCCACAAGCCGTAGACTGCGGATCACCACGTCCGCGGGCAACATCGCATTAATGTTGTAAAGAAAACGTTCAGGAATGGCTCCGGAATGGTCAAAATGGAAGAAGTTCTGCAGGGCATGGACGCCCGCGTCTGTTCTACTGGAGCCCGTCAGGTCAACGGGCTGACGCAGATATACCTTCAATGCTTCCTCCACTACCTGCTGCACAGAAATGGCATTCTCCTGCACCTGGAAGCCGCTGTAGGCAGTCCCCTTGTACATCACCTCCAGAAAATACCTCGGCATGCCCTGGCTATTTAATAAGTGCTTTGAATTTGTTCAGGTACTCCTCATTATTGAGAAGTTTCTCCAGCCGGTGGAAATTGGCCGGGTCAAATATGTAAGGATAGGCCTGCTCAAATAGCATCAATCGGCCCTGGTCCGTTACAAATACATAACTCAGGTTCTGTAATTGCTCAACGGTATAACACTTGTTGCGCAGCTCTTTCATTGCCGTTTCAACCATCTCTTCTTCTTTGGCAATGGTCAGCATCTTCTTGCGCAGATTCAACGCGTCTTTCTCCCTTGCCATCACTTTGCAATCTGTTCTTGGAAGCTTGGCGCTGTTCAACACAGCAGGTTCCGTCTTAGCTGGCGCCGCCTCAACCGGTGCATCATCAATGATTACCTGGATGGTATCCGGCGTACCACCGCTGCGGTCTATATACGTTAACTGGTAACCCGTCCAGGTCTTCAGCTCACTGATCTTCACCACTTTTTGTGCCACATACTTCTCAGCAGGTTTTGCCTGCGGTGGCTCAACCTTCTCTTCTTTCTTTATGATGGGTTCCGTTACCACTGGTTCTGATTTCTTCACCGCAACCTGTTCCTTATCTGGTTCCGGCAACTTCTTCTCAGGCACCTCTTGTTTAGCGAGATCTGGCTGCACGGAAGGCTTCAGTTCCGTCTTTGTGTCTGCAGCAGTAACCACTGGAGGTGGCGCCACCGGTGGCGTTGCCGTTGCCTTCGTTTCAGGCTTCTTGTCTTCCTTCACCGCAACAGGTTTTTCTGCTTTAACATCAACCTTAGGCGCAGGTGCAGAAACCCATACTGCCGATTGAACCAATGAGGTTTCCCTGATGCCCGGATCACTGACTACAGAGGCCAATATCATGGAAAACGGATCATCACTTAATGTACCATAGGTTGGAGGCGCCTCTTTCTTCACCTCTATACGTTTCCCCATGATCACTTCAAGACTTTGCATATCCAACAGTCCCCATCCCCTGTCAGCGTAGTTCTTCAGCGTAAAGCCCCTGTCCTTCCCGCTGATCTCGATATTGAAGGAATATTCAGGATACTGATCTCGCGGAAATCCGATGATAAACTGATGTGTGCCGGGTTGTAATTTGGGAAGTATGAGAAATCCTGTGGTTGAGGAAGAGATGACTTCCCCGGACTTCTTCAGGTAAAATAGTTGCTGGTTTTCACCTTGAACATAGATGAAGTGATTGTGCTGCGCACGCATCCAGGCCGGAATCAACAGGAGTGTAAATAGGATCAGGATCCGCATATGTAAAGTTAGCAATTAACAGTTAACAATTTACAAATAGCAATTGGCACTAGTATCTAAAGACTAGTGCCAATTGTTATTTGCTAATTGTTAGTTGCTAATTGCTAATTGTTGGTTACCAGCTTCCTCCCGCGCCGCCGCCGCCAAAGCTGCCGCCACCGAAACCGCCAAAGCCGCCGCCACCTCCGCCACCGAAGCCGCCACCACCTCCACCGCCGCCGGTGGGGAACCAGATCACGGGTGGACCACGGAAATCACGATATCCCCTTCTGCTCATAAACGAACCGCCCCGGCCACCGCCGCGCGAAATGATCATGATGACCACGATGATGATAATGATGATCAGCAAAACAGGAACACCGCCATCCTTTTCTCCTCTGTTGGCATAACCAGCGGGAGCCTTGTACTCCCCTCTCGCGGCCTCCATCAGGGCATCGGTTCCTTCATCGAGACCCCGGTAAAAGTCATTCCCCTTGAAATTAGGCAGCATCTCATTGTCTATGATCTGCTTGGCTGTTATGTCTGGGATCGCGCCTTCAAGGCCGTAGCCAGGCGCTATAAACACCTTCCGGTCATTCTTGGCCACCAACACCACAACACCATTGTTGTTTTTCTTGTTCCCCACACCCCAAGCCCTTCCTAACGCAAACGTATAGTCGGAAATATCATAGTCGCCCGTACTGGGAATGATCACAATAGCAATCTGGTTGGAAGTACTGTCGTCATACGCCACCAGCTTCCGCTCCAGCGCTTCCTTCTGGTCAGGGGTAAGCGTGCCGGTTTGGTCCGTCACCAATTTGGGAGGATTGGGCCGGGGTGGTAACGCCTTCTCTATCTGCGCTTGCGCAAACAGCGAAACCAAGAAAAATATGGAGAAGAAAATTTTTCTCATCAATGTCCGAATACGATATCGTCCGGCAATTCATTCCTGTCCGTTGTACGTTCATACGGAAATTTCTCATGAAGTGCTTTTCCGATATCCCTGATGATGGTAATGATACCATCTGCGAAATGTTGGGCGTTGAATTCTTTCAGCATCAGGTGAACTTCCTGGTCCCAATACGCTTTGCCGAGTGCGTTGTAAATGCCTTCATCTCCAAAAATGGCCAGTTGCCGGTGTTTGTGTGCGATGTAGATCAGCACGCCATTACGATGTTCTGTTTGCTCCATTTCCAGATGAAAAAACACTTCCCTTGCGCGATCCACAGGGTCTACGTATTTGCATTTGCTCTCTACGTAGACCCTGATCTCGCCACTGGTACGCCGCTCCTCTTCCCTGATGGCATCAACGATGGCCGTTTTCTCCACCTCAGTGAAAAGCGTCTTGGGCTGTTGGAAAGAAAAAAGTCCCAATGCAATTGTTTTATTTTCCAAAGTCTACCGTCGGTGTCTTTTCAGAACCGGGATCTGCCGCGAAGTAGCCTTTTTCTTTAAAGCCAAACATATTGGCAAAGATGTTGTTCGGAAATGTCTTCACTGCGGTATTGTACCCTTGTACTGATCCATTGAAATCATTACGGGCAACCTTGATCCTGTTCTCAGTACCTTCCAGCTGCGTCTGAAGCGCCGTAAAATTGGCGTTGGCTTTAAGCTCTGGATATTTCTCAACCGTGACCAGCAACCTGCTCAATGCGCCGGAAAGTTCTCCCTGCGCTTGTTGAAACTTCTGGATATTCTCAGGTGTAAGATTGGTGGGATCGATGGTTGTCTGTGTTGCCTTCGCCCTTGCTTCAATCACTTTGGTAAGGGTTTCCTGCTCAAAATTTGCAGCGCCCTTAACCGTGTTCACGAGGTTGGGGATCAGGTCAGACCTGCGCTGGTACTCACTTTGCACATTACCCCATTTGCCTTTAACATCCTGGTCAAGTTTAACCATGTTGTTATAGCCGCTGCAACCGCAACCGCCAAGTAAAAGAATTGCTACGAGAACTACGATAAGACCTATATTTTTCATTTTGCTGTGTTTAGTTTGCCTAAGATAATGTTGTATCAGAGATATGTTGTGACCATCCACATAAATTATGTGTCAAGTTATTTGATGGCTGCAATGCCGGGAAGAACCTTCCCTTCAAAATACTCCAACATTGCACCGCCGCCCGTTGACACATAACTCACTTTGTCTGTATATCCAAACTGGTTCACCGCAGCAACACTGTCGCCTCCTCCTACCAGGCTGAACGCACCCTGTTGGGTTGCATCGGCCACTGCTTTCGCAATCGTTTTAGTGCCATGCTGGAATTTCTCCATTTCAAACACACCCATCGGTCCATTCCACAATATCAATTTAGAGTGATGGATCACATTGGCAAATTGGTTGCATGCCATCTCACCTATATCTAAACCCATCCATCCTTCAGGGATCTGACCTGATGGTGCAACGGATGTTTCTGCATTCGCATCAAACTTATCCGCGATGATGGAATCCGGGGGAAGATGGATGCGCACGCCTTTCTGCTCTGCTTTCGCCAGCAGGCTTTTCGCAGTGTCTATCCGGTCTTCTTCGCAAAGCGAATTGCCAATATGACCACCCTGTGCTTTCATAAAGGTGTAAGCCATACCGCCGCCGATGATGATGTCCGTTGCTTTTTCCAAAAGGTTCTCCAGGATCAGGATCTTGTCTGATACTTTAGCGCCGCCAATGATTGCGGTAAAGGGCTTGGCACCGCTATGCAGCACTTTTTCAGCACTCGCCACCTCTCCTTCCATTACGAGGCCGAATATCTTCTTGCCTGTTGGAAAATAGTCTGCAATCACCGCAGTGGACGCATGCGCACGATGTGCAGTACCAAAAGCATCATTCACATAAACATCACCCAGTTTGCTGAGTTTTTCCGCAAAAGCCTTATCCCCTTTCTCTTCTTCTTTGTAAAAGCGAAGGTTTTCAAGCAGCAGCACTTCCCCGGGTTTCAAGGTAGCAGATTGCTGCACGGCTTGTTCGCCAATACAATCATCTGCAAAATGAACGTTTTTACCGCCCAGCAGCTTGCTCAAATGGGCAACCAGGTGTTTGAGAGAGTATTTATCGGTGGGGCCGTCTTTTGGACGTCCGAGATGGCTCATCAGGATCACTGACCCCCCATCTGAAAGGATCTTTTGTACGGTGGGGATTGCCGCGCGCATACGCGTGTCATCGGTAATGTTCAAATCCGCATCAAGGGGAACGTTGAAATCTACGCGGATTAGCGCCTTCTGTCCTGCGAAGTTGTAAGATGAAAAATTAGTCATGATAAAGTTATTGGTTAATGGCTATTGGTTATTCAATTACCAAGTAACCACTAACCAATAACCTTATTATTATTTTACTTACTGATCAGTCTTGCGAAATAGTCAACCGTACGAACCAGCTGGCTCACATAGCTCATCTCGTTGTCATACCAGCTAACCGTCTTCACCATCTGGGTATCCCCCACGTGGAGCACTTTCGTTTGTGTAGCATCAAACAAGGAACCGTAATGTATACCGATCACGTCTGAACTTACAATCTCATCCGTCGTATACCCAAAGCTTTCGTTGGCGGCTGCTTTCATGGCGCCGTTCACTTCTTCAACGGTTACTTTCTTACCGAGCACAGTTGTAAGCTCTGTAAGTGAACCGGTAAGGG
>JBASZQ010000027.1:0-9358 GCA_049661025.1 Chitinophagaceae bacterium | reverse complement strand
GTTCAGACTCAAGAGGTGCGCTTGATTTGTACAGCTTCACCATTCGTGAAGATGTGCGGCCCATCAAAACGCTTTGGGTGAAAGGCAAAGTGTATGATGCCAAAACGAAAGAAGGTTTACCAAGTGCCGTTGAATTGAAAGACCTGAAGACAGGACTGCGTTCATCAAAAGTGCAAACCGATGAACTCGGTGAATACCTCATTACACTGCCCATCGGAAAAGACTATGCATTTAATGTAAACCGAAAAGGATACCTGTTTTATTCAGAAAATTTCTCGCTTACGAATCCGGTGAATGATTCCGTGTTTCAGGTAGATATTCCTTTGCAGCCCATCGAAGTGAATGCGAATGTGGTGTTGAAGAATATCTTTTTCGATACAAAGAAATTTGACCTGAAGCCAGCCTCACAAGCGGAGCTCGACAACCTCGTTGACCTGATGCAGGAAAATCCGACGATGGTGGTGCAGCTCAATGGTCATACTGATAATGTGGGTAAACCTGCAGACAACTTGTTGCTTTCTAATAACCGCGCAAAAGCCGTTGTGGACTACCTGATCAAAAAAGGCATACCTGCGGCGAGACTGAAATCTAAAGGCTTCGGAGAAACACGTGCGGTGGCCGATAATAACACCGAAGAAGGCCGTGCAAAAAATCGCCGAACCGAGTTGCAAGTACTGAGCAAATAGCTTTTTGTTGATTGTAGTTTTACATCATGAGCGTGAACGCTGATGAGGTCATCCATGCCATCGCGTTGACGATGGTTCCACATATCGGTTGCATTCAACATCGTCTTTTACTGGAACAGCTGGGATCTGCCCGGGCCGTGTTTCACACACCGGTATCGAGGCTGGAAAAGATTCCCGGCATCGGTCCGGTACGTGCCCGCGCGATCACAACAGCCCGTGATCTTCGCCATGCTGAGAAAGAATATAGAACGATGGAGCGTCTACAAATCAGGGCCATGCTGTATCACGGTGACGAATACCCGAAAAGACTGAAAAACTGTCCGGACCCACCACCCATTTTGTTTTACAGGGGGACTTCGGACCTGAATGCAACCCGCGTGATTGGTGTGGTGGGCACAAGGCAGGAAACCTCTTATGGCCGGGAACTCATCGAAGCCTATATCGATGGCTGGCGCGATGCTGGATTGATAGTGGTCAGCGGATTGGCCTATGGCGTGGATCATCTCACCCATATGGCTTGTATGAAGAAACAGATGGAGACGGTGGGGGTGCTGGCGCATGGTTTAGATAAGATCTATCCTTCCTCCCACTGGCAGCTCGCCCGGGAAATGGAGGCTTGCGGAGGTTTGTTGACGGAGTTCATCACCGGCACGCAACCAGACCGGCAGAATTTTCCCCGGCGCAACAGGATTGTTGCGGGGATTTGTGAAGCGGTATTGGTGGTGGAAACCGATATAAAAGGCGGCAGTATGATCACGGCGGAACTGGCCAATGATTACAACAGGGAAGTGTTTGCCATACCCGGAAAGATAGGTGATGAAAAAAGCCAGGGCTGTAACTACCTGATCCGCGAAAACCGAGCTAGGCTTACGATGCATCCTCATGATGTTTTGCAATGCCTGAACTGGGATCTGGCACCCGTTGACAGAACCCCGGATACAAATTTGTTAACAGTGACGGACCCTGATCAACAGTTGTTGCTCAGCCTGTTTCCGGGTGGAGAGCCGGTGCATATCGATCAGCTGATGGGCCTTTCCGGACTGCCTTACAGCAGGTTTTCTGCAGCATTGATTGGGCTTGAGTTAGACCAGAAATTGATCCCATTGCCAGGCAAGAGATACCAGCTGAACCGGATGGCGCAAGGGCAAAATTTGCTTCGTATATAGGCCGCGCCGTATCTTTGCACATGGCAACAAACATCAACTCCCCCAAGGACAAGTTTCCCAACAAATTTTTCGGTGAAGGTTTAACGTTTGACGATGTACTGCTGGTACCCGCATACTCGCAGGTGCTGCCCCGCGAAGTCAGCATCAGTTCCCGCCTCACCAAAAACATCACCCTGAATATCCCGTTCATATCCGCTGCCATGGATACCGTAACGGAAGCATCATTGGCCATTGCCCTCGCAAGACAAGGTGGTGTGGGGATCCTGCATAAGAATATGTCGATAGAACGCCAGGCTGAACAGGTACGCAAGGTCAAACGCTCGGAAAGCGGACTGATCCTTGACCCTGTTACCCTTCGCGAAGACGCCACCATCGGGGATGCATTGCGGTTGATGAAAGAAAACAAGATCGGTGGTATTCCCATTGTGGATGCAAAGAATAAACTGGTGGGTATCCTTACCAATCGGGATCTGCGATTTGAACGCAGCCCAAGTAAAAAAGTCAGGGAAGTGATGACCAGTGAAAATCTCATCACGGCACCGGAAGGCACCGACTTCAAGAAAGCAGAAAAGATCCTGCAGAAATATAAGATCGAAAAATTACCAGTAGTTAACAAAAGCGGTAAGCTCATCGGTCTCATCACTTATCGGGACATCCTTCAATTGCATAGTTATCCCAATGCTGTGAAAGACAGTTTTGGTCGATTGCTTGCAGGAGCGGCACTAGGCATCACGAGTGATATGCTGGACCGTGCTGCAGCGCTGCAACAGATCGGTGTAGATGTGGTTTGTTTAGACAGCGCGCACGGGCATTCAAAAGGTGTGATCGATGCATTGAAATCCGTGAAGAAGAATTTTCCTAAACTCGAAGTCATTGCAGGAAACATCGGAACAGCAGCGGGTGCAAAAGCATTGGCAGAAGCTGGAGCCGATGGCGTGAAAGTGGGCATTGGACCGGGTTCCATCTGTACCACCCGTATCGTAGCTGGTGCAGGTGTTCCGCAGATCACAGCGGTTATGGAAGCTGCATCGGCATTGAAGAAATTAAACGTTCCTCTTATTGCAGACGGCGGCATCAGATATACTGGTGATGTCGTAAAAGCACTGGTGGCCGGCGCAAGTACGGTGATGATGGGATCCGTGTTCGCGGGTGTGGAAGAAAGTCCGGGCGAAACCATCATTTATGAAGGCCGTAAATTCAAACAGTATCGCGGCATGGGTTCCATTGGTGCCATGCAAAAAGGCAGTGGGGACAGGTATTTCCAGGATGTGGAAGACGATATCAAAAAGTTGGTGCCAGAAGGTATTGAAGGCCGGGTGGCGTACAAAGGTTATCTGAGTGAGGTGATTGCGCAATACATCGGTGGCTTACGTGCAGGGATGGGCTATTGCGGTGCGCCGGATATTGCCAACTTGCAAGACAAAGCGCAGTTTGTACGTATCACCAATGCTGGCATGAAAGAGTCTCATGCGCATGATGTGGATATTACGAAGGAAGCACCGAATTACTCCAGGTAGAAGGTGGAAGTTGGAAGGTTGAAGATTAGGCCGCAGGTTGCAAGCTTATTATGAGAAAAATTTTATTCATAGTCTTAACACTCATCCTATACACTCACCCTATGAGGGCACAGGATAGCTGTGCCCTCAGAATCAGCCTGCTCACCTGCACGCCTGGATCTGAACTGTATTCCATCTTCGGGCATAGTGCGTTGCGGGTGATTGATCAATCAACAGGAACGGATATTGTTTACAACTATGGCACGTTTGATTTCGACGATCCTAATTTTTACAGCAAGTTTGTAAGGGGTAAGTTATTGTATGCGCTGGATCGGGAGGCATTTCCCAATTTTATTTATGGGTATCGTTTGGAGAATCGGGGCATTGTGGAACAGGTGGTTAACCTGAGTTGTGAGAAAAAAAGAGACATCCAGCGATTCGTGGAGAACAACCTGCGGGAAGAGTACAGATATTATAAATACGATTTCCTGTACGACAACTGCACAACCCGACTCAGGGATATCCTGCAACCGTATACCTCAAGTATCAAGCCCATAGAAAGCGCGAAAGGCATGACTTTCCGGAATGGGATCCACAGTTATTTGAATAAGGGACAGATGCACTGGAGCAAGCTGGGGATTGATCTTTTACTGGGTGCCCGCATAGATAAAAAAATGACCAATGACCAGGCCATGTTCCTGCCCGAATTTTTGGAAGCCGGTATGGATGGCGCAAGCACGCCCAATGGCAATATTGTACTGGAGAAAAACACCGTAGTGACGCGAAATGAAGAAGCTACATCGGCCTCCGGATGGGTGACGCCAACGGTATTGTTTTCGATGTTTTCCCTCATTGTCATCGCTTTGAGTTTTGTGAAGCGTCCGGCCATTCAAAAAGGTCTGCGTGTTTTTGATCGCGTCCTGTTTTTCATCTTAGGTCTGTTGGGTTGTTTATTCCTTTTCATGTGGTTTGGAACGGATCATAAACAGACTGCGGAGAACTATAATTTATTTTGGGCCTGGCCCATCCATCTAGCGGTGGTTTTCATCCTTTACAGTGGCCGCTGGTGGGTGAAAAGATACCTGAGTGTGTACATGCTGGTGTTGGGATTGTTGCTGGTATTGTGGCGATGGCTCCCGCAGGAATTGAATCCTGCCCTCGTGCCCATCATCATCCTGCTCATCTTCCGCAGCTGGTCAATCATCAATAGCAATGGCAATAACCAAAAGTCTGCCTGAGGGCACTACCTATCGCATCCATGGCAAGGGACCCGTATGCATTTTTCTGCATGGCTTTGCTGAAGATGGAAGGGTTTGGGATGAACAGGTTAAAGCAATAGCGTCAGACTATACCTGCATCGTTGTCGATATACCGGGAACAGGTTTATCGGCAGACGCCTTTGTACATCATCAACAATTAACCCTGGATGAGTCCGCAAAACTTGTGTTAGAGGTTATGAACCAGGAAAACATCGGCAAAGCCGTTTTGCTGGGGCATAGCATGGGCGGATATATCACCCTTTCTTTTATGGAACAGTTTGCTGACAGACTGCAGGGTTTCGGCATGATCCATTCAACAGCTTTTGCAGACAACGAAGAAAAGCGCCAGAACCGCAGGCGTTCAGTGACCTTTATGAAAGAGCATGGTACCAAGCTTTTGATGGAGCAATTGTATCCCAATCTTTATGGCGAAAAATTTAAAACCGAGCATTATGATTTGATTGAAAACCAGATCAAGGTCTCGGAACTCTTTCAGCCAGAAGTACTTATCCAATATTACGAAATGATGATGGTGCGGCCTGACCGTACGGATGTCCTGCGCAATGCTAAGGTTCCCGTACTTTTTGTGATGGGTACTGAAGATAAAACAGTAAATTTAACAGATAGCCTGGCCCAGTGCCATCTACCTTTGGAAAGCCATGTGCATATTCTGGAAACAGCAGGGCATATGGGGATGAAAGAAGATCCGGAAAACACCACAGCAGCCATCCGCGCCTTTATGCGGTATGTAAATGAAAACTAGTGAAGAGATTATTACTCCTTTCTTTATTCATCGTTTTGTTTTCCCAATATGTGGAAGCCCGCCACATTGCTGGTGGAGAGATTTCCTATGAATATCTGGGGCCCGGTTCAGGAAGTTTATTAAAGTACCGAATTACACTTCGTCTATATCGCGAATGTTTTACGGACGGAGCAGCGCTTGATCCTCGGGCTGTTATAACCATCTATGAGGGAAACAGTAGCATACGTGTATTGAATGATTCATTTCCGCTATTGAGAATTGAAGACTTGACTTTACAAAATCCCGGCCCTTGTATAGACAATCCCCCGTTGGTCTGCTACCAGGTTGGTGTGTATAGTTTTGAAGTAGAGCTACCGCCCATCCCCAAAGGTTATGACATCACTTATGAAAGGTGTTGCAGAATTGAAAACATAACCAATATCATTAATTCAGATAACACGGGAGCTACCTATACTGCTCATATTCCTGGCACTGAATTAAGTCTAACAGCTCCTCGAAATAGTAGTGCAAAATTTAATACCAAGGACACCGTAGTCATCTGTGAAGGGAATCCATTTTTTTATGACTTTGCGGCGGTAGACCCGGAAGGAGATGCATTATCATATGAATTCGCGGAGGCTTATGACGGAGGCACACAAAGTAACCCAAGGCCATTGGTAGCAAATCCTCCACCTTATATTCCCCTTCCTTACAGTTTTGGTTTCTCTTTTTTCCGGCCGATGGGGCCAGAAGTTTCCCTTAATCCTGTTACAGGCCTGGTGAGTGGCATCGCGCCTAATGCAGGTATCTATGTAATTACAGTTGCCGTAGTAGAAAGGAGAAATGGTGTAATTATCAACAAACATCGAAAAGACATCCATATTAAGGTAGCTGCCTGTACCATCGCCGCGGCAGATCTTCAACCGGAATTTGTAACCTGCGATGGATTTACCCTCACCTTCCAAAACAGGAGCGCGAGTTCATTGATTAAAACGTATTCCTGGGATTTTGGTGTGCCCGGCGATGCAGATACTTCAAATTTAGAACGCCCAACATTTACCTACACGGATACCGGTGTATATCGCATCCGCTTGATCACAAACCGCGGACTGGATTGTTCCGATACGGCATTTGCATTGGCCAAAGTGTTTCCCGGATTTTTCCCTGCATTTCAGGCACTGGACGGATGCCGAAATGTGCCTATACAATTCAGGGATCAAACCACCACTGCCTACGGCGTTGTGGACTATTGGAAATGGTTCTTCGGCAATCCAATTGTGAATCAGGATACCTCGCGATTGCAAAATCCTACTTACTCTTATCCTAACCTTGGCACCTATACCGTGCAATTGATTGTGGGCAGCAGCAAAGGATGCAGAGACACCATCGATGCCCCGTTGAATATCCTCAGCAAGCCATCGATGCAACTCACCAATGATACCCTGATTTGTACCATCGATACACTCCAACTTAACGCTGTAGGTAATGGAACATTTACCTGGAGTCCCAATTACATGATCAGTGATGTCAACTCCTCAAATCCATTGGTGAGTCCTGACGTGCCCACGAAATATTATGCTACACTTACCTCAGCCCCCGGTTGTGTGAACATTGATTCGGTATTTGTAGACGTGCGAAGTTTTGTTACACTCAATGCGGGTCCAGACACTACCATCTGTCTTACCGATTCCGTCAGGTTTAACATTAATTCCGATGGCTTGCGGTTCAGATGGACACCCACTGCAGGTATGAACAATCCGAATCTGAAGAATCCAACGGTAAGGCCTACGGGCACCACCACATATTCCGTTACAGGTAATATTGGCAAATGCGCCACTACAGATAATATTATTGTGAGGACCGTCCCCTATCCAACCGTCTTCACGCAGGGCGATACTACCATATGTTATGACGATACGGCGCAGATCTTCGCATCCGGTGGATCAAGATACGTGTGGTCTCCAGCGAATTCTCTGAGTGCCTCAGACATTCCAAACCCCTTAGCTTTCCCGCTGACGTCTACCGTATATCGAGTAGCCGTTTTTGAAAACCTCGGATGCCCCAAACCTTCATTTGATTCGGTGCGCGTAAATGTCATTCCACCCATTCCTGCTTTTGCCGGAAACGATACCGCCATTGTGCTCGGTCAGCCACTGCAGTTAAACGCAACAGGCGGAACTGTGTATAATTGGTCGCCACCCACCGGCCTCAGCAATCCGAACATTGGAAATCCTGTTGCCACACTTTCCAATGACATCACCTATTCCGTGCGTGTGAGCATTCCCATCGGATGTTTTGCGTATGACACCATGAATGTAAAAGTCTTCTTTACCGATCCCGATATTTTTGTACCCACAGCCTTCACGCCAAATGGAGACGGCAAAAATGATAAGCTCAAACCGATCCCTGTGGGTGTGCAATCCATGGATTATTTCCGCGTCTATAACCGTTACGGCCAACAGGTGTTTAATACAACGGTGATTGGCGAAGGCTGGGATGGAAAGATCAACGGCACGGAGCAGGGCACAAACACTTACACATGGTATGTGCAGGGAACAGACTATCTTGGCAAACGGATCTTCAAAAAAGGAACCTCCACTTTAATCAGGTAAAATGAACCGAAAAATATTGATCACCGGAGCCAGCTCCGGTTTTGGCAGGGCCATGGCCCATGTATTTGCACAACATGGTGATGATTGCATCATCACGGGAAGACGATCAGAAAGGCTGGATGAATTGCAACGCGAGCTGGAACAAAAATTCAACGTGGCCATCCTTCCTTTGTGTTTCGATGTGCAGGATAAAGAGGCGGTGAATAAGGCCATCGATAGTCTGCCCGAAGAATGGAAGAACATCGATGTGCTCATCAATAACGCGGGCCTTGCCGCGGGCCGGGATTATTTTGACGAGGCCAGTATGGATGATTGGGAAACGATGATCGATACCAATGTGAAAGGACTGCTCTATGTAACCAAAGCGGTGGTTGGAGGTATGCGGTTGAGGGGCAGAGGGCAGATCATTAATATCGGATCCACGGCAGCGAAAGAAGTATACGAAAAAGGAAACGTGTACTGCGCCACCAAAGCAGCGGTGGACGCACTGTCTCAATCCATGCGCATCGATCTTCTGCGCCATGGCATTAAAGTAACGGCTATTCATCCGGGTGCTGCAGAAACCGAATTCTCCATGGTGAGATTCAAAGGCGACGAAGCCATGGCCAAATCCATTTACCAGGGATTCAAGCCACTGGTTGGTGAAGATGTTGCACAGGTGGCTTACTACTGTACCACATTACCGGAGCATGTGTGTATCAACGACTTAGTGCTCACCTGCACTGCGCAGGCGAATTCTTTCTACTTCAATAGAAAATAAATCGATTTATTGAACGTTCTGTTTGATTAGCTAGTAGCTATTAGCTAATAGCTATTTCATTCCGACGCTATGAAAAAAACATTGGTTCTCACATCTTTAGTGATCAGTTCCCTCGCCCTGAAGGCGCAGGATGCCTGCAACAGCAAGCATATCCTGCAACAGGTTGACAGCCTCAAAAAAGTGTTTGAACAAAATGGATTCAAGATCATCCAGGAATCAAGTGTGAACATGGAAAGTGAGCATGAACTGCCCGTCATCGTTCCGATGAAAATGGGCACCCCATATCAGGTTGTATTTATCGGTGACGCCCAGTCTCAATCATATGAAGTGAAGATGTTTGACTTCAATGAAAAACAAGTCTTCCATTCCCGAAGCAACAACGGCAGCACCAACATCATCAGTTACGCCTACACACCCCAGATGTCTGAGTATCATCTCATCAGCACCTCACAAACCAATGCTGAGCGGAAGAAAAATCTCTGTGGATACATTTTGTTGTTGAAAAAGTAATTGCTCCGATATTTTTAATGCGGCAATGCGGAAGTGCGGTAATGCGGCAATGGCGGAAGCGCGGCCGTGCGTTGCCGGCCTGCGCAGAACCACTCGGAGTGACTGCCGGCGCGCCGCAACGCAGGGC
>JBASZQ010000026.1:0-27705 GCA_049661025.1 Chitinophagaceae bacterium | reverse complement strand
ATCCTGGTCTTCCCTGTTCACATTGTATTCCTTGGCCACCGCTTCTGCTGTAAGGCCCATACTTAAATAATAATCCGGTTCATCCTTGGCGATGGAATAAGCAGGAACCGTCTTCCAGCCTGCTGTGGGAACCATGCTCATGCTTTCCGTACCACCTGCAATGATACACTCTGCCATGCCCATCCGGATCTTGGCCGTGGCAATGGCGATGGTCTCCAGTCCGGACGCACAATATCTGTTCACCGTCATACCCGGCGCATGAAAACCTACTGCCTTGGCTGCGATGATCCGCCCTACTTGTAAGCCTTGTTCCGCCTCCGGAACGGCATTCCCCACAATCACATCGTCTACCCGCTTCGCATCCAGTTGAGGCACTGATTTCAATAAACCCTGGATCACTTCAATGGCCAGGTCATCCGGCCTGGTAAAACGAAATCCACCGCGTTTGGATTTGCCTACCGCTGTCCTGTATCCCGCTACGATATATGCTTCCTGCATAACTAAAGTTTAAGACAACTAAGATATACAAAAAAATATTAGTTGCATCAACAACCGTTTATTTCCTTTTATCTTCGCGGCATGTACGCCACCCTTCGTAACATCCTTTTCAGATACGATGCAGAGCAGGTACACCATTTTGCCATGCACCGGCTGCAAAATGCCTGTTCTTTTGGGCCGATGCGGTCCCTGTTGGCCGGATATTTCGCACCAAAACCCAGGCCCGTTTCTCTATGGGGTCTTGATTTTCGCAACCCGATCGGTCTGGCCGCCGGGTTTGATAAGAATGCCAGCTATCTCCGGGAACTGGACGTTCTGGGGTTCAGCCATGTGGAAATTGGGACGGTTACTCCGCTGGCACAACCGGGGAACGATCAGCCCAGGCTGTTCCGGCTTCCGGCAGACGAGGCACTGATTAACCGGATGGGCTTTAACAATGAAGGGGTGGATGCCGCTAAACGAAGGCTTGCCGACTGGCGAAACAGATATCCGGATACTACAATGATTGTGGGCGGGAATATTGGCAAAAACAAACTGACCCCTAACGAAGAAGCGGCGTCTGACTATGTGAAATGCTTCAATACCCTGTTTGAGGAAGTCGATTATTTTGTCGTCAATGTAAGTTCACCCAATACACCGGGCCTCAGGGAACTGCAGGAAAGGCCTGCGCTGGAAAAGATAGTCGGCGAACTGCAGGAGCTCAATAACGGAAAGGCACAACCGAAACCGATCCTGCTGAAGATAGCACCGGATCTCACCAACGCACAGCTGGATGAGATCTGTAGTTTATCCATTCAAATGCAGCTCTCCGGCCTGGTGGCCACTAATACCACGATTTCTAGAGAAGGTTTACTTACAGACAGGCGTGAGGTGGAGGCGATAGGGGCAGGAGGTTTGAGTGGTAAGCCCGTGCGGGAAAGATCCACAGCAGTTTTACGCTACTTGCGTCAACATACCGATGGAAAAATGCCGCTGATCGGATCAGGCGGAGTGTTTACCGCAGCAGACGCAAAAGAAAAAATGGAAGCAGGGGCAAGCCTGGTGCAGGTATGGACGGGCTTTGTATACGAAGGACCAACAATCGTTCAGAAGATCTGCAACGGTCTATGATCAGGATTCATCTTTATCTTTACTTTTTACACACCACGAACATATGGAACATCTTTTTACGGCAGACGCGATC
The DNA here is from genome assembly GCA_049661025.1 of Chitinophagaceae bacterium. GTDB lineage: Bacteria > Bacteroidota > Bacteroidia > Chitinophagales > Chitinophagaceae > Pollutibacter. The sequence goes on along the minus strand of JBASZQ010000026.1, from coordinate 26,024 downwards.
ATTAGTTTAGTAACACTGGCGATTCTTGAAATAGTTTTAGGTATAGACAACGTGATCTTTGTTTCGATCCTGATGGGCAGGCTGAATGAGAAACAAAGATCCACTGCCCGAAAAATATGGATGATTGCTGGTATCCTCGTGAGGGTATCTTTATTGATGGCTCTCGGCTGGCTGGTAGCCAATGGCAATAAAGAATTGTTTGGCGTGAATTGGGGCGAGAATCATTTCGGATTCAACCTGCGCAATGTGATCATGTTTGTGGGTGGTCTTTTCCTGTTGTTCAAAACCGTGAAAGAGATCCACAATAAACTGGAGGGGGATGAAGAGGCGGAAGTCACTACCAAAGCCAATGCATTTGGTGCCATCATGGCCCAGATCATTATTATTGATATGGTCTTTTCCTTTGACAGTATCATCACGGCAGTAGGTATGGCCCGTCATGTGGAGATCATGATCGCTGCGGTGATCATTGCGATGATCATCATGTTCTTTTTCTCGGAAAGGATCTCCGTGTTCATCCATAAACATCCCACCTTGAAAATGCTGGCCCTGAGCTTCCTGCTGATGGTGGGCTTCAGCCTTTTCTTTGAAGGGCTAGAACCTATTCACGGATCGCATATTGATAAAGGCTATATCTACTTCGCGATGGCATTCTCTTTTGGAGTGGAACTGCTGAATATGTGGATGCGCAAAAGAGCAAAGGCGCGCAAGCCGGTGGAGCTTCGTGAACCGCAAATGCGGCAGCAGGTGGCGGATGACGAGGCGCATTAAATTGGAATTCTGGAAACCTGGAATCCGGCAATCCTGAAATTCGGGATCGTTCCAGATTGCCAGGTTTCCCCGATTACAGGATTCCAGGATTCCAGATTTCCAACGCCTGATTGCCTGAATGACTGTATTACTGTATGCTAGTTTTCCAAAAGCATCTTAACCGCCGCCACAATCCCCGCCGTCTCCGTACGAAGCCTTGTATCTCCTAACGTTACCGGAATAAATCCTTTCTGGATGGCAGCGTCAATCTCCGATAGGGTAAAATCACCTTCCGGACCAATAAGGATGGTTGCAGCGGCAAGCCCGATACCACTGAGCACCTGCTTTTCGGAAGGTTCGCAATGTGCAATGAACGCGCTGCCTGAAACGGACTGCTGCAAAAAAGCATCTAAAGGGGTAAGTTCTGTAATTTCGGTTAGCCATGCCTGTTGGCTTTGCTGCAAAGCACTTACAAGAATGTTTTGTGCACGGTCTTTCCGGAAATGCTGTTTTTCCGTGCGGGCACACTGAAGAGGAACTACGCGAGAGACGCCCAATTCTGCAACTTTCTCCAGAAACCATTCAAAGCGGTTGGCATTTTTCAGCAGGGAGATAGCGATGGTAATATTTCGGTTTCGGTCAGGCGTTACAGTTATTGGTCCCACAGTAACCGTGCATGATTTTTTTGAAGTAGACTGGATAGTGCAAAGGGCAGACCGGCCTTGTCCGTTGGTAATGATCAATTGTTCACCCTCGCGCATGCGAAGAACCTGTACCATATGCCTGGATGTTTCCTCAGGCGGTGTTATCACCGCACCATCTTCCAGAATTGTATCAACATAAAAAAAAGGGAAATCCATTTGTCAGACAGTCTTTACCTGTGATCATTGCCACACTGCCACATTATCGAATTGCCACATTAGAACGGCGTTTCATCTTCTTCACCATACGGAAGATCATTCATCTTTGATCCTTTCTGGATATAGAGTTTTGGCCCTTCTGCATCACTGACCGGCTTCCAGTTACCGCCACTGAGCGCAGCTGGCATTCCCAGATCACCCTCATCGTCCATAAATTTCTGAATATGCAGCAAGGCGCGAAGCTTGATCGTTTCCAGCGAACCATTACGGTGTTTGGCGATCCGCACATGCGTTTCACCTTTAGTACTCTCGCCCATTTCGTTGCTCATCATTTCATAGTACTCCGGACGATAGAGGAACATAACCATATCCGCATCCTGTTCAATGGCACCCGATTCACGAAGGTCACTCAGCTGCGGCATCTTATTTCCTTCTTTCCGCTTCTCCACTTCGCGGCTTAACTGCGACAGGGCGATAATGGGAATATCCAATTCCTTGGCTAATCCTTTGAGGTTTCGCGAAATCGTACTGATCTCCTGTTCCCGGTTGGTGTTCCTGTTTTCACTGGTACCGCTCATCAACTGCAGATAGTCAATGATCACCAGGCCAACGCCGTGCTTCTGCACGAGGCGCCTGCACTTGGCGCGCAATTCAAAAATATTGAGGGCAGCAGAATCGTCAATGAAAATGGGTGCGGTAGACAATCGTTGAATGCCTTTTTTGTAGAGTTGCTGCATTTCATGGTCTTCCATCTTACCTCTGGCAATTTTCTCCAGCCATATCTCGGATTCTGCAGAAAGGATACGCTGGACCAGCTGGCCTGCACTCATCTCAAGGCTGAACACCGCGCAAGCCGTGGGTTTTGTAGGATGCAATGCTGCATTACGGGCAAGGTTAAGCGCAAATGCAGTTTTACCCACAGACGGCCTTGCCGCGAGAATGATGAGATCAGATTTCTGCCAGCCATAGGTGATTCTGTCCAGCATGGTAAATCCACTCGGAACACCCGTGACATCTTCCTGGCGGTTGCGCATATCTTCAATGCGCTGGATGGTTTTCACCAACACCTGATCTATGGAATCAAAGTTTTTGCGAAGGTGATTGTTGGTGATCTCGAACAATTTAGATTCCGCTTCATCCAACAGGTCAAACACGTCTGTACTGTCTTCATACGCATCACCGATGATCTCACCACTGATACGAATCAATTCACGTTGGATGAACTTCTGCAGTACGATACGGCAGTGGGTTTCAATGTTTGCCGATGACACCACAAAATTGGTCAGCTTGGTCACGTAATACGGTCCGCCAACCATATCCAGTTCACTATTGGTGCGAAGTTCTTCCACAACGGTGAGCAGATCTATAGGACTGTTGCGGGCCGCCAGGCTCTGCATAGCTTTATAGATGCGTTGGTGGGCATCCACGTAGAAACATTCGGGCTTGAGGATCTCAATAACCGTGTCAAATGCTGATTTATCCAGCATGATGGCACCCAGTACGGCCTCCTCCAGTTCTTTGGATTGAGGGGGGATTTTGCCATATACCAGGGTATTTAAGTCTGGTGTATTCTTTCTTCTGTTTTTCCGGTCACGGTTTATATTCGTCAGATCCATTGTCAATGTCGTTTATGAAATAACACCCTGAGTAATGTGGCAATTCGGCAATGCGGTAATGCGTCAATGCCTACTCCCTCTCTTCTGTCTTCTCCCTTTACCTTCTCCCTTTCCTCAAGGGGGGGTGCGAATTAAACACTAAGTCGCCCCGCCACCAAATTTTTCGAAAAGGATAGTTACCGAGAGTTCATTCACAGGCTTATCCACCCAAAACGGCAGATATTCACAATTCAAACCAGGAAATCCACAATTCAGGCATCATTTCCCAGATAGACACAAGGTAAGTTAACATCCTCGGTGCGTAAAGAAATCCAACCAAAATCACCATTATTTCGCGTGCATCCCTCAATGCCTAATACCTAATGCCCTATGCCTCCCAATGCCCAATGCCAAATGCCTAATGCCTTATCTTTGCCGGCATGACGATTTCACACAAATGGCTGCTTGACTATCTGCCTGTTGAACTGGATCCGCAAAAACTATGTTCCATCCTGAACGCTATCGGGCTGGAAGTGGAAAACCTCATCCCCTACGAAGAAGTGAAAGGTGGCCTGAAAGGCCTCGTGATCGGGGAAGTACTGGAAGTTCAAAAGCACCCAAACGCCGATAAACTCTCTCTCACAAAGGTGAATATCGGTGCTGCCGAACCGCTGAAGATCGTTTGTGGCGCGCCCAATGTTGCCGCCGGACAAAAAGTAGTGGTAGCGCCAGTGGGTGCCACCATCTATCCTACCCAGGGTGAGCCCCTGACCATGCGCATCGCGAAGATCCGGGGGGAAGAAAGCCATGGGATGATCTGTGCTGAAGATGAAATAGGACTCGGACATTCCCACGCGGGCATTATGGTATTGCCGGATGAGGCCGTAGTGGGAACCACGGCATCTGACTACTTCCAACCATACGAAGATCATATCATAGAGATCGGGCTTACCCCCAACCGTTCAGACGCGATGAGTCACCTTGGGGTGGCCCGCGACATATGTGCATGGTTGACGCACCACGAACATCGGGATGTACAGGTGAAGAATCCTTTCCCCGCATCCGCTGGCCCCATCGCCGAAAAACAATTACCCATCACCGTTAGTGTTGACCAAAAAGAGGCCTGCCCCAGATATGCAGGCGTGAGTATCACAGATGTAAAGACGGGACCGTCGCCTTCCTGGATGGCGAAAAGGCTAAAAGCGATCGGTATCAGACCCATCAGCAACATTGTAGATATCACCAACTATGTGTTGCATGAATCCGGCCAGCCCCTGCATGCATTTGATGCAGACAGGATCGGTGGTGCAGGGATCATCGTGAAAACCCTTGCGGAAGGTACTGCCTTCCTGAGCCTTGACGATAAGGAAAGAAAATTGCACCAGGATGACCTGGTCATTTGTGACGCCAACAGCAGTCCGATGTGTATCGCAGGTGTATTCGGCGGCAAAAACAGTGGTGTGAGTGAAAGCACAAGCAATATTTTTCTGGAGAGTGCCTGGTTCAATCCTTCCATGATCCGTAAAACATCGTTCCGTCACAACTTAAGGACAGACGCGGCTACCCATTTTGAAAAGAATGTAGACATCAGCAATACGGTGAACGTATTGAAAAGAGCTGCGGCACTGATCTGCGAGATTGCGGGTGGCAGGATCGCATCGACACTCATCGATATCTATCCCGAGCCCGCTGTTCAAAAACAAGTAAAGTTTACCTATACATACTTACAAAAGCTGAGTGGCAAAACCTATGCGCCAGATACCGTAAAAGAAATTCTGAAAGCGCTGGGCTTTGGCATCCTGCAGGAAGATGCAGATGGATTGTTACTGGAAGTACCGCTTCATAAGACGGATGTGAGCCTACCCGCAGATGTGGCGGAAGAGATCATGCGGATCGATGGGTTTGACAACATCGCCATCCCTGCCACTATCACCATCACTCCTTCCACAGAAGCCAATGCATTTGCGGAAATTCAGAAAGAGCGGATTTCATCGATCCTTGTGGGCATGGGATTTAATGAGATCATGAATAACTCCATCGCCAACAGCGCATGGCTGTCTGATGAAGAGCAGCGATTTGCCGTGAAGATGATGAACAACCTTAGTGCAGATCTTGATGTGCTTCGGGTATCTATGCTAGAGACAGGCCTCAACACCATCCTCCATAACCTGAACCGGAAAAACAATAACCTCCGGCTGTTTGAATTCGGTAAAACCTATGCGGTATATGGCACGGGCAAATATGAAGAGACGACGCACCTAACGTTGTTCCTGACCGGAAAAAGCAGGGAAGAAAACTGGCACATTAAAAAAGAAAATACGGACATCTATTACGCCAAAGGAGTGGGAGAAGCCGTACTGCGCCAGTTGGGTATCACCGGCATTTCCTTTGTTGCAGAAACACATACAAAGATGGCGGAACACCTGTCAATGGTTGCCGGAAAAATAACCTTGGGTTCGGTAAGCAAACTCAATGCAAAATTCGCGGAACCATTCGGTGTCAAGCAGGATGTTTACGTGGTTGATCTGCTCTGGGACAAATGCCTGGGCCTCGCGGCAACCCAACAATTGCGCTATCGGGAGATTCCAAAATTCCCAGCCGTTCAGCGAGATCTTGCCATTGTGGTAGACAACAAACTGGACTACCATCAGATTGATGGACTGGTAAAAAAAGTGAAGATGCCAAGGCTCACCCAAACCAAATTGTTTGATGTATTTGAAAGTGAGAAGCTGGGTGCCGGTAAGAGATCTATGGCCATGAGTTTCACCTTTCAGGATGAAGAAAAAACCCTGACCGATAAAGATGTGGACGAGATGATGCAAAAAATCATCGTAACTTTTGAGAAGGAACTCAACGCCGAAATCAGGAAATCATGAAACCTATTGAACAGATCGATCGGATCAGGACAAAAGTTCAGGCACTTGTAAAAAAGCAACAGGTCCTGGAGAAGGAGAATGAAAAACTGAAAACGGAGTTGGACCGAAAACAGGGCTTAGAGTTGGAACTGAAGGAAAAAGTGGGCCAGCTTGAAGAGCAGTTGAACCTTGCAAAGGTTTCGGGTGGGCAGATGGATGATGTCTCCAAAAAAGCGTTCGAAAAACAACTGAATCAGTACATCAAAGAAATCGACAGGTGTATTGCTATGCTTTCGCAATAATCATTCGCACTTCGCCACCGTTTCTTAGACTCTTTTCACCATCCTCACAGATGTTTCTTCTTCTCCGTGGTGCATAATGAGATGGTAGATGCCATAAGGGAGGTCGTTCAAGCCATGCCACCGATAGTGGGTTTTTCCAATCGGCATTTCGGCAGATAGGGTGCAGATGATACATCCGGACTCATCTTTGAGAACCGCTCTTAGCGGGGAAGCGGGCTCATCGCAATCCACTTCAAATACAACGGCGTCAATGAAGACAGCTGATTTAGGTCTGGCAATCATGGAGACAGGCAGTTTAAACGTTAAGATCTCAAAGGGGTAGAGGCAGATATCCTTCTTTGTGTATCTTCAAGGTCAGTCGGGAGGTCTATCAAAGGGCCAGGGAGGTGTACAAAATGTTTATAAATATATACAATTTCTCCATTAACCAAGCGTAAAGCCATAAATATGTCGCAGGAACATTTATTACCCATCAATATTGTCATTGGAGACCGTACATACAGGATCAGGATTCAATCATCAGATGAAGAATCCGTAAGGAAGATCACCAAAAAGATCAACGACAAAATCCTGGAGTTCAAGACCAGTTTTGCGGGCAAGGACATGCAGGATTACATATCCATGGTTCTGCTCTGGTTTGTTACGGAGCAACAAGCGGGCCATTTTACAGAAACGGGGATAAATGAGGCGCTGTCTTCTCTTGAAGCGCTGCTTCCTGAATAGTTCGCAGGTTACAGGGCGCAGGTCGCAAGTTCGCAGGGTGTTCGCTCCGACCTGCGACCTGCAACCTGCGAACTACGGCAATTAACGCATTAATTTTCCTATCTTCGTAACTATAGCCCGAATTGGGTATTTTTTAAACCGTGAGACATTGATAAAACCCAACTTACATGGATTTCAATCAGATTTTACCCATTATAATTGGTGTAATTGCTTTAGCCGTAGGCATAGGAGCGGGTAAGTTCCTTTTTGCCGTAAACACAAAAAAACAAGTAGAAGAAGCTGAACAACAAGTACAAAAAATCCTTTCCGACGCAAAATCACAGGCAGAAACATTAAAAAAAGAGCGACTGCTTGAAGCCAAAGAAAAGTTTGTACAGCTGAAAGCGGATCACGACAGGGAGGTATTGGACCGCAACCGCAAGATCAACGAAAGTGAGAACAGGATCAAGCAAAAGGAGCAATCCATCAATACCAAACTGGAAAGCTTAGACAAGCAGGCCAAGGAAAATGACACCATTAAGGATCATTTGAATCGCCAGATCGAGGTGATCAACCAAAAGCGGACCGAACTGGAAAAACACCAGGAAGAACATATTCGCAGGTTGGAAAAAATTGCGGGCCTGACGGCTGAAGAAGCCAAATCCCAGCTGGTAGAGAGCCTGAAACAAGAGGCCCATACCCAGGCCCTGTCTCTTCAACAGGAGATCATCGAAGACGCCAAGCAAAAAGCCAATAAGGAAGCCCGGAAGATCATCATCCAGAGCATCCAGCGCACCGCTGCGGAGCAAACCATTGAGAATACGGTTACCGTATTTAACCTGGAGAGTGATGAGATCAAGGGTCAGATCATTGGTCGGGAAGGCCGGAACATCCGTGCCATCGAGGCCGCTACCGGCGTTGACCTGATTGTGGATGACACTCCGGAAGCCATCGTATTATCTTCATTTGACCCTCTGCGTAGGGAGATCGCCCGCCTTTCATTGCAAAGGCTGGTGGCGGATGGTAGGATCCACCCCGCCCGTATCGAAGAAGTGGTAGAGAAAACCCGCAAGCAAATTGAGGAGCAGGTGATGGATATCGGAGAAAGGACGGTCATTGAACTGGGTATCCACGGTCTGCACAAAGAATTGGTGAGGGTGGTTGGTAAGATGCGTTTCCGCTCTTCCTACGGCCAGAACCTGTTGATGCACAGCCGCGAGGTAGCCAACCTTTGCGGGATCATGGCTGCTGAACTGGGCCTGAACCCCAAGCTGGCTAAAAGGGCCGGTTTGCTCCACGATATTGGAAAGGTACCTGATGAAGAAACTGAACTGAGTCACGCCTTGCTGGGTGCTAAGCTGGCCGAGAAATACGGGGAAAACCCTGCAGTGGTCAACGCTATTGGCGCGCACCATGATGAAATGGAAATGCAATACGTGATCTCGCCGATTATCCAGGCCTGTGACGCCATCAGTGGCGCCCGTCCCGGAGCCAGAAGGGAAATCATGCAACAATATATCCAGCGGATCAAGGATCTGGAAAACCTCGCCATGACCTATCAGGGCGTGGAAAAGGCCTATGCCATCCAGGCGGGCCGGGAACTCAGGGTAATTGTTGAGGCCGATAAAGTGTCTGATAACGACAGCGAAAAAATCAGTTTCGAGATGGCCCAGAAGATCCAGAACGAGATGACCTACCCTGGTCAGATCAAGGTTACGGTGATTCGGGAGAAACGGACGGTCAATGTAGCAAGATAGCAATGTGGCAGTGCGGCAATGCGGCAGTGCGGTAATTGCCGCACTGCCGCATTTTCAAATTACCGCATTAATTATTTTGCCCAAGCAAAATTTTCCCCTACCTTTGCACTCCTTAAATTTTTAAGTCATGAATGCTGCGATAGCCTTTGTACATGAGCAACTGACAGAAAAGAAGCAAGTTCCTTCTTTCAAGGCGGGCGACAATATCACTGTCAACTATAAGATCATTGAGGGTAACAAAGAGCGTATCCAGAGCTTCAAAGGTGACGTGATCAAGCGTCAGGGCCAGGGTGCAACTGCAACCTTTACTGTTCGGAAAGTATCTGACAGCATCGGTGTAGAGCGTACTTTCCCTGTAAACTCACCCAATATCGAATCCATTACCCTGAACAAAACAGGTAAGGTTCGCAGGGCCAAGCTTTACTTCCTCCGTAGCAGGAGCGGTAAGAGCGCAAGGATCAAGGAAAAGCGTATGTAATCTGATACAGTGCAAGATTTTAACAAACGGAAGCCCTCAGGCTTCCGTTTTTATTTTGCCGAAATGCCGGAGTAAGTCTACCTTTGAAAAGACATCGTAAATTTAATATCATGTTATCTACATTATTACTTTCAATGCCCGGTGGTTCTGAGTGGATCATTATCGTGATCGCAGTGTTGATCCTGTTCGGTGGCAGAAAGATTCCTGAATTTATGAGGGGTATTGGTCGTGGTATCCGCGAATTCAACGACGCTAAAACAAACGTGAAGAAAGAGATCGAGGAAGGCATGAACGAAAAAGAAAGCCAGAAAGCTTCCTAAGTATCTTACTTCTAACTGCACCCCTAATTGTATCGTCACCGGTCCATAGCACAATTTCTTCAGGAAATTGGGTCAGGTTCTATTACCTGTACCGAAGTAGTTGAACATTACCTGAGCCAGATCGCGGCCAACACCCATCTCAATGCCTTTGTGGAAGTTTATGCCAGTGAAGCCAGAGAACAGGCTGCTGCACTGGATGCAAAGAAGCGTTCAGGATCAGCCATGGGTAAGCTTTTTGGGGTAGTGATCGGCATCAAGGATGTGATCTGCTATAAGGGCCATAAAGTCACTGCCGCTTCGGCCATTCTCAAAGATTTTACGTCTTTATATTCTGCCACTGCCGTTGAAAGGCTATTGACCGAAGACGCCATTATCATAGGCTCGTTGAACTGTGATGAGTTTGCTATGGGCTCTTCCAATGAACATTCTGTATATGGAAAGGTACTCAATGCCGCGGATGAATCAAGGGTTCCTGGTGGTTCTTCCGGAGGTTCTGCAGTGGCTGTGCAGGCAGGGTTGTGCATGGTTAGCCTGGGAAGCGATACCGGAGGATCTGTTCGTCAACCCGCGGATTATTGCGGGGTCATAGGACTCAAACCAACCTATGGCCGGATTTCGCGGTACGGACTGATTGCTTATGCTTCGTCATTTGACCAGATCGGTGTGTTTACAACTGAAATTGATGATGCGGCTTTGCTCTTGCAGGTCATGGCCGGGGAAGATGGGTATGACAGCACGGTAAGTACAAGCCTTGTTCCGGATTACCAGCAAGAAGAGCCCGACGGAAAAAAATATCGGGTGGCCTATTTCCGGGAAACCCTGGAACACCCCTCTCTGGATACTGAAGTCAGGACCCAAACCGAACAATTAATACAAACCCTTGCCGATCAGGGACATACTGTAGAAGCATTAGCCTTTGACCTCCTGGATCACATCGTACCTACCTATTATGTACTGACCACGGCCGAGGCATCTTCGAACCTTTCCAGGTACGATGGGGTCAAATATGGCCATCGGACCAACCAAAAAGATATCCACTTAACACAATTTTATGAGGCCAACAGATCTGCCGGTTTTGGCAGGGAAGTGAAGCGCCGGATCATGCTCGGGAACTTTGTACTGAGCACTGGTTATTACGATGCTTACTTCACCCAGGCCCAGAAAGTACGCCGATTGATTATCAACAAAACAGACACGGTTTTCGCTTCTTATGACGCGTTGATCATGCCCACCGTCCCCTTCCCGGCCTTTAAATTCGGGGAAAAATCCAAGGATCCGGTGGAGATGTTCCTGGCTGACATCTACACAGTTTATGCCAACCTGGCAGGAATTCCAGCCATCTCCCTACCCCTATTCAGGCACTCCAATGGGATGCCTTTTGGCACCCAGGTTATGACTTCCCGGTTTAATGAGTTACCTTTGCTGCAGCTATCCAAGCTCCTCATGAAACTTTATCCTCGCTCCTGATTCAGGACAGGACTCCTTCCAAGTTCCCTTCGAAAATCCATCTGAACTAGCTATTAGCTAGTAGCTATTAGCTATTCACCCGCCCTAGGGATTAACCATTTAAAGACATGAAGGTTATGATGAAAACTTACTTCGTGGTGCTGCTGTCACTTACCTCTGCTTTGACTGGCGTTTGCCAGGATCAACAGGGTGCTGACACCAATGACGCCAACAAGGAACTGGTCATCTCCGCCCAAGTGGCCGGAATGAAAATGGATCATTCCCTGACCAACGCTTCTTTCAGGACCGTATCTATTGACCCGGATGAGAATGCCTCGCTTCTCACCCTGCACCCCAGGGCTATCCCTTTTGTAAAGGATTACCTGGAAGATAACCAGGAGCGCCTCATCAAAATGAAAGCTACGGCATTGCCTTATTTTACCATGATCAACAGTATCCTTGGCAAGTATAATATGCCAACCGAGTTGAAATACCTGGCCGTGATTGAATCTGACCTGAAATCCTCAGCGGTTTCCTGGGCAGGTGCAGTAGGTCCCTGGCAGTTTATGCCTGAGACGGGCCGTTTGTATGGACTTAAGGTTTCTAAGTCCAGGGATGACCGAAGGGATCTGTACAGAAGTACACATGCCGCGGCCAAATACCTGAAGGATCTGTATGCTGAATTGAACGACTGGCTCCTGGTGATCGCCGCCTATAATGGAGGTTCTGCCAGGGTACAATCTGCGATCAAAAAAGCAGGTAGCCGGAATTTCTGGGATCTTCAATACTATTTGCCAGCTGAATCCAGGAATCACGTCAAAAAATTCATCGCTACCCACTATATCATGGAAGGTCAGGGTGGTGTTACTACCACTGGTGCCGGTGATGTGAAAAGACTGGGTATGCTTCCTGCACCCAAACAAGTGCTGGAAAACACCCTCTTACAAACTGTTTCCGGTAAATACCTGAGCAAAGTGATTGCCAGCAAGATCGATATGGATCCTGTGTTATTTGCGCAACTCAATCCCGGCTTTGACGGCAAAGTATCTACAGATGGATACGGGATGCGTTTGCCCCAGGACAAGATGGACCTCTTCAATGAGAAGAAAATGGAAATCCTGGATGCATCTGTTAATCTGTTGCTGAGCGGAGGTTCCAGTACGGCAACAACCTATCCGAAGGAGATCAGGTTGCCAGGGAAAAAAACCAAGTAAATATAGGTTGGAGGTTGGAGGGGTTTCTGCAACCTTCAACCTCCAACCTGCAACCTAGTATTGAACTGCTTTCTCCATTGCCTCTGCCTTCACCATGCATTCCGCATACTCATTTTCCGCATCGGCATAAAATGTGATTCCCGATCCCACAAGATAGGTCAGATATTGTTTGTGCTGGTTGTAGAGCAGGCTGCGGATCACCACGTTAAAATCAAAATTTCCCTCCGGATTGATGTATCCCACAGAGCCAGAGAAAAGCCCCCGCCCCACGGTTTCGTACAAATCAATTAACTCAAGCACCTTTTTCTTTGGCGCGCCAGTCATACTACCCATCGGAAAACATGCTTTGACGATATCGGCGAAAGATACCCCGGCTTTCAATTCTCCTTCAATTGTGGAGATCATCTGGTGTACCTGTGGGAATGGATAAATACCAAACAGTTCGCTTACTCTTACAGTTCCTTCCTTGCAGATCCTGGACAGGTCATTCCGTACGAGGTCAACCACCATCACATTTTCGGCTTTTTCTTTTCGGCTGGCCAAGAGCTGGCGTTGCTGATCCTCGTCTGCAACGGCATCATTCAAATCCCGCGCAATGGTTCCTTTGATGGGCTGTGAAATAATTATGTTTCCGCGTAGTTGTATAAATCTCTCAGGACTTGCACACATCAGAAATTTTTCCTTCACCCGATAAAATGCAGCAAAAGGATTAGGTGAAACACTTGCAAGATTCCTGAAGACACGGAGTGGATCAATCATCGCGGAAGCGTTGGAAAATGCCTGGCAAAAATTGACTTCATAGCAGTTGCCGCGCAGGATATGTTCCTGTAATTGCCTGACCTTATGGATGTACTCTTCTTTCGATAAGGAAGGGGTAAGGTGCACCGCCTCTTCATCTGTATGGTAAGCTCCGGCAGAAAGGATCGCATCCCAAACGGCATCATGATCATTCTCTAGTGAACCAATGTGCAATGCATTGGAACCAAGCCGGATCACCCAACGTGGCACAAAAAGAAAAGCCGGTTCAAATCCTACCGGATCATCAGCCCCACCGTAAACCTGCTCTGTTTCTGCTTTAAGCGCATATCCCAGGTGACCAAAGATCCAGTCTTTATGTGCGGTGGTGAAATGATGGATCGATGTGATGTAGGACGATTCCACCGGCATTACTTCGGCAGCATCCACACCGGCAATACATTCCAGGGCGTGCCCCGGCAGCGCATATTGGTGGTCATCCAGAAAACAAAAAATGTTGAACCGGGATAACCAATTCAACATTTGTTGCTTGATATGTTGACCATCAGAAACAGGAAATGGTCTGAAGGATCTAACCATTTAAAAATCATCATCGTCATCAAAACCGTCATTGAAATCATCAGCGAAACCCATGTCCTTGAATTCCTCATCGATTCCAAAATCATCCTCATCGGAAGCGCCTTTCTTTGCACCCCCGGTAGATTTTTTGCCTTTGGATTTCGGAATGTCAAACTCGTTGAAATCAGGATCCCACTCTTCCTCTTCTTCCACTTTGTTCCAATCGTCTACCTCATCCGCCTCATCCTCTTCTTCCTCTTCTTCATCCTCACCGGATTTTTTAGATGATGGCTTACGTCCTTTTTTGGGCGTCTCTTCTCCATCCAATTCATCGTCATCATCATCGTCCTCTTTCTTCGCAGGACGAGATGACGCTTTCTTAACGGGTTCCTCCGCGTCGTTTACTTTCTTTACCGAAGCCTTCTTTGGTTTTTCAGACTTAGCCATGATTGAGCAGGATTATTCTGTCGTAAAATTTCTACCTAAATTTTAATTCGCCAAATTTTGAACACATATTTTTTTGGCCCTACACGGAAATGATCTGATCCCTGCCTGGGCCGTTGGACACGTAACTGATCTCTACACCCAGATATTTGCGGATATGATCGATATATTCCTTCATTTTCGCCGGTGCATCTGCATAATTCTTCACCGCAGTAATATCGGTTTTCCAGCCTGGTAATGCCGTATAAATCGGTTCAATCTTAGATTTGAGCATCTGATAAGGCACTTCTGCGGTCAGCTGCCCATTCACTTTATACTGCTCGCATACCTGAAGTTGCTCAAATGAGTCAAGCACGTCTGCTTTGGTCATCACAATCTTGGTGACGCCATTGATCATACAAGCGAAGCGAAGCGCAACCAGGTCGATCCAGCCACAACGCCTCGGCCGGCCTGTTGTAGCGCCAAATTCGCTGCCCAATTTGCGCAGTTCTTCTCCGGTTTCATTTTCCAGTTCTGTCGGGAATGGCCCGCTGCCCACCCTGGTGCAATACGCTTTGGAGACACCCAGTACATCCCGGATCTTCTGTGGCGCAATACCCAGGCCGGAACACACACCTGCGGAGATGGTGCTTGATGATGTAACGAACGGGAAAGTACCAAAATCAACGTCAAGCATACTGCCCTGAGCACCTTCCGCAAGAACCTTCGCGCCTTTAGACAGCTTATCGTTCACAAAATACTCGCCATTCACCACTTTGAGTTCCCGCATAAATTCTACGGCTTCAAAAAACTCTTCTTCCCAGGCCGTAATGTCTTCCTGAAAATTCATGCTATCCAACAGGCGCTGGTGTTTCATGCGCAACTTGATATACTGCGTAGTGAAATTCTTATCCAGCAGATCACCTACACGTAAACCGTTACGGCCTGTTTTATCCATATATGCAGGGCCGATGCCTTTGAGGGTTGAGCCGATTTTTTCATTACCCTTCGCGAGTTCTGAAGCCTTGTCCAACGCGCGATGCGTGGGAAGAATCAGATGAGTACGTTCTGCAATGAAAAGGTTCTTCCTCACATCGATCCCATGTTCTGCAACTTTCTGGCTTTCCTTCTTCAGCGTTACAGCATCCAAAACCACACCGTTTCCGATCAGGTTCACGGTACTTTCATGAAATACACCTGAAGGAATCTGGTGCAACACGATCTTGGTTCCATTTACATATAAGGTATGTCCGGCATTAGGGCCACCCTGAAACCTTGCGATCACCTGATATCTAGGCGCAAAATAATCTACGATTTTTCCTTTCCCTTCATCGCCCCATTGCAGGCCTAAAATGACGTCAACCATGTATCAATTTTGAAGCAGCAAATATAGTGTGAAAGTCACTACACCGAGTCTGTATCAAATCTTTCTACGGAATGAATGCCGGGTAGTTGTTTGAGGCGGTCAAACACATGTTCAAGCTCCTCTTTGTCATGCACATAAAGTTTAATGCTTCCCGTAAACAGTCCTTCCTTGGCTTCAATGGTCAGGGCCGCAATATTGATCTTCAGCTCACCGGAGAGCAGATTGGTGATTTTATTGATCACACCAACATCATCCAATCCGATGATATTGATCCCCGTGAGGAAGGAGATCTCTTTGTTTTTTGCCCATTTGGTTTTAACCACCCGATGGCCGTATTGCGATAAAAGACGGGCCGCATTGGGGCAATTGGTGCGATGGATGATCAGTCCTTTGCCCGTAGATACAAATCCGAAAACATCGTCTCCCGGAATGGGCTTACAGCAATTGGCGAGATTGTATACGATCCGGTCACTGCTCTCACCGAAAATGATCAGTTCAGTATCTTTCTTGGGTATCGTTCTTACCGATTCCTCATGCTTAACATGTTCCTCTACCTTGGGTTTGGGCAGTTCTATCTTATCCCCTACCACATGGAACTCTTTCAGTTCTTTGAGATCAATGGTCCTGATGGCAATGCGATAAAAAAGATCCAGGCTGGATTGAAGCTTATAAAAATTGGCCAGCAGTTCAATATTATGCGGGGTATAGGAAGCGCCCATTCCCTCTAGCTTTTTCTGCAAGGTGTACTTACCATCTTCGGCTACCTTTCTTTTTTCTTCTTTCAGCGCATCCTTGATTTTATTCCTTGCTTTGGCCGTCACCACAAAATTCAGCCAGTCTTCCGTTGGCTTCTGTTTGTTGGACGTGATAATCTCGATCTGGTCCCCGCTCCGCAGCTTATGTGAAATAGGCACCAGCTTGTGGTTGACTTTGGCGCCGATACATTTAGAGCCGATGGCGGAGTGGATCGCAAAAGCGAAGTCCAGTGCTGTTGAGCCGATGGGCATCATTTTCACATCGCCTTTGGGCGTATACACATAGATCTCCTCGGTCAGGAAGGAGGTCTTGAAATCATGTAAAAAATCGATCGTATTGGAATCCTGGTGACTGAGTGCCTCGCGGATCTGGGAGAACCAATGATCAAAACGGTCTTCATCCTGCCCGCCTTCTTTATACTTCCAGTGCGCGGCAAGGCCCTTCTCGGCGATCTCATTCATTCGTTTGGAACGGATCTGCACTTCCACCCATCGGCCTGAAGGGCCCATCACTGTGGTGTGTAGCGCCTCGTAGCCATTGGACTTAGGATTGCTTAGCCAGTCCCTCAACCGTTCCGGCGAAGGGGTGTACATATCCGTGATAAATGAGTACACCTTCCAGCAATCTTCTTTTTCTTTTTCAGGGGGCGAGTCAAGGATGATCCGAATCGCAAAAAGGTCATATACCTCTTCAAAATCCACCGCCTTCTTTTTCATCTTGTTCCAGATGGAATGGATCGATTTAGGACGGCCATGGATCTCGTATAGAAATTCTGCTTTATCCAGCTTGTCTTTGATGGGCTTGATAAACTCGTTGATGTAGCGGGTACGCTCTCGTCTGGTTTCAGAGAGTTTCCTGGCGATCTCTTTATAGACATCAGGCTCCAGGTATTTCATAGACAGATCTTCGAGTTCTGTCTTGATATTGTAAAGACCCATGCGATGCGCGAGCGGGGCGTACACATAAACGGTTTCCGAAGAGATCTTTAACTGCTTCTCCGCCTTCATGGATTCCAAAGTGCGCATATTGTGCAGCCTGTCCGCCAGTTTGATTAGGATGACCCTCGGATCATCGGTGAGGGTAAGAAGGATCTTCTTGAAATTCTCTGCCTGTTGGGTAGAGTTATTATCCACCACGTTAGAGATCTTGGTGAGCCCGTCAATAATCCTGGCGATCTCGCTTCCGAATTCCCTTTCAATATCATCGAGGGTAATATCGGTGTCTTCAACGGTATCATGCAGCAAGGCGCAGATGGTGGAGCGCACGCCGAGGCCAACCTCTTCCACGCAGATGCGGGACACGGCAAGGGGGTGAAGGATATAAGGTTCGCCAGACTTCCGGCGCATGGTTTTATGGGCCTCCACGGCCATCTCGAAGGCGCGGCGCACCAATTCCTTATCCCCGGGTTTCAGCCTGGGTTTGATGACCCGTAAGAGGGCCCGGTACTGGCGCACGATTTCCTTCCTCTCCTGCTCCGCCGTGAGGTTGTATTTGGGGACCGCCTGTTCCTGATCTACCAACTGCATAATCCCAAATTTACTGAAAACAGGGCTTCCGTACGTCAAAAATGGTTACCTTTGCAACCCCTTAAGCGCATGTGGCGTAATTGGTAGCCGCGCCAGACTTAGGATCTGGTGTCGTGAGACGTGGGGGTTCGAGTCCCTCCATGCGCACCATTTGAAGGCATTTGGCAATGAGGCATTGGGCATTATAACTAAATCCCAGCCCTCCTCATTGCCAAGTGCCACAATGCCTAATAAACTTTTTTTATGCCTACAGTTACAAGAGAAAACATTGGTTTACTCAGCGATAAGATCACGGTTACCGTGCAAACAGAAGATTACCTGCCCTCTTTTGAGAAGCAGCTGAAGCAGTTTGCCAAGACTGCCAACATCCCCGGTTTCCGGAAAGGAATGGTTCCTGCCGGCATGGTAAAGAAAATGCACGGGCCCGCCCTGTTTGCAGATGAGGTGTTGCGCAGTGTAGAAAAGAAACTGGTAGATTACCTGCAGGGCGAGCAGCTTGACATTTTTGCACAGCCCATCCCAAGCGCAGAAAACAGTGCGGATCAACTCAATATGAACGCGCCTTCAGACTACAGTTTTTCTTTTGAGATAGGCCTTAAACCTTCTTTCGACCTGAATCTGGCGAAGGTCAGCCTTCCCAGGTATAAAGTGAACGTAACCGAAGAGATGGTGAATGACGAGGTTGACAGGCTGCGTGCTCGCCTCGGAAAAATGTCTGAGCCTGAAGTGGTTGACAACGAAGAGAATGTATTGAACGTGACTTTTGAAGAGCAAGGCGTTGAGAATGCCCCTAAAAAGGAGAACTCACTGTTGGTAAAATATTTCACCCCTGCTTTCCGCACCCAATTGATGGGACTGAAGAAAGACAGTACGGTTACGGTTGATCTTCGTTCAGCTTTCGAAGAAAAAGAAAGGGAGTGGCTGATCAAGGATCTGGGCGTTGATGCTTCAGACGCTTCGCTTGATAAGAAATATACGATGACCATTGTTAAAGTGGGTCTCGTGGAAAAGCGGGAACTGAACGAAGAGTTCTTCAAAGAAGCATTTCCCACCAAGGAAATTAAGACCGAAGAAGAAATGCGCCAGTTGCTCCGTGAAGACATTCAGAAACAATGGGATAATCATGCCCGTAATCTCCTGCACCATGAACTGTATCATGTGTTGCTTGAGCAAACAACGATGGATTTCCCTGAGTCTTTCCTGAAAAAATGGATGCAGACCGGTGGCGAAAAGCTGAAGAGTGCTGAAGAAGTAGAGAACGAGTTTCCAACATTTAAAGACCAGCTGCGTTGGACCTTGATCAGCGACAAGATCGTAAAGGAAAACAATCTGGATGTGAATCCTGAAGAACTGAAGGAATACATGCGTCAGCAGATCCTCGGATATTTCGGCGGGATGAGCATGGATGGTAATATTGAGTGGCTTGATAGCTATGTGGATCGTATGCTGAAAGATGAGCAACAGGTGGAGAGTTCATACCGCAGGCTGATCACCGAAAAGCTATTTGGATGGGCCGAGCATCAGATCAATGCGCAGGAAAAACCCATTTCCAGCGAAGAATTCCTGAAGTTGCAGGAACAACACAATCATCACAATCATTAGATAAAAAGGCGCCGAGAGCGCCTTTTTTAATGTGGCAATGCGGCAATGTGGTAATGCGGCAATGAAGGACGCAGCAGGACAGTAATGATACATTGGCAAGATATATCCTGTCGCTTTGTCCGGTTTTGATGGCTAGCACAGTTTTGGACACCCAAAAGCTTTAAATTGCCTAGTAATCAAAATTCCTATTATGGATCTTGGAAAAGAATTTGAAAAATATGCTGTAAAGCACCGTGGTATTTCCAGCAATACACTTCATGGATATACCAATCACATGGTGACCAATCTTACACCCAATATCATCGAGGAACGCCCGATGAACGTTGCTGTAATGGACGTATATAGCCGTCTGATGATGGACAGGATCATTTTCCTGGGCTATCCCATCAGCGATGAAGTGGCCAATATCATCACTGCACAGTTGCTATTTCTTGACAGTACGGACCGTCAGCGGGACATCCAAATGTATATCAACAGCCCCGGCGGCTCGGTATATGCAGGCATGGGTGTATATGACACCATGCAGTATGTAACGCCTGACGTTTCAACAATCACGATAGGTGTAGCTGCCAGTATGGCTGCCGTATTGATGTGCGCAGGCGCACCTGGAAAACGTACCGCCTTGAAACACTCAAGGATCATGATGCACCAGCCCAGCGCTGGTGCAGGTGGACAGGCGAGTGATATCGAAATCACTGTTAACCAGGTGAAAAGGCTGAAGCGCGAACTGTATGAAGTAGTGGCTAACCATAGTGGTCAGGACGTTGAGAAAATTGCGGCCGATTTTGATCGCGATTTCTGGATGACGGCCCTGGAAGCCAAAGAATATGGACTGGTGGATGAGGTACTGTTGCTGAACCCCAGAAAACAAAAATCCTAACCAACCCAATCAAAGATTTTATGCAATACGCAAAGTATAAGAATCCTTTCAGAATGGACGACGAGGAAGAACCCAAGGTTCCTGAGAATCCAATGGAGAAGATGATCAGTGCGGCTCAGTTTGATAAAAAATTCATCGAGCAACGCAAAGTATTTCTCTGGGGGGTTGTTGATGACAGAAGTGCAAAAGATATTACGGCAAGACTGTTATACCTGGAAGCCATCGATCCTGGCAAAGAAATCAAGTTCTATATCAATAGCCCCGGCGGTGTGGTAACCAGCGGTATGGTGATCTATGACACCATGCAAATGATCTCTTCACCGGTTTCCACCATTTGTATGGGTATGGCTGCTTCAATGGGCTCTATCCTCCTGAGCGGCGGTGAAAAAGGAAAGCGGTTTATCTATCCCCATGGGGAAGTCATGATCCATCAGCCAAGCGGCGGCGGACAAGGAACCTCTGCAGACCTTGAAATCATGGCGGAACAGATCCGTAAGATCAAGGCGCTGGGTGCTCAAATTCTGGCAGACAACTGTGGCCAGACATTCGAGAAAGTCATGAAAGATTTTGACCGCGACTACTGGATGGATGCGGAAGAGTCTGTGAAGTATGGCATCGTTGACGGGGTGATGAGCAAAATAGACTAAGTCTCGTTACAATAAGGCGGATTTCAGCTTGCTGCTGAGGCATGGATTATCAAGTAGTTAGGGTGTAGAGCCATCCTGACTGCTTTTCAGCCTCCAGGAAACTGGAATCCGCCATTTTTTTGTTTTACCTTTACCTTCCTAAATTGAGAGAATGGCTAAATCAACTTTGCATTGTTCATTTTGTGGCCGAAGCCGTGATGAGGTTAAGATCCTGATCGCGGGTCAGGATGGACATATATGCGAAAACTGTGTGGAGCATGCAAGAGAAATCATTGAGCAGGAATTGGTGGTGCGCACAGACGCCTCAAATCCGAACTACAAACTGACCGTTAGGAAACCTATCGAGATCAAAAAATTCCTTGACGAATACATTATCGGTCAGGACGATGCGAAAAAAGTTTTGTCTGTTGCCGTTTACAACCACTACAAAAGGCTTCAATATAAGGTTGCGGACAATGATATTGAGATCGACAAGAGCAATATCATCATGGTTGGCGAAACTGGTACCGGTAAAACCTTGCTGGCGAAAACCATTGCAAGGCTGTTAAATGTTCCTTTTGCTATTGTGGATGCAACTGTGTTTACAGAAGCGGGTTATGTAGGAGAAGACGTTGAGTCCATCCTCACAAGACTACTACAGGTTTGCAATTACGATGTTGCTGCGGCCGAAAAAGGAATTGTTTATATCGATGAGATCGATAAGATCGCCAGAAAAGGAGACAATCCTTCTATCACAAGAGACGTTAGCGGTGAAGGTGTACAACAAGGCATGCTGAAGCTGCTGGAAGGCACGGAAGTACTGGTTCCCCCGCAAGGAGGACGGAAACATCCTGAACAGAAACTAATCAAGGTTAATACACAAAATATCCTGTTCATTTGTGGTGGTGCATTTGATGGTATAGACAAGATCATCGCGAGAAGAGTGAACACCAATTCCATCGGATTCAATGTGAACAAGGAAGAGCAGGAAATGATGAAGAAGAACCTGTTGCAGTTTGTAAATGCACAGGATCTCAAAGCATTTGGACTGATCCCTGAATTACTCGGACGTCTGCCTGTTGTCACTTACCTTAATCCGCTGGATGCCGATACCCTTCGGGCCATCCTCACCGAACCTAAAAATTCACTGGTAAAACAATACACAAAATTGTTTGAGCTGGAAGGCATTGAACTCAACATTGATGCGCCAGTGCTGGATTTCATGGTAACCAAAGCCATGGAATATAAACTGGGCGCCAGGGGTCTTCGCTCCATTTGCGAAGGCATTCTAACGGATGCAATGTTTGAGTTACCCTCCTCCAATCAAAAGACATTCACCCTCACACTGGATTATGCGCAGCATAAGTTCGATAAGTCAAAGATGAGTGTGTTGAAAGTCGCGTAACCCTTCATTGAAAAGTAAAAAGTCAAAATTCTAAAAAGTCATTATTTTTTTTCACTTTTGAATTTTGCCTTTTTACTTTTTAACTGTTTGGAATGAACGACTTAATAGAACGCCTGAAAGCTGCCGGACTAACCGAGGAGCAGGCCATTAAAGCCATTACCATCATCAAGGATTTTGCGAAGGAGAAATTCCCAATCTTCGGCGGTGCCATCGATAAACTGTTCGATAAGTACCAGATCAGGAAAGATGATGATTTCCTGGAGTGATCGACTATCGATTATTGACTATAGAGCAAATTCTCTAATAGCCAATAATCAGTTTTTTTCAATAGTCGATAATGGATTTGAGGACTAGTTAGCTTCTTCTACATTCAGACGCTCAACAACTACATTCCTGATGTTGAAGCTCTTCTTGTATTGGCTGTTCTGTGCGTCAATTACAAAGTTCAGACGTGAATAGTCGTTACGAACAACTTTTACCAGCTTTGCAAATTCGCCCTTACCGATGATCTCGCGGTACAATTCAACGCCATTCTCATCAAGGATTCTCAGAGTCTGCTTCTGGTTGCCATTCTGGCGAAGAGACACTTCAAAATTGATGAAGTCTGTGTTAGAACCCACGAAACGAATCTCAGGAGTGATTGCTTTTTCAGCGGTGAATTTTTCCACTGCAACAACCGTTTGAGCGTTAACAGCAGTAACGGTAACAACGGCCAGCACTGCGGACAAGACGAGGGATTTGAAATTCCTGTTCATATGCTTGATTTTTGGTGACACTTATTCAACATGGCAAATCGTTCAAGCAGTAGAGTTGGTTTGTGTACATCGTACACATTGATTAATACCAAAAGGAAGGAAAGGTAACCCTGGGACAGTGAGGCAATGCGGCAATGTGGCAATGCGGCAATGAAAACCCCTTGAAAATCAAGGGGTTATATTGGCAAACAATCGATGTCGTAACATTAACTTAACAAAGATCGGGCGATGACGGTCTTTTGTATTTCCGAGGTTCCTTCTCCGATGGTGCACAATTTGGAGTCCCTGTAATACTTTTCTACAGGAAAATCTTTGGTGTATCCATAGCCGCCGAAAATCTGAACGGCATCGGTAGAAACTTTCACGGCTACCTCACTGGCAAAATATTTTGCCATGGCCGATTCCTTAGTCATGGGGAGTTTTCGATTTTTTAAATCAGCAGCTTGCATGGTCAATAATTCTGCTGCTTCAATTTCAGTTGCCATATCGGCAAGCTTAAAAGAGATGCCCTGAAAATTTGCAATAGGTTGATCAAATTGTTTTCTTTCTTTTGAATATTGCAGCGCTGCTTCGTAGGCACCTTTTGCAATACCGATGCTTAACGCGGCAATAGAGATTCTTCCACCGTCCAGAATTTTGAGAGCCTGCCTGAATCCATCACCCACATCACCCAAACGTTGTGCATCCGAAATTCTGCATCCATCAAAAATCATTTCAGCAGTCTCACTGGCACGCATACCCAATTTGTTTTCTTTCTTTCCGCCACTGAATCCTGGTGTACCTCGCTCAACAATAAATGCAGTGCTATTGCCACTGGTTCTGGGTTCGCCTGTACGTGCAATCACTACTGCCACCTGTCCACTCCTGCCATGGGTGATCCAGTTCTTGGTTCCATTCAATATCCAATCATCACCTTCTTTCACTGCCGTGGTTTGCATATTGCCAGCATCTGATCCGGTATTGGGTTCAGTGAGTCCCCAAGCACCAATCCATTCCCCTGTGGCAAGCTTTGGCAAATACTTCTGCTTCTGTGTTTCGTTCCCAAAACTCATGATATGACCTGTACAAAGAGAATTGTGTGCGGCCAAACTCAATCCCACAGATCCGCAGACCTTTGCGATCTCTTCAATCACAGCAACATATTCAAAATAGGATAATCCGGATCCGCCATATTCTTCAGGAACAAGAACACCCATCAGTCCCAGTTTTCCCATTTCCCGAAATACATGGGCAGGGAACTCCTGAGATTCATCCCACTCCATCACAAATGGCTTGATGTGCTGCTGCGCAAAATCTTTTGCTACCGCTGCTACCTGATCCGTAATTTCCGCTCTGTTGAACTGCATATGCCTTGTTTACTGTAATTAAGGCGTAAATATACTAACAACTGTTAGTTAAATTGCAAGTATGGTCTAACTTTTCTCAACCATTCTGGGGTTAACATGGCGATCTTCAACAACTCTTCTTCTTGCCGGAATGGGCCATGGTGTTCCCGATACTTCACGATAGCCCTTGCTTCTGAATAAGTTATATAGGGATGTGCTGCCAGACTGTCTATGGCAAGCACATTGATGTCAAGTTTCCGCGGGTTGGGTTCTGCAATGGTGAGGTAAGGTTTAATTTGTTGAAATACAGAATCCCTGAGTCCATATACCTCGGCAACCTGTTCTGGTGAATAAAAACCACCACATCTATCCCTGAACTGGATAATCCGTCTGGCAAGGGTTGGTCCGATGCCCGGCAATGCGATGAGTGCCGTGGTATCTGCTTTTGCCAGGTCAACCACATCAATATTTCTTTTCTTAAATACCCTTGGTTCGTGAAAGCTTTGCGCCGATTGAGGATAGGACCGATAAGTGATTACTCTTTTTGTTGAGCCGGGCTTGGCTACAATCCTGACATAGGGCATGATACGCGTGATAACATCGGGCCTGATCCCGTATATCTTCTGCAGGTCTTCTTTTACCCTAAACTGTCCCCCTTTGGATTGGAAGCGGCGTATGGTTTGCAGATTGCGTTCTGTGATGCCCATGTTAAGCCAGGTTTGGTCGTCTGCTGTATTAGGATCAAAAAGAACGAACTTAAGTTCATGGATCACCACCTCTTCTTTCATCGGTTTACTTGCGAGTGTTGAATCTGCCAGACGGATCACTTCAGGATCCAATGCTTCCCGATGAAAATATTTCGGCAACAACCAGATGCTGGCGATCAACATCGCGAGCAGGAGTGCTCCTGTCCTTTCCTTCTTACTGATCATCAGGTATGATAAAAGCCATTTCTTCATTTATTCAAAATTGGCTACTAAACACAGCCCATTCCAAAGGAAAAAAAACGACTAAAATTGTTTTAATACTGATCAGATGGAGAGGGTGAGGCCATCATAAGCGAGGTGGATTCCACTGGGCAGCGAGGCTTCCACAACAGAGTGCAGACCGAGCTGGTGAGAGATATGCGTGAAATAGGCCCGAGGGACTTCCAGTTCCTGAACAAGGGCAATGGCCTCTTCCAGGTTGAAATGGGCTATATGCTTTTCTTTTCTGAGCGCGTTCACTACCATTACTTGGGAGCCTCTTACTTTCGCCTTTGCGTCCTCATCAAGCCGATTGGCGTCTGTGATATAAGTGAAGTTGCCGAAGCGAAATCCAAGAACCGGCATTTTCAGATGCCATACTTCAATTGGGATGATCAACAAGTCTCTGACCTGAAACGGTTTGTCGTCAATCTGGTTGAGTTGAATCTCCGGTACACCTGGATATCGGTTTTCGGCAAAGGCATAATAGTAATCCCTCCGCAAGGCTTCTTCTGTCAGGTAATTCGCGTACAACTGCATCGGTTGCCGACTGAAGAAATTAAATGCCCTGATATCATCCAGGCCGGCAATATGATCTTTGTGCGGATGAGTAAATAAGATAGCATCTACATGCCCTGTTTGCGTGCGAAGCATCTGGTACCTGAAATCAGGTGTTGTATCCACTACAAGGGTGGTGTCGGCGGACTTGACCATGATGCTGCTTCGTAACCGATTGTCTTTAGGATTGGGCGAGCTGCAAACCTCGCAATGGCACCCGATCATCGGTACACCACTACTGGTT
>JBASZQ010000025.1:0-39126 GCA_049661025.1 Chitinophagaceae bacterium | reverse complement strand
AAGCTCCCCAGAGCATGATGAAAGTGAACAGATAAAGAGGGTGACGCACCCATCGGTGTAGGCCGTTGGTTTGTAGTGCCGGGGTTTCTCCTTCCATAAATAGATCCTTTAATCCCTCAGGTGAGCGCAGATAGCGCCGGAGTATATAAGCGGAAAGCAACAGACCCGTGAGACTGATGCAAATCCCCACTATTTTAAAGATCAGCGCCGGTTTCCAGAGGTAGGGTGAAGGATGAAAAAGCAGGATCTGGATCATAGGGATCAATAACAGGAGCGCGAGGGTGCTATAAAGGAGCCTGTAGAACCGGTACCCCTGCCCCATCCAGCGTTTAAGTTGCTTTTTTACTACCGTACTCGCCAAAATGCTGTGCAAAGCACCGTATGCTATCCATTCAGCCGCCAATAGCCATTCCATCGATCCCATCCAACAATTTAGTCATGATTTATGTTATCCGGAATAATACCATTAAGGATTTAAGTTTCTGAAAACCCAAGCTTAAAAGCCGTTAACTTTGAACCAATAGAAAACGTATGACCTGGTTGTATTTTGTTTTGGTTTTGATCGCCACTTTTCTGATCATGGAAGGGGTTACCTGGCTCACGCATAAGTATGTGATGCATGGATTTCTGTGGTATCTGCATCGGGATCACCATCAGGTGGAGCCGGGCTTCTTTGAGAAGAACGATGCTTTCTTCGTGATCTTCGCTGTGCCCAGCATGCTGTGCATTGCGTATGGTGTAAATGGTGGCATCTGGTGGCTGGCTGCTATCGGCTTTGGCATCATGGCCTATGGATTTGCTTATTTCCTGGTGCATGATGTGATCATCCACCAGCGTTTCAAATGGTTCAGCAGGAGCAGAAATACATATGTACGCGCCATCCGCTGGGCACATAAAATGCACCACAAGCACCTCAATAAGGAACACGGAGAAAGTTTCGGCATGCTCTATGTACACAAGAAGTATTGGGAGAAAGTACTGCGCGATAAACAACTGATGGCCGCAAAGAAAGTGGAGTACGCTCCGGAAGACTGATATGAAGGCGCAGCGTTACGACTATATCATCGCTGGCATGGGTTGCGCTGGGCTTAGCCTGGCGGTTCAGTTATCTGCTGCCGGACTAACCCGTGGTAAAAAGATCCTGCTGATTGATCGTGAACGCAAAGATGTAAATAACCGCACCTGGTGTTTCTGGGAAACCCAACCTGGTTTCTTTGAAAACATTGTATTCAGATCCTGGCGTGGTGCATGGTTCCACAGTTCTTCCCATTCCGCCCTGTTGGATCTGGATCCTTACCATTACAAAATGATCCGCGGCTTGGATTTCAACACCTACTGCCTCAAGATGATCAAACAGGATCCGGCGTTTGAGGTTGTACATGATGAAGTGTTATCCATTCACTCAGTAGGGGAGGTGGCTGAATGTACAACTAGCCATGACCGTTATGAAGCACCCTGGATCTTCAGTAGCATCATTTTCGATAAGCCGGCCATTCTTCCTGATGAATATTTTTTGCTCCAACATTTCAAAGGTTGGGTGATCAAAAGCCCGAAGCCTGTTTTTGATCCCGCCAAGGCAACGTTGATGGATTTCCGTCCCTCTCAGCAAAAGGGAACCACCTTTGTGTATGTCATGCCGTTTACCCCAACAGAAGCGCTGGTAGAGTATACCTTGTTTACGCCTTCATTGCTGGACGATACCTCTTACGATCGGGGCCTGAACAATTATATCCGTGAACAGATCGGTATAGAGGAATGGGAAGTTGTGGAAGAGGAGTTTGGCGTGATCCCGATGACCAACCATCGATTCCCAAAGAGCCATAACCGTATCATCCATATCGGTACTGCAGGTGGGATGACCAAGGCTTCTTCCGGATATACTTTTCGATTCATTCAAAAGGATACTGCTGAGATCATTCGCCAGTTGCAGAAAACGGGAAGGCCCGAGAGATCTGCTACCTGGGCAAAAAGATTCCAATGGTATGATAGTGTATTGCTGAACATCCTGCATCACCAAACGCTTCAAGGCGATGCGATCTTTACCGACCTGTTTAAGTATAATGCACCAGATAAGATCCTGAAGTTTCTGGACAACGAGACCACGCTAGCCGAAGACATGAAGATCATGTGGTCACTTCCCCAATGGCCGTTTATGAAGGCTGGCATTGCGGAAGCGTTGAAATAGCTAATGGCTAGTAGCTATTGGCTAATGCAACCTTCAACCTTCCACCTCTTCCTCTGCGCTTACTTGTATGATTCCACCAATCAACGCACAAACTCCCGAAATCAGTGTAAATAAAAAACTTGCTGAGAACGCTTTCGCACTGTCAATCATCATCAGCCCGGATCCTGTTACCAGTACCCATTCGCGGATGCCAAGGCCATTGATGCTGAGTGGCAGGGCAGACATAACGGATCCGCCGTAAAACAAGATGCCATAGGAGATCCATTGTTCTGCTACAATTGCAAATCCTTTCAGCAGACAAAAGAAACTCAACAGTTGAAGACACTGTATCACCCAGGAGAACGCTGTTATTTTGAACAGTACACCATTGAAGGCAGGGAACAACTTGCGATGAAGTAAAAAGTAAACCAGCCAACCGATGATGAGCAAGATGATGATCCACCATGCCTTCACCGGAACATATTCCTGCAACAGATCCAGCCTTTGGATCAACAACAATGAAGCAATGGATAAGAGTGTTGTCAGTCCATTCACACGATCCAATAATGCGGCCGTAATCAGGGTTTTGTAACTGGCCTCGGATCTTTTTTGCAGGTAGACCACTTTATATGCGTCACCACTCACGCCCCCCGGCAGGAACAGTCCATAAAACATCGCCTTATAATACAATTGCAAGTTGCGAACATAGGGAATGTTCACACCAATACTCCTGAACATATGCAGCAGTCTGTAAGCGCTTAAAAATTGGGAGAGATTGTACAGAATAAACGCAGGTATCAGCCACCACAGGCTGAATTGCTGAAGGGTATCCTTAATACTTTCCCAGCTGACTTTTTTGAAGACGAGGTAAAAAGCCAACGCAATCAGCCCGATCTTCAACAGCCATTTCAGCGGGGATTTCATGCTTTCTTCTGATTAGAAAATATCTTTCTGACCTGGTAGGGCAGTTTGTTCTGCGACTCATAATATGTGCGCATCATGATATCCGACTGAATACCGAAGAGCAACAACAACAAGCCTGCAAGCAGCAGAATTACACCCAGAATGAGCAAGGGCCTGTCGCCGATGCGTTCTCCCTGGATCTTTAATACAAGCAGGTAAAGGTTGATAATGATGCCGGAGAAAAGAAGGAGAAATCCGATCGGCCCAAAGAAGTGCATCGGCTTCTGAAAATATTTCAATCGGAAGATCATCAGGATCAGGTCACTGGCCACTTTGGAAGTACGACCAATACCATACTTAGACACTCCATGGATACGCGCATGGTGTTTCACAGGAACCTCAGTCATCCTTGCACCTTGCAGTGCAGCAAGTACAGGGATGAATCGATGTAATTCTCCATATAGTCCGAGATTCTTCGCAATTCTTGCATCAAAGACTTTGAGGGTGCAACCATAATCATGCAGCCTAACCTTGGTACTCTGCCGGATCAATGCATTGGCGATCTTGCTGGGAATTTTCCGAAGCAACATACCGTCTTGTCTTTTCTGACGAATGCCGGCCACCAGATCCCACTCTTCATCCTGCAGTTTTTTCAGCATCATCGGGATATCATCCGGATCGTTTTGGAGATCACCATCCATCGTAGCAATATACTCGCCCTCCGCGGCTTGAATGCCCGCGGCCATAGCAGCCGATTGCCCGTAGTTTTTCATCAGGGTAACCAACTTAGTATCTGTGCCAAGGTGTTGTTTTACTTTTTCGATGGTCTTGTCTTTAGATCCATCGTCAACCATGACCAACTCATATTCCATGCCCTTCAAGGCTTCGCGGAGCCTCTTAAAAAGCGGTTCAATATTATCTTCTTCGTTATACAAGGCCACCACTACAGACAAAAGACTCATGGGTTATTTTTTCTGGTAGATGAAAGTATGCTGACTGCTGAACAGGTCTTTCTCTTCATGTATCAGCGTCAGTTCTGGTATGCTGTCTTTAAGGTCCGGAATTTTTCCGAGTTGCAGTACTAAAGTGTTTGGATATTGATCCAAAACCTGTTTTATGTCTACAGCTGTAGGCAATACGGGAATGGATTTTTGGTGGTAAAATACAAAGGCATCGTTCATGCGTTTGTACGCTACCATATCTTTTGCATCCCTGACTGCACTGTTGAGTTTATAAACGGAGCCGGTTTGATCCAGCAAAGGGAAAAGCCATGCAAAGAAAAGCATATTAAACAACATGCTTCCGCCTGCTAGCCAAAGCCACCATTGTTCTGATTTTCTTTGACGATAGAGGAACCAGGCACCTACCGCGGCAACGGGCAATAGGAACACCATCCATATTTGTGGAAGCAGCTCCGGCAGCTTGTCGCTCTTTACCCAGATCACAAAACCAATGGGGAACAGAAGGGTAATGATGGCGAGGATCAGGAGCTGGATGTTCATCGCTTTCGGCATCCGGAGCGTAGAGAGATAGGCACCGATCAGGATGGCTACAAAAGGATAAGCCGGACTTGTATAGTTGATCAACTTTGTACTGGAGAAAGAGTAAGGGACGATGATGAAGATGGCACCCAGCAACATAAAAAACAGAAAAGGAACCACGGCTTTCTTCTTCCATGCATCGATGCTGGCCATCGGCATAAATACAGAGAACGGGAATAAGCCGGCAAGCACAAAAACCAGGGGAAGAAAGAAGGGGCCTTTATGACCATCTACCGCAGCATTGAATCTGCTCACATTGTGTTCAAAGAAAAAACCTCTTGTCCATGCACCATCGGTAGCCTCGTGCACCAACCAGTACCATGGTAATGCAATGAGGGCAAAAATGAATATGCCGATGAGTGGCTGAAGGGAGAGAATTGTTTTCCAGTTCAGTTCTTTACGCAATAACAGGAAGAAAAAAATGGTTGCGCCGGGCAATGCCAGTCCAACCGGACCTTTAGCAAATACTGCGAGGCCCATCATCGCATACATTGCAAAGTACCAGTTTTTGTTTTTGGTGGCATAGCCTTCCCAAAAAGCGAACAAGGCGAATACATGCGCCAGAATCAAAAAGGGATCTGGCGTAGCCAGCCGAAATTGAAAAAGGAAATGTACCGAGCCAAGTAGTACAAGTGCTGCAATGGTGGCCGCCTTTGCCGAAAAATGCCGCCGCGTGATCCACCAGGTTCCCAGCACAATTAAGATTCCGGCAATGGCAGAAAAGAAACGCGAGGAGCCTTCGGACTTACCGGCAACCTTGTAGGCCAGCATCATCATGTAATAATGTACGGGTGGTTTATCGGTCCTTAACTTTCCATTGAACATCGGTACAATGCCGTCACCCGCCAGCATTTCAGCGGCACATTGTGCATTCCGTCCTTCAGCCACCTGAAATGCGGTGGTAGCGCCAAGCCGGATAAATAAAAGGATTGCAGCGGCAATCAGTAGATACCAAAAGGTGCGGGATGAAGCCATGTGGTTATCAGTCTGCAAGATGGATTTGGCCTTTTTTCCATTGTACAAAGTTCTCAATGCCCTTTTCCAGGGTTAGTGAAGCTTCATACCCTAACTCTTTTTTCGCCTTGCTCGTGTCCGCAAAGGTCTCTTTCACATCACCGGGCTGCTCGGGTAGCCATTGGATCTGCGCCTTTTTACCGGTCACCTCTTCCAGTGCCTGCACCATTTCCAGTAATTGTACGGGCCTGCTGCTTCCGATATTGAAAATGGTTTCTTTCCCTTCATAATCCAAAGCAGTATAGAATCCTTTCACGATGTCAGAAACATAGGTGTAGTCGCGCCGCGTTTTTCCATCGCCGAACAAACTCAGCGGTTTGCCTTCTGAGATCTGCTGATAGAATTTATGTATGGCGAGATCGGGGCGTTGGCGTGGACCGAAGACCGTGAATAATCGCAATGCAATGAATTGGATACCGTGAAGGTGGCGATATACCTGGCCCATATCTTCGGCGGCCAGTTTGCTGGCGGCATAAGGACTGATGGGCTTCAGGTCAAAATCATCTTCTGACCAGGGAACCCTTGGGTTGTTGCCATACACACTGCTTGATGAGGCAAATACAAATTTGCGAATCCGGTTGATCCTCGCAAACTCCAGCAGGTTCAGGGTACCCATGACATTGGTCTGGTAATAATCGTGCGCATTTTCGATGCTGGGCCGCACACCTGCTTTTGCCGCCAGGTGGAAGATGGCATCGAAAGTGATTTTTCTGAAACGATACGTCAATTCAGCGGCTTGCGTGGTGCGGATATCCAGTTCATGAAAATGAAAAGAAGGTTGTTCACGGCACCATTGCAGGTTCAAGAGCTTCGCAACGGGGTCATAAAACGGGTCGAGGTTATCAAGACAATGCACCTCGTGGCCGTCTTTCAACAGCGTCTCCGCCAGATTACTTCCAATAAATCCGGCTCCGCCGGTCAACAGTATGGTCATGTTGGTTTGAAAGGGTGAAGGTATGAAAGTTCAGAGGATTACCTTTGTGCCATGGGAAGTTTTCAAATTGGCGTGTCCCACGGCCTCAGTGAGATTGAACAGGCATGTTGGGAGATGATGCAACACGCATCGAAAAACAGGCATGTAAGCATGCACCATATGGTTGTGGGCACGGTTCGGGAAGACAAGCCGGAAATCAGAACGGTAGTGCTTAGAGGTGTTGACAAGGTAGAGCGGCGCGTCTATTTTCACACGGACAGCCGGAAGGAAATGTTCACGGATATGTCATCCGGTGAACCCATCAGTTTGTTGGTGTACGACCAGCAACTACGTTCACAGATCAGGATGAAAGGGCATGCTGTAGTCCACCATATGGATGAACTATGTAAGCAGAGATGGGCGAAGATCGCAGATTACAGCAGGAGGAGTTACCTTCAGCCGGGTGTGCCCGGGTTGCCTGCGGAGTCACCAGAATTGCCAGACAAACTCCGTGATTTTTCATATACCCTTGAAGAAAGTGAAGTGGGTTTCAACAATTTCGTGGTCATGGAGTGCGTGATAGAAAATATGGACTGGTATTTTGCGCATCATCAGGGGAACCGGCGCGCCAATTTTGTATATGAGGGAATGGCGCTTGTTCATGCCCGTTGGTTAAATTCTTAATCCTACAATCTCGCTTATTCATGCAAGAGATCAGACATTTATTCAACAAACTGTTTCATTACCTCAGGCTTCGCTTGACAAGGGTGCAGTATGTCATGATGGTGGCGGTCTTGGTTGGATTGATGTCTGGCCTGACAGCAGTTTTGTTAAAGACGATTGTGCATTTTCTCCAACGCGTGATTGAAGGGGCTACCATATCAAGATTCTTCTATCTTTTGTTTCCGGTGTTTGGGATACTGATCTGTGTGATCATCGTACAAAAATTCTTCCAGGGAAGGATCGAGCGTGGCATTGCGATGGTGCTCAGGCATATTGCCGGGCAATCGTCTTATATTCCAAGGAAGCATACTTACCAGCATGTAGTCACTA
Organism: Chitinophagaceae bacterium; assembly: GCA_049661025.1. GTDB lineage: Bacteria > Bacteroidota > Bacteroidia > Chitinophagales > Chitinophagaceae > Pollutibacter. The sequence goes on along the minus strand of JBASZQ010000025.1, from coordinate 31,538 downwards.
GCGCGGTTACTGTGGGCCTGGGGGGCTCCGTGGGGCTGGAAGCGCCCATTGTGGCAACAGGTTCAGCCATCGGATCAAACATTGCGCGGTGGAGTGATTTGAACTACCAGGAAAGAACCCTGCTCATCGCCTGTGGTGCAGCAGCAGGTATTTCAGCTGCTTTCAATGCACCTATTGCGGGTGTGATTTTCGCTACTGAAGTGTTGCTCGTAGATACGGTGGTAAGTTATTTCATCCCTTTGATCATTTCTTCTGTGGTAGGCGTGCTGTGCTCTAAAATGATCCTTCAGGAAGGGTTGTTATTCAATTTTGTGTACATGCAGCACTTCAATTACCATAATGTACCCTTTTATATGCTGTTGGGTGTGCTCGCTGGTTTTTGTTCCTTGTATTACGCCAAAGCTTTCAAATGGTCTGAAACCCAACTTGAACACCGGCAATGGAATGTTTATGTAAAAGCGGTGGTAGGCGGGTTGATGCTGGTGGTTCTCTACCTTGTGTTACCTCCATTGTTTGGTGAAGGTTACGAAAGCGTTAAAAAGGTAGCTAATGATTCACTACAGCCAACGGCAGATATCGCTAATATATTTGGTGGACTTGGTGCGGAGTGGGGTATGATCCTTTTTAGTGCATTGATTGTATTGTTCAAGCCCATTGCTGCGGGTATTACTATTGGCGGTGGGGGTAATGGCGGTAATTTTGCCCCCTCTCTTTTCACGGGATCTTTTCTTGGTTTCTTCTTTTCGCGACTGATCAACAATACCGGATGGGTTAATATTCCCGTTGGCAATTTCAGCCTGGTTGGGATGGCGGGTGTTTTGAGCGGCGTGATGTATTGCCCGCTTACGGCGGTGTTCCTGATTGCCGAATTGGCAAATGGGTATGAGCTTTTCATCCCGTTGATGATCGTTTCATCGATCTCTTTTTTTATTGTAAAAAGTTATGAGCGCTATTCCATGGATACCAAGGCATTGGCACTCTCGGGCAGGATCTTCACCCACCAAAAAGAAAAAAATATCCTTACCACCATCAGCCTGAAAGACATTCTTGCTGCTGAGCATCAAAGTATTTCTATCGATAAGAAATTAAGGGATTTGGTAGAAGTTGTGAAGGGGAGCGACGATAATGTTTTTGCCGTACATGATCAGAAAGGAAGGTTTGCCGGTATCATTGAATTAAACGATGTGCGGCAGAAACTTTTTCAGACCGAGCAATATGATAAATTGTCTGTGAAAGCACTGATGAAGAAACCGCCCGAGACATTGAAAGAAGGCGAGAGTATGACGGTTGTAATGGAGAAATTTGATACTACCCGAAGTTGGTACCTGCCAGTACTTGACCATGAACGTAAGCTACTGGGATTTGTGTCTAAATCCGTCCTTTTTGCCAAATATCGTGAGGCCTTATCCGCAGCCGGCGATCTCTATGAGTAACGCGCGATTTGGAGTAAAAAATAAATATTTATTGTTTATCAATAAATATTTGTAATATTGCAGTGAAATCATCACTGTACTATGGCACAACAAAATTCATGGATCCTGAAAGTCACACATGTGTTGACCTGGATTGTTTTCATTGGTCTTTGCGTCAATGCGGGCACCATTCTCACTTCTTATACATTAAGTGCATTTGTAAACCCTGCCGCCGCGTCTAATCTGATGCTGGGATTGGATTTGTCCGCTCTCCGGTCGGCTGGTAAAGTAGAGTACCATATCATGGTTTGGGGAATCATAGCGGTGACCGTCCTGGAAGCTACCTTGTTTTACAAGCTGCTCCAGATGTTCAAGAAAATCGATTTTCAACATCCATTTCAAGAAACCATCGGTAAACTGATTTTGCATATGAGCGTGATTTCGCTGATTGTGGGTATCCTCAGTAAACAGATGACTGGATTTGCGGAACATTATATAAACAAGGGTTTGTCTTTTCCAAGACTTTCAGAACATATTGGACATGGCGATATCTTCCTTTTATTTGCAGGGGTATTGTTTGTGATCTCCACGATCTTTAAAAAAGGAATTGAATTACAGACAGAAAATGAACTAACCGTTTAAGGTATGCCCATAATTGTGAATCTTGATGTCATGATGGCTAAGCGTAAGATGTCGCTTAATACCTTGTCAGAGAAAGTGGGCCTTACCTTATCTAATCTTTCCATTCTCAAAACGGGTAAAGCGAAAGCGATACGCTTCAGCACCCTCGAAACCATTTGCGAGGTGCTGGACTGTCAGCCAGGGGATATCCTCGAATACCGGGAGGAAGAGTAAAAAACTTTGTGACAAACTGAATACATCGGCGTATCACTATTGTATACAGCCGAACAAGCCGTCTTTTTTCCATTAACAATTAAATATCAGCACATGAAAAAAATTCCATTGCATGGGATCAGGATCCTTATGCTCTTTACGATTCTCTTTTTGACAGCCTGCCGGGACAACAATGCCAGTGCACAACAGGGGAAAACTGCGACAGTTAAACCACCTGCTACGGATATCCATACGGCTGTGGCTACCGGCAAGCTGGATCTGGTGCAACAGCACATCAAAGCGGGTACAGACATCAACCTCAAAGATCCGATGGGGGGATCGAGTCCATTGATCACCGCGGCGCTGTATGATCAACGCGAGATTGCAGCATACCTGATCAAGGCTGGCGCTAAGATTAATGTTCAGAACAATGACGGTTCAACTGCTTTACATGTGGCAGCATTTTTTTGCAAACCGGAGATCCTCAAGATTTTGTTGGCAGCAGGTGCAGATAAACAAATCAAGAATAAATATGGAGACACGCCGCTGAAGATTGTGTCTGCGCCATTCAGTGAGGTAAAGGGAATCTATTCGCAGATGAAGCAGATGCTGGAGCCGATTGGTGTGAAGATCGATTTGGTTCAGGTAGAAAAACTGCGGCCTGAGATGGCAGCTATGTTGAAATAAAATAGCCATGCAAACGAGAAGATATGATATCGATGCCGTGCGTGTGATAGCCATCGGTTTGTTACTCATCTATCATACAGCGATCTGTTTTCAACCCTGGGGTGCTATGATTGGGTTTTTAGTGGCACCCCGAGGCTGGCCGGAGATCTGGCCCGCGATGACCATGCTGAATATATGGCGAATCCCTTTGTTGTTTTTTGTTTCCGGCATGGGTTTGCAAATGGCGATGCGCCGGCGGACACTTAAACAGGTGTGGCTCGATAGATGTAAACGCATCGGCATCCCACTCTTGTTTGGTAGTTTGGTGGTGGTGCCATTGCAGACGATGATCATTTTGAATCACTATCAGGTACCGCTTGCCTACTTACCAGGCATGGCCCATCTTTGGTTCCTGGGAAACATTCTCGTGTATGCGTTGGTGTTAGCTCCATTATCACATCTACTGCCAGAAGCGGTAAGGGTATTCTTTCAGAATTTGAGCTCCAGGGCGATTGGCGGTATGGCACTGCTTGTATTGATTATGTTGGCACTGTTGGCAGAGGCCATAGTAATGGATGCCCGCCCTTTTGAATTGTATGCATTTACGCTGCATGGTTGGGTATTGGGTTTTATTGCTTTTGCCGGCGGTTACCTCATGATGGCTGCTGGTGAAAAGCTGTGGCTGATACTAAGGAAAGGCAAATGGCTGCTGTTGGCGCTTGCTCTTTGTTTGTTTGTAAAGCGGGTGTATCCATCACTTGTTATTGCAGATGCTGCGATGCTTTCCCTGGAATCCACCCTATGGATATTTGGACTCTTTGGGCTGGCCAATACCTATATGAACAAGCCTTCATTAATTCTTGCCAAATGGAAAGGGGCGGCCTATCCGGTGTATGTACTACACATGTTTTTCCTGCACCTCGGATCCGTACTCTTGTTTCCACTGCAGTTGCCTGCACCTTTAAGTTTTATAATTCTTTTGCTTTTTGTTCTGGTTGGTAGTCTTTTCGTTTACGAATATTTGGTACGTAGGTACAAATGGACGAGATGGTTGTTTGGATTGGGTACTGGTCAATGAACGCGTAACTGACAAAATACCCTCAATTGGGGGGTACAAGTTGGTTGCCAAGTGTTGTACATTTAGTAAATACTCATCCTTAAAACTATCGTTATGGAACAACAGATTTTCTTTCACCATTTTCAGCAATTAAGTAAGGCTGAACTTGAGCAGGCCGTGAAATTGTATAGAACAGGCCTGCACGAGAATGAAACTACCTCATGTTTTTTGACGCTAGACAATGTTAAAAAGCTAGTAGATGATACTGAGAAACTTCACGGCAAAGGGAAAGTTGAAGGCTTTCGCGTTTATTTTTATAGAGCTGATCCGAGAAAAAAATATAAAGACCCTAACGCAAAGATTCTGGATGTAGATGGCAAACCCCAGATGAGTATTATAATGGTACCGATAACAGATTACAAGGTGGACGGACCACGCTCTGCTATAGACATGTTTGATAAAGATGGCAAAGTCTTGGTGCTGACTCCTGGCGGAGAACATACCGGTCTTTGCCCTACCAATTGCGGCGGTTCTATTTAATATTCAAGTCCATCGATCATTATGCATTGGCTAAAACCATTTGTTCATTGGGGATTTTTGATTGTGCAGTTGGTTACGGCCTTACTGGCGTTGCGATGTTTTTCCAGAAGCAATTCTATGATCTGGAAGATTTTTACCGGTATTTGGCTCATTACATTTTTGGTGGAGTCAACCGGGAAGATGATGGGGGCCTTAGCCGTGCATAATTTCTGGTTGTATAACCTCTTTGATGTTATTTTCTATCCGGCGATTATTTCAATTTATGTGTTGGTATATAGAGGCTATAAAATTCGCTTGCTGCCAATTGGGGTTGCAATTGGCTTAACCATTTGGTCAGTGCTTTATCTTTTGCGAAATGGACTATCAGCCTATAACACCTATTATGCAGCTATTGCAGGCAGCTGTATTCTTGTATTTGGCATCGGTTATTTGGTTCTGTTGTTTCTGGATAAGGAAGCGTCAACACCTCTTCGCCAGGATTACTATTATTGGTTCAGTGTGGGCTTCATCATCTATTTTAGTTTCAATACTGTAATGCTGGGTATGTACAATTCCCTTGTGCAGAGCAAGGTTCCGTGGCTACCAGATTTCATATTTTATGCAAATCATTTCATTACCTTAGTGCTGCATGTATTTCTTTGGATTGGCTTCACCGCTTACTACAGATGGACGAAGTAACCCGCATATTCATCTTTGCAATTGCATTTTCAATATCTGCAGTGGTACTCGTTTTGTTGTCATTTATCATAAGCAGGCGCCGAAAACTGCAGCATGAAAAACAATTGCTGGAGAAGGCATTCCAGACCCGGACAGCTGCATTACTGCAAGTTTCACGCGATCTCCATGATGATATAGGGTCCTCCCTAAGCGGGATTAATTTGCTAACCCATCTTGCGCAGGAGAAGCTTTCGGCACCCTACCATACAGAAACAAAAGAACTCCTGCAAAAGATCAACCTGTATACCAATGAAGTGATCGAGAAAGTGAGTGATATGGCCTGGCTATTAAAGCCCGACCAGGAGTCTTTTTCAATTCTTGTAAATAAGATTAAGCAGTTTGCTGTGGCCACTTGTCAGTCCAAGGACATTGGTTTTACTATCGTCGATTCGAAAGATATTCAAACGAAGCATCTGACATTGCCGCAACGAAAGGCCATCTACCTGATCAGTAAAGAAGCGATTAACAATGCGGTTAAGTATGCGGGTTGTTCAACGCTCTTGTTTGAGATCTCCGGAAACCAGGAACGATGTTTGGTAAAGATCAGTGACAACGGCCATGGTTTTGAGGAACAGGACAAAGGTTCAGGAAATGGCTTGATAAATATGCGGGCAAGGGCAGAGGAAATAGGTGCAGTTTTAAATATACGTTCAAGTCCGGATGCTGGAACAATGGTTGAAATTATCGTGGAGTACCGATGAACTTTATGTAGTTCAAAATAACAATGGTGAATCAAAGTACAGACATACGGGTAGCCATTTTTGAGGACAATCCTATTATGATGGATGCGTACAGTGCTATACTGAACGGATCACCGGGTTTTGTATGTACAGGCAAGTTCACATCATGTAACAACTGGAAACATGATATTGAGCGAAGCAAGCCTGATGTTGTGTTGATGGATATTGAAATGTCTGGGTTGAATGGTATTGAAGCTACAAAACAGATCAAGGGTGATAGTGGATGCAGGGTCCTCATCCAAACGGTGTTTGAAGATGATGCGCGCATCTTTGAAGCGATCTGTGCCGGCGCAAGCGGCTATATTTTGAAGAATACCTCGCCGGTGAAACTTTTGGAGGCTGTTGCAGATGTATTCAACGGAGGTGCGGCGTTTAGTCCAACTGTTGCCGCAAAGATCTCCTTGCTTTTTCAGAAATATGTTTCACCCTCAGTGGTGATCCACGACTACCAGCTCACGTCTCGGGAAAAAGAAATTCTTCAACTGCTAACGGAGGGGGTGCCAATGCCCCGTATAGCGGAACGTGTTTTTCTGAGTTATCACACCGTGAGGGATCATATCAAAAACATTTACCAGAAATTGCATGTAGCCTCTGCCACCCAGGCAGTGAGCAAAGCGATCCGGGAGAATCTCGTGTAGCGCAGTCAGATCGTTGATGAGGAGTTCCCTACAATTGCGGGATTGTTTTTGCTTCCATACCAAACTAGGTTCGTTGTGTTAACTGCAATTGCAGTGTATTTAGCCTTTTCACAACTAAAAACTATTTTATGAGACGTAAGTTTCTGTTGGCTATTACGGGTGTCTTGCTCGTATTCAGTATTGCCTGCGACAAAAATGATTTTGATAAGGATGAGTCGAGACAGACAAAAGATTATTCTTCTGAAGTGATCACCAAATGGTTGAATCTTCAGTTGGATTTATTACGCGTTCCTCTCCCTGCCGGAACAGGATCTCAAGCTGCAGAGCGTGCGCTGGCATACTGCGGTGTGGCGGCATATGAGGCTGTGGTACCTGGCATGCCATCGTACAAGTCGATGGGAGGTCAGTTGGTTGGTCTACCTGCGATGCCAGAAAAACAATCCGGGAAAAAATACCATTGGGCCGCATCTGCTAATGCAGCGTTGGCAGAGATGAATCGCAGGTTGTTCCCAACCACTGCTGCATCCAATAAGCTTAAAATTGACAGTCTTGAATCAGCATTGTTGACGGGCTTTGCCATGCAATCTGACACGGCTACGATACTACGATCCATCCAGTTTGGTAGAGAAATAGCTGCGCGCATTTTTCTCTGGGCAGCGTCTGACGGGTCATCAAACGTTAACCCAGCCTATGTGCCGCCAGTAGGCCCAGGACTTTGGGAGAGTACTTCTCCCAATTTTCCGGCTGCTGTGAATCCCTATGCTAGTCAGCGCCGACTAATGACTCCTGGCGTTGCAACCGGAACAACGTTGGAGCCACCTCCGGCATATTCTACAGATCCTTCTTCTCCATTTTATGCGATGGTTAAAGATGTGTATGACAAGTCATTGGTACTAACACCAGACCAAAGAGCGATGGCCATCTACCATAGGGATGCACCTGGGTATCCCGGCGGCGGACATTTTGTAGCGGTGCTTTCGCAGGTGTTCACGCAAAAACAGGTGAAGCTTGACAAAGCTGCACTAGCTTATGCCAAGTCAGGAATTGCCATTCACGATGCGGTTGTAATTTGTTTTACACAGAAATACGTAGTCAATCTAGTAAGGCCTATCACCTACATCAGAAATGTAATGGGAGCCAAGGAATGGAACGCTTTGTTCAATACGCCGGGGCATCCAGAGTTTCCTTCGGCACATGCAGTGAACGGAGCAGCTGTTGCAATGATGCTTACAGATGTTATTGGTAACAATACCCAATTTACCCTAAACACTTACGAGTATCTGGGCCTGCCTTCTCGTTCATACAATTCATTTTATGAAATGGGTAAGGAAATGGCTGATAGCAGGGTGTTTGGTGGAATACACTATCAGGCTTCTTGCGATAAAGGCAGGAGCCTTGGCGAAAAAATAAGCCAAAATATTCTGAGAAATGTAAAATTCAAAAAGTAGCAACCATTGCCTCATTACCGCATTGCCACATTGAAACTGTGGTCCCGTCAGGAATCGAACCTGAATCCAGGGCTTCGGAGACCCTTATACTATCCATTGTACTACGGGACCGGATTATTTGCGGAAGGCAAATAATCAATGTGGTAATGTGGCAATGCGGCAGTGTGGCAATGCTTTATTTGATTAAACCGCTGAGGTTTGTTGTAAAGATCTTGACGGCAATGGCCAGCAAAACTACGCCAAAAAATTTACGTACAGCCAATAAACCTCCGGTTCCTAATAGACGGGCAATGTAATTCAGGGAATGGAGCACCAGATATACAAATATCAGGTTGATCAGGATGGCAACAAGCACGATGGTTTCATTATAGTTGGCCCTTAACGAGATCACCGTCGTCAGTGTACCGGAACCGGCAATCAGTGGGAAAGCAATGGGCACCACTGTTCCTGCCGAGGGGTTGGCATCGGGCTTAAAAAACTCAATCCCCAGCACCATCTCCAAACCGAGGATAAAGATCACAATGGATCCACCCACGGCAAATGATCGCACATCCAGCCCCATGATGCTCAGGAATTTCTCCCCAATAAACAGAAACACGATCATCAGCGCGCCAGAAATCAACGTGGCACGGAGTTCCCGAATCCCGCCCATCTTTTGCTTCAGACTGATCAACAGGGGAATGGATCCGATGATGTCTATCACCGCAAAAAGGGTGAATGTGACCGTGATGAGTTCGTCTAGCGTGAAATTCATGGGGCAAAGATAAGACGCAAGTTTGAAGGTGGAGGTTGGAAGTTGGAAGACGCACTTCCACCTTCCACCTTCGAACTTTATAACGCCATATTCACCCCTACCAGAAAATTAAACGGCCTTGTTGTAAACCCCATTACATCCGTATACTTTGCATTGAAGATATTCCTGAGGTCCGCGAAGGCCCGAAGTTTTTGACTGAAGCGATATTCTCCATATATGTCAAACACTGTATAGGCATCAACCTCAATCGGGGCTTGCATAAACCTGGGTTCAAAGCGCTTGCCTGCATAACGGCCATAAATACTCGTAAATAGTTTTTCAGAAACCTGGTAGCCCACCGTTATATTAAGACTATGTGCCGGGCGGCGAAACTGGTAGTTGTACGTGGTGTCCCCACTTTTAATGTAACTAAAACTTGGCGCGTCATAAATGTATTTCACTGTATTTACTTCACCAGTGACATACGTGTAGTTCAGAACGAGGTTCCATTTGTCCTTGCGATATTGGCTTTCCAACTCCAGCCCTTTGTCACTTGCGCTGTTGTTGTTGAAGTATCTAAAATCAATCAGGCTGTAATCGATCCCATCTTTCAGTTTGCGCGTAAAGCCCACCAGCCTGGTTACCCACGCTTTTTCCATCGCTGCAAATTGTACGCCTGCCTCGAGGGAAGTGGATTTCTCGGGCTTCAAAGTGGCCAGACCACTATTGGGGTCATAAAGCTGGTAAAGGGTGGGAGCCTTGAATGCAGTTGACAGATTTGCAAAAACTTTCCACTGGCCCTTTACATAGGAAGGGTTTAGGGAGTAGGTGAAATTGTTTCCGTACATCGAGTGATTGTTCCATCGGCCACCCAGTTCCAGGAAAAATCCACTGCCCGAATTCAATAAAGCAGACGCATAGGCGCTGTATTGGTTTATTTTTGCAGAGTCTTTCCCAATCGCGGTTTCATAGGGTCCAAAACTGCTGATGGACAAAGAATACTGATCCGTTTGTTGCCTGCGAAGATCCGTGCCCGCGAGGAAACTGACTCGCTCATTCAGTTTAATATTCGCATACATCTCTGCAAAATGGCTGAAGCCCTTGAACCTGGATTCGCCGTATTGCGCAAATCCGCCTACATCAGTAGAATCATCCAGATAGACTCTGTCGGTGTAATTCAATGTGTAGTTCCCCTGTATAACGGTCTTGCCTAACCGATATTCCAGTCCAAATCCCGCGGTATAGTTTTTATTATTTACTGTATGGTCCTTGTCGTCATTGTAAGCATTGGCATCGAGGTCCGCTTTGTACAGGTTGGCCTGGCCCATCAAACGCCAAAGGAAACGATCATTGAATTTTCCATTCAAGGTTCCCAGTACATTGTGCTGCTGCAAGCCATCTTTGTCGAAATCTCCCTTTCCTGTACTATCAAAAGCCGCTGAAAGCCCCGTCGTGCGCAGATATTGGTACTGCAGACCGTAGCCAAGGTTTTCTTTACTCCCCCTTATCCCTACCCCTGCTTTCGCGGTACCGAATGACCCCGCTGCGATGTTGGCATTTAAAGAAACTGGTTTACCAGCCGGTTTGCGCGTGATGATGTTGATTACTCCGGCCACAGCGTCAGATCCGTAGATAGTGGATTGCCCGCCCTTCAGTACTTCCACCCTTTCCACCATATCTGCTGTGATGAAGTTCAGGTCAAAGGCCGAAGAGATGGAAGAAACATCATATACCGGCGTGCCGTTGATCAGGATCAGGGTATTGCCGAGACCAGCACCACGGGTATATACATCTAGGTTGGTACCCGGGTTGTTGTTGGCGCCGATGACGGTGAAACCCGCATACTGGTTGAGGATTTCACCCATGTTGCGACCACTGTTTTTCTCGAGCACCTGCCTGCTGATGACGGTAAGTACCTTCCCCGTCTGATTTTGTTTTTGTTCGATTCTGTTGGCAGTAACCACTACTTCGTCCAGAATACTGCTGTCTTTAGATTGTGCTGTCGCCCTTACGCTGCAGATAATCATTGCAGCAATGATGAACATTTTTTTCATGTCAATAAAATAGGGGACTTGGGAGCAGAGAAAGAAAACCAAGGTTCTTCCGCGGAAAAGAATAGGTTGACCAACTCCGGCTTTTCACCCGAAAGCCCAGGTTAATAAATCACGAAGGCAGGTCTTCTGGCTTGTTTCTCTGCACCTTCCCGGTCCCATAAGGACCAGTGGTTTTTTTGCAAAGGCGCTTGAATTCAAAGCGCCTGAAACTTACAGCTACGGGGATAGCGCCGGACTTACACCGGCTTCCCTTTTCATCCTCCGTTGTTGGCGGAGGAACCATTCGTTGCACAAAGGTGTGTGGAATGGATCAGATCGCAAAATCCGATTCTATTCAACGTGAATAAAAAGTTGATACTAAAAATTCGATTATCTTAAGGGCGCTTATGAAAGAAGAAAAATCTGGCAGGTCCCTGTTGAGTTTATTTGACCTGACGATGATCGTCATCGGTCTCGTTATTGGTCTCGGTATTTTCCGCACGGCGGCGGATTCTGCCAAGGCAGCCATTACCCCGGAAGTGTTTTTTCTAGCCTGGTTATTTGGCGGTGTGGTGGCCCTTTGCGGCGCATTGACTTATGCTGAAATTGGCTCGAGGTATCCGGTGACCGGTGGCTATTACAAAATTTTTGCTACGGCTTATCATCCTTCGGTGGCCTTCGGTATCAATTGCATTATCCTGATCTCAAATGCGGCCTCTCTCGCCGCTGTGGCACTGATCGGCAGTGAGTACCTTGCGGAGATCGTCTTCGATGAAACCCCTTCCGATCTTGTGAAAAGTTTTATGGCGATGGGGGCCATCTTGTTATTTTATGTGATCAATCTGCTCGGTTTAAAAGTCAGCGCCAAAACGCAGAATTTTCTGATGATGGTTAAGATCGGCATGCTGCTGCTGCTGATTGTTGCTTTGTTCTTTCCGCAGAAGCATGCAGCCGTTAAAGAGGTGGTGCAAACAGGAAGTTTTGGGACGATGGATTACATCAAATCTTTTGGCCTTGCTTTGATCGCTGTCTGCTTTACTTACGGTGGATACCAGCAGACCATCAATTTTGGTGATGAGATCCGCAACCCAAGGAAGAACCTGCCCAAGGGAATTTTCATCGGTATCCTGGTGATCATCGCATTATATCTTACGGTAAGTTATTCCTATTATAAGGTCATCGGTTTTGAAGAACTGAAAACATCAAAAGGTATCGCAGCTATTGTTTCGGAGCGCGTATTTGGTTCAACCGGAAAATATGTTTTTTCTATTCTTTTGTTTGTTGCCGTATTGGCCTATGTGAATGTCATCCTGCTCAGCAATCCCCGCGTGATGTATGCGATGAGTGAAGACGGGATCCTTCCGGCCGCCTTCATGAAAAAGGACGGTAAGAAAGGAGTACTCACGGTAAGTCTTACCGTGTATGCGTTGTTAAGCATGGGCATTTTGTTTTTTCTGGATACGTTTGATAAGATCCTGAGCTTTGCAATCTTCCTTGATTGTATTGGTATGGCTTTTTCAGCAGCCACTCTTTTTATTCTTAGAAAAAGAATGAAAGGTCAGGACGATAGCGGGATCTATAAATTGAAATTGTATCCCTGGATGCCGATCCTGTTCATCGCCACCTATATATTTGTTGCATTAAGTATCGCATATGATACGCCGATGACTGCATTGGCGGGCATTCTGGTATTGGGTGCATTCATCGGCCTGTACTTCCTGACCGTGGGTAACCGAAAAAATAAATCCACAGCATAATGGACATTTCCTATATCCTCAATGAGCTGGGGGAGGATCGTGAAAATTATTTCAATGCCATCGCTCCGCCGATCATCCAAACCAGCAATTTCGCTTTTGATACCGTTGATGATTTGCGCAAGGCATTTGAAGACGAGATGGGGGGCTATCTGTACAGCAGGGGCCTGAACCCAACCGTGGAGATCCTGCGTTTGAAGCTCGCTGCATTGGACGGTGCTGAAGATTGCCTCGTTTTTAACAATGGAGCCGCGGCTACCTATGCTGCGGTAATGGCCAATGTGAAATCAGGAGATCATATTGTATCTGTAGAGCATCCTTACAGCTGGACCAAACACCTCTTTGATAAGATCCTATCCAGGTTTGGCATCACTACTTCGTATGTGGATGGTCGTTATATTGAAAATTTTGAACGAGCCATCTTACCCAACACCACCCTGATCTATCTGGAAAGTCCGACCTCCTGGTATTTTGAATTGCAGGACCTGAAAGCAGTGGCCGAACTTGCAAGGGCCGAAGGAATTGTGACGGTGATTGACAATAGTTATTGTACACCGCTGTATCAGCGGCCGATTGAACTGGGGATCGATATTGCTATGCAGACAGCCACCAAATATATTGGCGGACATAGTGATACCCTCGGTGGTGTGTTGTGCGGTTCAGCTGAGATGATGCGGAAGATCTTTCTGAGTGAGTACCTCTGCATCGGTAGCGGCATCCAACCATTCAACGCCTGGTTATTGTTGCGGGGGCTTCGCACCTTGCCTGCCAGGCTGGAAAGGATCAACAGGAGTACGCAGAAGGTTTTTGCCTTCCTTAAAGATCATCCGTTGGTGGAGGAACTGATCTATCCTTTTGACCCCTCCTTTTCCCAATATGAGCTTGCCAGGCAGCAAATGACGGAAGCGCCGGGTTTGATCTCTTTTTATGTAAACATGGAAACGGCGGAACAGATTGAGCAGTTCTGCAACAACCTGACAGCCTTTAAGATGGCGGTTAGCTGGGGCGGACATGAAAGCCTGATCATCCCCAAATTGTCTTCCATGCCCCGAGACTTGTTTGACCCCACCGTAAAGGATCACCGGATGATGCGCATTTATGTGGGTCTGGAAGAACCTAGTTACCTGATTAAGAGCCTGGAGCAGGCCTTTAATAGCTATTAGCTACTAGCTAATAGCTATTTGGGCGGCAAGAATCCGTTATCAATGATTTTGCCGTTGTGAATTTTGGTTGAATCTTTGCGGATATCTGGGCAACGGTAGTTGCACAGGATAAATGATTTACATGCGAAAGACCCTTTTTAGTTTGATTTTGTTGGCATTTGCAGGCGGAGCAGCTGCTCAGGAGGTCCCGAAATGGGATCTGCGGCGCTGTGTGGAGTATGCCATGGCCAATAACGTGTCCGTAAAACAGGCGGATATCCAGGCCAGATCCTCTGAGATCATCGCAAAACAGGCCAAATACCAGCAGTACGGTCAGTTGAATTACAACCTTAACCATGGTTTCTCCTACGGTAGGTCCCTCAACCAGGCCACCAACGTACTACAGGATGCTAACCTGATGTATGAGAACATGGGTTTGCAGGGCCAGGTTACCCTTTTTAACTGGGGATCATTGCGGAACAATACCGCTTCCGCTAAATATGCCAACGAGGCTGATAAAGCTGCAGTAGATAAAGCAAGGAATGATATCGGGCTCAATGTGGCTAACCAGTATCTGCGTGCTTTGCTGAGCCTGGAGCAGTCTAAGGTGAACGAGACCCAGCTGAACCAAACCAGGGCTCAGTTTCAAAATACCAGGAAACAGGTGGATGCTGGAAGTCTTCCTGAACTCAATGCTGCGGAACTGGAAGCACAGGTAGCCAGGGACAGTGCAACCCTGATTGCATCTCAAGTGCAGTACCAGGTTGACCTCCTCACATTGAAGGGGCTGCTCAACTTGCCAGCAGATGCACCTTTTGACATTGAAGCGCCGCCGGTTGAGAAAATTCCGATCGATAATATCCTTGAGCAGAATCCAGCCAATGTGTATGCAATGGCGATGAATACGCAGCCGCAGATCAAGGGTAACCAGTCCAGGCTGATGGCGGCGGAGAAAGGATATGAGTCTGCGAGAGGTAGGCTTTATCCAACCTTCACAGCGTTCGGTAACCTCCAAACCAGGTTTAACCAGAACTTCACCACTTTTAATCAAACGGGAATCCAGGAGATTACTACCGGTACTTATATTAAGAGTGGTACGGGGAATGTGCCTGTGTATGCGCAAACGCCTGTTATCACAACAGGTGCCTTGGGCCTTGGAAATGCATTCAACGGATATTGGAACCAGTTGAACAACAACTTTGGTCAGAGTATCGGTATCGCCCTGAACGTTCCCATTTTCAATGGCTGGCAGGCAAGGGCCAATGTTGCACAATCTAAGCTTGACATTGAGCGGGCGAAGCTTACCATCACCAGGGATACGCTCCAGTTGAAACAGGATATTTACAACGCTTACCAACAGGCCATCGGTGCTTACAACACTTATATTGCCCGTGAGAAGGCTGTGCGAACATCAGAGCGTTCTTTTGAATTGTCTACCAAGCGGTACGAAGCTGGTGTACAACAGACCATAGAATGGTTACAAAACCAAAACAACCTGACCAGGGCCAGGATCGATAAACTCATCGCCCAATACAATTATGTATTTGCGATGAAGGTGCTGGAATTCTATAAAGGTCAGGGCCTCAGATTATAAAAAAGGAAAAATCAGTTATACGATGAAGAAAAAATGGATTTGGATATTGGTAGCCCTTCTGGTGGTGGTGATCGCCCTGCTGGGATTGAAGTCTGCCGGTGTCATAGGCAAGGAAGAGTCTACCAAAGTGTCCGTAGAAAAAGTTGAACTGCGCACCATCACGGAAATTGTTACCGCCAGCGGTAAGGTATATCCTGAAGTGGAAGTGAAAGTAAGCCCTGACGTATCTGGTGAGATCACTGAGCTCACCGTACAGGAGGGCGACAGTGTTACGAAAGGCCAACTTCTTGCGAGGGTGTATGCTGATATCCTTGCTACACAGCGGGACCAGGCTGCTGCAGGTGTGAACCAACAGGAGGCACAAGTGCAGAATGCTACGGCATCGCTGGAAAGCTTTAAGGCGCGTGCCGAGCAGGCAGAGCGTCAGTACAAACGCCAGAAACAACTGTTTGATGATAAGGTGATCTCCAGGCTGGAATATGAGCAGGCTGAGAACGCATGGCTCACGGCTAAGGCTGACTATGCTGCGGCTCAACAAACCATCAATAGCGGTAAAGCAAGTGTGCAAAGCGCACAGGCTAATTTATCGGTTGCCAACAAAAACCTTGGCAGAACCACGGTGGTAGCGCCGATGAATGGCATCGTTTCTTTGCTGAACGTAAAGAAGGGTGAGCGTGTGGTAGGTAGTAACATGATGGCTGGTACCGAGATGATGCGGATTGCAGACATGCGCGTGATTGAAGTACGTGTGGATGTGGGCGAGAACGATATTCCGAAAGTTAAAATTGGTGATACAGCATTAGTAGAAGTTGATGCTTATACGAAGCGTAAATTCAAGGGTGTTGTAACCCAGATTGCCGCTACCAACAGGGGTGCCAATGGAACCACCACTACCAGCAGTACAGATGTGACCAACTATGAAGTGCGGATCCGCCTTGACCCCGCCAGCTACAAGGACCTCGTAGATCCCAAAGGGAAAAGTTTCCCCTTCAGGCCGGGTATGAGCGCAAGTGCAGATATCCAGACCAGGACACGTACTAATGCATTGGCAGTACCAATCAACGCAGTAACCACTCGTGATAAAAGCGATACGGCTAAGGCTGTTGGCGGTACAAAGAAAGACGCTCCCGCAGCAGATGCTGCCAGCGGATCTGAAGACAGCAAAGGCGGTTCTGATGACCTGGATGAAGTAGTATTCGTTCTGCAGGCCGATGGCTCTGTAAAGCGTGTTAAAGTACGAACAGATATTCAGGACATGAACTACATTGAAGTACTGAGCGGTGTGAAGGCTGGCGATCAGGTGATCACAGGCCCATACACTATTGTGAGCAAGATGTTGCGCGAAGGCATGAAAGTGAAAGTAGTGCCCAAAGAAGAATTGTTCGAGACCAAAAAGTAAAAAAGGGTTATTGGTTATTCGTTATTAGTTATTGGTTAATTTGAAGCCGTTTTCAATGACCAATAACCATCAACGAATAACCAATAACTTTTTATGCAAATAGGCATCATCGGAAGTGGAAGTTGGGGTACAGCGCTGGCCAAACTGGTGACGGATAACCAGCACTCCATTCACTGGACCGTACGCAATGAGCAGGTTGTTCAGCATTTACAGAAGCGTAAACATAACCTGAACTATCTACACTCTGTTCGGTTTGATACCAACATGCTTTTCCTTAATACCAAGCCTGCCGAAACCTTTGCAGCTTGTGATGCAGTTGTCATTGCCGTTCCATCAGCCTATGTGGTAGATGCCCTGGAAGGGATAGACCCGGAATTGATCAGGAGCAGGAAGATCATATCTGCCGTCAAGGGGATTTTACCCCAAACGAATCAACTTCTCAACGATTATCTCAGGGATAAGTACGCTTTCCCACTTCCACACTATTATACGATTATGGGTCCCTGCCACGCGGAAGAAGTGGCTGCGGAAAAACTGTCTTATCTCACCTTTTCCGGTATTGATGAAACGGCCACCCAGGAGATCGCTGCTTGTTTTCAGGGTCCTAACCTGAATGCCGTGGTGAACACGGATATCTATGGCGTTCAGTATGCTGCCATTCTGAAAAATATTTATGCCTTAGGTGCAGGCATTGCACATGGGTTGGAATATGGCGATAACTTTCTGAGTGTATTGATCGCCAATGCTGCCGATGAAATGGCTGGATTTCTTCGGATGGCGGGTATTGCCAACATTGAAGTGGGCGTGCATCACGACGTGCCCTTGTCAAGGCGCA
The DNA here is from genome assembly GCA_049661025.1 of Chitinophagaceae bacterium. Taxonomy (GTDB): domain Bacteria; phylum Bacteroidota; class Bacteroidia; order Chitinophagales; family Chitinophagaceae; genus Pollutibacter. Next base: position 13,996 of record JBASZQ010000025.1, on the reverse strand, counting down.
AATCACCCAACTACGCCGCTTCCGTTTATCTGGGAGACTTGCTGGTAACAAGCTATTCGCTGTTCAGTCGCAACCGCACTTTCGGAAATATGATCGGTAAGGGCTATTCTGTGAAGTCCGCACAACTGGAACTGAACATGGTAGCGGAGGGGTATAATGCCAGCCGATCCATTCATCTCATCAATCAACAGTTTGCCGCCGATATACCGATTGTTGAAGCGATCTATCAGATTTTGTGGGAGCAGTTGCCTGCCGAAGAAGGGTTTAAGAAGATTGAGGAAATTCTAATTTAAAACCTTTAGCTCTAATGTATATTAGAATGAGGGGGCAGAAGAAAGCCCTTAGGCTAAGTGAGGGGTCAAAGCCTAATGGACATTAGAGATGGTAGAGTCTACCGACTGAAGCAGGGCCATAACCACTGGATAGAAATCATGCTTTTGAGGGCTTTTATCTTCCAGTTTAGCCCTGATCTTGTCCATGTTCAGCAGTAGGGCTTCCTTGCTGATACTCTCCACATGAATGTTTGCGGGTCCATGAATTTCGAAATCATCTCTCAAAAGGTCCACGATGGAAACTTCCAGGATCTGGGAAATTTGCTTTACATGGTTTACGGTGAGCTGGGTAATGTTGTTCTCGATCTTGCTGTAAGCATTCTGCGAGATACCCATTTTCTTCGCTACGTAATCCTGAGAATAGTTCCTAAGTTCACGATACCGGCGGATAATTGTGCCAGGCATAGAAATTCATTTACACTGCAAATAACTGTGTAAGTGCCCGAATGTTCAAATAAATTGCCTCCATTTTAATGGAATATTCATCAAACTGATGATTTTAACATTTAAACGGTAAATAGCTCAATGGTTTGATGTTTCCGTTGGAGGGTTATCTAAGATGAAGAGGTCCGCCGCAATACCATCGGCAAACAATTTTCCTTCCTTGCTGAGTATAATCTTGTTTTCCGTTTGGATCAACAGCCCTTGTCTGAAATATTTATCAATCCCTTTGCGTAACTGGGTAAACACATCGTCACCCCATTTCTCCTTCACCCGTAAAGTATCAACGCCTTCCATTGTCCGAAGGGAAGTCATCAGGTATTCATTGAATTTTTGATTGTCAGTAAGATCTTCACGCTCGTAGGGGATGAGGCCCTGCATCAGTGCATTGATGTAGCGTGCGTTGTTGCTGGCGTTCCAATAACGGGCGATGCCGTCATAGGAATGCGCGCCGGGGCCAAACCCGAAATAAGGAATACCCTGCCAATAGGAACTGTTGTGTTGACTCCGCATCCCTGGCTTGGCGAAATTGCTTATCTCATAATGTTCATATCCTGCCGTTTCCAGCATATCCATTGCAATCAAAAATTGACGGGCCTGCTGGTCTGGGTCCACCGTAGCTTTTTTTCCCTGCTGGATCATGGTTTGCAAGGCGGTCTTCGGTTCAACCGTGAGTGCGTAGGCGGATATATGGGGTACTTCCAGTTCAATAGCGCGTGCAAGGTTTGCCCTCCAGGCTTCATCATCCAGGCCCGGAACCCCGTAAATAAGATCTATGCTGAAATTATGGATGCCTTCTTTGCGGATCAGTTCAATTCCCGCAAGTGCTTCTTCAGCTGTATGCGCGCGGTTCATCCATTGCAGGTCCTCGTTTCTGAAACTCTGGATGCCGATACTGAGCCGGTTGATGCCCTGGCTGATCCAAAAAGGGACGCTGACATCATTGATGTCATCCGGATTCACCTCAAAACTGGTTTCTGCGTCAGGAATGATCTGGAAACTCCGGCGAACCACCTCCATTAAGGTTCGTAATTCTTTGCGGAGCAGTATGGACGGGGTGCCACCGCCAAAATATACCGTAGTAATGAGCCGGTTCTTCTTCCCCCGGGTAAGGTCGATTTCCTTAATGATGGCATCTACCATCTCGGATTTCGACTGCAAAGAGGTAGAAAAATGAAAATTGCAATAATGGCAGGCTCTTTTGCAATAGGGTATATGAAAATAAAGTCCGGTAGCGTTATCTGCACGATTGATCATCATCAACTAGTTTTGTACAATGCGTGGTACGGTGCTTATCCTCTTCTTATGCTGTTTTTGCTTCCAAATGGATGCAGCTGCCCAGGATAAGTATGCGGTCACGTATCGGTTCCTCGACAAAGATACCCTCCATACTGCGGAAAGCTTAGGCCTGAAGCGGGGATTTTCCTCGCGCACGGAATGTATTTCCTACATGAATTCCGTGGTGGATCAACAGAAAATGAAGGGGTTTATCACATTTTCGGTGGATTCTGTGCACTACGACAGCCTGAGCGCAGAGGCCTGGGTGTTCGCCGGAGCGCGATACACCTGGAAGAATATCCGGGTTCCGGGAAATGAAACATCCCTTTTTTCAGCACTGGGTTATCAGGAGAAGCTATTCAATGGAAAAGCGGTTGACCTCAATAAATTGCAGCAGTTCCAGGATCGGATGCTGGGTTATATGGACAACCATGGATATCCTTTTGCCAAATTCCAGTTAGACAGCCTTGTGATGGATGGTGGTGAAGTGAGCGGTGTGTGGACGGTTGAGAAGGGGCCACATTATAAAATAGATTCCATCACGGTAACCGGAACAGCGAAGATTTCCAAATTCTACTTGCAGCAATACCTCGAGATCCCCAATGGCTCCTATTACCGGAAAGACAAGCTGGAGGCCATCAGCAGGCGGATCATGGAATTGCCTTTCCTGAAAGAGTCGCAGCCATGGAACATGACCATGGTAGGCACAGGTTCTGTGGTCAACCTTTATCTGGATACAAGACGCAGCAGCCAGGTAAATGCCATCGTTGGTTTTTTACCAGCCAACCAAACCCTCGGCGGCAAGATGCTGATCACGGGTGAAGCCAACCTGAATCTGAAAAATGCTTTTGGAGGAGGTGAAACCCTTGGCTTGAACTGGCAACAGTTGCAGATCCAAAGTCCGAGGCTGAATGTTGTTTTTCAACAGCCGTACATGTTCCGTTCAAGGTTTGGTTTTGATTTCAATTTTGATCTTTTTAAAAAAGATTCAAGTTTCCTTAACCTAAACCTCATCCTTGGCTTGCAGTATATGGTGAGTCAACGGCAGCAGGGCAAATTGTTTTTTCAGAGCTTCCGTACCAACTTGATCAACGTAGATACCAATGCCATTAAGAGTACAAAAGCTTTACCGCAGTTTTTAGATGTATCCACACAGAACCTCGGCTTAGACTATAGTTTCAATAACACAGACTACCGTCTCAATCCAAGAAAGGGAAACGAATGGTATATCGTGGTGAGTGGAGGTCTGCGAAAGATCAGGGAAAACAATACCATCCTCGGTTTAACCACAGATGCTACGGGCAAGCCTTATGATTTCAGCAAGCTCTACGATACATTGAATTTGCGGACCTATATGCTTCGGATGAAGCTGGCGGGTGCGCATTATTTCAGGACGGGTAAGCAATCCACGATTCGTACGGCAATCTCCGGCGGCTGGCTCCAGACAGAAAATCCTTTTCGGAATGAGCTGTTCCAGATTGGTGGATATAAGTTGTTGCGAGGCTTTGATGAAGAAAGTATTTATGCCAGCCAATATGCAGTGGGTACCGTTGAGTACAGGTATCTCATTGGGGTGAATGCATATTTGTTTGCGTTTGCCGATGGGGGATGGGCCAGGGATAAATCTTTTGGTGCGGCCATCAGCCATACTTATTTCGGTACCGGATTTGGATTGGCATTGGAAACAAAAGCAGGCATCCTCAACCTCAGCTATGCAGTGGGCAAACGTGATGACCAGACCTTCAGCCTTCGTCAGTCTAAAATTCACTTTGGATTTGTATCGATATTTTAACCGATGTATCCACGCGTCTCCACAAATATTATCCATCTAAAAAAGATACTTTTGCAGGGCATGAAATCCGGACGTTCTTTTTTTCTGTTGCTGATGATGCTGTTCTTGGCTTCTATTACCATGGCGCAGGAAACGGATTCCATTAAACCAACGCCCGTAGTACAGGATACCGGCATCCGTCCGCAACGGGTGGATACAACACCCAGGCCCGTGAGGCCCAAGCCGCAACCGCCCAAGCCCACAGTGGATAGTGTTCGCAAAGATTCTGTAGTTACTGATTCTGTTACCATTGTTTCTTCCCAGCCTGCAGTGGATAGCTTCGCTGTCTCTAAAGTACTTCCGAGTGTACGTTTACTCTTCCCCGTTACCCTGCGTTACCCAACGATATACGGTGCAGAAGTAGGAGGGTATATGAAGCAGTATGAACGGTTCAATGTTACTGCGCCGGTGCAAAAAAAGAAAGCGCTGGAGCGCGTAGTAGAACAAAAAGACTGGATCTTTTATTTTTTCTGCGGACTCCTGCTGGCCGTAGCGTTCATCAATCTTGCGTTCAAAAAATATGTGGTGGATCTGTTCAGGGTTTTCTTCAATACGTCCCTGCGGCAAAAACAACTTCGGGAACAACTTACGCAAACACCACTTCCATCGCTCTTGCTTAATATCATTTTCTGCGTGAGCGGCGGCGCATTTATTTATTTTGTACTCCGTCACTATAAGATACGGACTGGCCTGCATCCTGCTATAGAACTATTGGTGGCTGCCGGACTTATCGCAGGCATCTATCTCGTTAAATTTATTTTCGTGAGCCTGATGGGGTGGATGTTTGACCGCCGCCCGGCAGCTGAAAACTACCTTTTTGCCGTTTTTCTGGTGAACAAAGTGGCCGGATTGACCCTGATTCCATTTATCATGTTATTGGCCTATGGGGAAGGTGGAACCAGGGAGGTGGTGTTGACCCTATCGGTCATCATCCTTTCCGTGTTGGCCCTGATGCGACTTACGAAGGGCTTTGCTGCCATTAATGGCCTGAAAGTGGGCTTGATCCCCTATCTGGTGTTTGTGGGCGCCTTTGATATTGTACCCACGTTGCTGGTCTACAAAGTTTTGATGAGCATTTTTGTGTAGAATCTCCGTACCTTTGCACATCGAAATTTTCGAAACGAACCGGTAATTTATGGCTGAGGCAAACAAGTCAGTGAAAAAGATTCTGATTACCCAACCCCGTCCCGAGTCCGATAAGTCGCCCTATTTCGAGCTGGCTAAGCGGTATGCCGTGGAGATGGAGTTCTTCCCATTCATCCGGCTTGAGCCCATCCCCTGCAAAGAATTCAGGAAGCAGAAAATAGAGATTGCCGAATATTCATCGGTGATTTTCACCAGCCGTAATGCCATCGACCATTTCTTCCGTATCTGCGAAGAAATGAAGCTGAATGTCTCCCAGGATACAAAATATTTCTGCATCACCGAAGCGGTGGCGCTATATCTGCAGAAGTTCATTCTGTACAGAAAGCGTAAGGTTTTTTATGGTGCCGATGGTACCAATAAGAGCCTGTTTGACGTCATGAACAAGCACAAGGAGAATGAGAAATTTCTCTATCCCTGTTCCGAAAACCAGCAGGACAATGAGATCGTGAACTGGTTGAAGAACAACAAATGTGAATTCCAGACGCCCTTCATGTACCGCACCATCAGCAATGATGTCAGCAAACTGGATGCACACAAATTTGACGTGATCTGTTTCTTTACGCCCAGTGGTGTGAAGAGCCTTTTTGAAAATTTCCCCGCTTATTCACAGAATGGAACCTTCATAGGAGCCTTCGGCAGCAATACCTCCAAAGCCATACAGGAAGCGGGTTTGCAGCTGCACATCAAAGCGCCCGAACCGCAAGTGCCGTCTATGATTGCGGCTCTTGAGAAGTTCCTGTCAACCAAGAAGTAAAAATTAAAAAGTAAAAATTTAAAAGCTATCGCAAAGAACTATACCTAGAACAACCTGTTAAGGTTTCTTAGTTTTTACTTTTGAATGTTTACTTTTCATGAATCGCCTCGCTTCAGAGACTAGCCCTTATTTGCTGCAGCATGCCCATAACCCGGTGGATTGGTATCCATGGGGCGAGGAAGCATTGTTGCTGGCGAAGAAACTGGACAAGCCGATCCTGGTAAGTATCGGTTATTCAGCTTGTCATTGGTGTCATGTCATGGAGCGGGAAAGTTTTGAGGACCCTGCTACCGCGGCATTCATGAATGAAGGTTTTGTGAACGTGAAGATTGATAGGGAGGAGCGGCCGGATCTGGACCATATCTATATGGATGCGGTGCAGGCCATGAGTGGCAGTGGTGGTTGGCCCCTGAACGTATTTCTCACCCCCGAAGCAAAGCCGTTTTATGGGGGAACTTATTTTCCACCTGTACGGGTACACAACCGGCCTTCATGGATGGAGGTGCTATCCGGAATATCGAGAGCGTTTCGGGAAGACAGGGGAAAGATCGAGGAGCAGGCACAGCAGCTAACGGATTATCTCAGTCAGCAGAATCAGTTTGGCACCAATGCCTTGCAGGTGAACATCCCGCAAGAGGAACGTTTTACGTATACCCAGTTGCACCAGGCTTTTGATGCGGCTATGGGACAGGCAGACAAACTTTGGGGTGGTTTTGGAAAGGCACCCAAGTTCCCACAGACCTTTACCATTAATTATTTACTTCGATATCATTTCCTGACCGGCAGGCAGGAAGCGCTGGATCAGGCTTTGTCGAGTCTCGATAAAATGATCCAGGGAGGCATCTATGACCATCTGGGCGGGGGTTTTGCCCGGTATTCTACAGATACAGAGTGGCTGGCACCGCATTTTGAGAAGATGTTGTATGATAATGCATTGCTTGTGCTCAGCCTTTGTGAAGCATTTCAGGTGACGGCCAACCCGGTATATGAAAAGATCATCAGGCAAACATTGGTGTTTGTGACCGATGAGCTGATGGACGAAGAGGGCGGCTTTTATAGCGCGCTGGACGCGGACTCTGAAGGGGAGGAGGGGAAATTTTATACCTGGAGCCTGGCTGAAGTGATGGAAGTACTGGGTGAGGAAGATGGCGCGTGGTTTGCAGGGATCTATGATGTAACGGAAACGGGGAACTGGGAGTGTGTGAATATCCTGAGAGTGCGTGATGTGGGGAGGTGGAAGGTGGAAGTTGGAAGTATGAAGTGGGAGAGATGCAGGAAGGCGCTGATGGAAAGAAGGGGTGGAAGGGTGAGGCCGGGTTTGGACGATAAGGTACTGACCAGTTGGAACGCCCTGATGAATCTGGCCTTTAGTACAGCAGCAACTGTGCTTAATGATGCCCAGATCAGAAAAGTGGCGGAGAAGAATATGGCGTTTTTGTGGCGCTGTAGGGAGATGGCAGGGGAGTGGAGACATAATTATAAGAAGGGGGAATATAAGGTTGCTGCATTTTTGGATGACCAGGCCTATCTGATCTGGGCCATGACCGGATTGTACGAAATGGGCGGGGATGAGATCTGGCTCAACCGCGCGAAGGCCATGATGGATGAAGTGAGTGCAGTTTATTCCGATGAAGAGAGCCGTTTCTACTACTATACCCAAAAAGGACAGGAGGATGTGATCGTGCGGAAGAAAGAGATTTACGACGGGGCAACCCCGTCCGGAAATGCGGTGATGGCATTGAACGGGTGGAAATTGGGAGTGCTGACGGGTAACGAATCATGGAAAAACCGGTCCAGGGACATGGTTGATGGCGTATTGCAGGTAGCCACCAGATATCCTACCTCATTTGGGGTATGGAGCAGCCTGTTGGCTGAGTTGGCGGCGGGTACTTTTGAGATCGGCATTCTGGGTCCGGGAGCAGACGAAAAGCGTAAACAGTTGTTGCTGAAATATTTGCCGTTTAAAGTAGTGCAGTCGGCCGAAAATAACCGGGAAGATCTTCCGTTATTAATGGGGAAAAATAGTGGGGCTGATGCGTTGGTGTACCTATGCAGGGACTATGTGTGTAAGAAGCCTGTTGAAAGCATTGAAGAGTTGTTCCAACTGATTGAATCGGAATTGCCGGGTAAATCAGGTACGGCACAATAAGGGAGAAAAAGATCCGTTATTTATGGAAGCGGATTGTGTTCTGCTGACTTGTTAAATATTGTATTAAGATTCAAAACACCTTTAATAGTCAAGGGAATATTAATCTATATTTGTCCAAATACCATCAATACTTTTTATGAAAATGAGAAACCTTCTGTTCAACCTGGGAACGCTTCTGCTGGTGTCATTACTGGCAGCAAGTTGTGGCAAACTGGGGAAATCCAAATCCAAGGGTTTACCGGATGATGGTCAGCTCCACGGGGTTGCACCGGGTGCGGCGTCAGACATGACGAAGCCTCCTGGCATGGTTTACGTACCACAGGGAACCTTTCACATGGGACCCAGCGATGAAGACGTAAGCTATTCCTTCACCGCCCGCAATCGTCAGATTTCCATCAATGGATTCTGGATGGATGCAACGGAGATCACCAACAATGAATATCGCCAATTCGTTTGGGCTGTTCGTGATTCTATCGCTGCCACAATCCTGAACTATAAAAAGCCAGGTGGTGATGGTGTTGAAATCATCGATCAGGCTAAGATGAAAACGATGAAGTGGAATGATCCCAAGATCCTGGAGCAGCTTAACGCAATGATCGTTACGCCAGACAACCGGGTGAATGGTAAAAAAGAAATCGATGCTGACAAGCTCGTTTACCACTCTGAAATTTTTGATTACAAAGAGGCATCACGCCGTGAGAACTCTGGTAAGCCACGTTCACAATTCATCGTCAAGAAAGACGTGAAAGTGTATCCCGATACATTGGTATGGGTTCGTGACTTCTCTTATTCTTACAATGAGCCGATGTCTAAAAGATATTTCAGCCACCCTGCTTTCGGAAACTATCCTGTAGTAGGTGTGAACTGGAAACAAGCGATGGCATTCTGCGAGTGGAGAACAAACCTCTTGAACGCCAATCGTGAGAAGAAGAAAAAGAACCTGGAATCAGATTTCCGTCTGCCTACAGAAGCTGAGTGGGAATATGCCGCACGCGGTGGTCGCTCTCAAGCTCCTTATCCCTGGGGTGGTTATTACCTGAGGAACAAGAAAGGATGTCTGTTGGCTAACTTCAAACCCGGACGTGGTAACTATCCTGAAGATGGTGGTTTCTATACGGTAAGGGCTGATGGTTACTGGCCTAACGACTTCGGTCTGTATAACATGGCAGGTAACGTTGCTGAGTGGACTTCTTCCCTGTACTATGAAGGTGCTTACAACTTCCAGCATGACATGAACCCTGATATCCGCTGGAACGCTAAAGACAGTGATCCTCCCCGTATGAAGCGTAAAGTGATCCGCGGTGGTAGCTGGAAAGACGTAGGTTACTTCCTTCAAACTGGAGCTCGTAACTATGAGTACCAGGATACAGCCAAGTCTTACATCGGTTTCCGTTGTGTAGTTGATCTTCCTCCAACTCCTTCTAAGAAAACAAGGGGTTAATTGGAACCATTCCTCAGATTGAACACTTTAAAATAAAGAACATCATGCTGTGTAAAGCAAGCCTTTGCCCAGCATGATATTCTCCGAATCCTAAAAAATAAAACCACAAAAATTCATCGTTATGGCAGGTACAAACAAACAAACAGACAAACTTGTTAACATCATCGTGTGCGTAGGTGCAGCGGTAGTAATCTTTGGTGCATGGGCCAAGATCCTTCACCAGTCTTATGCTGACATCATGCTGACTGTAGGTCTGCTTACAGAAGCTGCAATCTTCCTCGTGTATGCATTCCTCCCGCCTCCCGGCCAGGAAATGGCTAAGCTGGCAGAAGCACTTCCAAAAATGGCTGGTTCTGCAGGTAACCCTGCCCTGGCTTCTATGGATAAGATGCTTGCTGAAGCTGACATCAATCCAGCAAACATGAAGCGTTTGAGCGACAACTTTTCAAAGTTCGGTACTACCGTAGAAAAGATGTCTGACATCGCTGACGTATCACATGCTACGGCAGATTACACACAAAAAACAAAAGAAGCAACAGCTGCACTGAGCACAATGAAAGATGCTTACCAGAATGCTGCTTCAACTATAGGCCATTTCAACAACGCTGCTGACAGCACCCGTCAGTTCCATGAGCAGGTTCAGACCTTGACTAAAAACCTGGGTTCACTGAACACGATCTACGAACTTGAGCTTCAGGATACCAACAATCACCTGAAAGCAATGAACGGTTTCTACAGCAATCTCGTAAACGCTTCACAAGCTATGCAGGGAAGTGCTGACGATGCGAAGAAAACACAAGAGCAAATCGCATTGCTGGCTAAGAACCTGAGCAACCTGAACAATGTTTACGGAAACATGCTGGCTGCCATGCAAGGCCGCAACTAATCGTAGTGTTGAGTTGATTGAAAAACCCTAATCTAAATTTTAAATCCAACTAGAAATGGCACTACCTAAAGAACCGCGGCAGAAGATGATCAACATGATGTATCTCGTGTTGACCGCACTCCTGGCGCTCAATGTATCTGCTGAAATTATAAATGCGTTCAAGACCGTTGACAATAGTCTGTTACAGTCTAACGCTGTGTTGAACACCTCCTCCGGTTCTGTCTATGAAAGCCTTTCAGAGATGATGAAGGATCCAAAGACTGCTGAGAAAGCAGGGATCTGGAAACCTAAGGCAGACAAGGCTAAAGAACTGGCAAAGCAGACTTCAGACCTGATCGACAAATACAAGCAACAACTGAAAGAAGAAGCTGACCTGAATAAGGAAACCGGCGACTTCAAAGAAGATAATGTTGATGCGGCCACGCGCCTCTTCGACACCAAGGGTGAAGGTAAAAACCTTTACGCTGCCCTTGAGAACTTCAAAAAGAATATCCTTGCTATTGATCCGGAGATCTCTAAGGCACTGGCAGCAAAACTGCCATTGAATCTGGAAGTCCCCAAATCATCTACAGGTAAAAAGCCTACTGGTGATAAAGTTGCTGACTGGGTATATGGTAATTTCCATATGACACCAACAGTTGCTGCACTTACCATGTTGAGCAAATTCCAGAATGATGTAAAGAACACTGAAAACCAAGTGGCTACTTTCTGTGCTAGCCAGGTGGGTGCTGTGAAGATCGTGTACGATAAATTCGTTCCATTGATCGGTACCAGCTCAACTTACCTGATGCCCGGCGAAGAAATGGAAGTTACTGCGGGTCTGGGTGCCTTCAACGCTTCTGTAAAGCCTGAGATCACAATCAATGGTGCTCCTGTATCTGTTGACGAGACAGGTGTAGGTACCAAGAAGTTCAATGTGAGCAGCAGCGGTAAAGTTAGCGTTAACGTTACCTATGTTGATCCTAACTCAGGTGAAAAGAAAGTGACTACTAAAACCATCGATTATACTGTAGGTACGCCTTCAGGTGTAGCGGTGATGGCTGATAAAATGAACGTACTGTATATTGGTGTAGAGAATCCTCTTACCATTACTGCAGGTGCAGGTTCAGAGAAAGTTACAGCTTCATTCACAGGTGGTAGCCTTAAAAAGGTGAGCGGTAACAAGTATATCGCCAGCCCTAACAATCCTGGTGAGCATTTTGTAACCGTAATGGTTGAAGGTAAAGCTGCCGGTAAAGTAGGCTTCCGTGTGAAGCAACTGCCTCTGCCAGCTGCTTATGTAGGTAACCTGAAACCAGGTCCTGTACCAACAGCTAACTTCAAGGCCATGGGTGGTGTGATCGCTAAGTTGGAAGACTCTGAATTTGACGCTCCTTACGAAGTAGTGAGCTACACGGTAGGTGCCCTGAGTTCAGATATTCCTGACTACGCTCCTGTAACCAACAATGGCAACAGGTGGAACGGTAGCGCTGCCAACCTGATCAACAAACTGAAGCCCGGTTCACTGGTGGTGATCAATGACATCATGGTTAAAGATCCTTCCGGCAGGGTGCGTAAGCTTTCAAGCAGCTTATCCTACAGTTTGAAGTAAGATTAACATAACTGACAATAAGTACTGATAGAGAATCGTTTATTTTGTATTGTAAACTGTAGACCATGAAATTCCAATTGGCAAAATATGTTTTACTGGTAGCCGCGTTCGGTCTCGCTACGCAGGTGGTTGATGCGCAAACGCGTAAGAAGACCACCAGGTCCAAGACCAGCACGTCCAAGAAAACATCGACCAAGAACACACAAACCAATACGGCCAATGCCAATTTGAATGCAAAGGCTGCCGATACAGTAGTTCCCGTGGCGAAGCGTGATCCCCTGGCCATCGATACGCCTAAAAAATCCCTCCGCAATGACGCGGCAGTGGAAAGGAACCTCGTGAAAGACAGGACTCCCCTCGCGCATGAGAACATCCGCGAAGATGATGCCTGGTACCGCGAGCGCGTATGGAGGGAGATCGATATCCGCGAGAAAATGAACCTTCCTTTCCGCTACAAGGCAGATGAGGATAATGGTAACCAGCGTTTCATTATCATCCTGCTGAATGCACTGCGCTCTGGTGAAGTGACAGCCTTCGATCCCACTGTGGACGATCGTTTCACTACACCGATGACACTGGAGAAGATCGGTGAAATGATCGCAGGTAAATGCGATACCACGCAGATCCCGGATTTCGTAAAAGATCCTAACGGTACGAAAGGTATTTTCAAAGACACGATGGTGTGTGCCGAGTTCAATCCTGATGATATCACCAAATTCAGGATCAAGGAAGAGTGGGTGTTTGACAAGGAAAGCTCCAGGATGTATGCACGTATCCTTGGTATTGCTCCCCTCAAAACCTACACTGACCAAACAACTGGTACTATCCTGGGTGAATCTCCCCTGTTCTGGGTTTACTACCCTGATCTGAGGCCAACCCTCGCCAAGTATGAAGTATACAACGGCAAGAACTTTGGTGCAAGGATGAGCTGGGAAGAGCTTTTCGAAAGCCGCTACTTCAGCAGCTATATCGTGAAGTCTACCATTGAAAACCCTTACGATATGTTCATCAAGAGCTACATTAAGGATGATATCCTGAGGTTGCTGGAAGGTGAGAACATCAAAGAAAGGATCTTCAACTTTGAACAAGACCTGTGGTCATACTAAGATTAAAAGCATAAAAAAAGGCCCCGCTTCCAGCGGGGCTTTTTTTATGCTTTTAATCTTAGTATGACAATTAGCTAATTTGGCAATGCGGTAATGCGGCAATTGTTCCGCGTTATTTTCTACCTTTTTCCTGTGGTAAATACTGAGCTGATTGGTTATATGCTAAGCTAGATTGCAGAGATGGAGAATAATATCATATTGGGAAAGTCTTACGATCTAGCAAAAGCAGTTATCTTTTTTGCACGTGAGATCCCACCTGATTGTAAGAACATCGCTTACCAGCTAGTAAAGTCGGGGACGTCAATTGGTGCCTCAATCCATGAAGCCCAAACTGCAGAAAGCAGAATTGATTTTGTACACAAGCTGAAGATTGCAGACAAAGAAGCGAAGGAGACAGAATATTGGTTGAATCTCTTGAAAAATACTGAGCGTGGTGGTGATCAAACTAAACTAAGGGAATTGCTTCAGGAAATTCAACGACTCCTGAATTCAATAATCACCACATGTAAACGAAGGTTGAAAGAAAAGAAGTAATTGCCGCACTGCCGCATTTTCACATTGCCGCATTAAAAAAAATGGGGCTTGGATAGAAATCCTGCCCCGTTTTTAAAATCCAATATCCTATGAAAAACCGAGGTAAAGATACAAACTAGACCAATACAACCATACTCCGAGGACATATTATTTGTACCATTCGTCCGGAATATCCTCAGTTTCATCGAAATGAATCAGGCGTATACCCGCTTTAGGGGCTTTGGGTAGATTTGGCGTCAAAATAGGACCTTACCAGCCGCGCCTTTACCTGGCCAATGCTCTCGGCAAGCGTATCCTCGGAGGCTGCCATGACGTTTTTGACAGACCTGAAACGCTTCAAAAGAGCATCTGCCGTGGATTTGCCAATGCCTTTGATGTCTTCCAGCTCATTCTTGAAGGTACCTTTGGCCCTTTTTTGCCGGTGAAAAGTGATGCCAAAACGATGCACCTCGTCCCGTATAAATCGCAGTAAATTCAGGCTACTGCTGCCGTAAGGTAGTTTAAGTG
>JBASZQ010000024.1:0-6142 GCA_049661025.1 Chitinophagaceae bacterium | reverse complement strand
TTCATTTCTTTAATGATCTTCCGGAATGGCAGCAGATGGACAAGGCCGGGCATGTATGGACGGCGTACCAGATCAGCCGGGTTTCGGGAGATATCTGGCGCTGGACGGGCATTAACGAGAGAAAAGCCATCTGGCTCGGGGGTATCAGTGGTGTGGCCTACCAAAGTATCATTGAGATCCTGGATGGGTTTTCGGCAGAATGGGGGTTTTCCATGTGGGACATGACCGCCAATGTCATCGGGTCAGGTGCATATGTTAGCCAGCAGCTGCTTTGGAAAGAGCAAAGGATCTCTGTTAAGTTCAGTTATTTTCCCTACCAATATCCTGCAGACCAGCGGCCAAGGGCAATCGAACTTTTTGGTGAGGGAGCTGAAGCAATCCTGAAAGACTATAACAGCCAAACCTATTGGATCAGCGCAAACCTGCATAGTTTCTTTCCTCAAAGCAGGATTCCCCGATGGCTGAATCTTGCCGTTGGCTATAACGGCAGGGTGATGCTGGGCGGCAGGGAGAATATCTGGACCGATGAAAACGGACAAACCATAGACAGATCTGATGTTACCCGCTATCGCCGCATTTTTTTATCAGTGGATATGGATCTCACTAAAATACCCACCAGGAAAAAATGGTTGAAAACGGTGTTTTCAGCCGTAAATGTCATCAAGATACCGGCTCCTGCATTAGAGCTAAATACCAATGGTGGCATCAGGTTCCACGGAATTTACTTTTGATCAGGCCACATAGGCACCTGTAACCTGGTTGCCCTCCACTTCCACGTAGATGTGCTCATGGAGAAAAGTGGACAGCGAAAGACCCACATAATCAGGATGAACAGGAAATTTCCGATGGCTGCGTTCCACCATCACAAGGGTCTGTACCTTTTTCGGGGAAAATGAAAGGATCGGTTTCAGGGCATAGGTAAGTGTTTTGCCGCTGTTAGACACATCGTCAACAATGATAACCACTTTATCGTTTAGATCTATTTGTTGGTCGATGGAGATGGATTGGTATTGTTTTTTATCGATAGTAATCGATATCAGTTCAATGGTTTTGGAGGAAATGCTTTGAAGAATCTCAGCCAGGTTTCTGGCAAGTACTACGCCATGTTCGCGAATACCCGCAAGTACCAATTGCTGTTCTTCCGAATTGTTTTCCAAAATCTCGTAGGCCATGCGGTGCAATTTCTTTGCAGCCACATCACCATTGAGAATATAATTTTTGCCCGTTGTAGACATATCAAGGTATCTGGGACGTAAATTAGCAAAATGTAACCAAGGATTATGGAATTGATTCAGCAAATTCTCTTTGTTGTGGCTGCAGCCGGAGCCATCTACCTTTTCGCCCGTAAACTGGGTGAAATGCGCCGCAACATTAACCTCGGCAGACAGGATAGCCTGAACAACCAACCTGAGCGGCGTTGGAAAAACGTTCTGCTGCTGGCTTTTGGCCAGAAGAAGATGTTTGCCAAACCCCTGGTTGCCATCATGCATTTTATTATCTATGCCGGATTCCTCATCATCAATATTGAAGTGCTGGAGATCTTTGTAGATGGAATACTGGGAACCCATCGTGTTTTCGCAGCCCCATTGGGTGCGGCCTATCCATATCTGATCAATGCTTTTGAATGGCTGGCGGTAGGCGTGATCCTTGTTTGTATCGCTTTCCTTTTCCGCAGAGATATCATGAAGGTCAAACGCCTCAACCAACCCGAACTCAAGGGATGGCCCCTCAGCGATGCACACATCATTCTTGTAACAGAGATCGTACTGATGAGCTTGTTCCTAATCCTGAATGCTTCAGACACGCTTTTACAAACCAGAGGTGTTGAACCTTATGGACAGCACCCAACTGGAAATTTTGCAGTATCTCAATATCTTCATCCCTTACTGAGTGGATTAAATGATAGCACATTGAAAGGGCTTGAGCGGGGTTCATGGTGGTTGCATATCCTGGGCATTTTCGCCTTCCTCAATTATCTTCCGTATTCCAAACACCTGCATATTCTTTTCGCGTTTCCGAACGCTTATTATGCACGTCTTGAACCGCAGGGTAAAATGGAAAACATGACAGCCATCCAGCAGGAGGTGCTGTATGCCATGCAACCGGAACTGGCACCCACAGATGGACAAGAACCTCCTAAACGATTTGGCGCTAAAGATATCTTTGACCTGAGCTGGCACAATTTGCTGGAAGCGTACAGTTGTACGGAATGTGGCCGTTGTTCTTCATCATGCCCCGCTAATACTACCGGTAAACTTCTTTCGCCCAGAAAAATCATGATGGACACCCGGGACCGGATGGAAGAGGTTGGGCGTAACATCAAACAGAACGGGTCATTTGTGGACGATGGAAAATCATTGTTACATAACTACATTACGGAGGAAGAGATCAGGGCGTGCACTACCTGCCAAGCCTGTGTAGAAGCCTGCCCAGTATCCATAAGCCCTCTTGATATCATTGTTCAATTGCGAAGGTACCAGGCCATGGAAGAATCCAATGTTCCCCAGGAGTGGACAGCGATGTTTAGTAACACGGAAAACAATTTCGCACCATGGAAGTTCTCGCCGGATGAGCGGGACGCTTGGACCCAATCTAGCTAGTAGCTATTAGCTAATAGCTAGCTAAGGTTGGAGATGCCGTCTTTCTGGCGAAGCATACGCACGGCTTGGATAATCCCTGTGATCAGGAAAATTCCTCCCAGGATCCATTGAATAAGATTCTGTTGGGCATCCAGACGATCAACGAGAAGCTTACCACCAAAGATGAATACGGTGAAGCCGATGAAGGTGCCTATACCAATGCCAAGAATATAATACACGTAGTTATATCCGTTTCTCACCAATATGCCTTTGCCAGTAAGTACGGTACTCCATCCAAACCAAAAAGGGATCTGCAGTGGATTGATGGCACTTAAACCTGCTCCCAGCCAAAACCGATGGATGGAGTTGGAAAGGATTGGATTAGCTTTAAGTGTGGGATGCATGGCTGTATAAAAACTAGAGGCTGCCAGCACGAGGATAATCACCAGGGTCAGCCACTCCATCACCAACAATAGTTTTTTATGCGCCCGGAACCAGCCCATTGCCACCAGGGTCATCCGCACGTAAATCATTTCAACCAATAGTGCGCCAAAGGCAAACAGAACGGCAGGATAATATCCATCCGTTATCGCTATTTGCATGGCAGACATGTTCAGGGTTCCCATGGGCAGTGCACCCAGGAAACTGATGAAAAGACCGGTCACAAACAATCTGAACATGTATCGAAATTAACGCAACTTAGTCAGACATAGCTGCCAGCTTCGCCGCGTCTGTATTGTCCTTGGTAAATATCTCCACGCCTTCCCTGAATGAAGGATATGCGAAACCGAGTGTATGATTCATCTTCGCGATGCTGCACATGATGGCCCAATGCCTGATAATTTCCTTTACCGCGAAGAACAATGAATGGCGGGGATCATACATGTGAGTGGGTTCTGCACCCGCTCCATTGAGCTCAATGATGACAAAGTTTTTTCCCGCCCGCAAATCATCCCAGGATTTGAAACGGATATCAAACCGCCCGAAGTAAAATTCCGGAATCCGCTTACTGAACGCATCCACTACTTCTGTTAGTGCAGGATCAATTCTATCTGAATAATCGAGGAACATAGAACCCCTGGCATGATTTCCAAAAGGCGAAACAATTTTCTCAACACCTGCTGGCAATACTTCCTCTAATTTTTCCCGATGCATTTTCTCCAGGCTTGGAAGGTACATCACGCCACGCTGGTCAGCTTTCAGCAATTGGCGCAAACTGTCTTTTCCATTACCCTTCACCGCTAGAAACTTCTTCCCGACGATCCCCGTGATCTTACCTTTTTGCTGACCAGGATATCGGTAATAAAACACGCCAATCTCTTCCGTGAAATCCACATACTGCTGGATGTGAAAATCAAGCGTTGCTTTTTCCGCGTAGGCAAGCAGTTCTTCTGGCGAACGTAAAATCTTAACTCCTCTCCCCTTTCCCCCAATATCGGGTTTGCCAATCATCGGAAACTGCAATCCGGCTTCCGCAACACCGCGCAACACAATATCTGCATCGGTACTTAATGGAAAATGTATGGTAGCGGGTATGAGGTCCTTCGGAAGAATATCGTGGATGTCTTTCTTGGACTCACCGATCAATCCCCCGTTTTTGATCGAAGGATTGGACGCGCTGAAAAAGAAAAAGGACCCTGCCCGCAGGCAGAAATACAGCCATGCCGGTGCTGTCCAGATATACACCGCCCAGAAAGGCCAGTATTCCCAATGAAACAGGCGTATGAAGAAGGGCCGGTGCAGTAATTGCTTAAACAATGCTACCGGGTTGAGCAGGTGAAAATGCTAGTTCTCGCGCATATTTTTTCTCTTCGCGCAGGTCATGATAAACCATTCTGGCTTTATCAGTACTGATTTCCAGACCGGTGATGCTTACCGTAAACACCTTACCTGCCCTGTTCATCAACAGATCATTATGCGCATCACCCTCTCCTCCAAACCGATGAAAGGCCATGATGCTGTCCATTTCGTATTCCTTGCTTTCTGAAAGCCATTGGGCAAACCACGATGCCCGTTTTTCCCTCACCTGATGTGTATACAAAGTGGATGAAGACCAGATATGCGGCTTCTGCGGATCCATATGAACGCGGTGCTTATCATTGCCATCCCAAACACAGGTCAGTAGTTCATTGGCATCCCAGATCACTGCAGTGAAAGGCTCCACATCAGTGAGCGACAGATCTTTGAACGCAAGGGAAGGACGTTCACAAGCCAGAAGATCCAGTAAAATCAGTCCCCGACTTCGGCGATAAGGTGGATTGGGTTGATGCCCCTCAAATCCGCCATTCAGGAAAACGATCGCATTCTTGTTTTCATGCACAGCGATCCATGTACCCCCACCATCGGGATCGCGTGGATACATCACCTCGCCGAGGTAGTTACTATAGCGATGGGGAATCAAGGCAAGGGAACGATACTGTTTTTCGTCCCGGTTTGACGTCAGTAGAATCCCGTCTTTTCCGGGCAAATAGGTTACTGTGCACATCTTTGTTTATGCTTCACCGTTGCAGAGGCTACGCCATAACCCTCAGGCAGCTCAATTTGCTTAAGCTCGCGTATTCCGATTCTGATCAACGCCATGTGATGGATGGTATGCTCCAGATTGTAGATGATCTCCCGATAGTAATTAGTAGGAATCTGCAAAAGGGTTTCACTATGATCATTGTAAACACCCTCCAGCATCAAGGCTTTATCTGGCTTGTTTAATCCTTCAAAAACAATCTGAAGTGTCGCAAGTGCAACATCTTTTTTCGTTTCAATCAGGGGGTCACGTTTTCTCAATTCGTAGTTCACTGAACCAGTGTCATATCCCAGTTCAAGGCATTGGAACATTTCAATGATATGACGCACGTGTTGTCCAATGGTTGAATTGGATAAATGAACACAAGGTTGAATAAATTCTTCCTGGGTCATCAGTTCAAGGGAACCGGATAATTGTACAAAGGTGTGGCGCACGGCTTCTTGCAATGGCATCGTTTTGTTGGATAGATTTTAAACTAATCGCGCTAAAGATAACACATCGCTAAAATATTTGAACGCACAGGCATACTATATTGACCTTTCATCATAGATTTACGAAAATTTCCTTTTATGCAGGTGCCTACGATGGCTGAACTAATGGCAGAGGGTAAATCCCCGGACATCCTATTCTGGGTAGGTTGTGCCGGAAGCTTTGATCAGCGTGCACAAAAAATAACAAGGGCTTTTGCATCTATCCTTCAGGAGTTAAAGATCAATTTTGCGATTCTGGGCAAGGAAGAAGCTTGCACCGGCGATCCCGTCAGGAGAGCAGGAAATGAATTCATGTTCCAGATGATGGCCTACCAGAACATCCAATTGCTGAACAACTACCAGGTGCGCAAAATCGTGACCACCTGCCCACATTGCTTCAATGTTTTGAAGAACGAATATCCAGAGCTCGGTGGCAATTATGAAGTAGTACATCATGCTACCTTTCTTCAACAGCTGATCCAGGAAGGCCGTATTAAGCTTCAGGGTGGCGGCTCCTTTAAAGGAAAGAAAATCACTTACCACGATTCCTGCTACCTCGGCAGGGCCAACGG
>JBASZQ010000023.1:0-19555 GCA_049661025.1 Chitinophagaceae bacterium | reverse complement strand
GCCTTCAACCCACAACCTTCAACCTGGCTTTATAAAGACGTAAGAAACAGCAAAGTATCCACTCCATCGGCATAGTCAAAAAAGCCTGGGCACTGGGCTTTCCCGAAAGGGGTAAAACCATGACCTGTGATCACTTGCAGGGTATCCGGATCAAGGCTGGAGATGAGTTCCTCCAGATCCTTATAGTATGCATAGTTTAGGTTGCTGATGCCTGAAAACGCAGACTTGTTTGGGCTAAGTACAATGGATCCATTGGTCATATACGCCTCCCTGTTCATCATGTTAATGGTTAACACATAGTCATAATTGTGTTTGTATTTGTGCTGGTCCATCAGATAGTCGTATTTCTTCAGTGCTTCCAGCAAGGGTTGAAAATCATAGTTTTCGGGTACCCATACCTGTGTAACATTCCTGCAACCGAGGCCAAAATACAGTTGGATATCATCTGCCAGAAGATCAAGTTCTTCCATGGTTTCTTTGCCGTCAAGAATGGCGATAGAGGTCCGGTTTTTCCGGATGATGTGCGGATACTTTCCGAAATACTGTTCAAAATACCTGGCGGAGTGATTGGAGCCTGTAGCGATGTATGCGTCACAACCTTTTAGATGTTCACTGAACCGGATCATGGTGGCAACCGTTGGTTCCTCTTTGGTCATAAACTCAACGATGTAGCGGATCAGGACCTCATCTTTGGAGGAGGGTTTGATCACCTGGCTGTGGCCGCTCAAAAAGATACAGAGCATATCGTGAAATCCCACCAGGGGGATGTTTCCGGCCATGACTAGACCAATGCTTTTGGGAGCGGCTGGCAGATCAGGAAGTCCGTATGTATTGACAACTTCCTGCAATACAGACGCGTCCAGCATAAAGCGGCAAACTTGACTCACCTGAAGGTCAATGAATGCAGGGAGGAACCAGCTGTTCTGGTATGCGGCTCTCTCCTTTGCTTCCAGCCAGGCCTCGTGGTCAGAAGATAAATGGCTTCTGAGACGAGACAGTAAATTCAATCGAACTTGTAAATTCATCGATATAATTTATTAGAATCACTACCTTTAGAGGGCAAATGTAAACCTTGTTGACCCGTTAAAAAATCCATTAAACGTATGGCTATTAAAATCACTGAAGAATGTATCAATTGCGGTGCTTGTGAACCCGAATGTCCCAATAATGCAATTTATGAAGGTGGCGTAGAATGGGCCATCGCTGATGGCACAACCGTAAAGGGAAACTTTACTCTCCTGGATGGTTCTTTCATCGATGCGGATACCAAGAATGCTCCGATCAGCGTAGATACGTATTACATCGTTCCCAATAAATGTACAGAGTGCCAGGGCTTCCATGAAGAGCCTCAGTGCGCAGCCGTTTGCCCGGTAGACTGCTGTGTTCCGGATGACATGTATAAAGAAACGGTTGATGAACTGATGGCTAAAAAAGAGAAGCTGCACATTTGAGGTGTAGCTTTACTGCCAGGGCAGAACATTATGCATAAATCGCACTATATCCTTTTACTGCTGCTGGCCATGGTCTCGTGCCGGTATTTCGACAAGAAGGAGGAAACCAATCCCAACCTGTTGATACAGGAACTTCAGCGTACTGATCAGGCGTTTTCTGACTTCAGTAAAACGAATGGTATGCGCAAAGCATTCATGGAGTTTATTGATGACGATGGTGTCATGATGCGGGATAACTCCATGCCGCTTCGGGGTGCTCCAGCGATTGAGTATATTACCAATATGAATGACTCTGCGGTGGTGCTAACCTGGGAACCCATGGGTGGTGATGTGGCGGCCTCCGGAGAGCTGGGTTACACATATGGTGTTTACGAATTGAAGGACAGTGTCAACATCCAGAAAGGATCTTATGTAACCATCTGGAAAAAAAAGGATGGGAAGTGGAAGTTTGTGCTGGACTCCGGCAATCAAGGCTTGGAATAAAGCGAAAGTGTGGAACGGTAGTTTAATTTAGATTCAAATATTCATGCAAAAAAAACCGATCATCGCATTTGTGACCGGAGGCTATTCCGGTGAAGCAGTCATCTCCTACAAGTCTGCTATTACCATTCAGAACAATATTGATACAGACCGTTACGAGGTATATCGAATAGACATCACACCGGAGCGATGGTTTCATCCGGGCGCTGATGGCCAGGTGTATCTGGTTGACCGGAATGATTTTTCATTGACTATTGATGGACGAAAGATCAACTTTGATGCAGTATTGATCGGCATTCACGGTACACCGGGCGAAGACGGAAAATTGCAGGGATATTTTGATATGGTTGGGTTGCCATATACTTCCTGCGATGCTGCTACATCGGCACTAACATTTAACAAACGATATACGGTTGCAGTGGCTGCCTTTGGTGGCATTCATGTGGCGAAGTCGCTGCACCTCTTCAGGCATGCGCCACTCAGCGCACAAGATGTATTGGCGCAAGTGAAGTTGCCTGTATTTGTAAAGCCCAACAACGGGGGCTCCAGCATCGGCATGAGTAAGGTAAACCATGCAGAGGAACTGGAAGCTGCGCTGGAGAAAGCATTTCATGAAGATGATCAGGTGTTGGTAGAAGAGTTCATTAGTGGACGGGAATTCACAATTGGAGTATTCAGGAGCAATGGGAAAATCATCACCCTGCCATTTACGGAGATCCTCGCAGAAAATGAATTCTTTGACTACGAAGCTAAGTATGAAGGGAAATCGAAGGAGATCACGCCTGCACCCTGTGATGAGGAAACTGCAGAGAAAGTCAGGTCCACTGCAACGCGGGTCTATGAAATTTTTAATTGCAGGGGTATCGTGCGGATGGACTTTATATTTAATGCAGAGGCGGGACAACCCTATTTGCTTGAGATCAATACTGTACCGGGCCAGAGTGAGGCCAGCATTGTGCCGCAACAAGTGAGGGCCAATGGGTGGGATCTCAAAGGGTTTTACGGCGCATTGATTGATGAAGCATTGAACAACAAAATTTAATTCCCTTGAACGGTATCAGACTACCCAAATCATTAGCCCTGAATATCCTGCTGGGTATACTGGCAACGGTTGTGATCGTGTTCCTGTTTTTGCAGACCCTGAATTTCTGGACCAACCACGGAGAATACTTGCGTGTGCCGGATGTAAAAGGGAAGAAGCTGGAAGATGCCACCCAGTTTTTGGAGAAGCAGGGATTTGAGGTCATCATACAGGATTCCTTATTCCAGGATACTACGCCGCCCCTTCAGGTGATCAAACAGTTCCCTGAGCCGGATGCAACGGTGAAGGTTAACCGAACCGTATATCTCACCATCAACAGGGCCATCGCACCGCTCATCGATATGCCCAATCTGGTGGGTATGAGTTTCAGGAATGCTGAATTGGAACTGAGAGCAAAGGGGCTTAAGCTGGGGGATACCAGCTATGTCCCGGATATTGCCAAAAATGCAGTGAAGGACCAGGTTTTTAAAAACCAAACCATCAGGCCGGGAACAAAGATTGCCATGGGAAGCACCATTTCGCTGGTATTGGGAGCAGGTATTGGTAATGAGCTCATCCCTGTTCCGGATCTCATCGGAATGCCTTATCTGGAAGCAGTTACATTAATGGAAGCAAACGGCATCGGGCTGGGTGTTGTTTTACCGGATCCTGATGTAAGAGATACTTCCGCGAGTTTTGTATATTGGCAGAACCCACCCCGTTTCAATGACCAGCGCAAGCTGAACCTGATCAGGATGGGACAAATGATGGATTTGAGGCTAAGCGTGAATAAACCCGAGCGTACGGATTCCCTTCCTCCGCCATCCACTACACAACAAGAATTTTAAAAGAATCATCATGAAGACCATCACGCCGGAAGAATTGAAAACAAGACTGGACGCAGGTGAGCAATTGAATCTCGTGGATGTACGTGAACCGTCTGAAAATGCCGAGTTTAACATCGGAGGATTGCTTCATCCGCTGGGTAAAATCCGCGACCTTGACGTTGATGCCCTGGAAGCTATGAAAGACCAGGAGGTCATCATCTATTGCCGCAGCGGCAATAGGAGCGGCCAGGCCTGTATGATGTTAGAGACGATGGGGTTCACCAATGTCATCAACCTGACGGGGGGGATGTTGGCCTGGCAAGAGAAATTCTAGGGTGAGGGTTTAGGGGTAGGGTTTAGTTTAATGAAATTACCATTAACTTAATGACCACTAACGATTAACCTACCATTCTATGCGCCCCATCCAACTGCTTGCATTCTTTCTGTTTCTTGTACTGCAAAGTCATGCACAGAAGATCAGTTTTTATGCTTACGATCTTCGTACGGAATACAAAAACAATCCAGTAGGTATTGATGCGGAACGGCCGCGGTTTAGTTGGAAGATGAGTCATACTGAGCGGAGTGTTATGCAAGTTGCCTATGAGATCAAGGTAACAAATCCCAAAACCAGCTGGGTCTCAGGAAAAATGAATACCGGACAATCGCACCTCCTCCCGTATGCCGGTCCGGCACTTGAACCACTGACGCAATACAAATGGCAAGTCAGGGTTTGGGATAACAAAGGAAACCAGAGTACATGGAGTGAACCCGCATCTTTTGAAACCGGGATGAGGCAAATGGCCTGGAAGGCGAAATGGATTGAACCCGAGAAATCCTTTTCTGCAAAAGAAAGTTTAGCACCCGTGTATACCCGAAAAACGTTCAGGCTGCAAAAGAAAATCAAGTCGGCGAGACTAATGGCTACGGCAAGGGGGCTGTACCGTTTTTACCTGAATGGGAAGCCGGTTACGGATCAATTGTTCACACCAGGTTGGACGTCTTATAACAATCGATTGCAGTACCAGGTATATGATGTAACCGCTTTGTTGACACAGGGGGAAAACGCTGCCGGGGCCATTCTCGCCGAAGGATGGTATCGTGGCACTCTTGGATGGGGAGACAACCGAAACCTGTATGGTAAGAAATTAGGATTGCTTGCTTTTCTTCATATCACTTACAGTGACGGAAGCACGGCTGACATCGGAACAGATGAAACCTGGAAGGGGATCGATAAAGGCCCAATTCGTTTTGCTGGTATCTATGATGGAGAAGTGTATGATGCAGGAATGGAAATGAGTAACTGGAGTAGTGCCTCATTCAATGATGCAACATGGTGGAACGTGAGCTTATCGGACAAAACCGAACAAACACTAGTTACGCAGGAGGGAGAAGCCGTTCGCAGCATTGAAGAGATCAAACCATTGAAAGTATTCAGGACGCCCAGAGGAGAATTGGTTGCGGATATGGGACAGAATATGGTGGGTTGGATGCGCATCCGTGTTAAAGCGCCAAAAGGGAGCGTCATAAAAATCCACCACGCAGAAGTACTTGACAAAGAAGGAAATTTTTATACAGAGAATCTCCGGGCGGCAAAGCAGTTGCTGCAGTATACCGCTGCAGGAAAAGGGGAGGAGGTCTATGAACCTCATTTTACGTTTATGGGTTTCCGTTACATTATGCTGGAAGGTTTTACAAACCAGCCAACCCCTGACGACCTTACAGGCGTTGTGATTCATTCAGACATGCGCCCTTCCGGATCCATCGAAACATCTCATCCGGGGTTAAACCAGTTGCAACACAATATCCAGTGGGGACAGAAAGGAAATTTTCTGGACGTACCTACGGACTGTCCGCAGCGAGATGAACGACTGGGGTGGACGGGTGATGCACAAGCGTTCATCCGTACGGCTTCCTTCAATTATGACATCGCCTCATTCTTCACAAAATGGCTGAAAGACGTAGCTGCTGATCAATACACGGATGGAGGTGTGCCCTTTGTAGTACCAGATGTGCTACGGGGCAACGGCGTATCTGCAGGTTGGGGTGATGTAGCCCTGATCGCTCCGATGACGATCTTTCAGTGCTATGATGATTCAATGTTACTTGCCACGCAATATCCTTCAATGAAGAAGTATGTTGACTATATGCATCATAGATCCGGTGACAGCTTGATTTGGAAGGGGGGAAGTGTTTTTGGTGACTGGTTATATTATCACCCAGGTGAGTTTGACCATACAACAGCGGATGGCCATACAGACAGGGACCTGATCTCAACGGCATTTTTTGCATACTCAACCAGTTTGTTGGCCAAGGCGGCCGTGATCTTGGGAAAAAAGGAAGACGAGTCTTATTACAATGCACTCTTTCAACGTATCAGGAAAGTCTATCAACAGGAATATGTATCTGCTTCCGGGCGTGTATATTCGGGATCACAGACGTCATATGTTTTATCGTTAATGTTCGATCTTCTACCGGAACAGGTTCGTCAGCAGTCTGCCGCATACCTGGTTCAGAATATTAAGGCGAGAGGTAATCACCTCTCTACTGGTTTTCTTGGTACGCCTTATCTCTGTCACGTATTGAGTAGGTTTGGATACGACAGTGTTGCGTATGATCTTTTGTTACAGGAAACCTATCCTTCATGGCTATATCCGGTGAAGATGGGCGCTACTACCATTTGGGAAAGATGGGATGGCCTTCGTCCGGATAAGTCTTTCCAGGATAAAGGAATGAACTCCTTCAATCACTATGCGTATGGTGCAATTGGCGAGTGGATGTACAGAAGAATGGCGGGCATCGATAATGATCCTTCCCGGCCCGGATTCAAACACTTTATGCTTGCCCCGGTTCCATCTGCCCGCATAGATAGTATTAATGCCGTTTACGAGTCGCCATTTGGCAAAATACATTCTGCCTGGCGAAAGCAAGCAGGTGGATATTCATATGGATTCCGAATTCCTCCTAACAGCACCGCAACCGTAGTTTTACCGATGCAAACAGGACAGCAAATACTCATGGATGGACAACCATTGTCTCCAAGTAAATATTCGCTTGAGGGCGGTGCTATTCGCATGGAACTCGGTTCAGGGCAATATACATTCACCACGCGTCAGTGAGTGCGTTGATCAATGCTGACGAGGGATCCTGGCTGGTGATCAGGTAGCGATAACCTGCCGAATATGTTCCGGATGGTGGTATAAAAAATCCTTTGTCGATCACCGGTGAAAACACCCAATAAGGCATGTCGGGGTGAACGCGGATCTTCTGCGGGTAGCGATAGTTAGAGGTGTGTCCGATCACGGTAGCCGATACAGTTTTAGTATTTATCAATCCTGAAACACTAACCCATTTTGCGGCAGTATTGTTAGCCGCTGTGTCTTTGATGCCCTCACTGGTTAGAACATTCCATTTCTGCCTGAATTCTTTTTTGTTGTGTGGATCCCATTGCGCACTTCCCCGGAAGGCCATGCCTCCATAGATATATTGGTCGAGGAATAAGGTGTCTTTCGTAATGTTTTCCTGCCGGATGGTTAAATCGAAAAGGTTATTGTTTTTGGTATTGTAAATCCTGAACACCCACACCTCACTCAGTATCACGCCGTCTTTTAGGCTGATATAATTTTGTTTTGTAACCATTTCCGAATACACTGCGCCTGTTGTTGTACTGATGAGCTTTGCCTCACCAACCGTGCCTTCCAACTTATGTTGGTTCCAGAAGTCAACATGGTGGCCCTTGAATCTTGTATGGGTCCAGGCATGGAACACTGCGTGCTGATGTGCGTGGTTAGAAGGGAACGCATCGGTTACCATTAAGCCGTCGGGCGTATACAAGGGATGAATGAAGCCGGAACGTTTGTATAGATTGGGCGAGTCTGCAGGCGGCATCATTTCCGCAATTTGGTATACGAACATGTTTTTTTTGCCTTTGCGTACAACCACAGTCTCATTGGTCTTCAGGAAGCTTACGCCAACTGGTTGCTTTCGGATTTGTTTTAGCTGAAATTGCATTGATTGGTTTGCCGGGATGGGGTCTGATGGAATAAATACCGCACTGTCTCCCTGCCACTGTAGCGCATATGCGTTTCCGTTAGTTGGGTGTACCAGAACAAAATGCTTGTCCGCAGGTTTTTTCAGCGAAATGTAGATCGGAACATCCTTCCTTTCAAACGGCACCGCTGGGATGGTGACTGTTTGGGCATAACCAAACAAGGGTAACAAAAAGGCAAGTACAATATATTTGCGCATCCCTCAAATTAAAAAAAAAGGCGCAATCAAAAGATTGCGCCGTGTGATAACAACCACTGATCACAAAAAACTATCTTCTCCTTGCACCGCCACCAGCCGGCCTTGCAGCTGGTCTGGAAGAAGGTGCCGGGCGAGATGAGGGCGATGGCCTGCTCACCTGGTTGTAATTCTTTGTTTTGCTGGCACCACGGTCACGCTGGTCCATAGTGCTGGGTAACCTATTGTTGTTCGAAGGTTGTGAAGGTTTGCTCCAGTTGTTGCCACCTTTGTTTTGCTGAATGTTTCCGGTTTTGTCTTTTTGATAGACATTGCCATCCCTGTCCGCAAAAACATTGTTAGGCTGCGTGCTGGGTCTGCCTGCATCTTTATTTGGTCTTCCAGTATTGTTGTTGAATCCGGGATTTGTAGTGCCACCAGTTGACGGCCGGGTATTTGCATTGCCGGGTTTATTGTTGGTTTGTGCACCTGGCCTGTTTCCCATATTCATTTTGGATACATCCTTATTCCCAACGCCAGAAGAAATGCTCTTGTCTGTATTCTTCGCTTTGTTGTATAGGTTGTTTCCAGAAGCCACGTTGTTGCCAATATTGATATTTACATCACCACCAACATTGATTTGGTTGCCACCACCCCAGTTGATGTTTCCACTTCCGGGAGAGTTATTGATGGGTCTGTTATTTATATTGTTGCCGTAGCCAGGCCTGTTGTAACCATACCATGGGTAATGTGGATTGAAGCAAGGTGGACGATACATGGGCGGACCAAAATAGCCGTAGCCGTATCCGGGATATCCCCACATGGGACCACCAAAACCCCAACTCATGCCAAAGCTGAATCCGCCTGTGCCAAAGCCGAAGTGGAATGGACCTGTAGTGAAACCAAATCCAATGCTCCATCCCGTCCAGGGGTTATAGTTCATATTAAAGCCCCATGTTGTATGGTGCGGATAATACATAGAACCATACCAGGGTTGGTAGTAAAAACCGGTACCATAAACAACAGTAGGTCCGTAGATATAACTGCCCATATAACCGGGTGTATATCCCACATATACTACACTGGGTGTAGCATCATACACGTACACATATTTAGTGTTGTACGCAGATGAACTAGGAGGGATATTGTCTACAGAGGCGGGCCTGTGGTCACTAACATACCATGGGCCGTCAGAACTGCTGCTGACATACCAGATACCATTGTCAACCATGTAGTATTGGGGTGCATCCGCGGCGGAAGCTCCGGAACCTGAAGGTGCAGGGGCTGTGGTTCGGAAAACCGTTTTATCGGAGTTCTTTACCAGTTCCAGGTCTGTTCCCTCGATCTTTTCATACTGAGGCGCACCATCATAGGTCACTTTTTTGTCTTTGCCACCGGTTTTGCGGTCAACCGTAGCTGTCTGGGGTACTTGCGCATCCAGCAATGCATCCCTTGATTCTACGGTGCCGGGAACACTTGCGAGAACGATGTCTTTTTCAGAACCGGATTTGATCTTCGCAAACTCCTTGGACAACTCTTCTGCAGGAAGGAAGGTCCATCCTGAAGCAAGTGCGCTGCTCTTGAACCAGCGACCAGATTTGAGGACGTAGAAGCTTCCCTGAACCCGGAAAAGATTGTCTTCCGTATTTTCTGCAAATTCAATGATCGTGCTGTCAATCTTCTTCCACACAGGTTCACCTTTTGTTTGGATGAGTTCTGTTGGAGTAGTGGCCACAATGATTGCAGGTGGAGCAGCGTTTTTATCGCTCTCTACTTTAGCTGCTGATTTGGTTGCTTCTTTATTGGCTTCCATCAGCTTCTTAATGTCACTGGGAATGTTTTTAGTGACCTGCCATTGGCCTTTTAGATCAGCTGCAACGTACCAGACTTCACCACCAAAGAGATAAAATTTGTTATCTGCTTTGTTTTGCAGGATCACATAACCTGTGTTGGCCAGATGCCTCAGGCTTGTGTTTTGAATATCCTGAAATTTAGGATCCCCGTCTACCATGATCAGGAAGTGGGGCGATGTTCTGTAGATAAAAGTTGGAGGGGCATTGTTGAAACGCTGATTTGCTTTAGCGTCTGTGTTGAATTCCTCAATACCCGCCATCAGTTGGTCCAATGATCCTGTGACATCCCATCCTTCAAGGTCCTTAATGATGGCAGCCTTAATTTTGGCTGTATCCAGATCTTTATTCTCTCCCGAGAATTTCAAGTTGGGAATGGCCAGTGATTCAAGCGCATAAGTTCTTGTATCGCGATCAACATTCAACCTGGCATCAAAATTCATGGCTCCGAACTTGGGTTCTTTTTGTCCGGTTGGGACAAGAGAAAACGCCATCACGCCCGTCACCCTGTTGCCTTCCATCTTCTGGGGCTGTGGTTGGTAAAGGACAACCTTGCCCTGTGAGCTTGTGAACTCTCTTGGCCAAACCTGGGCTTGGCTAAAATTAGCCAAACCCAGACAGGTCAAGAGACAAACGATAATCTTTGTCATTCAATATACATTTATCGAAACGGTTTCCCGTTGCAGGTCAATTACATAGTTCTTGGTGCAGCAGCTGGCTTGGCAGTAGTACCACCTCCCAGTTTAACAGCAATACCACCACCAAGGCCAAATTGGAGCAAAGAAGAATAAGAAGTAAGACCAGCTCCCGCGCCACCTGTTCCAAGGTAGAAACCACCACCTACAGACTGAACCGCTGATTGAAGCTGTGCATTCAGTTTAATGCCGATACGCTCACTTGCCCAGAATGTGCCACCGCCACGAAGGTGCCATGCAAACTTTGTCACACTTTGTTTGGTATTGTTCTCGGGGCTTGTAGCGTCAATTATGGCTACACCAAGACCAAGACCAGCGGCAGCTTCAAATTTACCTCCTGGCTTTTGGAAATGGCGAACACCATTTGCCATGATCCAGTTCAGGTTTACATCAAATGTGCCATTCTTAACCAGTCCTACATTGGATCTGTAAGTGGCTGGCGCAGTGGTACTTTGTCTGTAATAGGTCAATTCAACTGCGTTGAATGGCGAAACCATAAACTCAAGACCTACACCCCATTGGAAACCACCTTTGATCTTTCCGTCAAAATATGAGTTGTTGCTGTAGTAAGAATCTACTTTGTCGTCAAATACATAATTGGCATAACCGTTCAAACGAATGTTCTGCGCCGCTGCATTCAGTGAAATGAATGTCAATACTATTGCTGCAATTTTTTTCATGATTTTGTTTTAGTGTTTGTTTGATTGTTCGAATTCTCCAACGAAAGGAATAGCGTCTTGTACTGCAGACTTTATCGTTGTTTGGATGTACTGATCTGCCTGCATGAACTGAACCGCTTTCAAAGGCGAAAGTGATTTTGAGATTTTCTTAAAATATTTCTCCTGGAGCTTGAGCACAGCCTTGTCATTCTTCATGATCTTTCCGGCTATGGATTTTGCCTGGTCATCTGTGAGTGTTGAATACTGCTTCGCATATTCACCGATGGCTTTGATCCTGTCATCACCCAATGCTTGTTGCTTAGCGGTATATTCATCATAGATCGGCCAAAATTTAGCTGCATCAGCCTCATTCAGATTCATGAACTGTTTAATCAGATCTTTTTTCTCTTTTCCAAATACACTTCGGATATAAGAGATCTCATCTGATAAAGATTGTGCCTTTACCGTTTGAAGGCATACACATAAAATAAGTAGTGCTAATAACTTCTTCATATACTGGTTTACTTTTTAGCCAAATCTTTGCTAATCCTATCAGCCAATACAGTGGTATAATCCCGGCTGAATTTTGAAATGCTGGTCGGGTTGTAAGCTTCTGATTGTGCAGACCAAATCATTTTCTCGGATTCCACATCAAAAATGTGTGACTCCATGAAGTAGGTCTTGTCTGTTGTGTAGTAACCTGGATTGTAGGTTGACATACCATATCCATAGTAGCCTCCCCAGCCGTAGCCATACCTTCCATAAGGTGCATATACTGTAGTAGTGCCAGGAACATAACGGGTTTCGCTTTCCTTATCTACCAAAGAAACCGTCATCATGGCCTCGCAACCAAGGCTGCGCACCTTATCAATGATCTCCTGTTTGCCGGGCAAATTTCCTTGTTGAAAATTGGGTGCGAAATATTCTGAACTCTTGTAAACCTTCAGACCCTTTGCCGCTGCAGCATTAGCAAGATCCGTTTCAATGATATTCCTCGCACTTTGGTTTTGGATCATCGCCATGATGAAAACGCTGTTATACTTCTTGTTGGGCATCTCGGGCGATTTCCAAGAAGAGGTTACTTTTTGTGAGGGTCCGCATGCTACCAGATAAACGGCAGCAAAAACAATTGCAATGAACTTTTTCATGTCTTAGTTTTTGTGATGAATGAATACTTGGTTGTTATGAATTGTTGCAAGAATAGACTAATCCGCCAGATTCCCGCTTGAACTTCGTTGCAAAAATGCATGGTTTAATGCATCCAACCAGATTTTAACCGTTATCCATTTTGGGATTAACGGGGAACAGGACATATACTTATTTCTTATAACGTTTTCTATTGAGCACGAACCTAGCGGTAAACGCCGCATTCGTGGCTTCAAAAGTGCTGATGTTGACGAAATAGAAGGTAGGCATCCAATCCAACTGTAAGGTTATTGGTGCCATCTTCAAACGCCAGTCGAATCCAATTATTCCTGCAACACCCATGTTGAAGTCTTTGTTGAAGTTGAATGCCGGGCCACCACCGATCATGGCAGACAGTTGGGAACTAGTGGAAATGGGTGCCAGTTTTTCCCAGAGCAGGGTAGCGCCAAAACCATCCAGATCATTGTCTTCAACATTGTTGAAATCCTTGAACTGGAGCAGGAGTTCCAGGGCAGACTTGTTGTAGTTGTTGTGTTTCTTGAAAGAGGCAGACAGGGTACCGCCTAAACGGGGTCCTACAGAGAACTCACCACCCACATCCTTGCGCTGGGCAAGGGTAGTAAGGGTAGAAAATACCAATAACAGGGGCAAAATGGTTTTCAATGATCTCATAATCAAAATTTAAGGTGGTTGTTAAATACCCGGTGAAGGTAAGCCCCGCCCCCCTCAACTTCGGTCAATTGATAGGTTCAGTTTGTATTTAATTTATAAAAATGATCAAGGGATATGTTTCAAATCATAAACCTGATCGAATAAATTAAAATTTAAGGTTCAAGGCCACCATCGCATTGGTGCCGGCCATGGGGAAATAATAGTTTTCCGTTTGCAGGCTGCCACCTAAATAGTAGGAGAATGTATACCCATTTGGTTCATATTTGACATTCAGCAGGTTATTTACCTGACCGATGATCAGAATCTCTTTCATGAACCCTGGCAGGATCCGGTATGAAAGCCGGAGGTCCTGCACAAAGAATGGATCCAGACTCCTGCTTTTACGGGAAGTATTGTCCAGATACTGCCTGGAAACATATTTATTGACCAGACTAATGTCCAGATTCCGGACAGGATGGAAGTTAAGTGTGGCGCCGCCGACCCATCGGGGAGAGAACGACAAATCAGACTTGCCGAAGGATTCTGTTTTTTGGCCGCCATCGTCATAATCATCATAGAACGCCGTGAAATCCTGGACTTTGTTTTCACTGTAGGCGAGGTTGGCTGCCATATCAAACCATGCAGAGGGGCGCCAGGTAGCGGTAAGCTCAATCCCGGTCCGGAAACTGCGTGGAATGTTGACACGGGTATAAGCGCCAACATCATTGATCTGGCCAGTCAGCACCAATTGGTTCCTGTATTGCATATAAAACAGGGTTGCTCCCCAGCTGAGTGAACTGCTTCTTTTTTCTATGCCCAGTTCAAGGTCCTGCAGTTGTTCAGGTACGGGTTGCTGTGTGGCACCCGCTTCAAAATCGTCCCTGTTGGGTTCTTTATTGGCTATCGCGTAAGAGATGTAGGCTTTCCAATTGTTCCTGGAATAGGTGACCCCAGCCTTTGGATTCACAAAAAACCAATTGTTGCGGATGATGAGGCCGGGATTGTTGCGAAATCCATCGATATCATATCTGACTGAACGTCCCTGAACATCTGCAAACAATACAAGATTGTTGGCCAGCTTTTGCTGCCATTTCAGGTAAATGTTGGCGTCCGTTTTCAGCGCGTCAAGGTTGTACCATGTATAATTATCCGGTACACCAGCTTCTGCCCAGATAACTTTTCCATAGTGGTTGCCAATATATTTAGATAACCCACCACCAAGTATCCATTCGGATTTGTTTTTCTTGTACTGCAGGGAAAAGGTATTGCCGAAAAAATGATTATCGAGCCATAACTGCCTGATCAAGTCTGTACTAAATAAAGTGTCTGTCCCAGAACTAAACGCGGGCAAACCATAGTCTGCATAGTCTTCATCGGCTTTATACTGCTCATAATAACCCAGGCCACGCGTATAGAACAACGCAACATTAAGGGTAAGCGCGGGGTTGAGAACCTGGTTATAAAATAATTGATAATGGGTTTGCCGATAGTTGTCGGTTTCATTATCATAAGGAGTGCCCGGGCGTTCCATCCCGGCTGCATTGTAGGTTCTGTCTGTTGTCAGCTTTGATTCAGGTATGCCATACCAGGCCTGGTAGGTTTTTTCTTTGCCGGAGAATACATTTAAACGAAGGGAGTTTTTTTCACCGGTATATGCTGCTGAAGTATAAAAACTTTGAAGGCTCGTAGCAGCGCGGTCCACAAAACCGTCGCTGGTGATGTTTGACAATCTTGCATCCAGCGAGAAATGTTTGTTGATCAGTCCGGTTCCAACTTTCACAGTGTTCTTCCAGGTGTTGAAAGATCCGTAACTGTTGTTGATCTCTGCGTATGCTTCGGGATTGAGTTCATTGGTCATGAAGTTCATCGTGGCACCAAATGCACCGGCACCATTGCTGCTGGTGCCAACCCCACGTTGCACCTGTATGCTGTTGACAGAGGATGCCAGATCCGGAAGATTTACAAAGAAAAGGCCTTGTGATTCTGCATCGTTGTAGGGGATGCCATTGATGGTCATATTGATCCTGGTGGCATCAGAACCCCGGATCCGTATCCCCGTGTAGCCGATACCGTTACCTGCATCTGCGTTGACTACAACCGACGGTGTTTGGTTTAAAAGGAAAGGCAGATCCTGACCAAGGTTCACTTTTTCGATGGCCCTTGCAGAAAGGGTTGTTTGGGTAAAAGGCGACAAAGAAGTGGCCCTTACTGCATTGATTTCAACAGGCTGCATCAGGCTGAATTCTCTTTCCAGAAAAATCTCCAGCATAGTAGAAGACGTCAACACACGGGTGATGGTTTTGAAGCCGATGGCGCTGATTTCAATGCTATCGCCCGGATTGGCCCGGAAGCTTACCGCCCCGGTTTCATCGGTAAGAAAAAAAGATTTGCCCGTTTTTACTGTTGCTTTGGAAATGGCTGACGCAACATTTTTCTCAAGGATGCGTCCTTTAAACTGAAGTTGTGCAATGACTGGCAATACAAATGCCAGTGAGAAAAGCGTGAACAATGTTTTTTTCATCTGTTTTTGTTTTCGGTGGCCATCTCACTGGCCGCCAGGTTTACAAAAACAGGAAAGGAGAGAACGTGAGACTCTGACCTTCCCTGCGCAGGCATTATCCTGATCAGGTTCTACGGGTATGATCTCAGCTTTGGCTCTGGGCCTCAGCACCCCGGGAACGAAACACGAAATTAAATTATTCTGGTGAGAATGTAACTTTCGTTTTGCCTTAACGTATTATTTATACAATCAAAATAGAACAACATGATAAGGTTATTATTTACGGTAGGCGCAGTTTTAAGTATCATGGCCGTTTCAGCACAAGACAGGCAGGTAAACGATCCCAATGCTCAGGTCAGGAATGTGGAAACATTTCATAGGGTAAATGTGTCTGGGGCGATTGAACTTTTTGTTTCCCAGGGACCACAGAAAGTAGTGGTAAGTGCTTCTGAAAAATCATATGTGGATGAGATCATTACAGAGGTAAAGGGTGGGGTATTGCATATCCGATTCAAATCTGAAAAAAGCTGGTGGTCTGATCAGTGGAACACCACAGGAAAGAAGTACCGGGCGTATGTATCTGCGGAACAGTTCAATCAGATTTCACTATCAGGTTCAGGAAACATAAGGATTGAGGGGCTGTTAAAAGCAGACAACCTTGAGGTGCAACTTTCCGGGTCAGGTAATATCCTCGGGAGCGTGGATGCCCAGTCTCTGGAGATCCGTCAAAGTGGTTCAGGCAATACCAAGTTGTCTGGCTCAGCCAGGCGGGTTGAATTCAATTGCTCCGGGTCTGGTAATGTGAACTGTTTTGACCTGAATACGGAAGATTGCGAGGTGAGGATTTCGGGTTCCGGTAATGCGGAGGTGAGCGTGAACAGGGAGCTTTCAGCATCCATCAGTGGTTCCGGTAATATCCGGTATAAAGGAACGGGCAACCTGGTGCGCGCGAGTACTGCGGGATCTGGGAAAATCAGGAAGATCTAAACAGTTGTAGGCCTGAGGGGCAGGTTGTAGATTTTTATTGATAATATTATGGACATGAAAAATATACATAGCGTATTCGCCTTTTTCCTGTTTTTTGTTTCATCTGCAGCAATGGCGCAGGAGAAAGTGGTGATCAATGATCCGAACGCCCAGGTTAGGAATGTTGGATCCTTTACGGAAATCTCGGTATCAAGTAGTATTGATCTCTACCTGTCCAATGACGACAAAGAGGTGGTGGTGGTTAGTGCCAAGGATGCGATGATGCGGGATAAGATCATTACCCGGATCAATGGTAACAGGTTGGAGATCTATTTTGAATATAAGGGTAGGGTGAATTGGACAGACATGCGTTTGAAAGCATATGTGTCTTTTAAGACGCTGAATAAAATCCGTGCCAGTGGTTCTTCTGATGTGTACGTGAATGGCGTCATCCGGTCAGAAAACCTGGAGATCGGGCTCAGTGGCTCCAGTGATTTCAATGGGGCGGTTGATGTGAAATTTCTCCGGCTTGATCAAAGTGGCAGTTCGGATGTAAAGATCAGCGGACGGGCAGAAAATGCCGACTTTGATCTTTCCGGTGCCAGTGATATTAAAGGGTTTGATCTCGTGGTCAACAATTGCAAAATTGATTTATCCGGATCCAGTGATGTGAGCTTCACCTGTAACGGGGAGATGTCTGTGAGTGCCACCGGAGCCAGTGATGTGAAGTATAAGGGTAGCGGGGTGATCCGGGAAATACGAACTTCAGGTTCATCAAGTGTGAAGCGTGTAGAATAGTTTGAACGGGCAGTAAATCTGCCTGTTTTTTATTTCTTTTGAATGTTCGCTGAAAAGCTCTTATCTTTGCCTCCCAAATCGCGAAGTAGAGCAGCGGTAGCTCGTCGGGCTCATAACCCGAAGGTCGGGAGTTCGATCCTCCCCTTCGCAACAAAGCCCCCGCACTGCGGGGTTTTTTTTTGTAGGTTGGGGGTTGACGGTTGCAGGTTGAAGAAGGCCTGCAACTTCCGGCCTTCAACCTCTAACCTGTTCAAATGAAATCTGGTTTTGTCAACATATTCGGTAGGCCCAATGCGGGCAAAAGCACGTTACTGAATGCGCTTGCCGGGGAGAAACTAGCCATCATTTCCCCTAAGGTTCAAACTACTCGCCATAGGATTAAGGCATTTTTAAATGGCGATGGTTACCAGATTATCCTTTCAGATACGCCAGGGATCATAAAGCCAGAATATAAACTGCATGAGAAGATGATGCAGTCTGTGAAGAGCAGCCTTGAAGACGCCGATGTAGCCATTCTGCTCGCAGATGCCAGTGACGATCCTGAGAAGATGGACGAGGTGTTTAGCAACTTGCGCCTGAAGGTTCCGGTGATTCTTGCCTTGAATAAAGTGGATAAAGTGAGTGAAGCCAGGCAGAAAGAAATGATCGCCTTTTTCAAGGGAAGGCAATATGGTAAAGAGATTATGACGCTTTCTGCCCTGAAACACACACATACAAATGATTTGTTACAAGCTGTTCTGGCGCATCTGCCCGAGGGAATGCCCTTTTACGACGAAGATGAGTTGACGGACCTCCCGCAGCGGTTCTTCGCAGCGGAATTCATTCGGGAGAAGATATATACCTTGTTTGAAGAGGAAATTCCCTACCAGACAACGGTATTGGTCCGGGCTTTTGAAGAAAAGACAACCCTGATCAAGATAACTGCAGACATTGTGGTACAGCGGGAGTCCCAAAAAGGGATCATTCTTGGTGAAAAAGGTTCCATGATCAAGAAACTGGGAACCGAGTCAAGGAAATCATTGGAAGACTTCCTGCAATCCAAGGTATTCCTGGAATTGTTTGTGAAGGTCAGGCCCAAATGGCGGGAGAACGATCTGTATTTAAAAGAGTATGGTTATTGATACCCCGAAAAGCGAATTGTATATTCGTTCAATGAAACACCTAATCATATTTTTACTGATGCTCTCCTCCACTGCCGCTGGGGCGCAGGTGATGGCTGATTTTGCCCCGAGCGGACAAACCCGTGATGGTTCGATCGTCTTTTATGGATCCGAAGCATTTAATAAAAAGATCCCGTACAATACGATCACCGGCGTTCCTTATTGGAAGAATGACTATTATCCGGCGTTTTTGTACGGACCCGGTGGGCGAAAGTACGGACTTACCTGGATCAGGGTTAACCTCGCAACCAATGAGATTGAGTTCTTGGCGAAGAACGATGAGGTGCAGGCGGCATATCCCAATGAGGTGGCCAGGGCCGTGGTGGTAGATCCTATGGATAGTGCAAAGATCCTGACCATATTCCGGAACGATGTGGGCGAAGTGAATGTGAACTATATGAAGGAGGGTAAACTACCCTATGTACAGGAGATGAATCCCGGGCCGGTAAAGTTGCTGAAAGTGACCCACCGTGAATTGAAAGTAGGGGACTCCATGCTGAGGACGATGAAGCGATTCTATTTTGCGGACCGGTTTGATTATTATCTGCAACAGGGTAACCGCGTGCAGAAACTAAAAAAGCTTGAAAAAGACGAGATATTAAAATTTTTGCCCGATACACCTGAATTGCAGGACTACCTGTCCAAGAACAAAGTGGTTTTTAAGAAAGAGGAAGAGGTGATTAAACTATTGGGCGTATACCGGCAGAACAGCCAGACACAATAAGATCATGGGATTTACAGTAGCTATTGTAGGAAGACCGAATGTAGGAAAGAGCACATTTTTCAATCGTTTGCTTGAACAACGCAAAGCGATTGTAGAAGATACGCCCGGGGTAACGCGGGACCGCCAGTATGGCATTGCCGAATGGATCGGTAAAAGCTTTAACGTTATTGATACCGGTGGATTTGTGTCTGGCAGTGATGATGTGTTTGAGCGTGAAATTCGCAAGCAGGTCATGATAGCCGTAGAGGAAGCGAATGCTATTGTATTCATGGTGGATGCTTCTACAGGGATTACTGATCTTGATGAGTCCATGGCTGATGTGCTGCGCCGCACAGATAAGCCGGTTCTGCTTGCCGTCAACAAAGTGGACAACCATGCCCGTTTCCTTGAAGCACAGGAATTCTAC
>JBASZQ010000022.1:0-46641 GCA_049661025.1 Chitinophagaceae bacterium | reverse complement strand
GTAAGCTTCTGACCGCTTTTTGGGGAAGGCCCATGTACCTCGGTGCAAACATCCTGCTCCCTGAAGGATGGGATAGCCATCCCAACGTGCGCTATCCGCTGGCAATTTACCATGGACATTTCCCGGACGATTTCGGCGGTTTCAGGACTACCCCTCCGGACCCGGACCTGAAACCTGATTTCAACGCACGCTTTAATATCTCCGGATACAATAAACTCCAACAACAGGAAGCCTACGATTTCTATAAACTCTGGACAGGCCCGGGATTTCCCCGGGTTATTGCCATAGAGATCCAGCACCCCACCCCATTTTATGACGACTCCTATGCCGTGAACTCGGCCAACAACGGCCCCTACGGTGACGCCATCGTCAAAGAACTTATTCCTGAAATTGAAAAGCAGTTTCGCGGCATTGGCCAGGGTTGGGCCCGCTTTATGTATGGCGGCTCAACGGGTGGTTGGGAAGCATTGGCGGCACAAGTGTTTTATCCGGGAGATTTCAACGGTTGCTATGCCGCTTGTCCGGATCCGATTGACTTCAGGGCCTTTACTTCTGTTAACATCTACCAGGATAAAAATGCATACTATAAGGAAGGGCCTTTTCGAAAAACCCTCAGGCCAGGCCATAGAAATCACCTCGGACATGTGGATGCTACTGTTCAGGATATGAACTTTCGCGAACTCGCACTCGGCTCAAACTGTAGGAGCGGTGAACAATGGGATGTATGGGAATCTGTATTTTCCCCAACAGATAAGAACGGATATCCCAAGCGCATTTGGAACAAGCAGACGGGGGAAATAGACACTGCCGTAGCTGCATATTGGAAAGAGAATTACGACCTCACCCATATCATTCAACGCGATTGGCCAAAAATCGGACAACAGTTGGAAGGGAAAATTCACCTCTACTGCGGAGATATGGATAATTTTTACCTGAACAATGCTGTTTACCTTGCTGAGAACATGCTCAAGGAACTCACCAACCCTAAAGCCGCCAACGAAGTTGACTATGGAGACAGGGCGGAGCACTGCTGGAACGGAGATCATGACAACCCAAATTATATCTCAAGATTGCGTTACCACCGGATGTTTATTCCTAAATGGACCGAAGAAATGAAAAAAAGAGTGCCTCCGGGCGCAGATACAACTTCATGGAAATATTAATGATGTATCATTGCACCTGAAAAGAAACTACAGCAATTTTTATGATCACTATTGTCCTCATCGATCTGTACAAGAAAGAACTCGAGCGTTTAAAACAGGAAATCCTGGCCTATGCTGCTGATGAACAGTTGTGGGCAACTCCATCTAATGCCACTGCAGCGGGAAATCTATGTCTTCAGTTGACAGGAAGTCTGCAACATTATATCGGAAACCTGATCGGAGATTCAGGGTATATCCGAAACAAAGAAGCCGAACTGAAAGCAAAAAACCTTTCCCGCGAAAGGCTTCTGGAAGAAGTAGACAATACATCCACCATCGTTGTAAATACTTTAGAAGAGTTGTCAAAGACAGAACTTCAA
The DNA here is from genome assembly GCA_049661025.1 of Chitinophagaceae bacterium. Classification (GTDB taxonomy): domain Bacteria; phylum Bacteroidota; class Bacteroidia; order Chitinophagales; family Chitinophagaceae; genus Pollutibacter. Next base: position 45,119 of record JBASZQ010000022.1, on the reverse strand, counting down.
AAGGTGTTTCCAACAACGGAGTTTGAAGAACCCGTCACAACGGAATTTTATGTTCTTCATCTGTTGAAGGTATTGGGTTACTACCTGGGACAAATCAGGTACCACAGGTTAGTGGTGACGGCTGCTTAATCAAATCAGCAATAATTTTGATACATAAATGCCGCTAAAGCAGGCCGGCTGTCCATTATATTCGCAAAAAAACGAATTGATGAAACAGCTTACCGGCCTGCTGGGATTTGTGTGTATTCTATCCCTCAACCTGATTACTTCTTGCGGAAACGATGATGATCCCGTTCCCCAACCTTCCAAAGGATCCATTACAGGAACTGTTGACGCATATGACGACAAGACCACTTCTATTGCTGATCGGTCTGGCTTTACCGTAGCCTTAGGCTCCACCGGTAAAACCGCTACCACCGATGCTTCTGGAAGGTTTAGTTTTGCAGATCTCGCTTACGATAGCTATGACCTCACTGTATCGAAAACCGGCTTTGGCACTTTTAAGCTATTTGGTGTGAATTTACAATCAACAGCACTGAACGTTCCAACCATCACGATGGGTTCAGTTTCAACAACAGCTGTCACTTCACTGACTTACAACAACAACCAATACAACGGCGTTGCGGGTGCGAGCTACATCTATTCAACCAGTCCTGCTCCCACTACTACCAACAGGGGTTATACCCGTTCTTTTTTGAGTACCTCAAATGGCATCTCAAGTACAAACTATACCGCATTCTCCGCCGTAAGGAGCAATGCCAGCAATAACGTGAATGGTGGATTTACAGCAGATGAATTGTATGGATTTGGTTTCAAGGCCGGACAAACCGTTTACCTTAAAATGTATGGGGAATCATTGTTCAGCAATGCCTACCTCGATCCATCAACTGGAAAAACAGTGTTCCCCAACCTGAACAGCACTTCACCTGCTGCCATCAGTTTTATTGTTCCGTAAGCATTTATCATTTTTATCAAAGCGTGAATGCCATTCCTAAAGCGGAGGGTATTCACGCTTTGTGGTATCCGGTGAAACTGAAAAATAACTATATTTCCGCCGTCGTTTACGGTCTGCCTTTTTGTACCATAACAACCCTTAAGCGGATTCAGACATCGTTGCCAGAGTGAAACCCGATCAACTAAATAGAAGATTTTATGCCCTTGACGCCCTCAGGGCCATCATGATGCTGTTGGGTTTGGTTATCCATACCGGAGTAACCTATATGCCACATGCATCACCAGTGCGTACCGTCATGGCAAAAGAAACATGGATTGGTTTTTTCCCAGTGATCAACCTTATACATAGTTTCAGAATGCCGGTTTTTTTTATCGTGGCTGGTTACTTTGGCGCTTTATTGTTTTTCAGGAAAGGGCCACTTGAAATGTTACAAAACAGGGTGCTGAAAATCCTGCTTCCCCTGATCGCAGGTGTATTGATCCTGTATCCGATCATCTATTTTAGTTTCATTTTTTCTAGTGCTCGTATCGCCGGAGACCCATCGGCCCTTGACAAAGCCTGGCAATCCATTCAATCAGGCAGCTTCCTACCCTACAGGCTTTCACATCTCTGGTTTCTATATGACCTGATGTTGTTCTCTATTGCCTCCAGCGCAATCGCATGGCTTTTTCATAAAGCCACTTCCGTCCAGTCCATCGTAAACCGAATTGCCCGGTATATCCTTGTACGTCCATTCTTAAGGATTGTTCTTGTTGCTATCCTCTTTTACATCGGACTACTCATCAACAAAGAATACACCCTACATACCAATGTTTCTTTCTGGATAGACAGAAACCTGCTCTACTGCTATTTTTTGTTTTATCTCATTGGTTGGTTGGTATACAGAACAGATCTGCTGGATGCCTTGCAATGGAAACCCTTATGGCAACTGGCAATCGCCCTGGTCTTATTTTGCATCAGCATGTACATAGAGCTTGGGGTAAAAGCATCATGGACTTTCCAGGTACTACAGATAATCAACGCCATGGTCACTTCGCTAATGACGTTTGGAGTCATTGCCTGGTTCCTTACTTATTGTAACGCGTATTCGAAAGCGATGGCCTACATCATGGATGCGGCCTATTTTGTATATCTGATCCATGTGCCCATTTCTGTGTTCATACCTGGCCTGCTGGCTAACAGTGGACTTCACCCAATCCTGCAGTTTTTCATCACCATTTCATGTACCATCACGATTTGTTTTGGCATCTACCATCTGATGGTTAGGAAAAGCTTCGTCGGAAAATTTCTGAACGGAAAACTCTTTTCTTTCCCTGTAACCGGATCTGAGAAAATAAAAGCTATACCATAGTCTTAATGGCTCCAACAAGTTTATCCAGATCCCGAAGGCTGGTGTATACATTTGGTGTCACGCGAACACCATGAATATTCTCCCAGTTGATGGCAACAGTATGTATCTTATGCTTAGTGAACAATTCCCCTGAAATTTCTTCCGGCTTTTTTCCTTTGATCGCAATACTTGCTATGGCGCAAGACTGATGTGGAGCATCTGGCTGATTGAAGCTTATGCCAGGTAGCTGTTTCACTTTGTTCACCCAATAGTCTTTCAGGAAACGAAGCCTTGCTTCTTTTCGTTTACTTCCGATGACATGATGAAAATCAGCAGCCGCACCAATGGCCATTTCAGAAGCAAAGGATCTTGTGCCTAAAGATTCAAATTTTCGGATATCTGGCCCATCCGGTTCATTGTTGGATAACAGTGCCCAAACCTTACTGATCTTCTCTTTCCGGATCCACAACAATCCACTGCCAAATGGAGCGCTCATCCACTTATGCAGCGATGAAGCAAAATAATCGCACCCCAGTTCAGGAACTTTAAACTCAAAATGTGCAAGGGTATGCGCACCGTCTCCAATCACTTCAATATTTCGTTTGTGTGCTTCGTCCGCAATCTTTCTGATGGGCAGGATCTGACCCGTCCAATTGATCAGGTGTGTAACATGGCAAATTTTTGTTTTGGATGTAAAGGCCGATGTATATGCTTTCACTATGTCATCCTCATTAGTCATCGGAAGATCGAGGCTGATCCACACGAGTTTGATCCCATCCCTTTTCTCCCGCTGCTTCCATGCATTGATCATATTGGGATAATCCTGCTTCGTCAACACTACCTCGTCCCCTGCTTTCAGGTCAAGCCCGAAGATCACCGTATTCAATCCCTCTGTAGCATTACGGTTGATGGCAACTTCCTCCGGTGAAGCGCCGCAGATATCTGCGAGTTTCTGCCGCAATGGTTCACGGCCCTGGTCAAGGATCTGCCACATATAATAAGATGGTGCTTCATTGCTATATTGATAAAACCGGATATGCGCATCTTGCACCACTTTTGGCTGGGGAGCCACACCACCATTATTGAGATTGATGATATTGGGACTTACGGTGTAAGACTCTCTGATCCATCCCCAAAAATCTTCATCATCAGGTTCGCCGGCGCCGCCAAACTTTTCCATCAGGTTGAGCTGCTGTTCTGCCTCTTTTGCAAACACGGGATTGGCAAACGTGATGAATCCGAGCGCTGATAAAAACTTTCTCCTTTCCATGTGGTTGGTTGTATCCTCAATGTAAAGATTTATGGGCAATATGTGTTGCAGCATTCCATCCACTCGTCCATGCGTGTTGAAAGTTAAATCCTCCCGTGACACCGTCCACATCCAATACTTCGCCTGCAAAGTAAAGTCCCGGAACCTTCCTACTTTCCATCGTAACCGGATCAACTTCTGAAAGCTGAACACCACCCGCCGTTACAAATTCTTCTTTAAAGGTTGTCTTCCCCTTGATCGGCAATTCATATCCGGTGATCAGCTTTGCAAGTTTATTCTGCAGCTGCGATGGAAGATCAGCCCATCTTTGCGCGCCAATTCCGGCCTCATCTGCCAGTTGTTCCCATAGTCGTTGAGGTAATTCTATAGGAGCTCTGGCCCGTACAAGTTGCGCCGCCATACTGTTGCGGAATAACTGTAGTTTCTCCCGCATGGATTGCTCATGCTCTTGCGGGCACCAGTTAATGATCACCGATGTGGTGTACTCACTTGCCGCCAATTCTCTCGCGCACCAGGCAGAAGCTTTAAGTACGGCCGGACCACTCAGGCCCCAATGTGTGATCAGTACCGGTCCACGATCCCTGTATTTAATAGCAGGCAACTTAACCTCAGCGTCTTGCACGGCAACGCCCATTAGCTTTGTAATAGGATGTCCTGGCGCATTAAAGGTAAATAAAGATGGTAGTGGGGTTACACAACTATGACCCAAGGCCACCAGCCAACTAAACTGCTCTGGCTTGAGCATACCGCCGCTGGCCAAACAAACAAAGTCCGCTCTAATATGATCTTCATTGCCCTGACGTTCCAGCTGCACATCAAATCCAGCGGATGATACCGTCAAGCCTACCAAATTTGTATTCAATCTGAATTCCACCTGGTGATCAGATGCCTCGCGCAATAAACATTGAATGATGGATTCAGACTGGTTACTTACCGGAAACATCCGTCCGTCTTTCTCTGTTTTCAGCGGAACCCCGCGAGAGGTAAACCACTGCACCGTATCGGTAGTAAAAAATCCATGAAATGCTTTTCTGACGAAATGCTTTCCCCTCGGATATCGGTTACTCATGGCCGTTATATCATCTTCATGGTGTGTGACATTGCATCTCCCTCCGCCACTGACTTTTACTTTTGCCAAAAGCTTTCCTGTTTTTTCAATAACCGTCACTTGTAACTGCGGGTTCATAGCTGCCGCATTAACAGCACAGAACACCCCGGCGGCTCCTCCTCCTATAACTACCAAATGCTTTTTCATATTCACTAACGCATCGTCATAATTGCGGCCATTGTCTCTATGCCTTCAAATAAATTCCGCAGCCTGATGTTTTCATTCTCGGCATGCTGGTTATTATCATGGTTGGCAATAGGAACAGAAATGGTTTTTGCGGCAAGGACTTTTTCAAAGATGTACAACGGCAGGCTTCCACCAAAACCGGGTATCAATACGATCTTCTCCTTCGTTGTTGACTGCACTGCACCTACTACCTTCTTTGCTTCCGGTAGGTCCATATTGGTTTTTTGCGCATTGTATCCTTTAGATCTGGTTACCTGCGCTATATATGCATATTGTTGTCTTTCAGCATCTGTAGGCTCTTGCTCAGTGACATGATATCCCTGTTTTCGAATATGGGCAATCACTTTGTCTTGTTGCCGTTTCCAGTCGTTGCCAGCCACCAACCGAAGGTCAAGGTTCACGGTTGCTTTCACAGGTATAACATTGGCTGCAAGTTTACCCGTTTCCGCGCTACGGATACCGTTGATATTGAGGGAAGGAAGGCTATAGGTCTCCGGCAGCGATTTTACGCTTTCAACCCTTGTGATGCCGAGTTCACTTTTCATTTGTCCCTCTACGGGAGGTATCGCTGCGATTGCTTGTTTTTCTGATGCGGACAAAGGAATCACATCGTCATAAAATCCATCGATGGTCACTTTACCTTCCTTGTCCTTCATTGTTGCCAGCAATTGAACAAGGTCCATCGCCGGGTTCGGGACCCAGTTTCCATAATGACCACTGTGCAATGGCTTGCGTGCACCATACACGGTGATCTCCAGTTGCGTATCTCCTCTAACACCAAACCCCACTACCTTTCTTCCACTCTGGTGCACGGGTCCGTCGCAGATCACCCAAAGATCCGCTTTGAGTAGTGCTTTGTGTGCTTCCAATGTTTCTTCAAGATGGTCTGATCCTTTTTCTTCTTCTCCCTCGAAAAAGAATTTAATATTGACCGATGGCCTGATCTGATTTGCGCGGAGTATTTCATACGCTTTCAGGATAGCCATTACACCAGCCTTATCATCCGAGGCACTTCTTGCATAGATTCTCCATTCTGGATCAATGGTTGTTCCAGATGCAGGCATATCTAACAAGCGCAATGAGGGTCCCGGTGTACCGATGGCAAGCTGGGGAACAAAAGGTTGTAACCCCTTTTGCCAATTCGCAGCATTGACGGGCTGGCCATCATAATGTGCATAGAATACGATGGTCTGTGTTGCGCCGGGTACCAACACCTCTCCGTAAACGGCGGGAGGGACACCCGGTGTTTTCGCGGGCAATGTTTGAACTTGTTGGATACCATTGCGCCGCATCAAATCCATAATAAACGACGCGGTTTGTTGAAGGCCTGCAGTATCTGCAGCAACATTGGGTATGGCCAGGAATTGCATAAACTCACGCAAGATTCCATGGTCATTTTTTCGGATATAATCCGAAATACGTTTGTCAGATTGTGCCCTGCCACAAATGGAGAGACTCAGCATGATTAAAACACCAGCAAACCGCATAGTTGTTGTTTGCTTAAAGATATTACAATCTGGCTTTAAGGGATGAGATTATGGAGGTCTTCGGGGCGGAGAGAAGTGAAATGATCAATCAGGAGATCCGCTTCTGTAAGTTCATCACGGTCATGGGTAGTTGAAATAGCCACACAAGTCATGCCCGCGGCTTTGGCGGCTCTTACGCCACTGACGGTATCCTCTACTACAATACATCTCTCTGCGGGCATATGCAATCGAGATGCGGCGAGTTGAAAGATCTGGGGATCAGGTTTCCCTTTCACCACTTCTTCGCCTGTAACAAAAACAGAAAAGAATTTTTCCAATCCAACCGTCTGCATTACCAGTTCCATCTTTTTCTTTCTTGAACTGGTTGCTAAGGCCATCGGAACACCTGCATCATATAATTTTTCCAGAAGGCTTCTGACATCCGGCAGGGTCTCCACGCCATGCTCTGCAACGATATCCGCAAACAATCCCATTTTCATGGCCATAGCTTCTTCCGCAGGCTTGCCAGTTAATCTCAGGCCCAACTTTACCACATCGGCACTTTTCCTTCCCAACAGTGGATAGTAGTCTTCAAAAGTCAGTTGCTTTCCATAGTGTAAGAATAGCTTCTGCCATGCAAGAAAATCTGCTTCAGTGGTAGCCACAAGGGTTCCATCCATATCAAAGATGACTGCCCATGCCGTTTTATTTGCTAATAGAGAAGGATCTGAATGTGCTGCGCTAATTTCTGTCATGCAAAGGATCAATAGTCACTGAAAAGTTCAGGATTCTTCTTTTCATTAGCCATGATGGCATCAAAAGAAGAAAGTACTTCGGCCTTGTTTTTCTTGACCGCAATGGTATGTTCATAATGAGCGGACGCCTTTCCGTCTTTGGTACGAACCGTCCATCCATCCTTATCGTAAAATACGTCTTTGGTACCGAGGTTGATCATCGGTTCTATGGCGATAACGGTGTTCTCTCTGAGTTTGGCACCACTTCCTTTCTTCCCAAAGTTAGGCACCTGCGGATCTTCGTGCAGGTTACGGCCAAGGCCATGACCCACCAACTCACGCACTACGCCATAACCGTGTTGCTTCTCTGTGTAATCCTGAATGGCATTGGCTATGTCTCCGGTTCTGTTTCCGGCCACGGCTTTTTCAATACCACGATACAAAGACTCTCTCGTTACCGTAAGGAGCTTTGCAACCTCTGCTGATATTTCACCAACAGCAAATGTATATGCACTGTCTCCGTGAAACCCATTTTTGAATACACCCACGTCAACCGAGATGACATCGCCGGAGCGAATCTCCTGATTGTTGGGAAATCCGTGCACTACTGCATCGTTAACAGAGATACAGGCCGAAAAAGGAAAGCCACCATATCCCTTGAATGAAGGGATGGCACCATGATCCCGGATGAATTTATCTACAAATACATCGATTTGATGCGTGGTCATGCCGGGCTTCAAGAAAGATGCCACCTCAGATAAGGTGGCACTAACTAGTAAACTGCTTTCCCTGACGAGGGCAATTTCTTCGTTCGTTTTGATATGTACCATTAGATGGTTGGAGTAGAAGTAGTCGTTTGTCTTCCCTGGATTCTTCCACCCTTCATCAAGCCATCATACTGACGCATCAGCAGGTGTGTCTCGATCTGTTGGAGCGTATCCAATACAACACCTACCATGATCAACAGAGAGGTACCACCGAAGAAAGTAGAATAGCTCTGAGTAACCCCGAGGCGTTGTGCAATACCGGGCAGGATACCAATGATGGCCAGAAAAATAGCACCAGGCAATGTGATCCTGTCCATCACTTGTCCGATATAATCAGCCGTTGGCTGACCTGGTTTTACACCTGGAATAAAGCCATTGCTTTGCTTCAGGCTGTCAGACATTTGCTTAGGATTAAAGATCAGTGCGGTATACAGGAAGGTAAATCCGATAACCATAACGGCATAGATCACCATATACCAGATATTGCTATGATCGTTAAAGATCCTCGCTAAACCTTTTCCAGACTCGATGTTGGTGAAGGAGAACAATGTAGGGAGGAACATGATCGCCTGTGCAAAGATGATCGGCATTACACCAGACGCGTTCACTTTAAGGGGCAGAAACTGCCTTGCACCGGTGAACTGTCTGTTGCCAACGATCTGCTTTGCATAGTTGATGGGGATTTTACGAACACCCTGTACCAGGATGATCAATCCCATAATGATTGCAATCAGGATGGCTGTTTCAATGAGGAAAAACAGCAGACCGCCACCGCCCTTGGTTTGCTTTGCGGCAAATTCACCAAGAAACGATTGGGGAAGACGGGCAAGGATACCCACCATGATGATGATAGACGTACCATTACCGAGACCTTTATCCTGAATCTTCTCGCCAAGCCACATTACAAACAGGGTACCTGCAGTAAGTACAACAACAGTGGAAAGCCAAAAGAAACCAGAGTATGAATCAATCAGTGCTTCTTTATTCACGTTACGCAAGTACGCCACATAAGCAGCAGCCTGCAAAACTGTAACGCCTGCAGTGAGGTAACGCGTCCATTGGTTGATTTTTTTCCTGCCACTATCGCCTTCTTTCTGCAATTTCTGCATCTGGGGAACCAGGATGGTCATCAGTTGCATGAAGATAGAAGCGGAGATATAAGGCATAATGCCAAGTGCAAAAATGGATGCATTAGAAAAGGATCCACCGGCAAAGGTGTCAAACAATCCAAGCAGACCTTCTTTGGCACCGGAAAGGTTAAGTTTATTAGGATCAATACCTGGCAGTACCACGTGCGAGCCAAAACGGTAGACCAGGATCAGGAGCAAGGTCACAACGATCTTACTACGCAACTCTTCGATGCTCCAGATATTTTTTAAGGTCTGAATGAACTTCTTCACTGGGTAATTTTTTTGAAGTCAAAACTCAAAAGTCAAAATTCAAAAAAGATGTTTTGACTTTTGACTTTTGCATTTTGAGTTATTATTTCAAATATCGTCAATTATTTCAGTATCTCCACGCTGCCGCCGGCGGCTTCAATAGCAGCCTTGGCTTTCTCACTGATGGCATTCACTTTAAAAGTGATCTTCGTCTTCAATTCCCCATTACCGAGGATCTTGACTTTATCTGTGCGGTTAATCAGTCCATTTACATACAGCGTTTCCAGGCTGAAGTCAGTGATACCGTACTTCTCTGCCAGTTGCTCGACCTGTCCGAGGTTGAAAACCTTAAATTCTACGCGGCTGATGTTCTTAAATCCACGCTTTGGGATACGGCGTTGGATGGGCATCTGACCACCTTCGTGACCCCATTTGCTCTTGAAACCGGTACGGCTCTGCGCACCTTTGTTACCTTTAGTGGAGGTACCACCGTGGCCTGAAGCTTCACCACGACCAATACGTTTTACTTTCTTTACCGAGCCTTCTGCGGGCTTTAATGAATGCAGTTTCATGTTGTTTCTTTTTTAACTCAGCGCAGCTCCCTGTGCTGCTCGCTATATGATAATTTCAGGGAATCACAGGCTTTCGCCAATTGCTATTAGCTACTAGCTATTAGCTAATTCTTGTACTTTCACCAGGTGGCTCACCTTGTTGATCATGCCAAGGATCTGGGGCGTAGCTTCCACCTCAACAGAGTTGTTCAGCTTACGCAGGCCCAATGCTTCCATCGTCCTCTTCTGGCGCTCTGGCCTGTCGATGACACTTTTAACCTGGGTTACTTTAATCTTTTTCATATATAAACTCGTTTGAAGTCAAAAGTCAAGATCCAAAACGCTGTTATTGACTTTTGAAATTTGAATGATTAACCGTTGAATACTTTCTTCAGAGATACGCTCCTTGTCTTGGAAACATTGATCGGCTCACGAAGCATCGCCAGGGCCTTGAACGTAGCTTTCACCACGTTGTGTGGGTTAGCAGATCCCAAAGACTTCGCGAGAACGTCTGTAACACCAGCACTTTCCAGAACGGCGCGCATGCTTCCTCCTGCGATCACACCTGTACCATGGGCAGCAGGCTTGATCAATACTTTAGCTGCACCTTCCTTCGCCAACTGGTCATGAGGGATTGTACCTTTCATAACAGGAACCTTGATCAGGTTCTTTTTTGCATCTTCGATACCCTTGGTAATGGCTTCCTGAACCTCTTTGGCTTTGCCGAGGCCATGGCCAACTACCCCGTTCTCATTACCTACAACCACGAGCGCCGAGAAACTAAAAGCACGTCCACCTTTGGTTGTTTTTACCACACGGTTGATGGCAACAACTTTCTCTTTCAGTTCAAGGTCGCCGGCTTTTACTCTGTTCAATATTACTTTTGACATTATTGCTTCAATTAGTACTTGAAAATGAATTAGAAATTAAGACCACCCTCGCGAGCTCCATCGGCCACTGCTTTCACACGACCATGGTAGAGATATCCACCGCGATCAAACACCACTGTTTCAATACCAAGTTCCTTGGCTTTGCGGGCGATGGCCTGACCTACGAGTTTGCTTTTCTCCGTCTTATTGACTTTCTGGGCCAGGATATCCTTTTCCCTGCTGGATGCACCACCGAGGGTTACACCGCTTACATCGTCAATCAGCTGTGCGTAGATGTCGCTATTGCTCCTGAAGATGTTCAACCTTGGGCGTTGTGCAGTTCCAGAGATCTTGTTACGAACCCTGTACCTGATATTCTGTCTCCTGAGAACTTTTGTGTTCATATTTTTAAGTTTGCGATTCTGATACTGCCAGAATCTTATTATGCTATTAGCTATTCGCTATTGGCTATTTTCTTTCATTGCCGCACTGCCGCATTACCGCATTGCCGCATTATTTACCCGCTGCTTTACCAGCTTTCCTGCGGATGTATTCTCCTTTGTACTTCACACCCTTACCCTTGTATGGTTCAGGCTTACGCAGACTGCGGATCTTTGCCGCAACCTGGCCAAGCAATTGCTTATCGATGCCTTCCAGGAAAATCCTTGGGTTATCACCTTTTTCCTGAGTGGTTGCCACTTTCAGTTCTTTGGGAACTTCGATGACAATGTTGTGAGAATATCCGAGTGCCAAATCAAGCAGGTTACCCTGGTTGGCGGCTTTGTAACCCACACCCACCAGTTCCAGTTCTTTCTTAAAGCCTTCAGTTACCCCTTTAACCATGTTGGCCACCAATGCACGATACAGACCATGCATTGCACGGTGACGAATCTGGTCAGTAGGACGGGAAAAATTCACCTTACCTTCCACTACTTCAACCTTGATATCACGGTCGATGCTTTCTTTCAATTCCCCTTTAGGGCCTTTCACCGTTACTACATTATCGCTTCCAACAGTGATGGTTACACCATTTGGAACTGCGATGGGAGCTTTACCTATACGAGACATATTTGTTTGATTTATCCCTGACCGGTCAGCCGGCGTATAGACCGCGCTTAATGTATCAGGGCAATTAAAAATTCAACATTCAAAAGTCTAAAGAAGTAAAAAGCGTTTTTGACTTTTTACACTTGACTTACCAATTAATAGACGTAGCAAAGCACCTCACCACCTACATTCTGTGCTTTAGCATCTTTATCCGTCATCACTCCTTTAGAAGTAGACACGATGGCTACACCCAGACCATTCTTCACACGGCGGAATTCAGTGGGGCTTGCATACTGTCTGAGGCCCGGACGGCTGATCCTTTCCAATGTTTTGATGGCAGGTTCTTTGGTAGCTGCATCATATTTCAAGGCGATCTTGATCACACCCTGCTTGGAATCTTCCTCAAACTTATACTTCAGGATATAACCCTGGTTGTATAAGATCTCAGTGATACGCTTCTTCAGGTTGGAAGCCGGTATCTCAACGATACGGTGTCCCGCCATCTGGGCGTTACGGATTCTGGTCAGGAAATCTGCAATGGGATCTGTAATCATAATGTTTTATACTTGTCAGTTATTCAAAAATTAGGTGCAACTGTTTTACCAGCTTGCTTTTTTCACTCCCGGGATCTTACCCATAAGCGCCATATCACGGAAGGTTACCCTGGATACGCCAAAGTAGCGCATGTATCCGCGAGGACGGCCCGTGAGTTGGCACCTGTTGTGCAGGCGAACTTTAGAAGAGTTCTTCGGCAGTTGATCCAGGGCAGACCAATCACCGGCAGCTTTCAGTGCAGCACGCTTCTCAGCGTACTTCTCAACCATTTTCTGCCTTTTCAGTTCCCTGGCCTTTACTGATGTTTTAGCCATTGTTCGTTTTTATTTTGTGTTTAGACTTTCTCTTTTTTCGCATCCCTGAATGGCATACCCAACTCTTTAAGGAGCTCGTACGCTTCTTCATTGGTCTGGGCAGTAGTCACAAAGGTGATGTCCATACCAGTGATCTTGCTCGTTTTGTCGATATCGATCTCAGGGAAAATGATCTGCTCAGTGATGCCGAGGGTATAGTTACCACGACCATCAAATGCTTTCTCATTTACACCTTTGAAGTCACGAACGCGGGGCAGTGATGCAGCGAGCAACCTGTCCAGGAATTCGTACATCTTCACACCCCTGAGGGTTACACGGGCGCCGATAGGCATACCCTTACGAAGTTTGAAGTTCGAGATATCTTTCTTAGACATCGTTGGAACAGCCTTTTGACCAGTGATGGTTGTCAGCTCTTCTACGGTGATGTCAATGAGCTTTTTGTCAGCCACCGCACCATTCACACCCCTGTTGAGGCAGATCTTGGTGAGCTTAGGTGTCTGCATTACGCTTTTATAGTTGAACTTCTTTTGCAGTGCAGGTACCACGTCATCATGGTACTTCTTCTGCAATCTCGGCGTATATGTTGCTGTTTTCATTATTTAATGACCTCCCCTGATTTTTTAGAAACACGTACTAATTTGCCATTCTCGCGGGTACGTTTAACCTTGGTGGGTTCGCCCTTCTTCGCATCCCACAGCATAACATTGCTTATGGCCATAGGCGCTTCTTTTTTCACCAGTCCACCTTTGGTATTCTGTGCTGAAGGCTTGGTGTGGCGGGTAACGATGTTAGCACCTTCCACCAGGATCTTCGCTTCATCCGGATATACTTCCAGTACCGTGCGAGGTTTTTTCAGATCCTTATCATCACCGGTAATCACCACTACGGAGTCACCTTTTTTGATATTGAACTTGGCTTTGAATCTGTTGCTCATGATTGACTATTGTTTTATTCTCCTGCGAGAATGGATTGTTTGTTGATTAAAGTACTTCAGGGGCCAGAGAGATGATCTTCATGTAACCCTTGTCCCTGAGTTCCCTGGCCACAGGGCCAAAGATGCGTGTTCCACGAGGCTCGTCAGACTGGTTCAACAATACCACCGCGTTGTCATCAAAACGGATATAGGAACCATCTTTTCTGCGCAGCTTGTTCTTTGTACGAACAATAACTGCCTTGGTTACTGTACCCTTCTTGATACCACCTGCGGGGATCGCATCCTTTACGGTAACAACGATCTTGTCACCGATCCTGGCGTAATCCTGACCACTGTTTCCGAGTACACGGATACAGAGAACCTCTTTGGCGCCGCTATTATCAGCTACATTGAGCCTGCTTTCCTGCTGAATCATTTTTTTATACTTTGTGTCCCTTGCCGGGACAATTAACACAATTATATTCTGTGGCCTTACTGTCGGATTATTTCGCTTTCTCCACAATCTCCACCAGCGTCCAACGCTTCGTCTTACTCAGCGGACGTGTTTCCATGATCTTCACAACATCGCCAGGTCCTGCTTCACTCTTCTCATCATGCGCATGAAACTTGGTGGTCTTTTTTACGAACTTTCCGTAGATGGGATGTTTTACTTTCCTCTCCACAGCAACGGTAATGGTTTTGGTCATTTTGTTGCTGCTGACCACCCCGGTCTTCGTTTTACGTAATTTTCTTTCAGACATTTTTGATCTTTTAGCTTTTCCGGCCGTTGTTCACAGCCTCAATTTTTATTAATGGTCCGGCTACCCTTACTTCCGCTTGGTCAATTCAGTTTTCAGCCTGGCAATATCCTTACGAAGTTGCCTCACACTCATCGGATTCTCCAAAGGAGAGATACCATGAGCAAACTGCAGCTTTTTCAGACGCTGCTCGTCTTCCTGGATCCTCGCTTTGAGGTCCTGCTCGTTCATACCCGCGAGGCTATTCAGAAATTCGATCTTCTTTGACATCTTATTCAGTTGTTTTCGATAATTAATTAAGCATCCCGACGGATGATGAACTTCGTTTTGATCGGAAGCTTCGCTGCTGCCAGCTCCATCGCTTCTTTAGCCACCTGCGCCGTAACGCCATCGGCTTCAAAAATGATCCTTCCTGGTTCCACAACAGCTGCCCAATATTCGGGGTTACCTTTACCCTTACCCATCCTTACTTCGGCTGGCTTACGGGTGATCGGCTTGTCCGGGAATACCCTGATCCACACATTACCTTCACGCTTCATGGCACGGGTCATCGCCTGGCGAGCTGCCTCGATCTGGCGGTTTGTGAGCCAGATGGGCTCAAGTGCCTTCAGGCCAAAGGTTCCGAAAGACAGCGTGGTGCCCCTCTTGGCTACCTCCCTGATCCTGCCTTTCTGCGCCTTCCTGTGCTTAGTTCTTTTCGGTTGTAACATGATCTATTGATTGTGATCTTAGTTCTTTAATTTTTAAATCTAAACCCTTACCCTAAACCCTCACCCTATCTCTTCTCTCTTCTGTCACCACGCCTGTCTCCACCACCGCCACCACGGTTATCGCGGCCACCACGGTCTCCACGGTCACCACCGCGGTCATCACGCCTTTCTCTTCTATCTGTCACCTCGCTCTTACCTCCAATGAAATTCGGATTCAGGTCGCGCTTAGCCAGTACTTCACCTTTACAGATCCATACCTTGATACCGATCTTACCATATACCGTCAGTGCAAACACTGATGCATAATCAATATCCATACGGAAAGTATGCAGGGGAACACGGCCGGATTTGATTTCTTCTGTACGCGCGATCTCAGCACCACCCAAACGGCCGGCAACTTTGATCTTGATTCCTTCTGCACCCATACGGAGTGAAGATGCGATCGCCATTTTGATGGCACGCTTATAGTTGATACGGTTTTCAATTTGCTTCGCGATGGTATCCCCAACGATGTTGGCATCAAGTTCAGGACGGCGGATCTCCAGGATGTTGATCTGCACATCATCTTTACCGGTGAGCTTCTTCAGCTCTTCTTTGATACGATCAACCTCATTACCGCCTTTACCGATGATGATACCAGGCTTGGAGGTATGAATGGTTACGATGAGTTTGTTCAATGTCCGCTCAATAACGATCTTGGCGATTCCACCTTTGTTGATACGGGCAGTCAGGTACGTGCGGATCTTATGATCCTCGATGAGCTTCACGGAATAATCCTTCTTATTACCGTACCAGTTGCTCTCCCATCCACGGATGATACCTAGCCTGTTACCAATTGGATTCGTTTTCTGACCCATGTATAGATTTTGAAAATGTTATTTATTGTTTGGTATCTACGATCACAGTTACATGATTGCTGCGCTTACGCATCCTGTAGGCACGTCCCTGCGGGGCAGGCAACATGCGCTTGATAGTCCTTGCACCGTCAACGAAGATCGTCTTCACCACCAGACCACTCACATCACTTCCGTCATTCTTCTGTCTCCAGTTGCTCACGGCAGACATAACGAGTTTACGCAAAGGGGTTGCACTGTGTTGCGGATGGTGCTCGAGAAGCGCTACCGCCTTCTCTACGTCCATGCCACGGATCTCATCAGCCAGCAAACGCATCTTGCGGGGTGATGTAGGATAATTTCTAAGTTTTGCTACAGCTTCCATGTTTTCAATTCGTTTATGATATCCCTTTCGGGGCTTTGTTATACTTTCTTGCTGGAATGTCCTTTAAAGTTCCTCGTAGGTGCAAATTCTCCAAGCTTGTGACCTACCATGAATTCCGTCACATACACAGGAATGAATTTGTTTCCATTATGCACAGCAAAAGTGTGACCTACGAAATCCGGGATGATTGTGCTACGCCTGCTCCAGGTTTTCACAACGCCCCTTTTGGATTTGCCTTCATTCATCCCCACGATCTTCTTTTCGAGTTTCGTGCTTACGTAAGGACCTTTTTTTATTGAACGAGCCATATTATGCTAATGTGTTAATTAGTTAATGCGGTAATGCGGTAATTATTTAGCTAGTTTTTTACCATTCTTCCTTTGAAGGATAAGCTTATCGCTACCCTTACCCCTTGTCCTGGTCTTTTCACCTTTGGCGTACTTACCAGTACGGCTCCTTGGGTGACCACCTGAAGACTTACCTTCACCACCACCCATCGGGTGATCTACTGGGTTCATCGCTACACCACGGTTACGAGGGCGAATACCTTTCCACCTGTTCCTACCTGCCTTACCCATGCTCTCCAGGTTATGGTCTGAGTTAGACACCACACCAACTGTTGCGAAACAATTGATCAGCACTTTCCTCAACTCGCCAGAAGGCATTTTCAACACCGCATATTTCTCTTCCTTGTTGGTCAACTGTGCAGAAGCACCCGCACTGCGGGAGATCTTACCACCCTGACCAGGCTGCATTTCAATGTTGTGCACATTGGTACCCAAAGGCATGAACTTCAACATCAGTGCATTTCCGATCTCAGGAGCAACACTGTCACCACTGATAACGTTCATGCCTACCTGAAGACCCTGCGGTGCCAGGATATATCTTTTCTCACCATCGGCATAATTCAACAGCGCGATGAACGCAGTCCTGTTAGGATCATACTCGATTGTTGCTACCGTTGCGGGAACATTCTTCTTGTCGCGCTTGAAATCAACCAGGCGATACATGTTCTTGTTACCACCACCGATGTAACGCATAGCCCTACGACCCTGGACGTTACGGCCACCGGTTCCGGACTTCTTCTCCAGCAGACTTTTTTCAGGCGTGTCTGTGGTGATCTCTGCGTATGCGTTACCAATCCTCCAGCGCGTACCTGCCGTGATTGGTTTAAATTTCCTTAGTGCCATAATTTATTGCAATGTTTGCGGCCTTGCCGGCCATTCTTTAAATATTTGAATACAGATCGATGCTCTCGCCTTCAGCAACAGTTACGTATGCTTTCTTATAAGAGGGCTTCTTTCCCTGTACATAACCTTTCTTCGTGAAACGGCTCTTGTTCTTTGCAGGAACCACTACCGTTCTTACATCGTCAACACTCACACCATAGAATTTCTCTACAGCAGTCTTGATCTCGAGTTTGTTGGAATCTTTTGACACGCGAAAAGCAAATGTCCTGCGCTTCTCCTGAAGTGCGTTAGCCTTCTCAGTAAGGATCGGCTTAATCAGTACGTCGTTCAGTTTCATTGTTTATGCTTTTATGATTACGCAGTTACCGCGTTATCTTCTTCAGTGAAAATTTTTGCTGCACTCTCCGTGAACACCAGTACATCAGCGTTAACCAGATCGTAGGTATTCAAGTCAGTCAACATGGTTGTCAACACAGAAGGAATATTCCTCGAGCTGATATATACATTGTCATTGTACTCAGGGATCACCACCACCGCTTTCTTGTCAGACACTTTCAGGTTGTCAAGGATCGCAGCAAATTCCTTTGTTTTAGGTGTTGCGAAATGCAGATCTTCAACAATCATCAGGTTGTTCTCTTTCACCTTTGCACTCAATGCGCTGATCTTGGCCAGATCCTTCACCTTACGGTTCAGTTTGAAATCATAAGCGTGAGGCTTAGGTCCAAACACTGTACCACCACCCTTATACAATGGGTTACGGATATTACCTTTCCTTGCTCCACCGGTTCCTTTCTGGCGGTGCAGCTTGCGGCTGGCACCTTTCACTTCCGCACGGGTTTTCACCTTGTGCGTACCCTGGCGTTGTGCGGCCAGGTATTGCTTTACAGCGAGATAAACCGCATGTTCATTGGGCTCTACACCAAAGATTTCTTCGGGCAGTTCAATGGTCCTGCCGGTCTTCTCTCCTTTTATATTTAAAACATCTGCTTGCATCGTAATCCTTTTAGTTATTTCTGAATGTATACAATGGAACCATTGTGACCTGGCACAGAACCTGTCACGAGGATGTAATTCTTTTCAGGGAAAATCTTCACCACTTTCAGGCTCTTTACTTTCACCCTGTCGCCACCCATACGGCCAGCCATACGCATACCTTTGAATACACGAGATGCGTCTGAAGAGTTACCGATAGAACCTGGGGCACGCTGACGATCATGCTGACCGTGAGACTGCTCACCAACACCAGAGAAGCCATGGCGTTTTACAACACCCTGGAAACCCTTACCCTTGGAAGTACCTACCACATCAACTTTATCGCCTTCAGCGAAAATGTCAACGGTTACGGTTTCACCGGCATTCTTTTCGATGCTATAATCACGAAATTCTTTAACGACTTTCTTAGGAGTAGAACCTGATTTGGCGAAATGGCCTTTTTCGGCTGCTGTGGAGTGTTTGTCGTTCTTGTCGCCAAAAGCTAACTGGAGCGCATTGTATCCGTCGGCCTCCTTTGTCTTTACCTGGGCTACAGTACAGGGACCGGCTTCAATGATGGTGCAGGGGGTCTGCTTTCCATCAGAACTGAAGATGCTGGTCATCCCGATCTTTTTTCCGATAATACCTTTCATATTGTTACAATTTTGCCCCTCCCCGGTTATGAGGACAGTACGGTATGTACCGCTAACTTCAATCCTTTGTTTTGCCGCCGACCTTTTCTCTTGTTGCCATCACATCGATAGCGGAGAAGTACCGGTAGTAAACAAACCTCGAAGGGCTTGTTCATATTTAATTTCCTTCCTTTTAAGAAGGTGTTATTTACTTTCAGCGCTCCTACTTCCCTTCCACAACGCAGAAGAAATTGGGAGATGAATAAAAAGAACTAATGGCCTTACGATCAGGCCTTGATCTCAACTTCCACACCGCTGGGTAGATCCAGCTTGCTCAACGCATCAACTGTACGGGAAGAAGATGTATAGATGTCCAGCAAACGCTTGTGCGTGCTGAGCTCAAACTGCTCACGGGCTTTCTTGTTCACGTGTGGTGAACGAAGCACCGTAAAGATTTTCTTCCGCGTAGGCAAAGGAATAGGGCCTGTTACAACCGCTCCAGTGCTCCGTACTGTTTTTACGATCTTTTCAGCTGATTTATCCACCAGATTGTGATCGTAAGACTGCAATTTTATTCTGATTCGCTGAGACATATGTGTAAGCCCAAGTTTAATTGGGGATGCAAAAGTATGAGATTTTTTGGCTTCAGCCAAAAAATCTCATACTTAATTTGAAAATTTGTCAATGGGATAATGGGGCAATGAATACACTTAACATGCTGGCAACCAACGCATTGCCACATTACCGCATTGCCTCATTGCCACATTGGAAAATAAAACGCATAAAAAAACCCGGTAGAACCGGGTTTTTTATGCGTTTTATTTTCCTTTCACCTTGGCTATCACCTCTTCCGCAACGTTGTTTGGCGCGGGATTGTAATGTGAGAACTCCATGGTTGAAGTGGCACGGCCAGAGCTCAGCGAGCGGAGCTGGGTAACATACCCAAACATCTCACTCAGTGGCACCTTGGCTTTGATCACCTGGGCACCTGCGCGGCTGTCCATACCCTCCATGATGCCCCTGCGCCTGTTCAGGTCACCGGTTACATCACCCATATATTGTTCTGGTGTAATCACCTCTACTTTCATGATCGGCTCAAGCAACACAGGCTTCGCCTTACGTGCAGCTTCGCGGAAACCACCTTTCGCGCAAAGTTCGAAAGACATCGCATCAGAGTCAACCTGGTGGTAGCTGCCATCGAAGATCCTGATTCGCATGTGCTCAACAGGATAGTTGGCCAGTACACCATTGCTCATAGATGCTTCAAATCCTTTCTGGATCGGTGCAATGAATTCCCTGGGGATTGAACCTCCGAAAATATCATTCACAAACTGCAGTTGCTTTCCAGGATTTTCCTTCAGCCACTCTTCTTCAGCAGGGCCGATCTCAAACACGATATCCGCAAATTTACCCCTACCACCCGTTTGCTTTTTCAGGGTCTCCCTGTGCTGGATCGTAGCCTGGAAGGCTTCTTTATAGGCAACCTGGGGCGCACCCTGGTTTACTTCTACCTTAAACTCACGCTTCATCCTGTCTACAATGATCTCCAGGTGAAGTTCACCCATTCCGCTCAATACGGTCTGGCCGGTCTCATCATCGGTTTTAACCCTCAGTGTTGGATCTTCTTCGATCAGTTTACCAATGGCCATACCCATCCTGTCTACGTCGGCTTGCGCCTTCGGCTCAACAGCAATCGAGATCACCGGCTCAGGAATGAACATGTTCTCCAGTACAATTGGATGATCTTCATCGCAAAGGGTATCTCCGGTTTTGATCTCTTTAAAACCTACTGCTGCACCAATATCTCCCGCTTCAATGAAATCAATCGGGTTCTGCTTGTTGGCATACATCTGCATGATCCGGCTGATCCGCTCATTCTTACCGCTCCTGACGTTCTTCACATAGGAACCGGCATCCAAACGGCCACTGTAGCAGCGGAAGAACGCCAGACGGCCTACGAAAGGATCCGTCATGATCTTGAAAGCCAGGGCTGCAAAAGGTTCTTTTGCATCGGGCTTGCGGGTGATCTCTTCTCCTGTATCAGGGTTGATACCTGTGATGGCATCAATATCCACCGGACTCGGAAGATAACGAACCACGCAGTCAAGCATCGTTTGCACACCTTTGTTCTTGAAAGCAGAACCACAGAGCATCGGAACGATACTCATATCAATGGTTGCTTTCCGGATCGCTGCGTGGATCTCGTCTTCGCTGATCGTATTCGGATCTTCAAAGAATTTCTCCATCAGGCTGTCATCATATTCAGCAACGGCTTCAATCAACTGGCTCCTCCAATAGTCAACCTCTTCCTTCATATCTTCAGGAATAGGAACTACTTCATAGGTTGCGCCCTGTGTGCCTTCCTGCCAGATAATGCC
Organism: Chitinophagaceae bacterium; assembly: GCA_049661025.1. Lineage (GTDB taxonomy): Bacteria > Bacteroidota > Bacteroidia > Chitinophagales > Chitinophagaceae > Pollutibacter. The sequence goes on along the minus strand of JBASZQ010000022.1, from coordinate 23,817 downwards.
TTTCAGGGTGATTAGGTCAACGATTCCTTTGAAATCGTCTTCCGCACCAATCGGCAACTGAAGGGGAACAGATTTCGCACCCAGCATCTCACGCACCTGCTTAACAACATTCAGGAAGTCAGCACCGGCACGGTCCATCTTGTTCACAAATCCCAAACGGGGAACCTTGTAACGGTTCGCCTGGCGCCAAACGGTTTCCGACTGGGGCTCAACGCCATCCACTGCAGAAAACAATGCCACCAGACCATCCAATACACGCATTGAACGCTCCACCTCTACCGTGAAGTCCACGTGACCGGGCGTATCAATGATGTTGAATTTATACTTCTTGGTATCAGGAACTGGCTGACCCTGTTTGGTTGGAAAGTTCCAGAAACAGGTTACCGCTGCTGAGGTAATGGTAATACCCCTTTCCTTTTCCTGCTCCATCCAGTCTGTGGTAGCTGCACCATCATGTACCTCACCAATCTTGTGAGACATACCTGTGTAATACAGGATACGCTCTGTACAAGTGGTCTTACCGGCATCAATATGCGCTGCGATACCGAAATTCCTTTGAAATCTTAAGTCTGCCATGACAATTTGGTATTGAAATTTGAGGGTGCAAAGGTAGGAAGAAAATGTGACAATGCGGTAATGTGGTAGTGCGGTAATTAAAAAGGGCAGCGGATTGCTCCACTGCCCCGGGGTATAGGGAAAAGGGGGTTACTCAAAAATGATCCGTTCGGTCTGCACCAGTCCGGTTTCAAGATCAGTGATCCTGACAAGATACATTCCGGATGCATATCCTTTCCGCTGAACAGGGATCTGGGCCGTTCTTACCCGCCGCTCGGTCTTATCCTGCAACAACTGACCATTGAGGGTATACAATTGTATTTTCAAGTCTCTCGGTTGTTTGCCGGTGACTGAAACATAAACGGTTTGCGACGCCGGCGTTGGGTATACCGTAATCCTGCTGTCTGTCCAGTTCAGGGAAATCACATTACTATAGCCAATCTGTCCTTTTGTACTCTTCACTTTGATGCGGTAATAGTTGTCACCTGTTACCGGTGCATCATGCAGATATGTGTATCGATTGTCGCCCTGTGGATTTTTCGGTATGGTGGTGCCGATAAATCTGAAAGGACCCGCAGAAGATGTGGCGTGTTCCACTTCATACAACTCTACCTGGTTTTCTCCGATGACTGTCCAATGTAATGCTGCTTGCTGCGACTGCTTTTCACCTGTGAGCCTGATGTCTTTCGCTGGAAGGATGATACACTCACCCGTCAAAGCAAAGCTGGCATCCCTGTCTACACAACCTCCATTCACCGTCATGGTTACTTTATACAACCCTGTGTCAGAAGGAGACACATCATACACCGTATAGCTATTGCTGTTGCCGAGGTAAATACTGTCTCGCCTGTCTGCAGACATTTTATACCATCGATAATATGCATTGGGAATATAGTCTACACTTAACTGGGTTGTTGCTGAGAAACATGTGCTGGTTGCCGTTACCACCAGGTTCTGCAAAGGCAAAACATTGGCGTCATTAAGTGCTGCGTTACCACAGGCGTCAATGGCCCTCAGCCTCACGAGTGAATAGGATGCACCATTGTTGATGGTAAATACAGGACTGCTTTGCCATCCGGTGTTGATGGATGGTAATGCAGGTGTACTGCCAATGATCTGGTACTGGAAGCTCGGTGCACCGCCATCAATAGCCGCACTCACCGTGAAACTATTATTGCTGCACTGGTACACCGCGGCATTCCCAATGGTAGGATAACTGTATGGATTCACGGTTACCGTATCATACACTTTATTGCTACAACCACCTGGCAGATTATACATCACTACATACGTACCTGGCTGCAGATCAATGAAGGTGAATGTTCTTCCCGCCTGATTAGAATAAGGTATGTTAACCACGGCGCCGTTTTCACGGATGATCACTGGATAAATCGGTCCTGTATTTGAACTCACAGTGACTACGATATCAGATGATCCGTTCGGTTTCAATCCTGATGGACAACGCTGCGTGAACTGAATGGCCTTATTGATCTGGCTCAATATGGGTGTCAGCATCTGCGAACCTGTGCGCCCGCAACTGTCAATCACTTCCACACGATATTGCATTCCTGGTGCAAGCGCGGGTAGATTTCTAAACTCTACTAGTCCGGCCCCTGAAACCACATTACCTACCACATTATTCAACGGATCAAAAACCGTGACAATATATGGTTGAGATCCCTGTTGCAGGTCAACACGTAAATTGGTCATGCCCATTTCACAACCTCCTCCTGCACTTGCAGCAACATCAAGCGGTGGCTTGGATGCAGAGAAGTTTCTTACCAGCGGATTGGGGTAACATCCATCGATCACTTCAATAGAATACCTTCCATAGGCAAGACCGTGGAAAATTCCACTGTCGTTAGTGGCAATGGTTACACCTGCTGAATCTCTCAGGTTATAGATCGGATTGGTGAGTAGGGTTTGCCCGTTCAACGTTGCATCAAAGGTGGCGCAGGTGAGGTTGCTGGTAGTAACGGAACCAATGGAAGGCGTTGGCCTTGCTGGATTAAAACACCTGACAATCACTGTGTCAAAACAAATCGAATCATTTTTAATTTCCATACAATAGCGTTGGTAACTCAGGCTGTCAAACACACCTGTTGTGTTGGTACCAACAATATTTCCTGAACTGTCTTTAAGGGTGAATACTGGATTGGAGATATTCACAAGCCCATTGATCCTGACACTAAAGGTTGGACAGGTCATCTGGCTGAAAGATGCAGAACCTCCTGATGGCCTTGGGCGTTGGCCCGTAAAACACCTGGTGATGGTTGTATCGTAACAGGTGGGATCATTGCGCATCGCAATACAATACCTGCCATATGGAAGATTGGTGAATCTGCCAGTATTGTTAGAGTCTAATGCAACTCCTGCGCTATCCGTAAGCGTATAAGTTGGATTGGTGATGTTAGATCCACCTGTGTAAGCGGCATCAAAACTCAGGCAACTGGCATTGCTCTGCGAAACAGAACCACCTGTGGGTTTTTGTCTTTCTACAGTGATACATCTTTGGATGGTGGTATCATAACACGCGGGGTCATTGATAACCCTGATGCAATACCTGCCGTAGGGAAGATCCGGGAAGGTACCAGTGCTATTACAGCCCAGAGGATTGCCGGCGCTGTCAAACAAACAGTATTGCGGGTTGGTAAGGTTTTGCTCTCCAGCTACATCCAGCCTGATGACATCACACTCACGAACAACGGTAAGATTGGTTGCCACAGAAGGAATCGGCGGCGTGCCTGTAAAACATCTCACAATAGTGGTATCATAACAGGATGCTGAATTCCTAATCCGGATGCAGTAGTCGCCATACAACAAGCCTGTGAACACACCCGTTGCATTGGATTCAATCTGAAGACCGTTGTTCCACAAGGTATATACCGGAGAACTCAGGTTGGTTTGTCCGGTTACGGCCACATCAAAACCTGTGCAGGATCTGTTGGTGATGGAAACATTTGCGTCTACGGACGGAACCAGTGGTTGCACGTCTATTACGCGTATGATTGTAGTATCATAGCATGCATCCGTGATCCGCACTTCATAGGTTCCATTAGGCAGGTTAGTAAATCTTCCGGTGCTGTTGCATGATAACTGTACATTATTACGGAAGATACAGAACTGGGGATTGGTAAAATTGATGAGTCCCGTGATCTGAACATTGAACCTTGCACAATTAATTCTGTTGATAACGGGCGATGCAGTGACGTCAGGTATCGGATTGATCAGGCTGAAGTTTCTGCGGATGAGTGTGTCATAACAGAGGTCCCGTATCTCAACGGTATAATTGTCTTGCACGAGGCTGTTGAATATTCCCGTATTGTTGCAGGCTAACTGCGTGTAATTGCCATCGAACAAACAAAACTGGGGACTGGTCATATTCACTACGCCGGTAACGCGGGCCGTAAATACATTACATGCTGTAGCCGATGTCACTACTGTTGCATCAACGGCTGGTTTATATGTGTTGATCCATGGTGTGGAGGTTACATTTCCACAGCCGTCCTTTACAACAAGTGTAATGGCCCTTCTGTTTCCGATGTTTGCTGTAAAATTGGATGTGGCATTCCAGACCGTATCATTTACCCCTCTCACCCAGCCATAACGGAATGTCTGGAACACTGAATCCGGAGTAACATTACCCCGGCTGTCCCTCAGTTCAATGGAAAGATTGGCTGTGCTGCATGAAGCCATGCTTCCTGAAGATGCTTCTATCCACCAATCATAGGGAAGTATCGTTACGCGTCTTGTTTGAATACCGCCGCAGGAGTCTTCCATTTTAACGGCGTAATCGCCGGGAGAAAGATTGGGGAAAAATCCTGTTGCGTTTGATCTTCCAAGATCAGCCGCCTGCGGCGCGGTGACGATGGTGAACCAGAATTGCTGTCGGCCACCGGTGATGTCAACTGCTCTTAGACTGCCGTTGTTGGCGTTTTTACAACTGATGTTATTGGCCAAAAGTGAAAAGCGGGGGTCTTCGTAGTTACCACCGATGGTTACACTGTCAAGTTGCTTCACACAACCACTGATAAAATCCTGCACATATACAGTGTATCTACCGGGTGTAAGTCCGGATATAGAATTTGACGAAGTGTAAGAAGTATTGATGGGCCCGGTCACGCGAAAATTAAACTGGCCGGAGCCTCCGGTAGTTGAAATGGAGATCGTTCCCGTAGCGGTACAACGGGATTCAGAGGTCTGGGCGGAGACCTGAATGGTGTTACAGTTTACGGATGGTTGGGCTTTCACCCAAAGACCCATTACCACACACAACAGCACGATAACCAACCTTGCGGATGGATATTGGATTCGGTTCATAGGACAATGGTTTGGTCTGGCAGTTGATAACTATCAAATTATAACGCCGGGAATTCTCCTGAAGTATGTAACCCATTGAAAAACCAACAAATGTCATATTGCCGAAAAAGAAAAAGGCCTGTCTTTTTTCAAAGACAGGCCTGTTATTGAGATTTGTTAAAATCAGATCCTAAAGTGAGCAAAAGCCTTGTTGGCTTCAGCCATTTTGTGGGTATCTTCTTTTTTCTTGAATGCTCCACCTTCACCTTTGCTGGCTGCAACGATTTCATTGGCCAGTTTATCCGCCATTGAACGACCGTTACGGTCGCGGGAGAAGCGGATCAGCCATTTGATGGAAAGAGAGATCTTCCTGTCTGGGCGAACCTCAGAAGGGATCTGGAAAGTGGCACCACCGATACGGCGGCTCCTTACTTCAACAGCGGGAGAAACGTTAGACAACGCTTTTCTCCACACTTCGTATCCGTCTTCGCCAGTGATCTTGGCAACTTTATCCAGTGCATCGTAGAAGATGGTCAGAGACGCACCTTTCTTGCCCTGCCACATCAGGTTGTTTACAAAACGAGACACCATTTGATCGTTAAACTTAGGATCTGGTGCGATGGGCAATTTTTTGGCTCTTGCTTTCCTCATTGATATTCAAATTTGTATGGAGGCTTATTACTTCTTAGCTTTTTCACGTTTGGTACCGTACTTAGAACGGCTTTGCTTCCTGTCTTTCACACCGGCAGTATCCAAACTACCCCTTACGATATGGTACCTTACACCTGGCAAATCTTTCACACGACCGCCACGGATCAGCACGATGGAGTGTTCCTGAAGGTTGTGACCTTCACCGGGGATATAAGCGATCACCTCAACTTTATTGGTCAGGCGCACTTTGGCAACCTTACGCAATGCTGAGTTTGGCTTTTTGGGAGTAGTCGTGTAAACACGGGTACACACTCCCCTGCGCTGCGGACAGGCATCAAGTGCCCTCGACTTGCTTTTCGCCCTGATGATTTCTCGTCCTTTTCTTACTAACTGCTGAATAGTAGGCATTCGTGTCCAGATTTTTAAACGGGAGGCAAAGGTAGGGGAATTTTTTTGTTGAGCAAAAAAAATCCAATGCGAAAATTTGACAATGCGGCAATGCGGCAATGACGGGTTAGCGGACGGGGTACATCCAGCCGAAACGGTCTTCCACTTTCCCTTCCCGAATGGCGTCAAGCCGGCGTTTCACCTCGGGAGCTGCCTCCCAGGTTTCCGTCTGGAACTCCATCACAAAATCCTTATACCTCAGTTCCTTAATATATGATATGGTTGCTGCCGTACCGGTTCCGAAGGCTTCCTTCAGTTGGCCGGAGCGATAAGCGTCCATGACCTCTTCAATACTCAACGCGCGCTCCTCAACACTAAACCCTATTTCCGTCAACAGGGTAATGGCACTGGACCGGGTCACCCCATCCAAAATGGTCCCTTGGCTCAGGTCTGGCGTGATGGCTTTATTTCCGATGATAAAGAACACGTTCATCGTGCCGATCTCTTGCACATATTTATGCTCCAGGGCATCGGTCCACAAAACCTGATCGTACCCCTTTTTCCGCGCCTCCGCAGTTGCGAGCATAGCGGCGGCATAGTTCCCTGCCGTTTTTGCATACCCCACTCCTCCGGCGACCGCACGTACATAATGTTCCTCCACATAAATGCGCATGGGAGCCACATAGTAGGGTCCGGTGGGCGAAAGGATGATCATAAACTTGTATCGCTCAGAAGGCTTCACGCCTATGACCTCATCGGAAGAAAACATAAAGGGGCGGATGTAGAGGGAATGGTCCGCTTTGTTCGGGATCCAGCTGCTGTCCAGTTTCACCAGTTCCCGCATCCCATCGATAAAAATTTCTTCCGGAACAGCAGGCATTTGCATGCGCTCAGCGGAAATATTGAACCTGCGGAAATTATCCTGGGGGCGGAAGATAAAAGCCTCGCCCTGTTCGTTTTTGTAGGCTTTGATCCCTTCAAAAATCGACTGTCCATAATGCAGGGCTGCCAGAGAAGGCGCCATCAGCAAGGGCTGGTAAGGCTTGATCTCAACCGTACCCCACTTACCATTCTCATAATCCACTTCCAGCATGTGGTCACTAAAGTACTTACCAAAGGGAAGATTTTCCAGGTTGATATCGGCCAACTTGCTTCTTTCAACACGCGTAATCTGAACTTCCGGCAATGCGATCATATTTCAGCTAAATTTGCTACAAAGAAACAAAAAAACTAACAATCATTAGTTTTATGGATGAAGGCAACAATACAAGGATTTTACCCAGCCAGTTAATGGACTGGTATCCCCAGGGCATTTACCTTATTCCGGAAGAGGGTTCCCCCGCTCCCGCCAAAAAGGGATTGGCCAGGAAGAGATATCTGGCCCTGAGCAGGGAAGCGGTTGCCGGAGAAACCCTTGAACTTCTCACAGGTATCATCCAGGCTTGTAAAATTGACCTGGACGACTTGCATATCCTGCAGTGGGATAACAAAGAAGGATATGCTTCCCTCATGGAAAAAACAGGATCCGTGTTTGTATTGCTGTTTGGTGTGGAACCCGGTGACATTGACCTGCCCCTGGTATTCCCGCATTTCCAGACGCAGACCTTTGCCGGAGCCACCTGGGTGGCCTCTCCTGATCTCCATATCCTGCAAAACGACCGGCTGATGAAATCCAAATTATGGCTCTGCCTTAAACAAGCCTTTTCCATTTGACATGCGAACACTGATTTTTGCGACCAACAATGATAACAAAGCGAAAGAGATCCGGGCAACGCTGGGTACGGGCTGGGAGATCAAAACGCTCAGAGAGGCCGGAATAGAGATCGATATCCCGGAACCGCATGACACACTGGAGGCCAATGCAAGGGAAAAATCCATGGTAATCAGGGATTTGACGGGTATGGATTGTTTCAGTGAAGACACCGGACTGGAGGTGGATGCCCTTGGCGGCGAGCCGGGTGTAAAAAGCGCCAGGTATGCCGGTGACGGAAGGGATTTCAGTGCCAATATCTCCAAACTATTGCTAGGCCTGGAGGGCCGGGAAAACCGGAAAGCGCAATTCCGTACCGTGATCTCTTATGTAAAGGGAGCCCAGGAATGGCAGTTTGAAGGCATCTGCCCTGGCAGGATCATTGAAGTCCCAAGAGGTGCAGACGGATTTGGCTATGATCCAGTTTTTGTACCCGATGGCGATACCCGTACCTTCGCAGAAATGACGATGGCAGAAAAGAATATCTTCAGCCATCGGAAAAAAGCACTGGATAAACTGATTCGTTTCCTGCAATCACATTGAAAAGGGCAGGTCAACGCAAAAACACAAAAAATTCATGGCAGGAGACAACCCTCTGGTATCGGAAAGCGACTTAATCCTGGGCAGCATCAGGGGAGACAGGCGTATGCAGGAATTGTTGTACAAGACCTATTCTCCCAAGATGTATGGTGTCTGTTTACGGTACGCCGGAAATCCAGATGATGCCCAGGATATATTACAGGAAGGATTTGTAAAGGTTTTCAAGAACCTGACCCGTTTCAGGGGTGACGGTAGTTTTGAAGGATGGATCCGCAGGATTTTTGTCAATACAGCTATTGAACATTACCGTCGGAAAGTGAACATGTACCCAGTTACCGAAAACCAGGAAAATAGCATTGAAGACAAAGACTGGACTGCTTTTGACCGGCTGGCCCTGAAAGATTTACTGGAGATCATCCAGGAACTCTCTCCGGGTTACAGAACGGTTTTCAATTTGTACGTAGTTGAAGGGTACACACATAAGGATATTGCCGATATCCTTGGCATCAGCGAAGGCACGAGTAAATCGCAGCTGGCCAGGGCAAAAGCAATTCTCCAGAATGTGATCAAGGGTAAAAAAAGAGTCCAATAAAAAAACGAGCCAGTCATGGAATGGAAGAAAAACCTTTTTGATTATCAGGCGCCACCACCGCCAAACGCCTGGGACCAAATAGCCGCTGAACTTGCGCAGGATGCGCCCTCAGCACTTCGGGAAGAACTCTATCAATATGAAGCCGCTCCTCCCCCATCATCCTGGGACGTTGTTGCAAGTCAACTAAATCAACAGGAAGTTGCCCCCACGAAAATCAGGAAAATCTGGTACCAAAGACCGTGGACGGTAGCTGCAGCGGCGGCCATAGCGGCGGTTATTTTCGGGATAGGATACAACAACAACAAATCGACAAACAGTTCAGGATTGGCATCTGCCGTGTTGGACCCGATCTCCGGAACCGAGGCCTCTGCTACCACAATTACTGAAGCGCCAGAACCGGATCCGCTGGTGATGGCCATGAAAAACAAAGACAACAATTACATCTATTTCACTACCCCTTCCGGAGAAGCCAAACGCCTCTCCTATAAACTGCAACACCTTCTCCCTGCCATTAAGGAAAACAAGGCAAATAAAACGCTGAATGCCTGGTCCCGCATGCTGGAATCTTCACCCGCTGCTGCCGGAGGAAGTTTTTTTGACATTGTGGAGATGGTAAAAACAATGGAGCAACAAAAGAACTGATCAAAGGCCCCAGATCCTTCGGCTCTCGTTGGCCTGGATCACCAGCATATCTTCTCCGTTGGCAATGGTGGCCCCCTGCGCCGCTCCTTTCTCCAGGAATTTCGTCACTCCGGGATTATAGACCAGATCATACAGATAATGCCCCTGCCCAATAGCTCCATAAGGAATATTCGGGTACTCGTCTACGTTAGGAAACATGCCCAGTGGCGTAGTGTTGATGATCAATGGATGGGTAGCAATGGTTTCATCGGTTAGGGATTCGTATGTAACGGTGTCATTCCCGGAGGTACGACTTACTTTAATAAAAGGAATGCCGAGTTTCCGAAGTACATACCATACTGCTTTGGCAGCGCCACCGGTGCCGAGTACAAGGGCACTGTGATGTGATGAATGTAAATATTTCAACAGGCTTTGTTCAAAACCGATCACGTCTGTATTATGTCCCGTCCAGATTCCCTCTTTGTATTGAATACAATTGCAGGCACCTATTTCCTTCACGGCAGCTGACAGCTGGTCCAGATAGGGAATGACCTGTTCTTTATACGGGATCGTCACATTGATCCCTTCGAGATCTTCGGTGGATTGCAAGGCACGAAATGCCATGATAGACGATATCGGGTAATTATTGTAGACTGCGTCTATCCCTTCCTCAGCAAACCGCTCCGTAAAATATTTTTTTGAAAAGGAATGTGTCAATGGATACCCGATCAGACCAAACTTCCGTGTCATGCCTTGGCTTTATCAAGGAAGAGGTGGAAAGTATCGCCACGGAGGCCGAGGCGCATGGTCTCCAGTGGGATCACTTCAGTAGGCGCAATATTTCCGAGGTTCACATTGGCACCAAGCAACTCAATAAAATATAATTGTTGTGCTTTCTGTGGTGCTTCCCAAATGATTTTTTCACCAGGGATCTGCGTGAGGATCTCCTGCACCAATCCCTCACGTACTTCTCCACTACCACGGTAAATACCCACGTTACCTGCTTCACGGGCTTCGGCGATCACATAGGTTGAACCGGCCTCCAGTTCTGCACGCATCAGCTCGATCCATTTATAAGGAGGGATGATATGTGCTGCATCTTTACTGCCCACTTCACTCAATACTGTTCCGTGCTTGGTCAGTTTCTCGATATATCCGCATTTCTCCGCATGGGGAATGGTGATGGAGCCATCACTCACTTCCATATAATCAATACCATAGTCTTTACAGACACTGATGTAATCATTGAACTGGTTCCGGATAAGGAAAGCCTCAAACAAAGTTCCACCGAAATAAATCGGGAGATCATATGACCTGTATAATTCGATTTTTTCACGAAGTGCCGGGGTTACAAATGAAGTCCCGAATCCGAGTTTCACAATATCCACATGAGGATGGCATGCACTCAGAAAATTCCGCACCTCTTCAGTGCTTAATCCCTTATCCATGACCATCGTTAAACCATTCGTTCTCGGTTTGAGCATACGATCAGGGATCTGGGAAAGATTAAAATTCATACTGGAAGTTTTAAACAGCGGCAAAGGTAGTTATTTTCTCCGCGCGCGCGCAATAACATCTACTACACCCTGATCTTGCAGGATGACGGGATTTAATTCGATGAATTTCTTCAATAATTTCGGCGCTTTGTGTAAAGCCTCCTCCAGCAAGAGCAGACCTTCTTTCTGTTTACCCAATGCCAATGCGATGGCGGCCTTGTAGTATATAAACAAGGGCTTACTTCCAGTTTTTACTTCAGCTATCGCTACTTGTACCGAGGCTTCTTCAAATAACGCCGACGAAAAAAGGCAACGGATCAGGGATTCCCATCCGGCAATATTCTTAGACCGATACTGGACCACCACGGTAAAATAATGAATGGCATCCTTCATCCGGCCAAGCTTCATATAACAATTGCCCATGGCAAGGTTAAACTCAGTTTGCGTCCTGCCGATCTGCAAGGCCTGCTCCAGGTACTTGATGGCCTGTTGCCAATTTTCTTCATTCATGTAGGTACCCGCCACCTTGTACAAAATCTTGGCATCCTCCTGGTTGAGGTGAGAGGCTTTGCGATAATAAAACCTTGCCTGCGCGTAGTTCCTGATCTTATCATAACAGTGACCGATGGCTTCATAGATCACATCTTCAGGCCTTGCCAGTTCAATGACGCGCTCCAATGCTTCAATCGCATCTTTATATTTCCGCAAACGGATATATGCATCGGCCATATTCCGATAGGCATAGTCGAATTTTTCATTAATGGCGATTGCATACTTATAGGCATCGATGCTTTTCTCGTATAGCTTCAAACCCTGATAGGACGCAGCAAGGTTAAACCATGCCAATTCACTGTAGGGATGTTCTTCGATGATCGCCAGGTGTAACCGGATGCTCTCCTCGTTCCTTCCCGTGAAATCTGTCCAGAAACAAATCTTGTACAATGCCTCTTCATTCGTAGGCTCGTGCTCCAGGATAAGCTTCAGGCAGTCAAATATCTTATCGAACTCCTCATAATCGTCATACACGTCAGCAAGCTCAAACAACAGGTTGATCCTGTCCTCCCCTTCAAACTTTGCAATGGCCTCTTCAAGCAATTCCACAGCCTTATCCTGCTGGTCCAGTGCCAGAAAAGCATCGGTTTTCAGGATATATACATCGATGTCCGAACTGTCCATGATATAGGCCTGATCCAAGAGATCAAGTGCCTCGTAATATTTACGGGAAGCGATGAGCAGGTCAGCCTTCTTGACCATCAGGGCGGCTGAGTAGGGGAATTGCTCCAGACCCATTTCTACGGCCTCCAGGGCCTTGGGAAGGTCATCCATGTCGTCAAAATGGTCCACAATCCGCTCAAAACTCTCTTCGTAGAGGAAACTGTGGCTCCGACCGGCTTTTAAATTTTCAAATTGGCGGAGGATTTCACGTATATCTTCATGCTCTTCACGGTAAGGATTTTCACTCATGTTATATAGGTTATTGTAATTTAAGCGTTTATTACCCTGAAAACAGCCATTCCCCGAACAATTTATCCCCTTGGGCGGTTAATTCTGTTAATAAAAGGATAAATGGCTATAATTTCTGGAATAGTTTTTGTTAATTTTGTGACATGAGCATGAATACCAAAATAAACACTGGTAAGATTCTGAAACTGGCTTTGGCTTTTGTAGCCATTGTAGCAGTGGCTCATTACGGCTTTGCCGTTGATGGAACACAAGGTGGTACTAAATCCACTAAGGTGTATTCTACAATCAAAACAAATCTCAACTTTTCTTTGAAGACGTTGTACAGCACTTCTAACCCTAAGAATCGCCAGATTAAAAGGGTTCCTTCAATGTCTGGCAATTATTCTCTCGTTTATTTCCAGAAAGGAAACCAAACCTGGGTAACTCCACAACGTGGCGGATCTAAGCTGCTGCAGAAATTCAAAACGCCATCTCGCTAATAGCTATTAGCTAATTGCTACTAGCTAGTTATTAGACTTCATTCCTTCTTCGTAAGTCATTTCCCTATATCCGGATGTGGGAATCTCAAATCTTTGAATCGGCACAGGATCAAAGCTAACCCTGCTTGCGGTATACCTGACCTTAATGTTGGAAACCGTTGATTCAAACTCCAGCGGAACACCGGGAAGGTTTTTAAACTGGGCATCATAATCCCTGTTCTCTACCCTGATCTCTGTAGTATAAAAAACAGTGAAACTGGAACCATCAGCCAATTTTCCAATGGCCTGTTCACAATTATATCCTGCAATCTTTTTCGTCTCGCCGGTTTTGGTAAATACGATGCCATCGTATTTTTTATTCCTGTCTATCCAGTTTTGCCTGTTCATGCGGATCAACAGTTTCTGCGCGCCAAATTCACGCATGATCACGCCATTACCGGTTCTACTATCATAAAGAGTGATTGAACTACCTATAGCGCTTTTCAATTCTGACCTGGAGTGAGATCCCTTGATCAATACCAGCGCCGTAGCGCCATCAAACACATCGGCCATCTTGGGATTGTTGGTGCCAGTCTGCACAGATACATCGTATTGGATCGTTCCTTCAGAAAGAAGCTTTTGCGCCTGGGTTTGAACAGCCAACCCAAACATCACCAACACCATCACGAATATGCTCTTTTTCATATCTGGTAAGATTGATAAACTCAAGGCCAGGTTGCCTGAATATTGTTAAAGCTACTACTTCTTCGTCTTTTTCTTCATGTCCTCCAGCTTCCGCTGTTGCTCCTGCATAGACTCCAACCTGTCTTGCCATTTGGGTTTTGATCTCGGCTTTTTCTTATTCTCCTCAATCTGCGCCAGGATCTTATCGTGATTGATGATATAGTTCTGGATCACATATTGCAACAACAGCGTGATCACGTTTGAAACGGTATAGTACCATGTCAGGGCCGATGGAAGGCTGTTGAAGATACCCAACAGCATGATCGGGAAGATGTAAGGCATGTACTTCAACATCGGATTATCCTGGTCAGGCGTCATGCTCATACTGTAGATCGAAATCAACAAACTTGTGACCACGGCCAGAATAGTAAATAAGCTCAGGTGGTTTCCGATAAATGGAATATTGAATCCCCAGGTAAAGATCTGGTCATAAGAAGATAGATCCTGGCTCCACCAGAATGCCTTGCCCCTCAGATCTATTTCCGAATTGAAGAAAGAGTATAATGAGAAGAAGATAGGAATCTGCAAAAGCGCAGGAATACAACCTCCCAATGGATTCACACCGGCTACACGGAACAGTTTCATCTGTTCCATACTGTAAGCCTGTTGATCGTCTTTATATTTCTCTTTCAGCGTTGCCAGTTCCGGCCTGAGCGCTTTCATTTTGGCACCACTCAGGTAAGAGGTGTACACCAGCGGCGAGGTCACCAAACGAATGATGATGGTCAATAATGCAATCACCAATCCATAGCTTTTGATGAAGCCTGCAAACAGATTGAACACCGGCATGATGATCAGCCTGTTGATGTATTTCACAAAGGCATAGATTCCCTGGCCCAGGTTCACGATGTCTTCCATCCCGTACTTTTTCAGGGTAGGATAATCGTTTGGACCATAATAGAATTTCAATGGAATACTTGCGTTTGCACCAGCAGGTAAAGCCAGTTTAAGGTCGCCCGACGCATCAGCCACCCAATGAGATGTATCTTCTTCAGCGGGCATTTTCACATTCACTTCGGCATACGAAAAGCCATTCTCAGCAATGATGGTATGGTTGAAAAACTTTTGTTTCAGGGAAACCCATTTCACGTTCTCTTCAAACTTTTTAGAGAGTCCGTCCTTCATCGTGAAGTAATCGAACCCTTCATTAGCAGTGTATACATTCAACTGACTTTCGCGCTTCTCTCCCGCCAAATCACGCTCCTGTTGTTTGGCTTTGATCTGCCAGGAAAGGTCCAATGTTTTCTTGCCGATCAGTTGGTCAGCACGATTGATGATGATGTCTGCATTCACCATGTATTCATCCTTCTTCAGCGTATAGGTGTGCGTGATGGATCTTCCAGTAGAATCTGACAACACAAAACTGATGGACTGGCTACTGTCGCCTTGTTGGGTTATTTTGCCGGTGGCAAAAAACAGGTCACCCGTTTCTGCCGTATTGGTGGGTCCGGTATTGATCCGATAGGAAAGTTTGTCGGTCTTAGAACCTGCCAGTGTAACAGGTGAACTGTCCACAGAAAGGTATTTTTTCAGCTGCACATAGGCAGGCTGGCCTCCTTTATTTGTGAACCCTATTTTAAGCAGGTTATTTTCAAGAACCGTAATCTCTTCAGCACCCAGGGAAGCGGAAACAAACTGACCGGCGGCGGCCACCTTAGCGGATGAATCTGCCCGAAGAGAATCTATGCGTACAGCAGCGGGATCTACCTTGGGTTTCAGTGCAGCAAGGGAATCTTCAATCCTTTTCTGCTGTGCCACGTGGTCTTTCTGGGCCTGGCTATTAAAGAAGAAATAGCCGAAGAATAACAATGCCAGCAGCACAAAACCAATCACCGAATTTCTGTCGAGGTTCATTTATTCCAAAATTGAGTCGCAAATATAGGCATAATGCCAATGCGGTAATGTGGCAATGCGGTAATGCGGCAATGTAGGAAGGCGCGCCATGCGTTGCGGCGCGCCGGCAGTCACTCCGGGTGTTTCTGCGCAGGCCGGCAATGCCCGGTGCCAAATGCCCAATGCCTCGCGAAGCGTCAGCCGCACTGCCGCATTGTCAAATTGCCGCATTTGGCTGCTATATCGTTTCTTTCTGCAGCATTGAGGTTCTTACAGACGCTTTTTTCTCAGCAAATTCCTTGGATGCATTGACAAATCCTACGAATAATGGATGTGGGTTTTCCACCGTACTCTTTAGTTCAGGGTGATATTGCACGCCCACAAAGAAGGGATGATCCCTCAGTTCCACGATCTCAACGAGATTGCTTTCCGGGTTGGTACCGCTGGTGACCATCCCGGCCTGATGATACTGTTCCAGATACTTATTATTAAATTCCCACCTGTGACGATGGCGCTCAGAAATGAGGTTGCTGCCATAGGCCTTGCTGGCCAGGGAACCGGGTTCAATCACACAGGGATATGAACCAAGGCGCATGGTGCCGCCTTTAGCGGTTACTTTTTTCTGCTCTTCCATCAGGTCAATCACTGGATGTGGCGTATTGGGATCCATTTCTGTGGAATGGGCATCAAGATGAAGAACGTTGCGACCAAACTCAATAACGGACATCTGCATGCCGAGACAAATGCCGAAGAAAGGCAGCTTGTGCTCTCGCGCATATTTTACGGCCAGGATCTTCCCTTCAATGCCTCGGTGGCCAAATCCGGGTGCCACCAGCAGTCCGTCCAGGTTGGATAATTTCTCGTCCACATTCGCTTCCGTGATGAATTCACTATGGATATTGATCACTTCAACCTTGCATTCATTCACAGCCCCTGCGTGTACAAAGGCCTCCAGAATAGATTTATAGGCATCCTGCAATTCAATGTATTTACCGATGAGGCCGATGTTCACCTTTGCTTTCGGGTATTTCAACTTGTCCAGAAACTCTTTCCATTTGCTGAGTTCGGGCTCCTGGTATTGGGTGATGTTGAGTTTCTTCAGGCAGATCACATCCAGTTTCTCCCGCATCATAATCAGCGGTACTTCATAAATAGATGCAGCATCTGCAGCTTCAATTACCGCTTCTGTTTTTACATTACAGAACAAGGCGATCTTCCGGCGAAGTTCAATGACCAGCGGGCGTTCTGTTCTGCAAACAATGATATCAGGATGCACACCGTTCTCACTCATCATCTTCACGCTATGCTGGGTGGGCTTGGTTTTCAGCTCCTTTGCGGCCTTCAGGTAAGGCACCAATGTGAGGTGAACCACCAGGCAGTCCTCTTCTTCCAACTCCCACTGCAGCTGGCGTACCGCTTCAATGAAAGGCAGGCTTTCAATATCACCAACGGTTCCACCGATCTCAGTGATCACGATATCATATCCTGCATTGCCCAGCAATTTCATCCTGCGCTTGATCTCATCCGTAATGTGCGGAATCACCTGTACCGTTTTCCCCAGATAAGCACCTTCACGCTCCTTGTTGATCACCGTCTGGTAGATTTTACCTGTAGTGACGTTGTTGGATTGTGAAGTGAATATGTTCAGGAATCGCTCGTAGTGGCCGAGATCCAGATCCGTCTCTGCACCATCTTCCGTTACGTAACATTCGCCATGCTCGTATGGGTTCAATGTGCCGGGATCCACGTTGATGTAAGGATCAAATTTCTGGATGGTCACTTTCAGCCCCCTGGCTTGTAACAATTTTGCCAGCGATGCTGAAATAATACCCTTACCCAATGAAGAAGTTACCCCGCCGGTAACGAAGATGAATTTTGCCATAATTAATGAAAGTTGGAGACCCGGAATGAGTGCGCGAAGTAATTCCTGAAGGTCATGCAAACTTAATATTTATATCAACGATGGAAAAATTTAACCGTTTGCCCCCTGTGGATAACTCAATTTGTTTCAGGTTGTTACGGCATTCCGCCTTTACCACCTACAATATGCCCTTCTACCGCACGTTTGAACCAGTATGCGTTGTCTGCTGACCGCACTGGCCCTTTGCCTGATCATTGTAAATCAGGGTTTTGCGCAATGCGCAACAGGTGGGGCTGTTTGGCTGAACGGACAAAATGACGGTCAGTTCAGGGATACAGGGGTATTGGGAGGCTATGTATTCGTCGAAGCTGTGACCTCCGGCACTATGGCATCCGGCAGGCCCAACTACACGCAGGGCTCTTCCGTCTGGAAAGGCCTGACCTACGCCTCCCTGCAGGTCTGGCGTGCCTACAGTTCTCCCGCTTCAAACACCACCTATTTCAAATTAAGCCAGGCGCTGGACTCCAATATTTTCCATGTGCGTGTGGATAATATTAGGGGCGATCTGTTCAATTGGGAGTCACAGAATGTAAGGGGTTATCTCAATGGCGTGGAAGTGCCGGCAGATTTTAAGGATCCCGTCAACGGCGCAACCGCCTCGGGAAACACCATCAGCGGAGGCAGCACCACCAACGGAACCACACAGTCATCCATGCGCGTTTTTTTTCATACACCGGTGGATAGTATTGTGGTGCGACAAGCATCCTGGAGTGATTGGATCATAGCAGAACTTCAGGTGCAGTGCAATGTAGTGCTCCCGGGGCTGATCAACCGATGGTCAGCAGAAAGAAACGGAAACAAGGTAGACATTCACTGGAGCATACTAACGGAAACGAATATCCGAAACTATGTGGTGCAGCATTCAACGGATGGGTTGAACTTTAAAGACATCGCAGTACTTCCCAATACGGCTTCAAAACATTACAGCTTTACCCATAGCAATATTAATGCTGGTGCACAGTATTATCGGCTCCTGATTAATTTTCACTCCGGTACACAGCAAACGAGTACTGTTAAACTGGTGCGCGCCTTGCCAGCACTGTTGATTCGGATGTTTCCAAATCCGGCCCATAACAAAATTGTGCTGCATCTTCCAACTTCGGAGACAATAGTAAAAATCTGGGATGGATCGGGCCAGTTAGTATATAGTAGTCTGGGGAAGGGTGAAGTATCCATTGACGTTAGCAGCTGGTCAAAGGGCATCTATATGGTAAGGGCAGAAAACAGGAATCAAATGATGCTCGGGCGGCTGGTGGTGCAATAAAAAAACCTCCTGGAATCAGGAGGTCTTTAATGGGTTAGTCAGTACAGTAGCTTTCATTCAAAACGAAAACGCCTGCCTTTTATTGTATTTACTTATCACTGATCTTGTTGAAACTTGCTGCAATCCCTTTGATCAACGAAGAACTAAATCCCCGGTGTTCCATTTCATTCAATCCTGCAATGGTGCAACCCTTGGGTGTTGTTACTTTATCGATCTCCTGCTCCGGATGTCTTCCCGTTTGGATCAGCAATTCTGCAGCACCTTTCACCGTTTGTGCGGCAATCAGTGATGCGGTAGCCGCATCGAAACCAATCTCGATGCCACCCTGAATATTGGCGCGGATAAAACGCAGCGCATAGGCAATGCCACAGGCACCCAGCACGGTTGCAGCATCCATCAGTTTTTCATCAATGGTCACCACCCGTCCGAGCTGATTGAAGAGATCATTCACATACTCCGTTTGTTCATCATTGGTGTTGCGGGAACAAACACAGGTCATGCTTTCCTGGATCGCAATAGCTGTATTGGGCATCGCCCGCACTACCGCAACCTTCTTACCTACATAGTGCAGCAACTGCTCCAGAGATACTCCTGTAACCACGGATACCAGGAGATGATGTGCGGTGAGTTCATTTTTGAATCCTTCAATGACATCGGCAACCTGAAACGGTTTCACTGCCAGGATCACGAGATCTGCATAACGTACGGCCTCATTATTATTATCGCCCACAAGAATGCCCTTCTCTTCGAGGTGCTGGATCGTCTTGATGTTCCGCTTAGTGACCATGATGTGCTCAGGCAGCGTGAATCCACTTTTCACCAATCCTTCTGCTATGGCCGTACCCAGGTTTCCTCCTCCGATGATCGCGATCTTCTTGTTCATAACTTTCGTGTTTACATGGCAGACAGTGCAGACTCCGCTGTTTCAGCAGAGAGGTAACGTTCGATGGCAGTATCGTACAATGTCTTCCAGTCTAAGATATGCCCCCAGTCTTGTCCATCAATCTTGATATCGCCTGCAGTTACCTTACCCAAAGACTCAAAAGACATACCCTGTGTAGCAAGGTATTGTTCCATTTCTTTCGCCTTGTCCGGAGCAACAGATACCACTACGCGGCTCTGTGCTTCACCAAACAACCATGCATCTTTACGCACACCCACGGCAGAGGTAACATTGAATCCGAGGGACCTGTTAAATCCTGCTTCGCAAAGCGTGATGAAGACACCCCCTTCACTAACATCGTGTGCAGCATTGATGCTTTTGTTTTGTATAAGACCTGCAATAGCCTGCTGCAATCTGAATTCTTCATCGAGATCAAAATCAGGTGCGGGTGAATATTCCACGCCGCAAACTTTATGAAGGTATTCTGATGAATTAATACAATTGCGGCTTCTTCCCACGAGGTAAAGATGATCGCCTTCTGCTTTAAAGTCCAGCGTCATCTTATCATTGATATCTTCCAATGAACCCACCATACCTATGGTTGGCGTTGGATACACCGGTCCATCAGGACCCTGGTTGTAAAAGCTCACGTTACCACCCGTTACTGGTGCGTCAAATTTCTTACACGCTTCACCCATGCCTTTAATGGCATATACAAACTGATAATATACTTCGGGATCAAAAGGATTACCGAAGTTTAAACAGTTGGTTACACCCAATGGCGTACCACCTGAACAAACAATATTTCTTGCAGCCTCACTCACGGCAATCATGCAACCCACAAACGGATCGGCAAAAACATACCTGCTGTTGCAGTCTGTTGTAACGGCCAATGCTTTTCGTGTACCCTTCACCGATACTACGGGCGCATCAGAAGGTTGGTTGGTGGATGAATTGCCTGTGCCCACCATACTATCATACTGTGTATAGATCCAGCGCTTGCTGGCAATATTCGGAATGCTGATGATCTTCTCTGCCGTTGCTTTCAGATCCGCAGGCACCGGTACTGATGCAGCGTCAAATGCTTTGATCTTCGCGAAGTATGCCGGCTCACGATACTCACGTGTGTTCTGCGGTGCACCGCCACCCAGCACCAGACACTCTGCAGGAATCTCTGCTTCGAGTTCTCCATTCATATAGAAACGAAGCATCTTGTCATCCGTCACCACACCGATCTGTGAACAAGGAAGATCCCATTTCTCAAACACTTCCAATACTTCTTTCTCCCTTCCTTTCTTCACGATCATCAACATCCGCTCCTGGCTCTCGCTAAGCAAGAGTTCCCAGGCCTTCATATTTTTTTGCCTGGCCGGTACATGCTCCAGATCAATGCGCATACCCACGCCGCCTTTTGCAGAGGTTTCAGAAGTAGAACAAATGATACCAGCCGCACCCATATCCTGCATGCCCACCAAGGCACCTTTTGGAATCACTTCCAAACAGGCTTCCAATAATTTCTTTTCCTGGAAGGGATCACCCACCTGCACCGCGGGCAGATCCTGCGCACTGTCTGCCGTAATATCTGCCGATGCAAATGATGCACCACCAATACCATCTTTACCGGTTGCTGAACCAACGATGAATACAGGATTTCCTGTTCCTTCTGCTGTAGCGCTCACCGTTTTTCCCACTTCCACTATTCCAACGCTCATCGCATTCACGAGTGGGTTGGTATGATAACAGTCTTCGAAATAAATTTCACCGCCTACGGTTGGTACACCAAAACAGTTGCCGTAATGACCGATGCCATGCACCACGCCATTCAGCAGATGTTGTGTTTTTTGTTCTTTCAGGTTTCCAAACCGCAATGAGTTGAGGGCCGCAATCGGGCGCGCACCCATCGTAAAAATATCCCTGTGAATACCGCCCACACCCGTTGCCGCACCCTGGAAGGGTTCAATGGCTGAAGGGTGATTGTGGGATTCAATTTTAAATACTACGGCAAGACCATCGCCAATATCCACGAGACCCGCATTTTCTTCCCCTGCTTTCACCAGCAGCTTCTTTCCATCCCTGGGAAGGGTCTTCAACCATTTGATGGAATTTTTATAACTGCAGTGTTCACTCCACATCACACTGAATGCAGAGAGCTCATTAAAATTGGGTTCTCTTCCTAAAATGCCCTTGATCAAATGGTACTCTTCTTCGGTAAGACCGAGTTTTTTGGCGGTATCGATGATTTGCTCCATAACTGCCGCAAAGGTAATTCCTTCGGCCCTTGTGAAAAAAGGTTATTTATCCATAAACCCGCGGTAGATGGCGAGTTGTCCTTCCCAAATTGAAATGGGATCAAAGCCTGCGGCGAAGGCCCTTCCGGCAGATGCGTGCTGCGATCTAATCGATGGGTTGTCCACATAGGTTTTCATGGCATGGTACAGGGCTGCTGCATCACCTTTGGGAAACGACAACCCATTCAATCCGGGCTTCATCGCATCGGAACAACCCGGTATGGCCGGCGCAATCACGGGAACATCCATGGCTGCCGCTTCCAGCAACACATTGCCAAAACCTTCCCTATAAGAACTCAGCACCAATACCTGCATCATTGGATAAACGGGTACAATGTCTGAGACCTTGCCCAGTAAGCGCACACCGGGATGATGGTTGAGGTTATTCAACAAAGAAGAAGGCAGTGCATTTTCCTGGTCCATCGGTCCGGCCATTATGAGTCTGACATTGGCATTTTCATTGAACAATCTCGTAAAGGCGGTCATCAACAGATCAATGCCCTTATCCACGGTGATCCTTCCCACAAACCCAAACACAAAATGAGGTTCCATGATATTTTGTGCCGCTCGCAATGCATTCACTTGAGTCATCACTGCTGGCGTTTTCTGAAATCTGTTCAGATCGATCCCGTTGTAACTCCCCTTTCCAATTACCACTGCTTTATTGGGGTTCAAAATTCCGCGCTTGATTGCATGATCTGCAAGGGATGGGCTCACCACCAATACTTTTTGGGCCAGACTGCAAGACAGTTTTTCAAAACAGGAGATCATCCAACCCTTGAATCCTTCACGGGAATCGGAGACCAATCCATGCAGGGTAAATATCCGCCCTTGTTTGCGAAGTATCCATGCTGCAAGGGTCATCAATAAGCCCGGTTTGGGATTGCCTGCATTGATGATATCGGGTTTTACTTTTTGGATGATGCCCATCAATTTTATTAATAATAGAAGGTCATGTAAGGGCGTGATGCTTCTTGAAAATGGCAAGGTTATGAGTTCAGCGTCTTCTTCTTTACACAGTGTAGTGATCTCTTCACCGTCACCACTGACAACCACTACCCGAAAACCTTTTGAGACGAGATACGCCACCTGGCCTTTCATGAAATGCGCGCAAAAAGAAGAGGAGATTCCGAAAAGAATTGTTGGCATGCAGGCGTCATGCAGATTTGAGTGAAATTAAACTTTATTTTTGAATCCTAATCTTACCTCGCATTGGCCATTGCCCTTTTCATTGCATATGTTGTTTTTTTCTCCTGGATGCTGGGTAAGATCCCTTTTGTAAAACGGGCGGGTATGCCAACGCCTTACCTGATCGCACTCTTTCTTTTAAAAATAGCAGCAGGCGTAGCGTATGGGTATATCCATTTCAACGCACCCGGCCATGTGGGCCTCACCGATACCTGGAAATTTTTCTACCAGGGGAGCGAGGAGACTGCAAAGATTCTGAAGGATCCGTACATGATCATCCGCGATATCCTTCCGCATGAGGTGCACCATGGATTCGGAAAATTATTCACCACTAATAATAGTTATTGGAACGATGTGAAGCATGAGCTCATGGTGAAACTCGCTGCGGTGTTCAACATCTTTAGTGGCTCCCGTTATTATGTGAATGTGGTGCTCTATAGTTTCATCACCATGGCGGGTCCGGTAGCCTTGTATCGTCTTCTTCAAAATACAATCCAGGGAAAACAACTGCGTTTCTTTCTTGCTTGCTGTATACCCACCGCATTGTTCTGGTGCAGCGGCTTTCATAAAGAAGGAATTCTTTTCAACGCACTGGCCCTAATCTGGTATTTGATCCAGCGAAAGCAGGAAGGCAAATCCCTGCGCTTTGTACACTATTTTGTACTTGCAATTGCGGTACTCAGCATCCTACTACTCAGAAATAATATAATATTACCGCTTGCACCTGCTTTACTGGGCTATTTCATTGCGAAACGATTTCCCACTCAACGCTGGTGGGTGTATGCAACGGTTTGCCTGCTCGGGGGGATCGCATTTTTTCTTTCGCCCTACCTCGGCGTGGATCTGCCCGCGGCAGTAAGTAACCGGCAACAGGAGTTCATCC
>JBASZQ010000021.1:0-15662 GCA_049661025.1 Chitinophagaceae bacterium | reverse complement strand
GGGTATCACAGTTGAAGCGGTTGTTATTGATGCTGCCAACAAAATGCGAGAGTTTGAATCCTTTATAGAAGTCGTCATCACCTGAAACTTCAATTGTTACAGTGGAGTCTTGCGCCAGCGCCGCCTTGCTAATAAATTTGTGCTGTGCAGCTGTTGGACGGGCTGTGGCGAGGGAGAGTATCCTGGACTGAAATTCTACATCGGTTGTATCCTGGTTCTTTATGAAACGAAGTATAAAGGGACCAGTAATGGTAGGTTTGATATTGAGGGTGTTTCCTTCCAGTTTCGCAAAACCATTGTTGATTATTTCTACCGCTCCGCTGTCTTCCACGAGAAATTTATTCTCGATGCCAACGAAAACCTGCCGGGTGTCTTTAACACCAGTGCTGAGACTGCTGAGCTTGATCTCTCCGCCGCCATGGGTTAAACCCGCGGCAAGAGACAGGATGGCTATCAGGATATGGTGGTTCATATAGAAAATGGAGTTGGGGAACAAAAATAGACCAGTCTTTTGGGAAATGCAAGTGCCTCAACGTAAACCTTTTGTGAAAATACTTACCTTTGGCGGCCCGGACTGCTAGCTCAGTTGGTTTAGAGCACTACTTTGACAGAGTAGGGGTCACTGGTTCGAGTCCAGTGCAGTCCACACGGAAGAAAGGTAGAAGATGAAGGGAGAAGGTGGAAGAAGTGCCTTATGCCTAGTGTCCCCAATGCCCAATGCCTAATGCCTCAATGCCTCGTAAAGCACTTCCACCGGATGCAAGGCCGATCTTCCTGTTCCGTCTTTGATCTGGTGACGGCAGGATGTGCCAGGTGCGGCAATGATGATTTCTTCTTTTTGTTTACGCACCGTCGGGAACAAGACCAGTTCTCCGATTTTCATCGATATATCATAATGTTCTTTCTCGTAGCCAAAGGAACCGGCCATGCCACAACAGCCCGAAGGAATGGTTTCTACACTATAATTTTTGGGGAAGGATAGGATCTTCACCGTTGAGGCCATAGATGCTACAGCCTTTTGCTGGCAATGACCATGCAATACAATTTTTCGGGTGTCTGAAGTGAATTGGTCGTCATTGATGTGGCCCTTGCTGATCTCTGAAGCGATGAACTCATCTATCATGAATGCCTGCTTCGCCAGGCGCCTTGCCGGTTCAAGATGATGATCATAAGCCAGATCCGGATATTCATCACGGAAGGCGAGGATCGCTGAAGGCTCGATGCCAATCAATGGTGTTTCATCTGTTATGATGGGTGCCAGTAGCCCGATGTTCATGTTCACGATCTTTTTCGCTTCACGAACCAGGCCCTTTGACAACCAGGTTCTGCCACTTTCCATATGTTCCGGTATCACCACTTCATAACCAAGTTTTTCCAACAGTAAAATGGCCTTGATACCGATGGTTGTATCGTTATAGTTGGTAAACTCATCACAGAATAAGTATATTTTTCGGTTACCCGTTGGAGTTATATTCTTCAGATGTTTTTTGTGCCAGGCCCGCAAGGTAGAAGTATGCAGTGTAGGCATGGATCGTTCCACGGCAAAACCGCTGAACTGTTTGATCCATTTACCGGTAAGCTTACCTTTTACGAGGGTATTGTATAGTGACGGAAACAAGGAACCCATTTTGGAAGAGGCCGTGAAATTGGCGATCAATTTGGACCGCATCGGCACACCATGTTCATCATAGTAGTGCTGGAGAAATTCCGCTTTCAGTTTGGCCATATCCACA
Organism: Chitinophagaceae bacterium; assembly: GCA_049661025.1. Lineage (GTDB taxonomy): Bacteria > Bacteroidota > Bacteroidia > Chitinophagales > Chitinophagaceae > Pollutibacter. Next base: position 13,929 of record JBASZQ010000021.1, on the reverse strand, counting down.
TTAGATGGGCACTCAGACTTACATCCTTTACAACTGAGGCAGAGGTCCATTACTTCGTAGATCTCTTTGTGATCAAACCGATTGGTCTTTGTAGATCTGGTCAGGAACTCGCGCAGGATATTGGCTCTTGCGCGGGTGGTATCTTTTTCATTTCGGGTAGCCATATACGATGGGCACATGGTGCCGCCCGACAGATGTGATTTCCTGCAATCACCCGAACCGTTGCATTGCTCCGCATGTTGCAGGATGTCTTGGTCATGAAAGCGGAAGATGGTGTTGAAAGCAGGTGTCGACTGATCGGGCGTATAGCGCAACATCGTATCCATCGGTGGTGTATCCACGATCTTGCCCGGATTGAATATATGGTGCGGGTCCCAGGTGCTTTTAAGATTGCGCAACAGTTGGTAGTTTTTTTCGCCTACCATTTGGCGAATGAACTCACCACGCAGTCTTCCGTCCCCGTGTTCTCCGCTTAGTGAGCCATTGTATTTTTTAACCAGGGTAGCGATCTCTTCGGCGATCACACGGAAAAGTTTCTGGCCCTGTTTTGTCTTTAGGTTAATGATTGGGCGAAGGTGCAATTCGCCGGAGCCAGCATGAGCATAATGAACTGAATAGAGGCCATGTTTTTCAAGGATCATGTTGAAGTCGCGGATGTAAGCAGGCAGGTCCTGCACATCAACAGCGGTGTCTTCAATCACCGGAACGGCTTTTTCATCGCCCGGCAGATTACTGAGCAGGCCAAGTCCGGCTTTACGCAGGGTCCAGATCTTCTTGGAGTCCTCCCCAAATAATAACGGGAAATGATAGCCGAGTCCAGCGGCGCGCATTTCTGTTTCAACGGTTGATGCGATGGCGATGATCTCTTCGCGGGTTGCCCGGCAGAATTCAATCACCAGGATGGCACCGGGATCACCTTCTACAAAAAACCGGTTCTTGCTTTGTTCAATATTGTCTTTTGTACATTCCAGAATATAGTGATCGATGAGCTCGCTGGCACTGGGGTGATGCTTCATCGCAATCAGGTTAGCCCGCAGGCTTTCATCGATACTACTAAAATGTACACAGAGCAATCCTACCTCTTTCGGTGGAAGGTCCACCACATTCAATTCAATCTCTGTGATAAAGGCCAATGTGCCTTCGGAACCGGCAATGAGTTTACAGAAGTTAAAGGTTGGTCCCCCCAGGGTGAAAGGTGCAGTCTCCAGCAACAAATCCACTGCGTAGCCTGTATTTCTTCGCTCAACACTTGGCCGAGGAAATTCCTTTCGGATCTCTTCCTGGTTATTGTAATCGGAAAGGGTAGAACGGATATGACGATGTATCTCTCCTTCCAGGCCGGACAAATCGCACTTGGCATGAAAAGCGTTGATATCAAGATCGCTGAATTCAACTTCTGAACCGTCACTGAGCAAGGCTTTTGCTGATAACAGGTGCTCACGCGTAGACCGATACACCACCGAGTTGGAACCGCAGGAGTTGTTGCCCACCATCCCGCCGATCATGGCGCGGTTGGCGGTAGAGGTTTCGGGCCCGAAGAACAAGCCATGTGGTTTGAGGAAAAGATTGAGTTCATCTCTCACCACACCGGGCTGTACACGTACTTTTTTTGCAGCGGCATCGAGGGAAAGGATCTGGTTGAAATGTGTAGAGACATCCACCACAATGCCATTGCCCACCACCTGGCCTGCCAATGATGTTCCCGCTGTTCTGGGGATCAGTGATGTCTTATGTTCCTTAGCAAAAGCAATGAGCTTTTTCAAGTCTCCGATAGATCTGGGAATGGCTACCGCCATCGGCAGTTCGCGATAGGCAGATGCATCTGTGGCATATAAGACACGCATCTTGTGATCAAAGAAAAGATCACCGTCTAACTCACGTGCTAATTGCTCCAGATGTTGCATATTCAATAAGTAAAAAAGAAAAAGTAAAAAGTAAAAATTGGGGTTACCGTTTTTTACTTTTTACTTTTTAGTTTTTTAATTGATCAGATTCCCAGCTTCTTCTTCAGATTTGCATCTATAGCATCCAGGAATTCTTCTGTATACAGATAGTGTTCACCATGGTTCACTTTGTTACCATGAATACACACAGCGAGGTCTTTTGTCATCTTACCACTTTCCACCGTTTCAATACAAACCGCTTCCAGTGCATTGGCAAAATTGATCAGGGCATCGTTGCCGTCCAGTTTACCGCGGAACGCGAGGCCTCTGGTCCAGGCAAAAATAGACGCGATGGGGTTGGTAGACGTGGGCTTACCTTTCTGGTGTTCACGATAGTGACGGGTTACCGTACCATGTGCCGCTTCGGCCTCCATCGTTTTACCATCTGGGGTTACCAATACGGATGTCATCAGACCCAGTGAGCCGAATCCTTGTGCCACCGTATCGCTTTGTACGTCTCCATCATAATTCTTACAGGCCCATACAAAATTACCATTCCATTTCAAGGCACTCGCCACCATATCATCAATGAGCCTGTGCTCATAAGTGATGCCTGCTTTTTCGAATGCTGCTTTAAACTCGTTGTCGAAAATTTCCTGGAAGATATCCTTGAACCTGCCATCATATTTTTTCAGGATGGTGTTCTTTGTACTCATGTACAGCGGCCATCCTTTTTGCAGGGCCATGTTCATACAGCTGCGTGCAAAACCACGGATGCTCTCGTCAACATTATACATGCTCATCGCCACTCCGGAGCTCTTGAACTGGAATACTTCGTGCTCAATCACGGTTCCGTCTTCGCCTTCAAATTTGATGGTCAATTTTCCTTTACCGGGAACCACAAAGTCTGTGGCGCGATATTGATCACCAAAAGCGTGACGACCTACAATGATCGGCGCATCCCAGGTGGTTACCAGGCGGGGAATATTTTTGATCACGATGGGTTCACGAAAAACAGTGCCATCAAGGATATTGCGGATGGTGCCGTTGGGGCTCTTCCACATTTGCTTCAGTGAAAATTCTTTCACCCTTGCTTCATCCGGAGTGATGGTGGCACACTTGATGCCCACACCATATTGCTTAATGGCATTTGCTGCATCTACGGTCACTTGATCGTTGGTTTCATCACGGTATTCCATGCCCAGATCATAATATTTGATATCGATATCAAGATAGGGTAGGATGAGTTTCTGCTTGATGAAGGTCCAAATGATTCGGGTCATTTCATCGCCATCCAGTTCAACCACCGGATTGGCTACTTTGATTTTTTCAGCCATTGATTACACTTAGTTTAAGGGTTGTAAATTTAGTGTAATAATCGATGTAATTATCCAAGGGCCACATCTAAAACCATCATAACCACAAACCCACCGATAAAACCCAGCACCGCCACGTCCGTGTATTTGTCGCGCTGCGTTTCCGGGATCACTTCTTCCACTACCACGTAGATCATGGCTCCGGCTGCAAAGGCAAGCGCAAAGGGCAGGATGGGCTGCATGTAGATCACGGCCAGGGCGCCGATGACCCCTGCCACCGGTTCCACAATGGCACTAAGTTGACCATACCAAAAACTTTTCAGTCGACTCACACCCTGCCTACGCAAGGGGACGGATACTGCGAGGCCTTCCGGGAAGTTCTGGATACCGATACCAAAGGCCAACGCAACGGCGCCGGCGATGCTTGCTTCCGGCATGCCATTGGCGGCTGCGCCAAACAGGACGCCCACAGCAAGCCCTTCCGGGATGTTGTGCAGGGTGATTGCAAGGATCAGCAATGTGGTGCGCCGCCACTGTGTTTTCATGCCTTCCGACTCATTGTCACTGAAGTTGATGTGCAGGTGCGGCATGTATTTGTCTAAGAAATAAATGAACAGTGAACCGGCGAGAAAGCCAACAGCTGCCGGCATCCAGGGCATGGAGGGATAAAGACGTTCAGACATCTCGATGGACGGATTCAGCAGGCTCCAGAAACTGGCTGCCACCATAACGCCGCCTGTAAAACCCAGCATGATATCTAATACCTTCCGGTTAATGGTTTTGAAAAAGAATACCAGCGATGCCCCCGCCGCGGTGACCAGCCAGGTGAAGGTAGTGGCGATAAGGGCCGATTGTACCGGACCGATGCCTTCGAAGAATTTTTCTATTTCGTTCATGATTTACTCGTTTTTCGTACCCATATAAATCTTGCCACCGATTCACTCAGCGTAAAGGGTGTATGCTTTCCAGCCCTGATCTCCAGGCTATTGTCGAAATTGAATTTTTTCTTCACCTCCAGTTTTGTGCCGATGGCGATGTGGTGGTGTTTCAGGATGTCAAGCATCTCGGCGCTCTGGTTGGCTACATGGCTCACTTCCATCGGATGGTTGAGCGGGATGTCAGTGATGGGCAATTGCTCCGGCGAGATGATCCTGCCCTGTTGGTCCGGAATCGGATCACCATGAGGATCCACACGCGGAAAGCCAAGGTATTCATCCAGTTTATCGATCAACTTCTTGCTGGTCACATGTTCCAGCTCTTCCGCTACTTCATGCACTTCATCCCAGCTGAATTTGAGTTTCTCAGACAGAAAGAATTCCCAGAGCCTGTGTCGGCGAATGATGCCCAGCGCCACCCGCTTCCCGTCTGCACTCAAACGGAAGCCTTTATATCGTTCATAATTCAGCAGCTTTTTGGTCTTCAGTTTTTTCAGCATATCCGTAACGGAGGCAGGGCGTGTTTTCAGTTCTGCCGATAAAGCGTTGGTGGTCACCATTCCTTCTGCACCCTGCAGATGATAGATGGCCTTGATGTAATTCTCCTCGCTGATGGAATAGTTTACCATTGCCTAAAAAATAATTTAGACAAAGCTAAAAATATTTTTCAAATGTCAAAATCTGTTAAACCATTGTTTTTTTGAATATCGACTTTTGAATTTTGACTTATCTTGAATCATGTTTCGCATTTTTCTCTTCATCGGTGTACTGATCTTTGCGTCCTGTTCTTCCAAGAAGAAAAGCCTGCGTGGCGAGGAAGTTGAGACCGTGACAGACTTCGTAGAATCGTTTAATGATGTTGCATTACCGGTGGAGCTGACGGATACTTCAATTGATAATAAGCTTGATGATTCTGCCCTGATTAATGCGAAGCTCATTCAAAAATTTATTCCCGATACGCTGTTCCGCGAGTTTAAGGGGACCAAGCCCAAGTATTATATGATGGGCAAAGTGACAGATAAAACGGGCAACCAGTATTTATTCATCAAGGCCGCTACGGCAGCCAAGCAGGTGGGTTATGTGCTTTGTTTTGACAAGGAGAAAACCTACAAAGCGGGCATGGCTCTGGTGAGCAATAACACAGACCGGAATGTTCACACCCAAGCGGGACTCGACAGAAAGTTCACCATCTCTATCAATAAAACCCGTACGGGTAAGGACGGTGCCAACTATTATCGGAAAAACGTGTATGTATATAATGATATTGGCACCTTCACGCTGATTTTGCAGGAAAGCAATGAGGTGCCTGAAGTGAAGGAGATCTATAACCCCATCGATACACTGCCCGCGAAAGGAAAATGGTCCGGTAATTATATTAAGGACAAAAAGAATTTCGTCAGCGTAAGAGATGGTGCTAAAGCAGACCGATTGCTCTTCTTTGTGCATTTTGAAGAGAACAACGGAGAATGTGTTGGCGAACTGAAAGGGGAGGCAGACATCATTAAGCCCGGCCTGGCCCGTTACAGTGCACCGGGTGATCCCTGCGGCCTGGAGTTTAGTTTTACCGCCAATAAAGTCACCCTGCTGGAGTTGAAAGGCTGTGGCAATTACAGGGGGATCAAGTGTTTCTTCAATGGTTCCTACCCAAAAAAGGTCCCGCCCAAAAAGCCCAAAAAAGCAGCAAAAAGCTAGAAAAAGCGGCTATTCTTGTTTCCTTTGCGTCAATTTTACACATTCGGCAATTGAATTAAGGTTTTTCCGTTTATATTGCGACCCATTAAAAAGCAAGCAACCGGTATCATGACACAATTCAGTCATTACAACGTACCCTACTCCGTTGACCCGAGATATACAACCAAAGCCGCCTATTTCTCGATGGAGTTCGCCGTCCACCAACCGCTGAAGATTTACAGTGGTGGTCTTGGATTTTTAGCCGGCTCCCATCTTCGCGCGGCCTACGAGTTGAAGCAGAATATGATCGGTATTGGTATCCTTTGGAAGTATGGTTATTATGACCAGGCCAGGAACCAGGATCAGACCCTGCAGGTGCAGTGGAACGAAAAGACTTATAATTTTTTAAAAGATACCGGGATTAAATTCCAGATCGCTATTCACGATGCGCCCGTTTGGGTGAAAGTGTGGTATCTGGAGCCCGAGACCTTCAAGAGCGCTCCGTTGTTTCTGCTGAGCACGGACGTACCGGAGAACGACTATGTTTCGCAAACGATTACTCATCGTTTGTATGATGCAAATGTGGCTACTAAGGTTGCGCAGTTCATTCTTCTCGGATTGGGCGGTGCAAAATTGATTGACCTCCTGAACTTCAATCCGGATGTGTATCATATGAATGAAGCACATGCGGTATCCTGCGTGTTTCACTTGCTGAGAAAATTCGGCAGTAGGGAAGAAGTGAGGAAGCGATTGGTGTTCACTACGCATACGCCGGAAGAGGCAGGAAACGAAAAACACGATATCCATCTTTGTTATAAGATGTCTTACTTCAACGGTTTTTCGATAGATGAAGTAAGGGCAATGACCGGATTGCAGGATGATCAGTTCAACCATTCATTGGTTGCCCTTCGTTTTGCGCGTCTGGCCAATGGTGTTTCTGAATTGCACGGACATGTGAGCCGGAAGATGTGGGGTAAATATGAAGGCATTTGCAATATCATCCATATTACCAATTCACAGAACTGGAGATACTGGGCTGATAAGCAGTTGTATTATGCGATGGATGAGAACAACGAAGAGCGGTTCATTGATCGCAAATGGTATCTGAAGAAACGTGCTTTTGACCTCGTAGCAGACCAGACGGGGAAACTAATGGATCCAAACGTGTTTACCATTGTTTGGGCTCGTAGGTTTGCCGGTTACAAGCGTGCAGAATTGATCACGCGCGACAAGGCGAGATTTGAAGCGCTGTTATCGAACAAAAAATATCCGGTACAGATCATCTGGGCGGGTAAGCCATATCCCGTGGACTATCCCGCGATTTCAGATTTCAATCACCTCGTTCATCTGAGTAAAAACTATAACAATGTTGCGGTGTGTACAGGTTATGAGTTGCACCTCAGCAAGCGCCTGAAACAAGCTGCCGATGTGTGGCTGAACAACCCGAGGGTTCCGCGTGAAGCATCCGGTACCAGTGGTATGACGGCTGCAATGAACGGTGCGGTGAATTTCTCCACCAATGATGGCTGGATAGTGGAATTCATCAATCACGGTCACAATGGGTATGTGGTACCTCCGGTGGATTATGAGAACATGAGTGTGATTGATCAGGATGCCTATGATCTTGAACAACTGTATGAAATTCTGGAACAACAGATCCTGCCTGCTTACTATGATCATCCAGATACCTGGCGCCAGGTGGTGAAGAACGGGATGCGTGATGTACGCTTCCAGTTTGATTCTAACCGGATGGCGAATGAGTATTATGAACTCTTATACAATGCGGCAATGTGACAATGCGGTAATGCGGCAATGTAGGAAGGCGCGCCCTGCGAAGCGGCGCGCCGGCAGTCACTCCGGGTGTTTCTTCGCAGGCCGGCAACGCACGGCCGCGCTTCCAACATTGCCGCATCACCGCATTACCGAATTGCCACATTCACAATAAGTGATGTTATATACAAAGAACATAGACGTTCGCTGGGCAGACCTTGATCCCAATTTTCATATGCTGCATTCGCGTTATTATGATCTAGGGGCCTACATCCGTATGTGTTTCCTCGTAGAACATGGCATCACGCCGCAAGCGTTGGATGAGCATCGCATCGGACCGATTCTGTTGCGCGAAGAGTGTACATTCAGGAAGGAAATCCGGTTTGGCGATAAAGTGGAGATCGATCTGCATCTTTCCCGCGCAAGAAAAAATATGCTGCGCTGGTCCATAGAACATACCATCACGCGGAATGGCGAACTCTCCGCTGTTATCAAGGTGGATGGATCCTGGATCAGCATGGATAAGCGTAAAATGGCCGCACCGCCGGATTCTTTTGTGACCGTATTTGAGCAGATGCCCCGGTCGGCAGAATTTCACTACTATTGATTCTGACAGTTATCGTAAATTTGGGAATGACCAGATTTACTTCTTTTCTTCTGTTGCTGTTACTGACTGCTTCCTGCAACACTACAGCGCAGACCGCTTTGCCTGTTGAAGATTTTTCCAAAGCCATCCAGCAGCCCAATGTGCAGGTCCTTGATGTGCGAACGATAGGCGAGTACAACTCCGGATTTCTGAAGAACGCCTTACAGGCAGACTGGAACAACAAACAACAGTTTGCTGACCGGACACAGCATCTGGATAAATCAAAGCCCGTATATGTTTATTGCCTGAGTGGAGCCAGGAGTGGAGCGGCCGCGGAACAACTGCGCGCACAAGGATACAATGCCATCAACCTTGAAGGCGGAATGAATGCCTGGAAACGTGCAGGCAAGCCTGTTGAGGGTTTGAAGGAAGTTGCGCAGATGTCTGCTGATGATTATTCAAAATTGACATCCGCTGCATCCATGGTACTGGTGGATTTCGGTGCAACCTGGTGCCCGCCCTGCAAAAAGATGGAACCCGTGATCCAGCAGCTGAAAGTGATGATGGATAAGAAAGTACAGATCAGTTATGTGGATGGCGGACAACATACGGCACTAATGGATCAGCAAAAAGTAGAGGCTCTGCCCACCTTCATACTTTACAAATCAGGTAAGGAAGTCTGGCGTAAGCAAGGTCTCGTGACAGAAGAAGAGTTCACCCAGGTGATCAACCGATTTCAATGATCAGATCCAACCCCTGGTTGAGAACGCTTTTCAGCCTTGCTCTGTATGTTTCCGTGTATTATATCCTGTTTAGGGATTTGCGCAGCATTGGTCTATTGGTGTTTGTGATTGTGCTTCATGAGTTAGGCCATTATATAGCCATGCGGGCATTCGGATATCGCAATCTTGAAATGTTGTTTGTGCCGATGTTAGGCGCTTATGTCTCGGGTCAACATGAATCCGTGGAACCTGCGAAGCGGCTCATCGTGTTGTTTGCGGGACCCATTCCCGGCCTGGTGTTAGGGACGATGTTCGGCATGTTGTACTCTTACAATCACCAGTATATCTTCTACTTGCTAGCCTTGATGTTTATCCTTCTGAATCTTTTTAACCTGATCCCCATTGCCCCAATGGATGGAGGCCAGATCCTGAATATTCTTTTCCCTGGGATTCAACGATCCCTCCAAACGATTTTTATCCTGTTGGCCACAGCAGTGATTACTTATATCATGGTATCCTACAAAACCTATATCCTCGCATTACTGATCCTGCTATTGACATCGCGTTTGTTCAGGCTTTGGAAGCGTCAACCCATTCAGGAGCAGGAGCTTAAAAAAACTGAGCCCCTTGCGGAGCTCAGCCGGAATGAAAAGATCATGTTCATCACCCTGTGGGTGATTGCCATCATCATTCCCTTGCAAACACTGTATCGCGTAATTTAGAGTTCTACTTTATCGATCTGTACATTCACATGCAGCTTCACTTCGTTGCTGACTACAGCTCCACCCGTTTCCGTAAGTACATCCCACTGTAAGCCAAAATCTTTACGAAGGATCTTACCATTCAATTCAAAACCTGCCTTGGTTTTACCGTAGAATGGATCTTTATTGGTACCCAGGTACTCTACATCCAGTGTTACAGATTTGGTCACATCGCGGATGGTGAGGTCACCAACCAGTGCATAATTGTCGCCGCTTTTTGTAAAGCTGGTGCTTTTAAACTTCAACTCAGGGAAGCTGGCCGCGTCAAAGAAATCGGCACCCTTCAGGTGACCATCGCGTGCTTCTGCACCTGTATCAATGCTATTGACGTCTGCTGAAAATTCAATCTGTGCATCTGCGAAATCATCACCGCTGGATACCACTTTACCAGAGAAGTTCTTGAACTTTCCAGTTACCGTAGTGATCACCAGGTGTTTCACCTTGAAGGAGATTTCGCTGTGCATGGTATCTATCGCCCATGTAGTTGTTGCTGCTGCTGTTGCTGTTGACATAATAATCAGGTTTTTTGAATTCGATGTTATAACATCAAAATTACAGCAGTGGTTCACAGCCGGCAATTGAAAAACGATGGTCTTAATGGTATTTTTTACGGATGTGGTCCCTGAATTCGGAAAAGCTCTGGTTTTGCTGCTGTCTGAACAGCTTGCTGAAGTGACTGGGGTCGTCAAAGCCGAGCGTATAGGCAACTTCCTTTGCCGTGATATCGGCAAAGCCGGCATATCGCTTCGCCTCCAGCATGATACGGTTCAGGATATAGTCTTTCGCGGAGGTTCCGGTTTCAACCGAGATCACCTCGTTCAGGTGGTTGGGCGTGATATGCAGTTCCCGGGCGTAATCTGCCACTTTATGCCATTCATGGTAATGGTTTTCCAGCAGGTCACGGAATTGCTTTACGATCTGGGCCTTTGTATGTGTCCGGGTTTCAACTTGTATGCTGCTTTGCTGTGAGAACCGCTTGCATTCCAGGAGAAATAATTTCAGCCAGGAGCCGATCCCATCCAGATAGAAGGGTTTGCGTGAGATGTATTCTTCCTGGATATGAAGCACAAGATGCTCAAGTCCATGGCTATCCATCTCACCGGTCAAATGAAAAGGCGCGAGGTCATCACACCTGAAGAAGAATCCGGTGTCTTCGATCCAGTGCTGGGACAAACCTTGTTCATGAAGAAAGTCTGGGGTGAATAACAACACAAAACCTTTTGCGCCGGGATTGATTTGCACATGATGCACCTGCTCAGGTGTGAGAAAATAAATGGTATCGTCTTTCACATCGTAAGATCTGAAATCAATATGGTGCAGACCACTACCTTTCCTTACCCAGAGAATGGTATAATAGTTATGTCGATGGGGTTCCAAAGCCTGACCGGGATGTTGCATAGACTCGATCTGCTCCATGGTCCTGAATACAAAAGAAGCCGGCATACCGTTCTCCTTGAGTGTCACCCTGTCTACCTGATGTCTCTTGACCATCCCCAAATTTAGCCCTTAATTGGTTATTTTTTTCGATCTTGGCAGCATGGTTCCCGAAGGAAAGTACCTGATGTTCCGCAACAGACTGGAGAAGGTGTATAAGCATCGTGCAAAACTTGCCCGCCGGCAGAACATTAGTTGTTATCGGCTTTATGACCGCGATCTACCGGAGTTTCCCCTGATCATTGAGGTGTATGAGGATTCCATCTATGTGGCAGAATATAAGGCCAATCATGACTTGTCTGACGAAGACTACGCCTTCTGGCTTGATGCAAGTTTAGATATGTTGGAGCAGGTTACTGGTGCGCCCAGCGAACGGATTTTTTGTAAACGCAGGGAAAGAAAAGCAGATCGCCAGAGCCAGTACCAGAAAATTAGTGAGAAGGGGGAGGAAGTAGTGGTAGGGGAGGGTGGGTTAAAGTTCTTGGTTAATCTGCATGATTATCTTGATACGGGTTTGTTTCTTGATCATCGGATGACGAGGGACATGGTGCGCAAAGAAGCAAAAGGCAAACGCTTTTTGAACCTGTTTTGTTACACGGGCTCGTTTACGGTGTATGCTGCAGACGGTGGTGCAACCCGTTCTGTTTCCATCGATCTATCTAATACATATATTGATTGGGCGCAACGCAATCTTCAACTGAACAAGCTGAACGGATCTGCACATCAATATATCAAAGGCGACGTGCTGCAGGTGTTACCCGGTTTGAAGGATGAGAGTTTTGACCTGGTGGTGCTGGATCCGCCCAGCTTTTCCAACAGCAAGATGATGAAAGATTTTCTGGACATCCAACAGGATCATGTGGAGCTCATTCATCTTTGCCTGCAGAAAATGACCACGGGGGGAACATTATATTTTTCTACCAACCTGCGAACTTTTGTGCTTAACAAAGATGCGATCAGTGCTAGTTCAATCAAAGACATCACCAGAGGCACAACACCTTTTGATTTTGAAGGGAAGTTGTTGCGATGGTGTTATAAGGTAGTGAAATAGGCATTGGGCATTGGGCATTGGACGGGTGCATCCACACTACTGCAGGTAGATCTTCCTCGTCAGCCATTCATAAGGCTCAAAGAGATGATGCTGAAATACCTGGTCAGCAGGTTTATCGAACTTGGCGTGATAGGATGAATCTGTGATGAGCACAATGGGCACGCCTGCGCGCATGTAGTTCATGGAAGTAGCGTAAACGGGTTCCCTGAGTTGGGGCAGGAATTTTTTGACCTGTGGGTATAGTTTTTTACCCAGGTATTTGGAGAATCGTTTGTTGGCTTTGGCACTTCCCTTATCCAGCTTGTTATACACGCCGTTTAAATACCAACGCACCAGCATTTTTTGTTTTTTCAGGGCAGGTTTAATATTGGTAAAGGGATTCACGGCATTGAAATCATCAAGGGTCTGGAGAGAGAATGCTGATTCAGGTACCCAGTCTGCCGCATTCACTATGGTATAGCTTTTGCCATTTCGCGTGATGTAATCATAATCGTAGGCATAATACAGGTTTCCGGGTTTGGGTGCTGCACTGCAATAGGTCCTGAATGAAATATCCTTTGGGAGTCCACCTTCCTGCTGCAGGTAATAAAGATAAGAGGTGGTCAGGAAACTCAAAGCACCACCCTGGCTGTGACCAAAGATGATGATATTCTTTACATTCTTTTCCGAGTAGAGTTTTTTGATTTGAATGACCATTTCGGGCGCCATATGTGCCAGCCCGATTGTCCAACCCACATGCACGGCGGCCTTTGGGTCCTCGGCAAATTTGTACGTGAAGGTGGTACTGTCATTAACCTGGATTTTTCCGATGGCCGGTGTCATGGCTGCATAGAAATTTTCCAGCCAGCTGCTCGTGTGCTGAACAGTTCCCCTGATACAAATGACTGCAGTTTGGTCTGCCCGCAGCCAAACGTCAAAAATATTCTTCAGTCCCACTTCCGGCGAGCGGTATAACATGATTGCGGTATTGCAGCTGTCTTTACCGGCGTAACTTTTTGCACCAAGGTCAAGTAAATCAATGTACTCCTTCGGCTGAAAGCCGACAGGTGTGATTTGTGCTGATGTGTTGAGGCCGATGAGAAGGGTAGTAAAAAGGATCCAGCTTTTCTTCATGCCTCAAAGAAACAAAAAAGGATGTATATGGTTCTGGCTTGTTTAAATAGGCCTTGAGCAGGTAATCAAAAGCCACTCGGCAGATTGTATTGCCTTTGGTTATCTTTGCAATGTGATAACAACCATTGGCACAAACATTTCCCGCGCAGTTGACCTCCTGATTCAGGGCGAGCTGGTGGCCATCCCTACAGAAACGGTGTATGGCCTCGCGGGAAATGCCACCAATGGCGAAGCCGTTGCAAGGATTTTTGAAGCCAAGCAGAGGCCCCGGTTCAACCCGCTGATCATGCACTTGCCCAGTCTGGATGCAGCGGCACCTTACGTTACTGAGATACCAGAGACGCTTCGTAAAATTGCAGATGTATTTTCACCTGGCCCCGTCAGTTTTCTCCTGCCAAGGACCAACCTGGTGCCGGATATCATCACCCATGGTTCCGACAAAGTTGTGATTCGCATTCCAGCGCACCCCATGGCACTGGAACTGCTCCGCGCCCTTCCCTTTCCGCTGGCTGCCCCATCGGCCAATCCATTCGGTTATGTTAGCCCAGTGACAGCGCAGCATGTGTATGACGGCCTTCAGGGGAAGATCCCTTATATCCTGGATGGAGGTACCTGCACGATAGGGATGGAGTCAACCATCATTGGTATGGAAAATGGGGAACTGGTTATTTATCGGGTAGGAGGATT
>JBASZQ010000020.1:0-19231 GCA_049661025.1 Chitinophagaceae bacterium | reverse complement strand
CCCTAGCTGCGCTTGGAAAGCCCTTATGAAATGACTTTGGTCCGCAAAACCACAGTGATAGGCAATCGACGATAAACTAAGGTCTCTACTATGCAACAGAGTGAGGGAATGCTCAACACGTATCTTTCGGATATATGCAGTGGTAGTGCAACCGAAATATTTACTGAAATCACGACAAAGATGAACAGGGTGAATGCCGCCTTCCAGCGCAAGCATCTGCAAGGTTAAAGAAGAAGAATAGCGGTCTCTGATAAACGCCTCAACCCTGGTTACCCATGTAGGTTTTTGAAGACAGATCCTCGTTTCGGCATCATTCATCCCATGCAGTACACTTATCAGGGCTTCGTCTAATCCCAGTTGCAGGTCTGCATTGTGTTGGTATGATTCCCTGTACAGCCTGCCCATCCTGATCATTAGTTCTGGATCTTTCAACAAGTAGGCACCGCTCATTTTATCAAGGGAGATATCATATTGTTGAAGCCAAACGGCATCGATCTCAACATGAAAACCACGTGCTGTACCACCGGGTTTCCGGTTATAGTGGGCATCATGCCAGTTATGGAACAGCACATCCCCTGCCATACATTGAAAACTGTTCCTGCGACTAGCTTCCAGTAATTGCCCTTGTAACAGATAAGTAAAATAGGGCAACTCGTGATAATGCCAGTCTACATATTCATGAACGTAGTCCGTCTCGGTGATGGTTAGTCCATGCAGGGAAATTTTCCTGTCTGTATTTCCAAAAAAAATCCCTTTGCGTAGTTGCTTCATAAATCACCTGATCCGCAAGATTTACTGCTGCAGATTCATCCTGCAAGATGTGCAATTTTGTTTATTCGCATGGAGGATATCCACCATTGGCATCAAAGGTGTAGCAATGGCAGAAATCCTAGTTTGTTTCCGTGTAGTGTTTAAAATTATCCAGAATCGCCTGCCAGCCCGCGCGCTGTAATTCAATTGGGTTTTCCTCCTCGGCATCAAACAGGGTAGTCACTTTAGTTCCTCCTTGCTGTTCTACCAACTCGGTAAACGCTTTTCGGCCGTCGCCCATCGTATACACAATCGTTGAAGGGAACTTCACTTCATCATAGACAGCTTCAAACTCAAACCCAAAACTGCCATCCTTTGCTTCCATCCTGGCTTTATAAACACCACCGGGCTGAAGGTCATTTTCGGCCCAGGGGCACTGCCAGCTAGGATCGGCAAAATTCCATTGGGTAATATGTTCCGGTGCTGTCCAGTACTTCCATACTTTCTCTATCGGTGCGGCGATCTGCGCCTGAATGGTGATCTTGCTAGATGACATGACAATTAATTTTCACCCTAATGTAGTTTTTTCCGCTCAGCCCAAAATGGCTCCCTGCTGGCTTTCCTGAAACTGATGAACCTGTTTGTTCATCACATAAAACCAGAGGGGCGGAAATAGTGCGAGAATGATCATCCCCGGATAACCCGTTGGCATTTGCGGACTGTCGTCAAAGTGCCGGAGGATTTGGTATTTCCTGCTGGCCTGGTAGTGGTGGTCTGAGTGCCTTGACAATTCAAGGAGCATTAACCGACCCAATGGATGGTTTGAATTCCAGGAGTGAACCGGCATGGTTCGCTCATACTTTCCGTTAACGAGTTTACGCCGTAAGCCATAGTGTTCAATATAGTTTACGGTTTCCAGGAGCAAAATACCGATGAACGCAGCAGACGCAAACAAGAGCATCGTCTGAAGATTAAAAACAATGGCGATGCTTACTAGCAATGCGATCTGTATCATTTGAAAGCGGAGCATTTCATTGTGAAAACTCCAAAAAGCACGGCCCTGCTTATTGAGTTTTTCCTTCTCCAGTTTCCACGCAGAGAACCAACTGCCAATGATGGTTCGGAAATAAAAAGTATATACCCACTCCCCTTTCCGTGCGGAGGCAGGATCCGCATCCGTAGAGACATGCCGGTGATGACCGCGGTTGTGTTCAATAAAGAAGTGCATGTAGAGCGAAGTCAGCAACAACATCTTGCTCATTGTTTGCTCGTATCCGGTAGATCGATGCCCAAGTTCATGCGCGGCATTGATGCCGAGGATGCCGCAAGCCATACCCATAGATAAAACCAGTCCCGTGGTTTCCAGTGTGCTTAAACTGCCCTGGCTTATCCTTAGCAGGAAAATAACCAGGAGTATATATTGAAGAGGCACCAACACATATAGTATCATATCATAACGGCGGTCAGCTTTTGCCATCTCCTCTTCCATCGCGGTTAGATTATCTGTTGACCCATCCGTAAACAATTCAAGCAGTGGTAACAAACCAAACAACACCAACGGAGCAAGAAAGGTGAGCCAATGGCTTCCAGTCAGTGAGACCAACACCAGCAACGGTGTAACGAGTACCATTAGATATTTTGCTACGCGGACGTTCATGTTAATAATTGTTTATTCAATATAAGCAGTTTCCCTGTCAAAAGTAAAACAGCGTTCATATTGCGGTAGCAATCTGTTAACAGGCTGGTCATACCAATTTCATTTTGCAGTAACATTCCGGTAAGAGGTTTGCATTTCAAATCTGACAAAATGAGAAAACTGACCTTATCTATTGCGGTGCTGTCTATGTTAACGATGGCCTGCGAAAAAAACAATGAAGAAACCACGGTAGTAGAAAAACCGGAATTCAAAAACCGCTCCAATGCAGAGTCTTTTGTGACATTAGACCCAGCATTCTCCGGTGTTTCTGCATATACGCTGATCAGCACCAGCGATACTATTCCGGGTTATCCAAACTTTGTGTATGGTGGTGCGCCTGATGGTCAGGGTTTCCTTAGAAACCCAGATGGTACCGGATATATCATGGTTACCAACCATGAAAATACCTATGCTATTTCAAGGGTTTACCTCGATAAAAAACTAAATCCTGTAAAAGGTGAATACATCGTTAACACAGATGGAGGACTGTTCAGACTTTGTTCCGGAAGCCTTGCCACGCCTGAGGAACACGGCTTTCCTAAACCAGTGTTTCTTTCAACTGGCGAGAGCAATGTGAATGCAATGACGCATGCAATCGACCCCATCGCTGCTGCTGAACCCTCTAACGCAACACGTGTAAAGCCCGCACTTGGTAAGTTTAGCGGTGAAAACGCGGTTCCCCTTCCTAAAGATGCGTACACTGGTAAAACAGTGATCATCCTCGGTGAAGATGCTGGTAACGGTCAGGTATACCTGTATGTTTCAGATGTGCCGGGCGATCTGGATAACGGTAAATTGTATGTGCTGAGAAGAACCAATCTCAATCAGATCGAAACCAACATGACCAAGGGCAATACTTACGATGTGGAGTTTGTTGAGGTACCCAATGCCAAAAATCTTACCGGAGCAGAGATTGAAGGTTTGAACAGTTCACTGAAGTCGATTCAGTTTGCAAGGGTTGAAGACCTCGACTATCGTAAAGGTGGCGGTACCAATGGAAGGGAAGTTTACTTTGTGGCAACCGGCGTAAGCGGACAACCAGAGAAGACCTATTGGGGACGGGTGTATCGCTTGAAAATGGATGCAGCTTCTCCGCTTACTGGTAAGCTGGAAATTATAGAAGATGGAGACTTGAACCCAGGACAGGAAGTGATCAATCCGGACAACCTTTGCGTAACCAACAACTATGTATACATCCAGGAAGATGGCGATTCATTCTTCCCCGGTGCTTCACACAACTCATTGATCTGGCAGTATAATATTGCTACAGGCACCAAAAGAAGAATGCTGGATCTGAAAAATAAAACCCTCGGTGGCACAAAATTCAATCCCGCAAATGACCAGCGTTTCGCAACCTGGGAACATGGGGCCATGATCGATATCTCTGACATCATCGGTGAGCCTGATGTATTCATCATTAACATCCATGCCCATACTTGGGTAGAAGGCGATAAATTTTTAAATCCCAGTAAAGCAACCTCAGTTCAGGCCTATAAATCAGGCGGACAAACCCTGATCCTCAAAGGCGTACCTCGCTAGTGACTCCTTAACCATTCCTTACCCCCGGTTGTTCTGACCGGGGGTTGTTTTTATGTAAACCGATTATGCTACGCAATTATACTATTAACAGCTCCCTGTTCTTCTTGATCCTTCTTCTGATCTCTTGCGGTTCAAAAAGAAAGGAATATGGCCCGATGGCTGCCAGTGAACTAATGCGGGAGAAGATCACCAGTCTTGTCAGTGAACTGGATACGCTACATAAAGCAATTGGTGACGGTCAATCTATAGATTCTTTGAGATCCATCTTTTTCAGTAGCAGACTCAACTATAAAGAATCCGAACTCTTTATTGAGTACTACTTCCAGGGGCTTACCAAAAGAATCAACGGACCTGCATTGCCCGATGTCAAAACCGAAGACGGACAGGTGTGGCCTCCGCATGGATTTCAGGTCATGGAACAATATCTTTTTACTGAACCTGCAGACAGCAACCGTGCGGAACTACAAAAAGAGATCAGGCTACTGCAGGCCGACCTGAAGTTTATTCTTGCGAATATTCCGGCCACAACCATCCTACCTCAACATGCTGCGGAAATGGTGCAGCATGAGCTGATCAGGATCGTTACGTTGGGGATCACGGGCTTTGATTCTCCCATCAGCCTTCATTCCATTACCGAAACCATCGCAGCACTCAGAGGAATCAGTCAGTTTCAAAAAGCATTCTACGGAGATGAGGCAACAGCCAATTGGGAAAAACAGATGGAATCAACCATTGCTTTCCTGCAATCAGACAGAGATTTTGAAACGATGGACCGGCTGGCATTGATATCAGACCACCTCATGCCTTTGAGTCTGAATCTTGCCAATAGCATCAATGCAGACAAAAGCGATAGCCTCGTAACAAAACCTTTCCGGGGTACATTGGATGATATCATGAAGGGCCAGGGATGGAATCCTGATTACTACACCACTTATGCAGAAGGGATAACCAATGCGGACAAACTTGCTCTTGGCGAAAGACTCTTTTATGATCAGCATCTGTCTGCATCTACAAAACTAAGCTGTGGAAGCTGCCATCGTCCTGAACTTTTCTTTACCGATGGAAAGACAAAGGCAGAAAATTTTGTTCATGGTGGCAGTCCGCAGCGTAACACACCCGGACTCATGTACGCAGCAATGCAAAGCCATCAGTTTTATGATCTTCGTTCCACCACCCTCGAGGATCAGGTGCACCAGGTTTTTTCAAACAAAGATGAATTCAATTTCAGCGACAGTGCCATTGTACTGATGTTGACAAAAGATACCAGCTACGGTAGTGCATTCCGAAAAGCCTTTCCAAGATCTGAGAAATTCAGTGGTTATGAAGTGCGAAATGCGATCGGTGCATATGTGCGTTCCCTGAGGCCTTTCCGTTCAAGGTGGGACCAATACATGAAAGGGAAAAAAGAAATACTTACGCAGGAGGAAAAGTATGGGTTCACTTTATTCGCCGGTAAAGCAAAATGTGCCACCTGCCACTTCATTCCCTTGTTCAACGGAAATATCCCGCCCTGGTACACTAAATCGGAATCAGAGATCATAGGGGTGCCTCAAAAAGCGATCTGGTCAAAGGCAATCATCGATCCAGATTCAGGAAGACATCGTATCAATCCCATTGCAGAACTTGCATTTGCATTCAAAACACCAACGGTGAGGAATGCAGAGAAAACAGGACCATACATGCACAACGGCGTGTATACTTCACTGGATGAAGTTGTTGAATTTTACCACAAGGGTGGCGGTGTAGGGCTCGGCATCGAACTCCCTTTTCAGACCCTGCCATTTGATTCACTCATTCTATCCAAGACAGATAAGAAAGCTATTGTGGCATTCATGAAGACGCTAACCGATGAAACACCGAAGTAAATATAATGGATTGTTGATTACACTACTATTGCTATGCAGTTGTAGTAAAAAAGCGTTTGAACCTACAAATAATTGTGGAGGCTTGGACATATCCACGATTACACCCGGGCCTAAATTTCTTGAGGTGAGACGCATCCTTTTCAACAACTGTATACAATGCCATAGCGGAGTAAATCCTCAGGCAGGTCTCGACTGGACCAGGGACTGTGATATTCTGCAATACTGGGACCGCATCAAAGCAAGAGCCGTTGATGGCGACCCTTCACCCATGCCACAAGCCGGTTTAATTCCGGAAACAGAGCGAAACAAGATTATGGCATGGATTCAGGCCGGACATCGGTATTCAGATTAGATAAATTATTTGATGACTGTGTTCAACTTTCCCCATAATTCATTGTCGAATCCGGAAACTGCGAAATTGGGATCATCAGGATTAGAAGCTTCACCCATCCTTACCACCACCATTTTTTTACTAGGGATCACATAGATGCGCTGATCTGATGCACCCATAGCTGCATACATGTCCGCGGGTGCATTTGGCACCAGGGTCCCTGGGTAAACCGTCTGACCACCGGGAACCATGTACTTGGCCTTACCATTCAGCCACCAAAGGTAGCCATAGGAAGGGTTGATATCCTGTGAAGTATTGGTGGCTTCGTTGAAGAAAGCCGTATTTACCACCTGGTCATTGTTCCACTTGCCCTGATTCAGGGCCAGCAGGCCAAAGCGTGCCATACTGCGGGTATTGCTATGGTAGATGTAGAAGATGGTGCCAAAGTTCCAAAAGCCTTCCATACCAATCTTGTTCTTCAGCTTCGCATTGAAGTATGATTCAAACTCTTGTCCACTGGCTGCTGCCGTTACATCCATCAGTTTCTGGAAAACATTATGGTAACTCCAACGCGTACCCGCATCTGCGAGATAAGTCAGATTGGGTTTGATCACGAGCTCAGACTCATCGTTCAAACCAGTGGTCATCGTCAGCAGATGACGAACGTTGATCAGGTTTTCTTTAGCCAATGGCTCTGAAGTCCAGCCATTCCCAAGATGTTTGTTCACCTTATCATTGATGGAGAGCAAGCCTTCTTGCTGTGCGATACCTGTGACAGTGGCTGCTAAAGTTTTACCGGCACTATTCCATTGCCAGGTTGTGGTGGGTGTATGTCCATCAAAATACTCCTCCATTACGATCCGGCCATTGACCAGAATGATGAAGGATTTTGAATTCTTTTGGGCCAGGTATTCTTTCAAAGCTGGGATATTAGCCTCATTCCAGCCAAGACTCGATGGGGTTTTCGTCTCCCATGCGGTTCCGCTCACTGGAGGGAAATACAGGGTTTCAGGGGTAGGCGCAGGGGTGTCATTCTTTGAACAACTGGCCAATAGTACAAGGATCAAAGATACAAATAATGGTTTCATGGATCGATTTTTTGTCCCGATTGGACGCTGGCATTGTAAATAGGTTTAACGCAATTGTTAAAATTTCATTGCAAAAACCTACCAGGATCGTATGATCATCTAATCCAATAAAAAGACCTTCCGTAAGAACAACTTGTGAATCAGTTAATTGTCTGGAGGATACGGGCAATAAAGAAAACGACGTCCTTTCAGATAATGTACAGTCTCATCTGGATATAAAACCTGCACATCGGTTACGGAAATAAGGTCTCCATCAAGAAGCTTCTCCATCCGATTGATTACTTCCGGTGTGAAATAGGTAGATGCCAACCTCCTCGTGAATACTGCATTACCTGACTGTACGGTAATTGTGTATGCTAGAACCTGGTAAGGATACGCACCATCACTAAGGGCATTACGCCATATATGTTTTGCAGAAATATACCTTGGAGGATAATGAACGAGTGAATCCGTACCGCCATTGTCCAAAATCAAATCGGGTTCAGGAAGATCAAGTATATCGAATAGTCTCCTGTATTCATTAGGCACTAGTCCTTCTGTTTCCTTTCGATATATGTTGAGATACGCAAAATCATCCTTGTCGTGAGGCGTGACCAGGTAATACTTCTCCTTCTCCTCTACCTCGCCTTCCATCATACTCAGGAAAAGGATGTCATCGCCTTTAATGTAAACACGATTAGGGGTATTTCGAAACAAAACCTGCAGTTCGAGTGAACAACTTATAGCCCCTCCGCGAAGATCAGGTTCTCCTGTCCAATTAAACTTCTCGTTGGTAATCAATTGTTGGTGCATAGCGGACTTTGACTGAAAACTCCGCAGTAATTCCTGAATCTGGGAATGTGGTTTGCCTTGATGTTGTACCTTGAAGTCCAGCGCATCACATAAAACATCAAGCAGTGCATGCAATGAATATCTCTCCGTGAGATTAAACCTTCTCTGGTAGTAAGCTGAATCTTTTCTTATCTGCAATTCGGATTCCCCTCCGCCCCCGTATAGGATAAAATCAAACTCAGGGATCTTCTCATTGGATTTCAAGAAAAAAACCAACTCCTTCTGACCTACGGCATATGGACTTATTCGCTGACCGCAGGACCAGTCCTGAAATCGCCGGATCTTCAACGTATCATAAGGCAGTGAAGTAAAAACATATTTTTCCACCTTAAGGAAGAAATAGTTTTGATCAAGCTTCACAATAGTACCCATTGCACAATAGTCAGACATACTAATCACCTGAGATAATTTCAGGTACGAATATTCGGCTTGAAGGTCTTTGTGAACAAAAATAAACAGGGCGATAAAAAAAAGTTTCCAGTGTGTTTTCATATATAAACCAGTTGCTTGGCGATCAAGCGAATTGACAAATAAATACTGATCTATGCAAAAGAACGGAAATGCTTTAACGTTTTATTGAACAGCGCCGTCAGTTCAATATTAAGCGTAACAATAGAAAACGATTTAAAAATGTAGAGATTCTACTATCCCTAGAATTTATAACTATAGCCCATCCTTACTACCTGCGTCTCATAATAATCTGCACTGACGTAGTAAAACCCATTTCCCTCTATCCGCTTGTCGATCACCAGTGTATTAAACAAATCAGTAGCATTTGCGAAAATTTCACCTTTCCCTTTTTGAATGATTTTCTTCGCACCCAGGTCCACAGAAAAACGCTGCTCGATTCTCCCCTGGGGAATCACATCTGGCGCCAGATAAACAATCGTTGCCTGAAGCTCCGTATTCCCTGAAAGACGAAAGTTTGCATTAAGTTTCACATTACCTGATACAGCCTTCTGTTTCTGGGCTGAAAAAAAAGTTGGCCTTGGGTAAAGACTAAGAACAGAAAATGAATCTATGGTATTACGATATATATTTCCATTTAAGGAAAATGAAATCGTTTTGGAAACTGCTTCAGACCAAATGAATTCAAATCCAGTATTATAGCTTTTTCCAGCATTTTGAAATACCGCATAGATCAAAGGACTTCCCGGAACGATGGTCGAAATCCGGGTAATGGTTCCATCGGCAAACCGATGATAGACTCCTCCAAATAGTGATCCGTTGGCCCAGCTTTTCTTAAACCCGATTTCTACAGAATTAGTAAACTGGGGCCGGAGGCCGGGATTACCAACTTTGATGATCTCAGCATCATCATACTTCGGAAATATCCTGATATCCACTTCATTGGGGCGATCAACCCTCCTGTTAAAGAAAAAAGACAGCTTGTGATGATCATCGATCTTGTATCCCAGTCTGAAATTGGGAAAGGGTTGGGTATATGAATACCCGCTGCTTGAGTACACGGGGTGACCTGGGTTCACATCATACTGGATCTTCACATATTCAAATCTGAGTCCAAGTTCGGCATCCCATTTTCGGGCTTCAAAAACATAGTTTCCATAGATAGCAGGAATAAACTCATTGTACGTTGCCTTCCCTCCTGCACTACTGTCAATCACTGAATTCTGCCCTGGCATAAACATCATGTTCGTCGGAATTCCCCGTTGGCGAATCTTTACACCTGTTTCAATCCGGCCATATTTCAGAGGACGAACATAGTCTATATTGAAGTCGAAAACCTGCTCATCAGACAATAGCTTGAACGCATCAGTACCAACAGAACCGGGAAGATAATTATCGTAAAAATACTTCTCATCCTCGCGATGAAAAGTATAATTGAATCCCGTTGATAATGAATGTCCGGCTTCTTTAAATTTATGCTGGTAGTTGACTGTAGCCATATATGTGGTCTTCAACTCATCTTCTAAAAACTGCCAAAGACGAATCTGATCCTTGAGATCACCACTATAGAATGGCTGATCACCCCTATCAATGATCTTTTCACTGCCAAACAAACCGGATATCGTTATTGAATTTCGGTCATCAATTTCAATATCTGCGCCAGATTTAATGGTAATGAAATGGGTATTTCGGTTTCGTTTCAATTGGGATTGAATCGTATCGCCATTATCGTAGTATCGGGTTACAAACTCGTTCTTATTCAGGGTTTCCGTATAGAGGTAGTCGCCTTGAAAAAATATGTTGATATTCTTTTTTCGATAATTCAGCGTTAATCCCGGATTGATTTTGGGTGTCAAAGTGTATTGAGGCCTGATAATAGGCAGATTCTCGTTACGCACCCATAATGACCCGAGGCCCGCAGCTAAAGACGCCTTCCCGTTAAATCCTTCCTTTCTGGATTTTTTGTAGATGATATTGATAATCCCGGCACTTCCATTGGCATCAAATTTAGCAGTGGGGTTATTAATGATTTCAATTCTTTCGATAGCAGAAGCAGGTATATTCTCTAAGCCAGACTGGCTTCCAAAACCAGTGATAGCTGTTTGTTTGCCATCAACCAGAATGGTTATTTTGTCGCTTCCACGCAATTGGACTCGTCCTTCCTGTACGGTTACGCCAGGTAAATTCTGCAGTGCTTGCAATACAGATCCACCTGATTGTACAAGATTATCCTTCAGCGCATATGACTTTCGATCCAGCTTTGATCCTACTTCATTGACTTTCCCAGATACAACCACTTCATTCAGAGATGAAGCATTGGGTACAAGGTCAACTGAATTGATATTTAGAAAATCTGCAGCACCGCCAACAAAGAGTTTCTGCCAACTTGATTCAAATCCAACCGATGATACTTCAAGCAGATAAGCACCTGAAGGAACTTTTGAAAATGAATATCTGCCTTCTTCATTCGTCACCGTAGCAATGACTACAGTACTATCCTTTTCCTTTCTCAGCGACACACTGACAAAAGGCATAACCTTTTTGTCAATCTTGCTTCTGACAATTCCAGATACTGAAGCAACAGAAGTCTGACCAAATGAATCACCTCCCCAAAGTAAAAGTGTGCCCAGAAAAGCTATACAGACAATATATGTAGCCAGACTCTTACTGCTTAATGCGCTAAAAACACTCATTTTAAATATGAATATTTGTTTTATCCTACCGTCACATGATCCAAACAAACAGCTTTTTTGAGTTCATAGATCAACTCATGAAGGTAAAATTACAAAAACAATGTTGAAGCGGTGGCTTGTCATACGGCAGTTTAAAATCAATCTGATCGTTTTATTGACAAGAAAATGTTGAGCGCTGAAAATGGACGCGAAAGCCTGGAAATGCCAGTAATAAAACCTAGATCAGCTTATCCAATCGCATTTCTCCTAAAACGATGATGCTCGCAAAAGCGGTCCAAATGATCACAGGAATGGTAAGATAGGCCGCCGTTTTATTAACAGGAAAAAGCTTATACACTACAAAAGCCGCAAAAATGATGACAGCAATATTTTCGATTAATCCAAACCACAGCGCAGACACCCGGGTCAACTGAGAAAGGCCTAAAGTATAACATGCATACGCCGCGCATAAAAATGCAAGTCCATATAACCACCACTGAAATGACTTGTGTCCTGACTGGATGAGGTAATACCGTGCAATGCCCAGTAATGCAAACAAACCAAACCAAACAACGGGAATAATGAATCCGGGTGGGGCATATGACAACCTCGGCTCCGGGCCGCTGTCGAACTTCAATCCAAGAAAAGGTGCGAGAATATTTACGACCACTAAAATTGCATAGAACAACAATATGTTCAAAATCCAGCTTAAAGCCATAAACTGTGAATTTTAAATGAACCTAATGTCTTGAAAATAGTTAACCCCTTTATTGAGTAGTGGATCTTGCGACAAAACCTCCAGGATATGCGACAAACAGCAAAACTGCTATGAGCAGTATATTAAACTCTACTCCATTTCTGCCTCCGCCAACTACATACCAGCCCTCTAGTGCATGCACCATAACGATGCCGGAAATGAGGATGAAAATAGTTACCCAGGCTGCGAGACGTACATACCTATTGATCAACAAACACAAAGCTGCTACCACGTGTGAGAGTTTAATGGCCCATGCGATATAGATACCCAACGGAGCAAAGCCTTTTGCATCAAGGTAAAGCTTCCCAAAGGTTTCAATCCCGCCATTGAACATGCCGGGAACACTGTGCATGATCAGGATGAATGCAACAGTGAGACGAAGGAGTGTGAATGAATTAAGCCATCTCATATAGGCAAGTTAGCAATGATTGTACATCAATCGTCAAAACTTATCGTTTCACTTTAGCTTTAAAAATGAGCGAAGCTTGAAAACGATCTAAAAATCTGGTGTATTCGCAGGAATGGTAATTGCCAAACATCACGTCCTCTAAAAGTATGTAGCCACCACCTCCTTTGACAAATTCAACGGTGTAATACTCTTGACGTATATGCTGGTTAGGCATTTCAATATCGATTACTTTTCCTCTAAGTGTGCGGCCCCCAAATTCTACCGTAGTGTCGGAAACGGTACAATTTGCTTGTGGAAATTTACTTATTGCAGCTTTTGCAAGATCAAAAAGATTTCCTGCAATCGGCCAATCAAACAACATTATTGAAGCATTAGGCCCATTTAAAGTCCATGTACGAACGTCTCCATTTGCTTCGTAGCCAAAATACATGCGCCGGTTGTATTGAAAAGAACAGAAGCTGTTTTCGAATTTCTTTTCTGGCAATAATAAGACGTGCATCTGCGGACGAATCAGACTGTCGATCTTTAGAACCCTCCCTTCAACCATCTGAAAAGTTCTCCCATTTACATTTAGCTCGAAAAGGTCTTGAGGCTCCTTGTCGAATTGTTCTTCTTCCAGAACCTGAGCATAAAGATGGTTAAATAATAGCACCAAGAGGGAGATCAAGATTTTTCTCATACTGTTCGTTTAAAAAACTTCTTCATTTCCATCGCAGAATCCATTTTTTCTCTCTATCATCCAACATTTCTACATCCGGCTGGTAGTTCGGATCAGGCATATACCAATCCATCTTGTCAAAAAACGACTGCAAGTCTGCCGACTGAAAAATATAACCGCGGCGCGCGAAGGGCAGATTACGATACACTTTCCGCAAGAAGGGATCAGCGGTTTCATCATACCCTTCCCGATAATAGTCGATAGAAAAATTCAAATAATTCTTATCGCGGCCCTCAACAATAAATCGCTCTGCATAGAGGCGTAACTCACCCATTGGCTTGAAATTCTTCTTTTGAAAAACGGCCATCCCATTTCGG
The DNA here is from genome assembly GCA_049661025.1 of Chitinophagaceae bacterium. Classification (GTDB taxonomy): domain Bacteria; phylum Bacteroidota; class Bacteroidia; order Chitinophagales; family Chitinophagaceae; genus Pollutibacter. The sequence goes on along the minus strand of JBASZQ010000020.1, from coordinate 5,850 downwards.
ATATGGAAGCGCAGTAATTTCCCCGTCTCAATGCGAGGCATTGTCAACAAGGTATCCGTACACTTCCCAATACCTGTAAGAAGCCAGTCTTTTTTATCCGCGAAAAATGATTTCTCAAGATTAAAACTCTCAAAATTTCCCATATCCAAGATCAGGGTAAAGTCATCAATTTGCCTATTCCCCCATCGTTTAGCTGCCGTCAACACATACTCTACATCATACAGGGTCTCAATGGAGTTAGACACTTTGTAACGATAAGTGTGTCGGACGACATTCAATCCAGCCTTGAACCTTGCTTTAAAATGATAGACATATCCAAAATCAATAGCATTTTCATTATCGATACTTTTCAAGACCTCCTCCAACTTTCTGGACTTGACCACGCCTTTTTCTTCATAAAGCGAATCATTCACATAAGCGATATCATACTTCAGAAATCCTCCGTTCATCATCACGGTAAAATCATAGATGTAAGGATGCTGGCCGTTTCGGGGCGTCCCATCAACATCACCTAAAGGCGTACCCGCTTCAAAGCCGACAGTAATCGTCTTTTCCGGGCCTGGATTAAAAAACTCATAATATACCGTTACATCAACGTACTCATTGTTCATCTTTTTCATCGATAGTATCTCCTTTTTCACGGAAACACTGGTTTCATGTATAGGTATCAGTTGATTGCCCGCAGCATAAAATGCACCGTCATTTGCAAAGGCCTCAACAGAAAGTAAAACGAAAAAGATTAAATAGAATCTCATTGAAAAAGGATTTGTACGGTCAAATTACTTTGTTATACCAAGTTGCCTGCGCATGTCCATGTTAAGGAGATATTGCTCCTGGATAGGCACATCTCTTCTTGATGCTTTTGAGGGATCTTTCCCCTCCTTCGACCACATAGGAGGATAAAAATTAAACACCCTGTCCGGCGAAAGTGAAGAAACGTCCTGAATCCAGTTCTTCCATCGAAACCCTTCATAAAACAGTTCGAGATCGCCCTGAAAACATAGTAAGAGAAATTCGGTATAACTGATATCCAAAGGCACATACTCAAGGGATTCTGGAGCCAGGTAATATACCTTGCCGAGATCCTTTCCCAAAGAACCGCCATTGAGTGCAAAAAAACCTCCTATAGCATCATCTGCGATAAACAGATACCCAGGTGCCTTACCAGTTTGTTCAAATGTCTTATCCTGATTCCAACTGGCTAGTGTTCTGGTCAGCTTCGCACTACCTCCGCCCAAAATCCTTATCCATCCGTGATCCACAAGGATTCCACCAGTACCATACACGATAGCTCCCATCGGAGACCTTGTGGTTACCTGAAGCTGATGAAGTGCCGGGCCAGATATAAGCGTATCCACAGGCAACACTTCAATTTTTCTTTTAGATTCTTTCATCCACTCTATCACTAATGGTAAACCGGGGTCTTGTCTGTTGATGAGCTCTTCCAAGGGCCTTATCAGGGTTTGTGCTTTCAAGTTTCCTGTCGTTATTCCAAGGAGAATCAAAAATATCCAGGCCTTAAATCTTCTTGCATGCAGCCATCGTCTAACGATTCCAGGAATCATGGGATGAACCATCTGGCCAACATATGATTTGGGAAAATCTTCCTTAATTCCGAATGCATCCGGTTCCTTCGGCGGACAAACATAAGTCCCGAAAATGACATCCATCAATGGAGAAATATTTGCATAGTTCCCTCTGTCGCGCTCTTTATCATGATGCCAATGATGCAATTCAGGTGATCCTATCAATACTTTCAAAGGCCCTAACGGCAACCGAACATTTGAATGAATGTAAATGGCCCATACTCCCCTGAATGCAACGATCAATACCAATGCATTCAAATCAAAGCCCATCAAAATAGCAGGAAGATTGATCAGCCCCATCGTGTAGATGGAATCCAAAGGATGCTCGCGATGAGCCGCCAACCAGTCAAGGTGCTCCGCAGAATGATGGACCTTGTGAAACCGCCACAGAAAATCCCATTTGTGCTGAAGCCTATGTCCCCAGTAAACAAGCATATCACTTAGCAATAACACTTCAATCGCCTGTAGCCAGATGGGTTGTGCGGAAATGGATTCCTGAATTCCAGACGCGAGGTAAGGGCGTACACCCTTTTCAATCCAATCCAACCCTTTTAATACTAAACCACTCCAAAGCAAATACTGCCCGGCGAAATAAGCCAAGTCTAAGTTCCATCCGGTTCTGAATAACTGCTGCCCCGGCTTCGCGGGAAAAGCCTTTTCCAGGGGTATAAACAAAAGGGCAAGAAAGACCAAACTTAGTCCCGTAAAAAGCAGAGATTGAATCCAACTCATTGTTTGGTTGTTTTCTTTTTACGAACAGTGTCTTTTTTTTTCTTCTCCGTTTTAGTCGGAATGTCAATCAACACACCTGATTTGGAACCTAAAAGCCGCATATTTCTTTTCGCGATGGAATCTAATTTGACACTGTCCATCTTTGGCAGCGTATCTATTGGTATTTCGGGAGACAACGAAATACTATTTTCAACAACCTGTTGGGTAGATACGTTGGAATCTAAAAAACCAATATCTATATAGTTGGTTTTGACAAGCATAAAGAGCGAGAATAAGATCAGGCCATTGATAACAGCAAGAACTTTAAAGGTGTTTTTCCACTGCATAAACATAAGTCTATCCTAAATATATTGTTTGCGGTTCAAATCCGCAAGTCCGCAGCTTCTGTAACCAAAAGCTTTAACATTGCGTCATACCCCTGCCTGTCCCGGATTTTTCAGCTTTCATCCCATTCAAACGTTCATGTATTGCTTAAATCAATAACTTGTTCACTCAACTTCCAAACTGACGTATGAGACTTTTTAACCGATGCCTTCGCATCTTCATCCTCTTCGTACTTCCAACTTCCATCTTCTCCCTGGCCCTACAGGCACAAAGCACTAAATTGCTCAGGCAGCCAACCATTAGCGCTACCCAAGTGGCTTTCACCTATGGATCTGATCTCTGGGTGGCCGACCTGAACGGTCAAAACGTGCTGCGCCTAACGAGTACACCCGCGGTGGAATCGGACCCCCATTTTTCACCCGATGGAAAATGGATCGCCTTCACCAGCAACCGCAGCGGAAACATGGCCGTGTACATCGTTTCGGCAAAAGGGGGAGAACCCAAACGACTCACCTTTCATCCTGCGGCAACCATCAGCAGGGGCTGGACCAATGACGGAAAGCAGGTATTGTTTTCCAGTGAACGCGAAACGGCTCCCTCAACATATATGCGCCTCTGGACCGTCCCCGTTACCGGCGGCAACTCCACCCTGCTCACCAAACAGTGGGGATTTGATGGCAGCTATGCTCCGGACGGCAAACAGATCGTGATTGATAAAATGGACCGATGGGATGTGGAGTGGCGCGCCTACCGCGGTGGACAAAATACGCCACTGCTGATCCTGAATCTTTCGGATTATTCAGAAACCCTGATCCCTAATGAACAACGCAGTGCTGACATTCAACCACTCTGGCTGGGTGATAAAATATATTTCCTAAGTGACCGGATGGGCGGCGTATCCAATGTGTGGAGCTTCACACCATCCAATGGAAGCTTTAACCAACTGACCAAATTCAAAGGTGCCGACGTAAAATGGTTGAGCGGACAAGGTAACACACTCGTGTATGAACACGAGGGCCAACTCCATCAGATAGACCTTAGTGGCAAGAACAGCAAAGACATCGCGATCCAGGTAGTGGGCGATTTCCCCTGGGCAGAAACCAAATGGGAGAATGTTAGCAGACGAGTGGTCAACGCCAGCCTTTCCCCTTCCGGCAAACGCGCCGTGATGGAAGCCCGTGGAGAAATCTTTACGGTACCCGTTGAAAACGGAGACGTACGTAATATCACCAAAAGTTCTGGTGCCGCAGACCGCGCACCATTGTGGAGTCCCAAAGGAAACGAGATCGCCTGGTTTTCTGATGCTAACGGCAAAGGCTATGCGCTGATGATTGCTACACAGGATGGTATGGGTAAACCAAGAAGCATTAGTATAGGCGAATCCAAGATGGCCTGGGAACCCGTATGGAGTCCCGATGGGAAATACATCGCATTTGCAGATGATGACGTACGCATTCGAGTGGTGGAACTCAGCACGGGAAATATCACTACGGCAGATGTAGGTGGGGTAAACATTGAACGAGGCGATATGGGCCTCACCTGGAGTCCTGATGGGCAGTGGCTGGCCTACACCAAAACCGGCAGCAATATGTTCCGTGGAATCAAAGCTTGGAATGTTAAAACCAAGGTAGTTCATGAACTCACCAATTCATTTGCTGATGCTTTCTCTCCAGCCTGGGACCGTGACAGCAAACATTTATATTTCCTGGCCAGCACGGAACTCGCGCTGGGCAGCGGCTGGGCCAATACCAGTTCGCAAAATGCAAGGCCTGAATACGAAGCATATGTAATCAATCTTCGCAAAGCTGACCTCTCTCCTTTCAAGCCTACAAGCGATGAAGAAGATGTGAAGGCCGATGCCAAACCAGAAGTGAAGGCCGAGCCAAAACCCGATGATAAAAACAAACCCAAAGAAGAATTTAAGACTGCACCAGATAAGCCAAAAGAGGAAACAGGTGTAAGCATTGATTTCGAAAACATCGATAGAAGAACCATTCCACTTCCGATGCCTAAGCGCAATTATGGCGCCATCCTCGCTGGTCCATCGGGAACAGCATTTGTACTGGAGTTCGTACCTAATAAGCCATCGATCCTTCATAAGTTCACTTTAGATTCTAAAGAGGCCAAAGAATTTGCTTCCGGCCTCGGCGCTATCAGCATTTCACAGGATGGTAAAAAAATGCTCGCCAATGGCATGGGTAGCTGGCGCGTGATCAATACAGGTGGCCCAAGTGGCAGCGATGCAAAGGTGTTGAAAACAGATCTTCGCATGCAACTGGATCGCAGCCAGGAATGGAAGCAGATCTTCGAAGAAACCTGGCGTTATGAGCGTGACTATTTCTATGCACCCAATATGCATGGCAGGAATTGGAACGAAGTGTATGAAAGATATGCGCCGTTGATTCCTTATGTAAAGCATCGTGCAGACCTCAATTATATCCTTGACCAGGTGAATGGTGAATTGAGTGTGGGCCACAGCTTTGTTTCGGGAGGCGATATTCCCGAAACAGACAATTCTACTGCAGGCATGCTGGGCGCAGATCTGGTGATGGAACAGGGCCGATGGAAAATTGCAAGGATCTATAATACAGAAAGCTGGAACCCAGGCCTTAGCAGTCCGCTGGACCGCCCGGGAATTAAAGTGAAGGTTGGCGACTATATCGTGGGCATCAATGGCAGAGAACTTACATCATCAGATGACCCTTTCCAATATCTCGATGGTACCGCAGACGTCCAAACATCTTTGCACATCAACAGCAAACCGGTATTTGAAGGAAGCTGGATAGAAATTGTGAAGCCTATAAGAAATGAAAATGCACTGCGTCAACGTGCCTGGGTGGAAGACAACCGCAGAATGGTAGACAGCCTCTCCGGTGGTAAGCTCGCTTACATCTGGGTTCCAAATACCGGTGGTGGCGGATTCGTAAGTTTCAACAGATACTATTTTGCACAACAGGATAAACTGGGCGCAGTCATTGATGAAAGATTCAATGGAGGAGGATTGCTGGACGATTATATGGTGGATCTCATGACGCGTTCTTTACGTGCGGCATTAACCAACGAAGTTCCCAATGGAACACCGATGCGCTTACCTGCTGGTATTCTCGGTCCAAAAGTGCTGCTCATCAATGAGCTCGCCGGTTCCGGCGGCGACTTCTTCCCCTGGGTTTTCCGTCAGCAAAAAGCAGGATTATTGATTGGTGCACGC
>JBASZQ010000019.1:0-70773 GCA_049661025.1 Chitinophagaceae bacterium | reverse complement strand
GCGTTGTTGCGAAAGATCCGGCCAAAATGTTCTTTGTCCGGAAAGATCTCATCCTGCATAGGCAGGAACACACCCGCACTATCCACGAGATAGATGATGGGCAGATGGTTCTCCATTGCGATCTCCTGCAACCGCAGGTTTTTCTTTCCGGTGATCGGAAACCAGGCACCTGCTTTAACGGTTTGGTCGTTGGCAACAATCACACATTGTCTTCCGCTCACATAGCCTACACCTGCAACGGTGCCACCGGATGGACAACCCCCATACTCTTCATACATACCCTCGCCGGTGAATGCGCCGATTTCAAAAAAGGCTTTGTCTTTATCACGCAGGTATTCAATCCGCTCCCTTGCAGTGAGTTTATCTTTCTCGTGTTGTTTTTCGATGGCTTTCTTTCCACCGCCCAGACTTACCTTTTCCCAACGCTGCTTCAACTCGCTGACGGCGAGTTTCATCTTGTCTTCGTTTTTGTTAAATTCCAGATTCATGTTCATCAGTCTTATTTTGCTAATAGCTAGTAGCTAATAGCTATTGGCTTACATCGTTTCGATCTCAATCTTTGAAGTTGCATGCACTTTAATGGTGGACTTCTGATAATCTTTTTCATCGGCTTCGGCAATGCGCATGAATTTTTGCGGATTGCGGTCTACCAACGGAAACCATGTGCTCTGTACCTGCACCATCAGTCGATGTCCGGGTAGGAACTGGTGTGAGGCATCGGGCAGTTCAAAACGGACCCTGCTTAGTTTGCCTGGCACAAATGCTTCCGGCTGTTCAAAACTGATGCGGAATTTGCCACGCATTACTTCGGCTCTGACGAGGCGCTGCGTACCGTCAGGAAGCACATCGATCAATTTCACGATGAAATCAGCGTCACTACCGGTCATGCTCACCTGTAAATCAGCGGTCACTTTCCCCGCAACCGTCAGTGGTGCCTTTAAGGTATCTGTCTGGAACCATAATACATCATTGCGTTTGGATGCGAAGCGCTGGTCCTCCGCCATGTACTCATTGTTCCTTCCACTCATGGTAGCTGCTGTGTAGGGAACTGGATTCGCGGGATCTGAGATATACTCACTGAAACCTTTTCCTTTCTTCTTCTGGCTTAACTTGTGATCAGGTTGGAGGTAGAAGGTTGTGGGTTGCACATTCTTTGCTGGCCAAACATCATACTTCCGCCACTGGTTGCTGCCGGTTTCAAACATCACAGCTTCGGGCATGGAGAAGTTGCCTTTGTCTTTCAGGTAGTAATTGAAAAATGGGGTTTCCAGTGAATCCTGGAAATACTTCGAGGTATTCATTCCAAAATTTTGTCCCGCATATTTTTCCCAGTTGCCACGAGCCCAGGCACCGTGGGTCCAGGGACCCATCACGATGGTGTTCTTGTTCACCGGATTTTGTTGTTCGATGGCTTTATAGGTTTCCAGCGCTCCAAACAGATCCTCAGGGTCAAAGAGTCCGCCCACGATCAAGGTAGCGGGCTTAACGTTTTTCAGATGGTTCCGGATGTTTCTCGCTTTCCAATATTCATCATAAGTATCGTGTGCGAGATATTCTTTAAAGATCCCGTTTGTTTTTCCGTAGTATTCGGGTTTCAGGGTATTCTTTAACGCACCCATTTGCAGAAAGAATATATACGCATCTTTATATCGCTCCGTAATCACACTGGAGCCATAGTCTTCTACCGGTCCTGTGCGGGGCGCATCGAAATAACTCATGAACCCGAAATTATCCATCAGGAAAAATGCGCCTTTGTGGTTGGCATCATCGCCCATGAATTCATCGGTTACGGGTGCTTGAGGGGATACTGCTTTGATGGCAGGGTGTGCATCTGGCAGGGAAGCGGTTGCATAAAAACCGGGGTAGGAGATACCGTATAATCCAACCTTTCCATTGTGATGGGTAAGGTTGGCCAGCAACCACTCGATGGTGTCAAACGCATCGGTAGATTCATCTGGCGTCTTACGCGTTGGATCATTGGGCGTCATTTCCCGGAAATTGCCTTCGCTCATATACCGTCCGCGTACATCCTGGTATACAAAAATGTATTTCTCTTTCATCAGGGATGTATTTGGACCGATGCGCCTGGCATATTTATCTTCTCCATAAGGTCCCGCACTGTAAGGTGTCCTTTCCATCAGGATAGGATAATTCTCCGCGCTGTCTTTTGGAATGTAGATCACCGTATACAACTTCACGCCGTCACGCATCGGTATACGCACGTCTTTTTTGATGTAATGGGTTTTTACATAGTCGTTGTCCTGGCCCTTTACGGTTGAAGCCAGAATAATCAGGGTACTAACGGCCACCAAGCACCGGAAGAATAATGGCACTGCTGTTTTTTGCATCATGATGTAATTGTATGGTTGCGGGTACGAAATCTTTGTCTTCAGCCTGATAAATATTCATGAACTGTTGCGGGTTCCTGTCGGCCAGCGGAAACCAGGAACTCTGCACCTGGATCATCAGCTTATGCCCCTTCTTGAAACAATGGGAGATGTCTGGAAGTTCAAATTTCACCGTTTCTACTTTGCCGGGTTTGAAAGGCTCGGGCTTTTCAAAACTGTTCCGGAATTTGCCGCGCATGATCTCCCCACGCACCAGCATCTGCGCGCCACCGAGTGGATAGCGAAGTTCACTGTCTTTATAGTCATCGGGATATACATCGATGATCTTCACCACAAAATCTGCATCCGTAGTAGACAGTGTGACCTTTAGGTCTGCAATGACGGTACCCGTTACCGTTAGGTCTTCTGTGAGTACCGGTGTTTCAAAGGTCAATACATCTGGCCTACGGGAAGCAAAGCGCTGGTCATCGGTCATGTATTCCCTCGTTCTGCCCATATGAATACCGTCTGCATACGGCACGGGATGGGCAGGATCTGACACGTAGGTGGAAGCTGCAGCAGTTGTTGCGGGTTTAGTCCAACTCAATTGTTTACCCGGTTGGAAATACAATGATTGGTCTTTGGCTTCTGCAGGTGGCCATACATCATACTGTTTCCATTCATTTTTACCGGTCATGAAAACAGTGGCTTCTTTAAGCTGATTGATATTGCCTTTCCCTTTCAGGTAATAATTGAAGAAAGGTACTTCGATGTTGTTCTGGTACCAATCTGAAGTGCGTTGTTTAAAGGTAGCATTCCCCAATCGGGTGCCGCCTTCATTGGATGCCCATTGGCCATGATACCACGGACCCATTACGATCTTGTTGAATTGGGAAGCCGGATTTTTTTGTTCGATGGCTTCGTACAATCTCCATGCACCGTAGCAATCTTCGGCATCAAATAATCCGCCTACCACCAGCATCGCAGGCTTAATGCCGGCAACATTGGCTCGTGCATTCCTTGCCTGCCAGAAGGTGTCATAATTGGGATGTGAATAGAGATCTTTCCAGAACTTGATGGAGTCGCCCATCAGGTTGGCAATGTTTTTCAGTGATCCTGCACGCAGGTAGAATTGGTAGTTATCGTTGCCCCTGATCTGGTAGCCGCCAGAATAGGCCGTTAGGGGTTTTGGTCTGGGTACGCCAAACCGGGTATAGAAGGAGAATCCATCCATCAGCATCAGCGCGCCATTGTGGTGGAAGTCATCGCCCAGAAACCATTCTGTCACAGGAGCCTGAGGGCTTACGGCCACTAACGCGGGATGACCACTTAATGCTGCCATGGTTGCATAAAAGCCGGGATATGAAATGCCAAATGCTCCAACTTTTCCATTGTTGTTTTCCAGATTCTTCAACAGCCAATCAATGGTATCATAGGTATCACTTGCCTCATCCGTTTCCTGGTTTGTTTTTTTCGCGCCATTGAAAGGACGCACATCTTCAAACACGCCTTCGCTCATGAATCTGCCGCGCACGTCTTGCTGAACGATGATATAGTTTTCCCGGAAATACAGCCGATGATAGGTGTTCCAGTAAGGTCGATAATTGGCTTCTCCATATGGTGCACAGGAGTAGGGGGTCCTGGTCATCAGGATGGGATGTTTTTCGGATTTGTCTTTGGGCAGATAGATGGCGGTGAAGAGTTTCACTCCGTCCCGCATGGGGATCATTTTCTCTATCTTGACGTAGTTTTCCCTGATGTATGCGGAGTCAAGAGAATACTGTGCCGATGCACCCAGGGAGAGGAGGAGCAGGGCAAATAGGACAAGCTTTTTCATGGGGGCAAGATAGGCAATATTGGAATCCGGGAATTCTGGAATTCTGGAAGCCCGAAATCCTGTAGCTGGAATCTTGGAATTCAGAACTATATCAAGCGCAAACATCACTTTAATGAAAAATCCCGATGAATCATTCATCGGGATTTCAATTTTTGATGTTAAGTTTCTTGGATTCCGTCTACAGGATTCCAGGCTTCCCAGATTCCAGGCTTCCAGGGTTTCAACTATTGTACTTTCGTGATCTTCAGCATATTCGTCGGCAGATGCAACTGAATAGGAATAGATCCGGTATTCACCACTACATTTCCTTCATGCACAAAGCCACGTTCTTTCAAGATCTTGATCTGGTCATCAATGATATCGTCCATGCTTTCTTCTTCATCATAATAGAAGGCACGCACACCCCAGCTCAGGGAAAGTTGGTTCACGAGCGACCTTTGCTTGGTGAAGATGAACAGCGGGGCTTTTGGTCTGTATGAACTCAGCATAAACCCGGTATAGCCGCTCTGCGTCATACCAATCAATGCGTCCGCATTCACATCTTCTGCCAACTTACAAGCGTTGTAGCAAATGGCATCGGAATGGAAGGTGGGTGAGTGGGGAAGCGGTTTCAGGTCTTCCTCACGATTGTATCGGTATTCTTTATTCTCTACTTCCAGGATGATCTTCTTCATGGTTTCCACCACCAGTGCAGGGTGCATACCCGTAGCGGTTTCACCACTGAGCATTACCGCATCTGCACCTTCGATCACGGCGTTGGCCACGTCTGTGGTTTCACTACGGTTCGGCTTGATCCGATCGATCATCGATTCCATCATCTGTGTAGCCACGATGACAGGTTTCGCGCGGTGTAGGCATTTGCGGATCAGTTGCTTCTGGATCAGCGGAACTTGCTCAACAGGCATTTCCACGCCGAGGTCGCCACGTGCAACCATGATGCCATCGGATTCCAGGATGATCTCGCGGATATTTGTCAATGCCTCAGGTTTCTCGATCTTGGCGATCACCTTGGTATTTGATTTTTTCTCAGACAGTTTGCTCTTGATGATTACAATGTCTTTCACACTGCGTACAAATGAAAGCGCTACCCAATCCAGCTTTTGTTCGATGATGAACTCAAGATCCACGAGATCCTTTTCGGTCAATGCAGGCAAAGAAATTTTTGTATCAGGCAGGTTAATTCCTTTTTTAGATGAAATGATTCCACCCAGGGTCACCTGAACCTTTACACTACCATCTTTCCCTATTTCTTTCACCTGTACCTCGATCTTCCCGTCATCGATCATGATCTTGTTACCGATGCGGACGTCTCCGGCGAGGTTAGGGTAGGAGACATAGATTTTCTCCATCGTTCCCACACATTTCTCGTTCACGAAAGTGAGGACATCGCCTTCTTTCACGGAAAGCGCATTGTTCTCGATTTCACCTACGCGGAGTTTGGGACCTTGCAGGTCACCAAGGATCGCGATGTTATACGGCTCCGTAGTGTTGATCTTACGGATGCTTTCAATGATGGCGAGTTTGTCTTCATGGCTGCCGTGGGAGAAGTTCAGGCGGAATACATTCACACCGGCTTTCACCAGGGCCAGCAATTGTTCATAGGAGTCGCAAGCGGGACCAACCGTTGCCACAATTTTTGTGCGGTGTACGGTGTGTTTGATACCGGCATCACGATCCATTTCCTTGTGCAGGTACTTTTCAATGTTCTTGCTCATTAGATTATGTTTGGGTCTTTAACTGGCGAGGATCTTCACGATCTTCAGCCATTCTTCATCGATTTTTTGTTTGGCTTTTACGGCTTTTTCCAACGGCGTGTAGTGCATCTTATTGTTTACGATGCCCACCATAACATTGTAACGCTCAGCCTTCAGGCTTTCCACTGCTGCATAGCCCATTCTGGAGGCAATGAGCCTGTCCATACAGGTAGGTGAGCCTCCGCGTTGGATATGACCAAGGATGGTCACGCGGATATCCGCACTGGGTATTTTTTCATGAACGATCTTGGCTACTTCGTTGGCACCGCCAAAATCATCGCCTTCGGCAACCACGAGCAGGTTTACGAGTTTCTTGCGTTTTTCTTTTTCCTGCAAGGAGCTGATAAGTTCGTTGATGTTGGTTTTGCGTTCCGGGATGAGGATGTTTTCCGCACCCGTGGAGATTCCAGAATAGAGGGCGATGTATCCTGCATCCCTACCCATCACTTCAATAATGAAGAGACGGTCATGTGCGTCTGCGGTATCCCGAACCCTGTCTATCGCTTCTACTGCGGTATTCACAGCCGTATCAAAGCCGATGGTGAAATCCGTTCCGGCGATGTCTTTATCAATGGTACCGGGGATGCCGATACAGGGAATATCAAATTCACTGGAGAAGATCTCTGCGCCGCGGAAGGAGCCGTCACCACCGATGATCACCAGGGCATTAATGCCTCTTTTCTTGAGGTTCTCGTAGGCTTTTTTGCGACCTTCTGGCGTGAAGAATTCTTTGCAACGAGCGGTCTTCAGGATGGTACCGCCTCGTTGGATAATATTGGCTACACTGCGGGATTCCAGTTTGTGGATATCGTCATCCAGCATACCCTGGTAACCGCGCATGATTCCGTAAACTTCGTATCCTTCAAAAATACCGGTTCGCACTACGGCTCTTACACAGGCGTTCATGCCTGGCGCATCGCCGCCGGAAGTAAGCACACCGATCTTGCTGACTTTTTTACTCATTCCAAAAAAATTGGCTGTTTTGGTTTTTCAGCTTGCTAAATCGTTGAGAAATAGCCCTTAAGCGTCAAAAATACACAATTCCTGCTTAATGGGTGCGTGAAGATAGTGAAAGAACAGGTTGAAGTTTGCAGGTTGAGGGTTGGAGTTAAAAAAATCTACAACCTTCAACCTACAACCTTCAACCTTTGAAAAGGCCTCATTATATTGAGGAATGACACTACTCATCACGGGCATCCACGGACTGGTGGGGCAATACCTGATCAGAATCTTGCATGATTGGCCCGGAAAGGTCATCGTAACGGGTAGGGGGCCATGCAGGATCCCCGCCGAGTGGATGAAGGGTATCCATTATGAACAAATGGATATCACTGATCCGGAAAATATTCATGCTGTGTTTGAAAGGTTCAAACCGGATGCAGTGATCCACGCTGCTGCAGAGGCACAACCAGATACCTGTGAATTGAATCGGGAACAGGCAGATCTAGTGAACACCAGGTCAACTGCTTTTATATTGGATGCGGCCGAAAAGTATGGCAGTTTTTTCACCTATGTTTCCACCGATTTCGTATTTCCAGGCACAGGCGGTCCGTATAAGGAAGAGGATGAAACCGGTCCGGTAAATTATTACGGCATCACCAAATTGCGTTCCGAAAAACTGGTGCGAGACTATCCGTATGGATGGGCCATTGTGCGCACCGTTTTGGTATATGGAACAACACTGGTGGGTACCCGAACCAATATTATTTCCTGGGTCTTGGGCGAGTTGCAAAAAGGGAACCCGATCCGTGTAGTGGGGGATCAGGTTCGCACGCCAACCTTTGCGGGTGATCTTGCTGCTGCTTTGTTATTGATAACGAAAGGAAAACATCAGGGTGTCTGGCATATTTCAGGAAAGGATATTCTATCTCCTCATGATATCGCGCTAATGGTTGCAGAATATATGCAGCTAGATGCTTCCCTGATCACCAAGGTAGATGCATCCACGTTTACCCAGCCTGCAGTAAGGCCGTTGCGCACGCCATTTGATATCAAGAAGGCAAGAGAGATACTGGGGTATGAGCCCATCCGTTTTTCAGAAGGAATGAAGTTGACAATTGGCAACTGGTGATACCAGAATAAGGGGATTTAATTTGTCAATAGAGTACTGACCGGTGTCATAGAATAAGGGTGGCAGAGATCGTACCTTCCCTTCAAATCATACATAATGAAACGCCTATACCTACTCCTGCCTTTGCTGCTGGTGCTAGGATGCAGCAAAAACGAGGATCCCCTTCCTGCCAATGTAGAACAAGGCCTCGTAAAAAATATTCCCACACTGTCAGAGATTTACAAAAACGGAACACTGGTTAAAAAGTATCTGTACAACGCCAAAAGGCTTAGTGCTGTTGAAACACCTACATCGGAATTGGTGGTGTATTTTTTTGAGCCGAGTGTATGGACTATTAGCCGTGAGGGTGGGGTGAAAAACGTCCATGAATATCGATATGATGCCAACAACCTGCTCTTATTTGATGAGTGGACTAGAAACGATGTTCCCGTGTATCGGAGAAATTATATCTACGAAAAAAATGTGCTTGTGAAAATTGAAACGGTGGCATATCCGCCTTATCCCTATAACACTCAGACTATTTACAAGTACAGTACTCCATGGGAATACAGCTTAAGTTTTGTACCTGTCATTGATGGTGTTCCGATGGATGTATCGCCATCAGTGTATATCAAGTGGCGTACGCCATTTGTAGAAGAATTGTATAACGATCTTAAGCAATTGGATAGTCGCGATCATTATTCCGTTTTGATCAAAGCACCAGATTTCAATATTCCTGTCACGCCTACATCTGAGGTCATTAAAGATCATATTAGTATCGGAAATTTATTTTTCAATCGTATGGCACCGCCTTCTGATCAGAAGCCAGGATTGCTGGTGATGAAACATGAGTCTTATCTAAACGGTCAGTTGAACAGCAGGGTGACCAAAGAGAAGATCAAATTGAACAGGCACGGGTTGCCAGATTCATATGATGAAGTAACCAGGAATGCCGCTGGTCAGATCACGAAGACAGACAGCTGGCGATTTGTGTACGTGGAATTGTAAATAATGTAAAATCGTTCAAAGCCTTATTTATTACTCAAGGTCTGAAGGATCCTGAACCTGGTAAACATCTCTTCACTATACCAGTTTCGGGATCTTGTTTTCTGGATCACTTCACGATGTTCCTGCATCTTGTAAGCGAATGCTTTCATACTGGCTTCATCTTTCCAGATGCTGAAGGTTGACTGTCTGAGATAAGGTAGTTCCCCAATGCCAACGGAATAGAGTAGTCCTTCGGTCTCCGCCATTTGTTGTTGCACGGGCGGAACATTGGCCCAGAATTCCCGGGCTTTGGAGATTCTAATGGAAGCCCTCGTTAGCACTGCAATTTGTTCACCGGGCATACCGGCTGAAAGCGGAGTGGGAAAGATGATTTTTTTGTTCCAGGTGCCATGGGAAAGAATGGGTTCCAGAATGTATGTTGTGGTTTCTGCACCTGCCCAGTTCCAATAGCGGTTGATAAATGCACCGTAGTATTTGTTTCGCCACTGTTGATAGGGCAGATTCATCGGCGGCAATCCATCGATCCCTGAAACAGAAAATATTGCGTACTGCTGCCAGTCGGGATTTTTATCGAATGTTCCATTCCTGCCCGTTCCCATCAGCTTGAAAAAGGAAATGGCTTTGTTCAGCGCCAGCGAGGGCCTGAACAAAGCCATTGAATGAAATGCTGTGATCTTATGTTTTGCAGGATACCTGCTAATGGTCAATACGGCGTGATTCGTCATTGGTTTCCACCACCGCCCATCCTGAAGCGCGTGCCACCACCACCGGGGCCGCCCATTTCGGAGATCGGTTTAATATCATAACCCTTAGGGATCTCAAATGTTTTGTCTGCGATGTCCGCATCCAGTTGCACTTTGGTAACCACCATGTGTACGCGCATGCCGTTCTGCCTTACGATCTCGTATTCCATCGGGAATCCATCGATTTTATCCAGACCCTGGGGCGTCATGCCCATCATACGCATCATGCCACCGCCACCGGAGTTGCTGTTGAGCGAGTAGCCTTCACCCATTTTGAAATCAGGCGTAAACCAAACGGTGGTTTCACTCACCTGACCATTCTGGCCCTTGGTTTTAATGATGGCTTTTTTGCAGGTGAATCCGGCAATGGTTTTGGTTTCTGTTCCCACCGTTACTTCCGGTTCATTCCTCGCAAAACTGAGGCCGAGCTTTTCCAAAGAATCCCTGCGTGCAGCGCGGGAAGAGTCCATGCGTTTTTCCATGGCTTCCTGGTCCGCTTCGGTTGAATACCAGCCCATTTTCCTTCCCATGGCTTCCATGAGGGTAGTGGTCTTTTTGGCATCACGATCAATGATGGTCTGGCTGGTACCAAAATCACTTTGGTTTTCCATCTTCGTGAACTTGCCTTTGTACCAAACCGTTGTGTTGGCTTCTATCTCGCGGGGCATCTGGAAGCCGCCGCCACCGCCGCCGCCATCTCCACCGCCGGGGTTGAAATTCTCGGGGAAGGTGGTTTCTGTTTTCATCTTGATGATGGCTTTATCCACCACCTTCTGGGCTTGTAATTGCACAGCAAAGGCCAATGCACAAAGCGTAATCAGGTATTTCATGTTCTTTTTTATTTATGGACTGTTTTTACCATCCGGTTTTGATTAGATGCCGAATGCCGGTAGATTCCTTCGGTATTCAGGAATGGATATCCGGGATGGCAAGTACGGGCAAATGACTATGATAAGCAAGTTTTTTGGTATGACTGGGCGAAATCAGCTTCTCAAAGAAGCTATGCTTTCTGGGAACGGTAATCAAGAGGTCCACCTGTTTGTCCGTTGCCAGCTGGCTGGTGCTGTCTGTGAAATCTCCCATCGGTAAAACCGCAAATTCCGGATCATAGGCACCGAGCATTTCGTTCAGTTTGCTGATCTCTACTTTTTGCTGGTGAAGGGTATCGTTGTAATGGTTGGTGCTGACATGTCCGATGACCAGCTTAGGACCAAACATATCCAGCACAGTTTTCAGGTGATCCACAGGAGTGGTTTTCTCCACATCCTTCAGGTCTGAACAAAACAGCACCTTCCTGATCTTTTTATAGACCGCATCCGGAGGAACAATCAACACAGGCATCGATGCCTTGTTTACTACACTCAGGGTGGAGCTGCCAATCAGTACTTGCTCAATCTTGTTGGCACCGTTGATGCCCATGATGGCCAGGTCCGCTGATTTATCTGTTGCCATCCTTGCCAGGTTGGGCGTCAGATCACCCTCTTCGGCGAGGATGTCAACGGTTAACCCGGAACGCACCGGGAACTCATTGCGCAGGTTCTGAAGCGCCATGAGAGTGATTTGCCGATTGGTATCGGGATCGACAGACAATGGCGTACCGTCTACACCAATGGATGATTTGCTGTACGCATTGTACAGGACCACACGCACATTGTGCATATCATTAGCCATCTTCAGGGCATAGTCAACGGCATTTCTTGCCGTATCGGAAAAGTCAGTAGGGACGATGATGGTGAACATGGAACAAGCAATTTAAGGGGTGATGTTCAACCGCGTTTGCAATCCTAAATTTACGACGATATGCGCATTAATCGGTAATTTTAACACTCAACTTTAACGACTGACATGAAACGATTGTTTTTCCTTGCCCTGACGGCCTGCTTGCTTGCGACTGTTGCATCTGCGCAGTTGCGCATTGTCCCCCAACCTGTTGAGGTGAAAACCGGTGAAGGTTTTTTCCGATTGTCTCCCAGTACAGCCATCGGCCTTGCGGGAAATAATGCTGAAGCAACGCGGGTAGCCAATATGCTCTCCAAAAAGCTTTCTACCGTCACGGGCTATACTGTCCCCGTCACCGGCGGTGCCATTAACATGGGTACCTCTAATATCATTTTAACTTTAAATTCAACGGCCAACGCTACCCTCGGCAGTGAAGGATACCAACTGAAAGTTGGAACTGCAGGTGCGCAGATCTCTGCAAATACTGCTGCCGGTCTCTTTTATGGTATGCAGACTTTTTTGCAACTCCTTCCCGCAGAAGTGGAAGGCGGTAGGAAAGTGGATAATCTTGAATGGAAGGCACCCGTTGCAGAGATCACAGACTATCCTCGGTTTAGATGGAGGGGATTGATGCTGGATGTGTCCCGCCACTTTTTTACCAAAGACGAAGTGAAGCGCTATATCGATGATATGGCTAAGTATAAGTTCAATCTTTTGCACTGGCATTTGACTGACGATCAGGGTTGGAGGATCGAGATCAAATCTTATCCGAGGCTCACTGAAGTGGGTGCGTGGAACGTAAAGAAGGAAGGTCGGTTCAACTACTTCTCTAAACCGGAGCCCGATGAACCCCGCAATTATGGTGGTTTCTACACACAGGAAGATATCAAGGAAATCGTGCAATATGCTAAAGAGCGATTTGTGAATGTGCTGCCCGAGATTGATGTGCCTGGTCATAGCATGGCCGCCATTGCTGCATATCCTGAACTCACGAGCACACCAGGAACCTACCAGGTGAACTCAGGAGAGAAATTCATGGAATGGCCTCCCAGTGGTCACTTCTATGGTCTTATCGATAACGCGTTGAATCCTGCTAACGAGAAAGTATACACGTTTCTTGATAAAGTGTTTGGCGAAGTAGCGCAGCTTTTTCCTTTTGAATATCTCCATATGGGCGGCGATGAAACCGCGCGGAACTTCTGGGAGAAAAGTGAAGACATCAAGAAACTGATGGCGAAAGAGAAATTGAAAAATCTCGATGAGGTACAGAGCTATTTTGTAAAGCGTGTGACCAAGATTGTGAGTAGTAAAGGAAAGAAGCTGATTGGTTGGGATGAGATCCTGCAGGGCGGACTTGCACCCGGTGCGGCCGTCATGAGCTGGCAGGGTATGAAGGGCGGCATTGAGGCGGCCAAACAAGGACATGAGGTGGTGATGAGCCCAACCACTTTTGTGTATATCGATTATATGCAGGGCGACAGGCTGATGGAGCCTTTGGTGTATGCTTCATTGCGATTGAAGAAAACCTACGAATTTGATCCGCTTCCCGAAGGCGTGGATCCAAAGTTTATCAAGGGCGGACAGGCCAATTTGTGGACCGAGCAAATTTATAATCTTCGTCAGGCGCAGTACATGACCTGGCCACGAGGATTTGCCATTGCCGAAGCGGTTTGGAGCCCCAAGGCTGGTAGAAACTTTGCCAATTTTGTGGAGCGCGTGGAGAACCAGTTCCCGAAACTGGATCAGGCGCAAACGAAGTGGGCCCCCAGTATGTATGAGCCAGATATTAAGGCCGCTAAAGGCGCGAAGAATGTGGTGGTAACGCTGGTGCCTGAAGTGGATGGATTGGACATGCATTATAGTTTCGATAACTCATGGCCCGATCAATACTATCCAAAATATACCGCACCTGTGGAAGTGCCGAAAGATGCCGATAAAATGCGCATTGTGACTTTCAAGAACGGCAAACAGGTGGGGAGGTTTATGACGATCTCTGTGGAAGAATTGAAAGCACGCGCTAAATAGCAGGTTGCAGGTTATGGGTTGGAGGTTGTAGGTGGCACTCCAACCTTCAACCTCCCACCTGCAACCTTTTTTAACAGTCTGCCGGATATTTTAACCCAACTTCCTCGCGGATCCGGTCCATCGTTTCCATCAAATCCATACTGTCATCCAGGCTCATCACCGGACTTTCGGTTAGCCCTTGCCGTAAGCATTCCTGAACATGCCGGATCTGGTGGTGATACCCCCAGCCGGGTTCTTTGTTGACGGGAATGATCTGCATGGAATCAACCCGCTCAGGATAATACTCAATGGTGGCGGAGGGCTCATAGAAACGTGACGTGAGCCTGATCCTTCCCCCATTGCCCGCAATATTGGCATCCGTCTGCAGGTTAGACGTAAAGCTGCTCAGGAGCTGGGCCACTGCGCCACTATTGTATTGAAATTGAACCGCCAGTTGTTCATCAACGCCGGTTGAAGCCCTCTTCATGATGGCTTGGATATGGTCTGGCTTACCGAGGATCGACTGTACCAGGAATACATTGTAGATGCCGATGTCCAGAAGGGTACCGCCACCCAAAGCGGGATCAAAGATCCGTTGTGCCGGAGGCTGGGGTGGGAGGAATCCAAAGTTTACCTGGATGGATTGAAGTTCGCCCAGTTTACCATCGGCAATCATTGATCTTACTTTGTTATAGTGTGGCAGGAATTTGGTCCACATGGCCTCCATCAAAAACAGTTTTCGGTTACGCGCTTCCGTGATCATTTCCCGAACCTGTGCAGCGTTGATTGCAAACGCTTTCTCGCAAAGCACCGCTTTGTTGTGACGCAGGCATAGCAGGGTATGTTCATGGTGGTGGGAGTGGGGAGTGGCCACGTATATGACATCTATCTCAGTGTTGCTAACCAGTTCTTCATAGCTGCCGTACACATGTTTTGCGGGGTACTGCGCCGCAAAGGCTTTTGCTTTTTCTATATCCCTGGAGGCTACCGCAAATAGTTCTGCATCCTGCACCAGTTGCAGGTCTGCGGCAAATTTACTGGCGATGCGGCCGCAGCCGAGGATAGCCCATTTAACCTTGTTCATACAACAAGTTATTGATTTAAGGGAGAAGAAAAAGGGAGAAGTGCGAAGCTCTGTTTATAGCTTTTGGCTTTGGAGGGTCTCTCCCCTTAACAAAAGATTGCGCGTGGGAACATAACAAACACCTCTTATTCAGGTTCTAATGATAAAACCCATTGCCCATGACACCACCGCAAGATCCATCGTTATTTGATCGTGATTTTGAGTCAGCGCTAAAGGTGCAATCGAACGACCTCAAACAGTTTGCCATTAAATTCACGGGTTGCTACCACACGGCTGACGACCTGATGCAGGAGACCATCATCAGAGCCTGGAGCCATCGTTCCAGTTTCCGTGGCGGAAGCAGTCTTAAGTCGTGGTTGTTTGCCATCATGCGCAACACCTTTATCAATGAGTTTTATCGGAAAGCAAAACGTAAGAAGCGCCAGACCACTGAAATAGACGCTCCCGGGGATGCACATGCTCTGCAGATGTCCGTGGAGCCCGGACCTGCGATGGTATTGAAAGATGTGTGGCGCGTAATTCAGCGATTACCTAAGGTTTTTCGTCATCCACTAACACTATATATCGAGGGGTACAAGTATCGTGAGATTGCCAAATTATTGAAGGAACCCATCGGCACCATCAAACATCGTATTCATTTTGCCAGGAAGCTGGTAGCTGTATCCATTAACAAGTAAAACCGTTCGCTATGTATCCATTCCAGACACATTCGATGAAGCCAGAGCCTAAAAAAGGAAAACAACAAACCACTCCTGCGGAGAAGTTACCTCAACAGTCCAAAGCACAAGGAGCGTCTGACAAGGAGAAAAAAGCGGAGCAGATATTCAGACCAGATCCAAGGGTATATTATTAAGTCCCTGTGTTCAGTTGTTATGTGGTTTTTTTGGTTCTATGAAGATGGCCGTCGGATTCATCCGCGGCCTTTTTTGTGACCGGAATGCGAGCACTCGCTACACCCTTCCTTTCACTGCTCTCATCCGATACGCATTCATGGCAGTCTCACCGAGTTGATTCGTGAGTTTATGGTTCACGAGTACACCCACTACCGCGCCAATACCCGGCACGAGTTGCATGAGTTTGGCAAGGTCAATATAGTCCCTGTACTCCAATTGGAAGGCTCGCCAATCCGGTTGCTCTTTTCTGACGTTTTCATCCTCAATCCAGCGAACGAGTTCTTTGTATACCAGATTTCTGTGTTGCTGGCTGGAGAAGGCCAATTGAAAGATCTTCAAAATATACATCCGCTCTGCGGGGTCTTTTACATCATAGCCATATGCTGCGGCAATTTCTAAGAGCATCTTGATCTTGATGCTGAGCCACAAGGGGAAGTCGGCCAGGCCGAGCAAAATACCGCCTGCACCGGTGATGCCGCCCTCTACGGCTGCCGCTTTTTTATATAAGGCGATGGCTTCTTTTGCTTTCATCTCCCGGGTTTCAAAACTCACCGTTGTTAAGGGTTCCGGCGTGATGATACCCGCACCCGTAATCAGACCTCTGGTCATTTGTTTGATGGCTTCGGTCATCACCCTGTGCACTTTCTCGGGAATAATGCGGTTCATCCTGGTCTGGAGGCCCTTGGACATCCGGTTGAAGAAGGAGGGGTTGTGCTGCATTTTCTGCTGCCACCTGCGCATATCGCTGAATGCCAGCGCTTCATATTCCGTCATCATAGGTTTCAATATTACGAAATCTTTAAGCGAAACTTTTTTTGTAACGTAACCAATCAGGCTGCTACTAACATTCTAAAATTCGCAGATGACACACTCAGAAATGGCAAAAAGTAAAAAGCTGAGTAACGGGTTTAATCGTTTCATGTACGGAGCCTTTGTGATCCTGGCCCTGGGCAGGATTGTTTTTCAGGGAATGGACGGACTATCAGAAGCTGTTCCATCGCTGGGTATTGCGTTGATTTTCGATCCTTTTGACCACTCGGTTGCATGGAACGACAGGCCCAGGTATCAACGGGTGTGGCTGATTGCGCATCTTGTGATTGGTACTGTTCTGCTGGGGTTATGGGGTTTCCATAAGTTGTACTAGGTTTTCAATGAAGGAAAGGCAGTTCAACTTTTGCAAGTTCTACTTGTTAATTTCGAATGCAGGTTACCATTCAAAAGCACTCCAACGGCATGCATATGTTGCGGTTGCCGGCGGACTGGGCACCTCCTAAATCCTGGAAGTCTCCGGCCAGGGTTATCGCACAGGTCAGGAAAGACCATCAGTGGCACGCGGCACTGCTACATGGGCCAACCCATGGGTATTATGTTTTGGTGGGTAAAACTCATATGAAAACCCTGGGTTTGCGCAAGGGTGCAATGGTTGAACTCTCGCTCAAAGAAGACAAAACAGATTATCAGTTCAACATGCCGGAATCTCTTCAGGAAGTGCTGGATTCAGATCCGGAAGCAGCTGAGTTTTTTGCGGAACTCACGCCCGGCAACCAACGCGGATTGATCTACCTGGTGAGCAAAGTGAAATCCATCGACATACAAATCCAAAAAGCACTGACCATCGCGGAATGTCTGAAAAGAGGCGTTACCTCCCCCAGGGATATTGCAAAAGTGAAAAGGTCTTGATGTTTATCTAATTGCTGTATTTTGGCCATCCTGGAAATACACCAAAATCTGCAATACTTTGAAACATATATTTTTCTTGTTCTGGTTGGGATTATCCTCGCCTGCTTCAGCCCAGCCAGACAGCCTTACCGCCGATTTTTTTGCACAGCTTCGCCCGAGGTTGGTTAACGATCCAACTTTGATAAGCAAGAGAATATCCATAGACTGTAGTATTCTTGAAGACCCAATAATGAAACCAGGAGATGCCATCATTGAACGCAAAGCAAATGCCCGCTCAAGAGAAGACATCGATACGCTGTTCCTTTTCCTTCCGGGTGAGAAAGACATTGTCTTGCGTAAGCTTTGTGCACAAAATGGAACCAGCTGGGACAATGCACCCATTGCGGACAGCCTTCCTCAGCCCAATGCCAATAACCGTCAATCCAACGGATATTTTGAGCTGCCCGTTTTACAACCATCTGGCAGTGGGCCGGCAACGCTTTATGTTTCCAAACCCGTTTTTTTTCGACAGCAGCAGTTTGCCTTGTTTGCATTTTCGTCCTTTTCAGGCGCTCGAAATGCATATGGAGCCATTAGCATTTATGAAAACAGAAACGGGAAATGGATCCGAATTGCAGACCTGACCCATTGGGTGAGCTAAACTTTACTCAGCAGAAAATTTATTCTCCATTAATTTCTCCTTGAACGCAGACCCAAAGGTCATGGCGAAGGTCAGGAGTACAGCACGGGTGTCTGATTTGGAGATGCGGGTGCTTTTGAAATCCGGCGTTACTACGGTGTTTCCGTTTTCAAGGGTGTTGAACACATCGGTAACGGTGAGGCCTAACCGAGCACGGCCTTGCATGATCTTTTGCTGAAAGCCGAGGTCCACATTATATACTGCAATACGGCGGCCCTGCGGCAAGGCAGTAGGCGCCTGGTAGTTGAATAACAACTGCGCACGGGTCGACTGCCAGAAATTGAATGTGTTGGCCCATTTTGCATACCAGCTGAAGAGGCTGCTGTTGATGTTTTCCCCATTCACATCGCCTTCAATGGATTGATTATATAGAGAGATGCTGGCCGTGCTGCTCCACCATTTGCCCGCACTTGCGGTGATGAAACTCTCGATGCCATAAGTAGTGGAACTACCGATGTTCTGCGGTTGCGTGAAGGCGATACCACCCGGCAACAAAACGGTGTAAGGCAGGATGGTATTGGTACCGCGTCTATAGAATGCCTTTGCAGTTACACCAACTTGTCGCCAATCATGGCTGAACCCTAGCTCCACGGTATTTACCAGTTCCGGCTTCAAATTAGGATTGCCGCCACGTCTGTTCAGGGAATCGGTGATATCGATAAAGGGATTGAGTTGACCTAAACCCGGCCTGTTGATCCGCCTGCCGAGGTTAAACGAAACCATCGATCCATCCTTCAATTTATATCCCATATTCAGAGAAGGGAAAAAGTTGAAGAACGCATTGCGGAAGGTTGTATCCGGGTTGGAACTTTGCCCCGTGTTATTCATCTGTTCAAGCCTGAGCCCGAGTTCATATTTGAGTGCCTTTGATGCGCCGAGAGAAGATTTGTACGTGCCATACACTGCGTGGATCTGTTCCCGGAAATCAAAAACATTGCTGAACAAAGGATCGGAAATGAGCTGGCCATTCTGTTCATAGGCGTTCAGGAAGTCTGCATTTACACTCCGTAAGATGCCTTTGTATCCGGTTTCAACGGTAGCACGGGCAGAGACGGGAAACCCGTAATCAATCCGGCCTTGCGCCAGGTGCGTCAGCTCTTTGTTGCGGGTGCGTTGGATATAATCTGTGCCGATGACTTCGCCTTTTTCATTGATGGGTGCGGTGGTGATCAGCGTGTTTTCTTCCTCGTTGCCAAACGCATAGGAGATATTGCTGCTGAGCGTTTTTCTGCTGTTCGCGAATTTTCGGTTATAGTTGAGGTTGCCTTCCCAATTGCGTTCAAAAGGGTTTTCATCCGAGGTGCGAAGATTGCCGTAATCAAAACTTCTGTCTTTGAAATAGGACCTCGTGTACAATGGCTCGTAATTGCGGGTGTTCTCATATCCGAAGATGCCTTCAAAACTGAACTCATCTTTTTTGCCGGCGTAGTCAGCATTCAGTTTCACATTGTGCGTTTGCTCCGTCCGATTATCATTGCGCTGTTGGTCCAGGAAATGACCTTGGTCGAGGTCAAAGGTTTCCCGCTGCGTATTCACGTCCCTGGTTCTGCGGGCGTAACGGTTATCATAGTTCAGACCCAGGTTCAGTCCGCCGGTTTTGTGGTTAAGCATGAATGAACTCGATAGGCGTTCTTTGGCACCCATTCCCGCGCCGAGTGCAAATGCCCCGTTGGTGCCCGCTGCGGTATTTTTTTTGAGGACGATATTGATGATGCCGCCTTCGCCATCGGCGTCATAACGAGCGCCGGGGTTGTTGATCACTTCGATCCGTTCAATCGCGCTGGCCGGGATGCGGTCCAGGTTGGCCGTCAGGTTGGAGTTGCGTCCATTGACGAGGATGGTGGGGGCCTTGCCCCTGATGGTGATGGCGCCTTCGCCGTCTACAAGGATGGTGGGGATGTTGGAAAGCAAATCGGTAGCAGTGCCTGCCGCCTGGGTGAGGATGGCATCGGAAGCCACCACAAATCCCGTGGTGGTTTTCTGGATCAGTTTTTTCTTGCCGGTCACTGTGATTTCCTGCATGGTACGGGTGTTCAGCTGAAGCGAGAGATCGCCCAGATCAAGATCTGTGTTTACTTTAATGATCCTGGTGATGGGTTTATATCCGATAAGGGCCGTTTTCAAGGTGTAGGTTCCCGGCGTTGGGAGGGTGGCTTGAAACTGCCCGATGGAATCCGTGACGAGGAAGACGAGCGGGCGGATAGAGTCATTCGGTGCGTAAATGAGGATATTGGCCATGCCGATGGGCTGACCGTCTGCCAGCAGCCGCCCGCGGATGGTTTGAGCAGATGACCACAAACCCGTACTCGCCAATAATAGTACAAACAGTAACCTCATAATTTCGCCACTAGCTAATAGCTACTAGCTAATAGCTATTTTTATACAATGATTGACCATATCTTCAATGACGTTCCCTTTTCAGACATCAAAGATACCGAGTTTGAAGACTGTTCATTTGTGAACATCGACTTCACCGGAGCCGACCTCTCGGGTATGGTGTTCATCGGATGTTCTTTTCAGGATTGCAACCTCAGTACCGTGGGCTTGAAGAAAACAGCATTTCGGGAAATAAGTTTTAAAGGATGTAAAATGCTGGGCCTGGTTTGGGGCGATTGCCAGCCGTTTTTCAGTGCGCCATCCTTTGTGCATTGCCAGATGCAATACAGCAGTTTTGTCCAGGTCAAACTCCCGGGCACTTCCTTCAGCCATTGTGACCTGACAGAGGCTGATTTTTCCGGCGCAGATATGTCCGGCTCGATATTTGACGAAACCAATTTGACCAGGGCAATCTTTGAGCAGACCGATCTCCGAAAATGCGATCTACGGACGGCGAGGCATTATTACATCGATCCATTCCGAAACAAACTGCAGAAAATGAGGATTTCGATGGATGGAGCGGCAGGAATTTTATCCCACCTGGGCGTAATTATTGATTGAAGTTAAATTTGAAGTAAGCGCCTGAAACCAAGACTGGTAAAGGTTTTGAATTCAGCGAACTGAATTATCCACGAACTCCTGCGTGGATGTTGATAATTAGTGCGGGAATTGATGAGGTCATGAGGATTCCTCTCGTTATTTTACACGCCTAATCTGAAACGACCAATTCGAATTAAATTTTAAATAAGAGAAGTGCGATTAAAGAGTTTAGAAATAAAGGGGTTTAAGAGTTTCGCAGATAAAACCACCATCAATTTTGACGAAGGGATCACGGGCATTATTGGCCCTAACGGTTGCGGTAAATCCAATATCGTGGACTCCATTCGTTGGGTGATCGGGGAGCATAAGATCTCCAACCTCCGAAGTGAGAACCTGGAGAGCCTGGTGTTCAATGGATCAAAATCAAGAAGTGCATCGGGTCTGGCTGAAGTAAGCCTGACCTTTGAAAATACACGTAACCTTTTGCCCACGGAATTCAGTACGGTAACGATCACCCGAAAATTCTACAAGAGCGGGGAATCAGAATACCGGTTGAATGATGTGCAGTGCCGTTTGAAGGATATCCATAACCTTTTCCTGGACACAGGGGTGAGTACAGACAGCTATGCCATCATTGAGTTGGGCATGGTGGATGACATCATCAAGGACAAGGAGAACAGCCGGCGTAGGATGCTGGAGCAGGCTGCGGGAATCAGTATTTATAAAACGAGGAAGAAAGAGGCGAGGCTGAAACTGGATGCTACGGAGCAGGATCTGAACCGGATCGAGGACCTTTTGTTTGAGATCAACAACCAGTTGAAGCAGCTGGAGAACCAGGCTAAAAAGGCAGAGAAGTACTACGAGATCAAGAAAGAATACAAGGAAGCCAGCATCGAGTTGGCTAAAGCGGCGTTGGAAGGATTTCACATCACCTATAAAGATTTAACGCAGCAGCAAGAGGCAGAGACGGACCGCAAGGTTCAACTGGAAGCGGAGATCGCGCAAGGCGAAGCGGGCCTGGAAGGAGAGAAGCTGCAGTTTATCGAAAAAGAAAAAGCCCTGCAATCCCTGCAACATCAGTTCAATGATTTGTTGAATGAAGTGCGTGCGAAGGAAGGAGAGAAGAATCTTTCCGTGCAGCGACTTCAATATTTACGTGAAAGGGAAGGTTCGTTGAGGAGCTTCCTGGATCGGGCTGACGGACAGTTGAAGGGCATCGAAGAAAGCATTGCCTTCACCGGACTGCAGATCGAAGAAGAAGAAAATCGGGTAACTGAACTTGAAGAAAAAGTGGAAGTGATCCGCGGAGAAGTAGAAGAGAAGCGGGCCCGCTTTGATGAGAAGCGTTCCGCCATCGATGAACTCCGTCGGAATAACCAGGCCCTGCAACGCCAGCAGTTTGAAGCTGAAAAGCAGGTAGCCGTGGCCGATAGTTCCATCCAGAACCTGCAACGTGCGCTTCATCAATTGGGCGAAGAGCAGGAGCAACGCAAGGCAACCCTGGCACAGGTACTGAGGGAGAAAGAAGACAAGGAATTTGAACTGGAAGAAAAGCGGGTTGACCTGCAACAGTTGCAGGAAAAGCACGAATTCACCAAGGAGCAGATTCTCCAGACCCAGGCTTTGCTGGAGCAGTTGCGTTCAGAGCTGGCGGAAGAGAATCGTAAACTTGATTCCCGGAAGAACGAGCATGCGCTGTTGAAAAGCCTGATTGATTCAATGGAAGGCTACCCTGAGAGCGTGAAGTTCCTGCATAACAATAGTGCCTGGAACCATCATTCTCCGATCCTTTCAGACATTATATATGTAAAAGAGGAATACAGGGCAGCACTGGAAAATGTGTTGGAGCCCTACCTGAACTACTATGTGGTGAATGACCTAAGGGAAGGCTTAACCGCGGTGCATCTTTTGGATGCCAACCAAAAGGGTAAGGCTAACTTTTTCATGCTGGATAAGTTGAATGGCGTTCCTACGGAGTATGAATTGCATGAGATCGGGGGTACCATTCCCGCGCTCTCTGTTGTAGAGTATGACAATAAATACAGTGCACTTGTAAAATACCTGCTGGGCAATGTGCTGATTGCGGAAAGCGAAGAAGCGTTGACCAATTCCAACGGTCATGTGGTGATTGAGAAGCATGGTAAATATGTGAAGGGCAAATACTCTCTTACCGGAGGCAGTGTGGGTTTGTTTGAGGGCAAGAAGATTGGTAGGGCCAAGAACTTGGAAAAACTGCAGGAAGACATCGCCCGTCAGGAAGAGGTGGTCAATGAACTCAAGGCTAGGATCCAGGCTAGGCATAATGAGGTGATCGGTTTCAATGAGCAATTGAAAGAGCACCAGATCAAACAAACGCAGGAGCAGATTCAGACGCTGACCACACAGGTGTTTGCCCTTAGCAATAAAGCTGAAAACCTGCAGCAGAGCCAGGACAATGCAGCGCAGAGGATGGCGGAACTAGAAGACCAGAAGCAAAATCATATCGACAGTATTGCGGATGTGAAAGAGGCGTTGGATAAACTCAACATGCAATTGGAAGAGTTGTCGGGCAACCTACAGCAGGCCGAGCAGGAATATGGCATGGCTGAGCAGGAGTACAGTTTTGCCAATGCTTCATTCAACGATGCGAATTTGCAGTTCACCCGCCAACAGAGTAAGGTAGCGGCCTTGAAGCAGGAAGCTGATTTCAAGAAAAACCAGCTGGAAGATCTGCGTGTACAGATTGCCAACAGCACCACGCAGCTGGATGAAGCTTCTGCAACAATTCAAGAGACGGCACTGAGCCTTGAATCCGTACAGGAATCCCTGGTAGGGCTATTGCAACGCAAGCAGGATGATGAGAAGGCATTGAATGAAGCAGATCAGGCGTATTACAATATGCGCAATGCCCTGGGTGAAAAAGAAAGCGAGCTGCGCCATAAAGTGAAAGACAAGGAGATGATTGACCAGTTGCTCAATGCCATCAAGGACAGGGTAACGGAACTTCGTTTGCAATTGGCTGGCATCAAGGAAAGGCTGAATGTTGAATTTAAAGTGAACATCGATGATATCCTGGACGAAGCGCGGAAAAGCGAGGAGACCCAGGAAGTGTTGCAGGACAGGTGCGACAGGATGAAGAAGCGTCTCGAAAATATTGGTGAGGTGAACCCTACCGCTATTGAGGCCTTCCAGGAAATGAAGAAGCGCTATGAGTTCATCATGGAGCAGAAGAATGACCTGGTGACGGCTAAGGACAGCCTGATGCAAACCATCCAGGAAGTGGAGCTCACCGCGAACCAGAAATTCAAGGAAACCTTTGACCAGGTAAGGGAGAACTTCCAGAAAGTGTTCAAGGCACTCTTCACGGAAGAAGATACGGCAGATATGGTGATGGAAAATCCGGAGAACCTGGCAGAGACAGGTATTGATATTGTTGCGAAGCCCAAGGGCAAGCGACCCTCATCCATTGGCCAGTTGTCTGGGGGAGAGAAGACCCTGACGGCTACTGCATTGCTGTTTGCGATCTACCTGATCAAGCCTGCACCGTTCTGTATTTTGGACGAGGTGGATGCGCCGTTGGATGATGCCAACGTGCACAAGTTCACAAACATGATTCGCCAGTTCAGTAAGGAGAGCCAGTTCATCATCGTTACCCACAATAAGATGACGATGAGCACGGTTGACATTATTTATGGAGTAACCATGCAGGAAGCGGGTGTATCTAAACTGGTGCCAGTGGATTTCAGGAACCTGGCGCAGACGGCGGTAAACTAGATATTGGGCAATAGGCATAAGGCATTAGGGCAAGGAAGAAATTCAATTGATTTCTCCTTGCCTTATTTTTTTGTACATATCGTACATGATCTGCATGTGCGGCGCCGTGAGAATGGCGAGTCCTATAAATGTGCTCATGACCATCCCATTGGCTGAATACCATTGCATGCCAAGATAGCCGAGCGCGCTAATGCCTGCTATAGCGATGAGACTATACACCAGGATCTGCCTCGCCGTGTTGGCGAAAGAGAAATCACGGTCTTTTTTCAGGTACCGCAGAATATTGGTGACAGATAAGATGGAATGCCAGCACACAAAATAAAACGTAAATCCTAGCAGCAATGGAAGTTGATATACGATCAACAATACCAAACCATACTGAATCAAAAATCTTCCACCCTGGTCTGCATTTTCGTTGTTTGAAAAATAGACAAATGTGGCCAGGAAGAAGAATGCTGCGAGGATACAGAGAATAAAGATCCGGTGCTCGTTGATAAAGTTGATTTGAGCAGACAACCCGATCTCTCCAGAGAGTGATGCAAGCAAAGGAATCACTTCATCGAAATGCTGAAGGATGATCACGCCCAATAATAATAATCCGTAACTGATGATGAAAATTTTCCCGGACCAGGTTTCTGTTTGGAACTGGTGCAAATCCGTTTCTCCAAAATGGTATGCCGCAAACAGGATGAATAACATCGATCCCATCAATGGAAAAAAATAAAGCAATAACGCGAAGCTGATTAGTCGGAACAGATAAGCCAATAAAAACCGAGAGAGTTGTTTTGTGCGATGGCCGGTTGCGGCTGATTTTCCTGCCACAAGCATATCTGCTGCACCATGCGGAATACCGAGAATGATGATGCCGATCACAAACAATACGAACTGCACATCTTTGGTGAGTAGGTGTTGTATGAACAGGAGGATGATCCCCACACCAATAAGTATAACTCTTAGCATGATCATCAAGTTAAAGCAGAAGGGATCGTGAGATGCACGAACCCCTCTGCAGTGAACTATGCAGTAGCAACCTGTTTGTCAGATTGTGCAAGCGCATAAATGACGAGTCCGAATCCGATCTTGTTGACGGCGTCACCAATGTTGTATACAATATCCATTGACAAGCCTTCAAAGACGCGCATTCCGAACAAACCACCTTCAGTGCCGGCGATATAGCCGATGGGATAGATGGCCCATCCTACAAGCACAAACCATGCGAGCGTTCTGTTGGCTCTTGCAACAGCAGGACCTGCATTTTGTGCAAGCTTTGCCACTTCACCAAACCAGATGAGATAAACAATGTAGAAATAACCGAGGCTACTGATGAAACCCCAGATCCAGCTTTGTTTTTCAGCAGGGTAGATGGCTTCGCCGATGTAACCTGTTACCAGCATAAATACAGATGCTGCGATCAGTTTCCAAAGCAATCCGATTTTTGCACCAGCTTTTTTGGTGATCAGGTAAAACTCAACGCACATCAGGGGTACAGTCAGCAACCAGTCTACGTAACGGAAGAAGGTTGGTGATTGTCCTGTTGCCAGGTTGTAATCCCGCATGTAGTAGTAATGCACCGCAGCGATGAAGGTGATCAGTCCGGAAATGAGTACAGATGTTCTCCATTTCTTTTCCGTATTCGTTGTCTCAAAAAAGAAAAACACCGAGGCAGCGAGCATAGCCATGGTTCCAGTAAAGAACGTGAAGGCTACATAATTGTCATTCGCAATGGGTAAAATCTCTAAAAGTTTGAGCCACATAAAAAATCATTAAATGAGTGAAGGAAACTTGTTTAACGATCAACGTTGATAACTTAAACAGAAACCTTGCTGTTTGAATTATGTTCGCTCTTAGCTGGCTATTTGCTAAATAAACTTTCCTTGTTTAATCATTGTGATCTGAGCTATTGTCCTTCGTGAACAGGATGTTTTGTTCACTTGAATAAATTATTGGTGGCTTTTGTCTTTGAATTGGGAAGTTCCATACCATTATTAATGACGGTTTGCAGCTTGGATGGTTCTGCTTCTTTTGCAGAATCGGGAAACCCACCTCCCTCGATTTCGCCAATTCCTAAAACTATTTTCCCTTTTGCTTTTTCCCATTTACCGGCTTCTTCATTGTATACTGACGGTTCTTCAAAGAAGAGCTCTCCAACCCCCATTATAAATTTCGCTTCAGGTTCAGTGAAGTCCAGTTCGCCAATCTTTACACTAAGACAGTTCCTTTTCAATTTTTTATTCAAGGAGATACGGGTTACTTATGCCAACGCCAAAGCTCTTTTATCAGATGGGGATAGGAGAAGACGTTTATCTAACGGAACAAGTTCATCCAATAGCTCTTTGGAAATCCTGGGCAAGGGCACTAGATCATCTTCACTTGCTGGTGGAAGCTTTGGTAAAGGAACCAATTCATCATCCTGGTTGGCATCGGCATAGTTAATGTTTTGGGGCGTTATGTCGCCTTCTGAGGTTTTTATTCCAGTATTGCCGTATAAACCCGGTTCACTTAAGACAATTCCACTGATGCCATAGGTGAATGAAGCATTGGGTATTTGTTGAGCGTTGTACTTTATGCCAAATGCATTGTTGTCCATCTTAGCTGCATCGGCACTGGCTTCCAGGGTGCTGATGCTGAACGGAAGTTTAACTTCGGGGATACAAAACGTATAGTAGTATGGCAGGTCTTTGGCTTTGATGTCAGCTGGTTCAATGATGCTTTTGCAATTCGGACTTTCAATAACAAGTGTACTTAAGGCGCTTCGCCGAAGATCCAGAAAGCCCAGTTTCCATTCAAGCAATTCAACGGTTACGGTGTTTTTGACATTACCAGTAATGAACCATCGCCAGGTGCACCATACATTCAGCCAGACCCTGAATTTCTCTAAGTTGTGTTTCCATAATTTTTCTACGCGAGGATTCACGGCCCGCATGAATTCATCGGATTTGATATCTAAGAACTGGCATTTGGCATCCGGTGGAACCTTGCCTTTCAAGTGCCGTTGATAATCAACGAATCGTTGTACTGTAAGGGCACTATCCTGCATCTCCGTTGCCATCCTTTTGTATTCTTCTGTGAGGATGGCCAGTGTATACAGGGCTGGCTTAGACATCATGTTCAAGCCTTCCAAGTTAGCAGTCATCATTTCCGAAACAAACTTATCGCCATCAGGACTTTTATCACTATCCAGCAGAGCTTCCATTTGCTAGTTGGCTTCTTTTTTGAATCATTGCCGATGATTTGCGCATCGGTTCAAGGTAGCAATGCGACGAAGATTCCGGCTTCCCCTAAAAACATGATTTTATCTTTCCGGCAGGATTTGGTGTATTTTAGATATGGGGTTAAGCAGATCCTTTTACATAGTATGACAACGGCAGCACACATCGCACAGCATTTTCGAGAATTTTACAAGGGACGAAACTGGACCTGGGTCTGGTTTGAAGAGGTTGTTGAGGACATCACCTGGAGGGAAGCCACGCTAAAAATAGGATCATTTAATACCATCGCTGTTTTGGTGTACCACATGCATTACTATGTACGGTTGCAATCCCATGTTTTGAAAGGCGGTTCTAAGGATGGGTACGATATGGATCCATTTAACGCACCTACAATACAATCCGCATTTGAATGGAAGGCATTGCTTGACACCGTGTACGCGGAGGGCGAAGCATTTGCGAATTTGGTTGAGAACCTCAGTGATGAGCAACTGGAGGAAATATTTTTAGAAAAAAGGTACGGAACGATCTACAGAAACCTGCATGGCAACATTGAGCATATGCATTATCACCTCGGCCAAATTGTGTTGTTGAAAAAGGTGATCAGGGATGGAATAGCCTTTGTGGCATGATTATTTTTGCGGTTGGTCAAACCTGAGTTATGAGAAATTTGATGGTTGCCATGGCCCTGATCGCAGCAGCAATAGGTCTGATGGATTGTTTGGGGGCTGTTGGGCAAGCGGCCAAGACATATTGTATAGGGCTGATCTTTATATTGCTGGGAATAATGACCACACTGTATATTATTGTAATCGATTCCCGCTTTGGGGAAAAGCCTTCAACAGAAAGTATACCGGAACAAAATCTGCAATTAACTCCACTTCGTAGATGAGGATACAAAACTCCTCATTATGCAGAAATCTATTCGATCTATTGGCGCAAGTTTGCTAAGCCTTTCTTTTTTTCTTTTTGGATGTGACAAGCAAGATAATATGGAGGGCGGCGATATCAAATTTCCCCCGAATGTAACCATCGTTAATTTTCACGCGATTGATAACCAGAACAATCTTCTCAAGTTCAGCGGGCTTCGCAATTTCAAGGAGACGAGGGCCGTGCCCGTCAAAGGATTGATGAGTGGTGAAAGACTGCTGGCCATTGATATTCGTCCTGCTACGGGTGAATTGTATGCCGTGACCAGCCAGAGCAGGCTCTATGTGATTGATCCGATGAGTGGCATCGCCAATCCGATATCGGCATCGGCATTCACACCCGCCATTGACGGTGAAGCGGTTGCGTTTGATTTTAATCCAACAGTAGACAGGATCCGGCTGGTGACCAGCAAAGGACAAAATCTGCGTTTGCATCCTGTTACCGGGGTAGTAGCTGCTGTAGACGGGATGATCAATCCAGGAATGCCGATGGTTGTAGGTGCGGGCTATACCAATAGCTTTGCGGGTGCCACCTCCACCACTTTGTATACCATTGATGTGGTTTCAGACAAATTGTTCACCCAAGTGCCTCCTAATAATGGAACACTGGTTGAAGTGGGTGCATTGGGTATTGATGCGATGGGAGAGGGAGGATTTGATATTTCCCCAGACAATTCCATTTCGCTTGCCGTGTTAAACACCAAGGGGGATGGAAAGACCGTTTTTAGTGCAGGATCGAAATATTCATTTTACTACATCGATTTAGCCACTGGCAAGTCATATCCGGCAGGGAATACAAGCAGGAAGATTCAGGGAATTTCCCTGACAAATTAGTATAATTTTCATGTGAAAAGCCGGCCAACCTATGCCGGCTTTTTGCTGTCTATCATCAGCTATGACTAAATATTGATTATTTGAAACGAATGCATTAATTTATTCATGGATCAAGATTGTATGACCTGTTGAACTTCCTCTATGACTGAAAAGAAATTAACGTTAGAGCCTACGGAAAAGGCCATTAATCTCAATGGACAATGGTATGGATATTATCAGTACGGTACTGAATATGGCCCGCTGGTAGAAGGTGCGAAGATCCTGTTCTCCATCATCATTGAACAAAAGGAAGACCGTAGTTTTACTGGTAAATGTGTGGAACTGGAAGGCATTGGTGTGAATACCGAAGTGGCCCGTTTACAGGGTTATATCGATGATACCTTTATCAGTTTTGTCAAGCATTATAAAAAGCACCAGGCCATTGACGATAAAGGAAAGGACGTGGATTTGGGTGAGGTATCGTCAACCCGACTGATGTACAGCGGTACGATTGACCGGGAGACGGACATTATTACCGGCAAATGGGAAATATGGGTTGACAAGGCTGAGAATACAGACAACAATCCTGGTGAGGTTACCACTGGTGTATGGGAGATTTCCCGAAATCCTTCCCGGTACGGGATTTGATTGGTTTCGTTTTTCTTATGTTGCCTTTATGTGCTCTTTCGGGAACATTGCTTCCTAAGTTGTGTTATATCCGAATATGGCAAATGTTTTCCTCACCGCCGAATGGCGAAAATTGGCAATGGCCAATTACCGCGTTGATCCGGACATTTTAAAACCTTATCTGCCAGCAGGCACCGCTTTAGATTTCTGGAACGGCGGATGTTATGTAAGTCTTGTTGGTTTTATGTTCCAGGAAACAAAGCTCAAAGGAATTAAGGTTCCTTTCCATGTCAACTTCGAGGAAGTAAATCTTCGGTTCTATGTCACCTATACGGATAAAGGCAGCGTGAAGAGGGGCGTGGTCTTCATCAGCGAGATCGTACCAAAGCCCGCACTGGCCTGGGTGGCCAATACTTTATACAAAGAGCATTACACCGCTATGCCAATGAAGCACCAATGGGATCAAAGTGCGTCATCATTGAAAGTATCTTACGCTTGGAAGAAAGACCGATGGCACCAGTTTACAGTTGAAACTACTCCAACTGCTTTTGATTTTGATGCGCAGAGTGAGGAAGCGTTTATCACGGAGCACTATTGGGGATATTCCCGAATGAATGATCGTAAGTCTGTTGAATATGCCGTGGAGCATTCCAAATGGCAGGTATACCAAACCATCAACTATGCCATCGATGTAGATTTCGGGAAACTATACGGATCAGCGTTTCAGCATTTAGCACAGGAAAAACCGCATTCTGTTTTTCTCGCGGAAGGGTCAGCAGTGCGGGTGCTGGAAGGAGGTACTATTTATGTTTAAAAGATTTGGTTGATGCTGATCAGAAATTAGTGCCTAAGGTGAATTCAATGAAGTCTGCCGCCCCGAGGTGGGATTTTAGTCCCACACCTACCACCAGTGCCTGCGAGGGCACCAGCGCATAACGAACACCCAGTCGTTGAAAAAGGATGTTCTCTTCTTCATTTTCCATGTTGCGGTGGATATAAGCACCCATATAAAAAGGAATATACAATCGGTCAGTCAGGTACCATTCCCATCCCAGATAGGGTCCATAGCTGACGCTTTTTGAAAAGTTGGATTCGGCCCCGCTCACCCGCTGGGGACTGCCAGCAGTGTAGGTCATGTCGAATCCGGCAGCAATTCTATACTTGTAAGAAAACTTGTAACCCGCATTGAATCCCAACAGATTTTTGAAGACGGTGGGTTCGCCCATCTTGAGCTGTTTTGCCCCCACACTATTATACAAAGAATAGCTCCAATGCTTTTGAAATGGCGGCAGTTCCGGCGTCACATTGGTGACTTGCCGTTCCATGATTTTGTATTGAAGGGATAAGGTTAACGGAATGATATTGATCCCCGCATTGGGTTTTTGTAAGGCACCGTTGGAGAAATGCCGAAAGCCGGTACCAACGCCCATAATAAAATGCTCAGACAACCAATAGTACATGTTAAAACTGGCCTGGAGATGAGCATTCACGGAAGAGCCAATGGCTTCATTACCCGGGTTGTCCACTTTGTTGTAGTGATTGAAATTCCAGGCAATACCTGCTCCAATACCGTAAGAGAAATTAAGCCTGCGTTCTTGCCTGTTGATCGGAATTTCCGTATACCCGTAAAACAAGTAGGGTTTACCGAAATGCTGGTTCCTGAAGTTCATAAAGCCGATCCCGATCCCCAGTTTTGGTTTGCGGTAAATCCTGGAATAGACGGAACTGGGTGATACATCCCATGTATTGGAAACGAGGATCGATGAATAAGATGAATTGCGCAACAACGCATTCACCTGTTCTTTGTCGTCAACCGGCATGATCATCCCCGTCTCATAAGCGAGCCGGGTAAACACATGCACATTATTTACATATTGAGGTTTGCGTTTGGCGTTACCTGAAGTAATGCCACTATCCTTTTGCGCTGCCAACAGAGATTTCAGCAACGCATCTTGTCCCAGGCAATTGCAGACAATCCCCAGAAATAGGTATGATGTTAGAAAGGCGGCCTTCACGCGGCGAAAATACCAATCCACCCCCTTTTTTTTCAGCTAATGGCCGCTAAACTTGTCCAGAATCTTAATATCCGACTAATTTGGCTATTCTTCCGCGGGAACCGGCCAGGTACACCACGTTCCCTGTTTTGGCTCGTTGGCAAACATGGAAACTTTCTTTACTCACCAGGCGCCATTTTTTTCCGCCATCCATCGATATATCCACTCCACTGGTGCCACAGGCAACCAGCATCTGCCCGGTCAGGAATTCCACACAGGAGCGGTAGCCGTGCGGCGGTACTTCCGGGATCTTCCAGGTTCTTCCACCATTGGTGCTGTATACGCAGTTTCCCACTGTTGAACTGTCTTGCTGAAAATCCCCGCCCACGATCACGATCCTGGCTTTGCGCGGCGCCTCATTCCAAACGGCAAGCGAGTTGGCGCCGGTGGAATTTCCACCCTGCAACATGGGGATATCCACCCATCGTTCATGCATCAGCAACCGGCTCCTTTTGCCGCCGGTCACCACCATGGCTTCCTGGCTGGAGTATTTTCTGATGTTGGTTCCGCTGGAGGCAAACATGGCCTCCCCGGAATCGGTGGCCGGAAGGGATTTTGTGTTGTACCGTTCCCAACTGACGCCATAATCTGCGGTTCTGGCAACATATATTTTATTATCGATGGGATCTCCCACCACAATGCCGTTGCCATTTTCCCAGAATTCCATGGCGTCAAGAAACATGCCCTTGCTGCTGTCTTCATACACCCGTTTCCAGGTACTGCCGCCGTTAAAGGTTTTCAGGATGAACGCGGGTTCACCCACCGCCATGATGATGGCGGTTTTCTCATCAAAGGCTTCTATGTCACGGAAGTCATTTTTTTCATGCCCCTTCACCTGCATCCAGGTCCAGGTTTTTCCACCGTCAACCGTTCTTCCAACGGTTCCATTGCTGCCACTTACCCAAACTATATTATCGCTGACAACACTCATGCCCCGGATCGAGCATTTTCCTTGTTCAGTGACCATTTCAATGCGTTGCGCCCTGGTGATTTGACCCATGAAAAAGGCGATACAGACCAAAACAAATCTCATGGGCATAAATATAATTTTATTGACCGAATGGCGGTCAGACTTTTTATCTTGCTCCAAATTTTAACTGCGTTATGGGAACCTTTTTGTATGGCTCCGGCCACCTTACTGTATCCAGGGCCATTGCCATTGCAGCGGGTACGGTTGAGGGTGTGCTGGATGAAGATACGCGGAAGCGGGTGTTGCAATCCCAACGAGAGGTAGAGCAGATTGCGGCGGAAGAAAGAACCGTGTATGGGATCACCACCGGATTTGGTATCCTTGCCAATACAAAGATTTCCGAGGAAGATACGCGCATTCTGCAGCACAAGATCTTGCAAAGTCATAGTGTGGGCGTTGGCAATCCGATTCCGGTTGATATCGCGAAGCTGATGCTGATCACCAAGGTGCATGCGCTGGCCAAAGGCTTCTCTGGTGTGCAGCTGACAACATTGGAACGCATCATCTGGCACATCAACAATGATATTATCCCTGTGGTGCCGGAGAAAGGAAGTGTTGGCGCATCTGGAGATCTTGCGCCTTTGGCGCATCTCTTTCTCCCACTCATCGGCCTTGGCCAGGTGACCTGGAAA
This sequence comes from Chitinophagaceae bacterium, assembly GCA_049661025.1. GTDB lineage: Bacteria > Bacteroidota > Bacteroidia > Chitinophagales > Chitinophagaceae > Pollutibacter. The sequence goes on along the minus strand of JBASZQ010000019.1, from coordinate 37,095 downwards.
GGGAAAACCTATTTTTCGGGTGACCTTCTCCGTGAGATGGACGTGGCGCCGTTGACTTTGGGTCCAAAGGAAGGACTTGCACTGATCAATGGAACACAGTTTATCCTTGCTTTTGCTACCAAGAATGTGCAGGTGATGCACTATGCTCTTGAGGCGGCCGATATTATTGGTGCGATGAGCCTGGAGGCATTGACGGGCACCAGTGCACCATTTGATAAACGTTTGCATGCGTTGCGTCCCTATGCCGGAAGCCAACTGGTGGCGCAACGTTTACGCAGGTTGTTGCGCGCGTCAGACATCATGCAAAGCCATGTGGATTGCGGGAGGGTGCAGGATCCGTATTCCCTGCGTTGCATGCCCCAGGTGCACGGCGCTTCACGTAATGCCTGGCTGCATTTGAAAGAGCTCGTTGAAGTGGAACTCAATGCCGTCACAGACAACCCGATTATTTTTAATGCCGATGATACCATCAGCGGTGGCAATTTCCATGGTCAACCCATGGCCCTGCCACTCGACTATGCTTGTATAGCCGCAGCTGAGACGGGGAATATTTCAGACCGCAGATGTTACCTGTTGTTGGAAGGCAAATGGGGATTGCCGATGTTGCTGATGAATAACGTGGGACTCAACAGTGGGTTCATGATCCCCCAGTATACCACGGCAGCATTGGTGACGGAGAATAAAACACTTTGCTTCCCTGCAAGCGCAGACAGCATTCCTACATCTTTGGGTCAGGAAGACCATGTGAGCATGGGCAGCATCAGTGGTAGAAAATTACTAACGGTGCTGGATAACCTGCAATTCATTCTTGCGATTGAATTATTAAGTGCAAGCCAGGCCATTGAATTCAGGAGACCATTAAGAAGTTCCGCGCTCCTGGAACACGCACATGGCTTTGTACGCTCCTTTGTTGGTTTTGCTGAAGAGGACCGGATTTTTGCAGATGACATCAACAAGATCAAAACCATCATCAGCGATTTTTCCTTTGTACGCTCCATTAACGATTTTGCAACCAATCACCATATTCATTTAAACGAAGGGTATGAGCAATTCCAATATTAAATCAACGATTCCCGCAACACCCACTGGCACAACACTGAACTGTAAGGGTTGGATCCAGGAAGCGGCCCTGCGCATGCTGCTCAACAACCTTGATCCAGATGTTGCCGAGCGTCCGGAAGACCTGATTGTTTACGGTGGAAGAGGAAAGGCGGCACGCAATCATGAAGCCTTACATAAGATCATCCACTGCCTGAAGCATTTGGAGAACGATGAGAGTCTGCTCATCCAAAGTGGCAAGCCCGTTGGGATCATGAAAACCCATCCCGATGCACCGCGGGTGCTGATCTCCAATTCCCAACTCGTTCCCAACTGGGCCAACTGGAAACATTTTTCAGAACTGGAACAGAAAGGGCTGATGATGTACGGACAGATGACGGCGGGATCATGGATCTATATCGGTTCACAAGGCATTGTGCAGGGAACCTATGAGACCTATGCAGCAGCGGCAGATAAACATTTCGGCGGTACCTTGAAAGGAACACTCAATGTAACGGCCGGACTGGGCGGAATGGGTGGCGCGCAACCACTGGCCATCACAATGAATGAAGGCGTTGCGCTGGTGGCGGAAGTGGAAGAGTGGCGCATCAACAAAAGGCTGGAAACGAGATATCTTGATGAGAAGATCATTGATATCGATGAGGCCATTGATAAAGCATTGCAGTATAAAAAAGAAGGGAAGGGATTGAGCATTGGCGTGTTGTGCAATGCGGTGCATCTGCTGGAGCGGATGAATGAAAGGGGCGTGGTGCCGGATACACTTACGGACCAGACTTCGGCGCACGATCCGTTGATCGGCTATTGGCCGCACATGATCAGTTATGAGCAGGCGAAAGTGTTACGTGAAACCAATCCACAGCAATACATCGATCTCGCTTATGATTCTATGCGCAGGCACGTAGAACTGATGCTGGAACTCCAGAAGAAAGGAGCCATTACTTTTGATTATGGCAACAATATCCGCGCAAGAGCCCAAGAGCGCGGATTGGAAAACGCATTTGATTTTCCGGGATTCGTGCCGGCATATATCCGCCCTTTGTTTTGTGAAGGGAAAGGTCCGTTCCGATGGGCCGCGCTGAGTGGCGATCCCGCTGATATTGCTGTCACTGATGAGTTGATTGGTAACATGTTCCCGGAGAATAAAAGTCTGCAGCGCTGGTTGAAGCTAGCGAAGGAGCGGATTGCGTTTCAGGGTTTGCCGGCAAGGATCTGCTGGCTCGGACAAGGCGAAAGGGAAAAAGCCGGGCTCGCGTTTAATGAACTTGTAAGAACCGGGAAGGTAAAAGCGCCGATCGTGATTGGCCGGGATCATCTTGATACTGGATCTGTGGCATCGCCGAACAGAGAAACAGAAGCCATGCTTGACGGATCGGATGCCGTGGCTGATTGGCCGATTTTGAATGCCTTGATGAATACGGCAGGCGGCGCATCATGGGTCTCACTGCATCATGGTGGTGGTGTGGGCATGGGCTATAGTATTCATGCGGGGATGGTGATTGTGGCTGATGGTACGGATGCAGCTGAGGCAAGGCTCGCACGCGTGCTTCGTAATGATCCGGGAATTGGGGTGATACGGCATGCGGATGCGGGATATGAGATTGCGAAAGAGACGGCAAGGAAGAATGATTTATTGATTTGAAAATCTGGAATCTGGGAATCCAGAAATCCTGTAGATCCAGAGAATTCCCCATTCCATGGTCTATTTTATTTCAGGATGTCTGCACTAGGGATTTTCGGATTATTGGATTTTTGGATTCCCGGATTCCAACTTAATATTGATCCATGAAAAAACTGCTCTTCTTAATACTGTTTTGTCCTGCTTTGCTCTTCGCACAAGACAGCAAAGACGAAAGCCTTGGCTTACCGGGTGATAACCTCAATCTGTATGCAGCCTTGAAGCTGTTCCAGGAATGCCAGACGCTTGAAGAATTTGAAAAGAAACTAAACAGCGAAGAAGAAAAGATCAACAACCTTGATCTGGATGAAGATGGAAAGATAGACTACATCCAGGTTATCGACAGTATTGACAAAGATGTACATAACATTGCATTGAGGATTGATCTTGACAAAGGGGAGACGCAAAATGTTGCTGTCTTCATTGTAAAGAAAGAAAAAGATGGCGCTTCTATCCAGGTAGTAGGGGATGAGGACCTCTATGGTAAAGACTACATCATCGAACCCAATTATACAGATAGTGGTACACCAAATCCCGGATACCAGGGCAACAGTGTGCAACCTTCAGCAGTGGTACCCACAGATGGTAATCAATATCAACAACAATCGGTCACTTATGTGCAAGTCTACAGCTGGCCCGTTGTGCAATATGTATACACCGTAAACTACAGACCCTGGCGTTCACCATGGTATTGGGGTTACTATCCACCATACTGGCGCCCCTGGAATCCTTACTACTGGCATTATTATTACGGTTATCACTACCATTGGCATTACTGGTACTATGGCTATTATCGCAGGGGTTGGTACTATCGTCAGCCAGGGTGGAATAGCTGGTATTACAATTCTGGGTGGCGATATCGGTCTAACCGATATGCTACTCACTATCGTGCGGGAAACTATCGTAAAACATATTCTAGGCCAGAGACCCTGCAGGAAGGATCAGCAAACTTCAAAAATAAATATCCCACAGCGGCTACGGGAAATACCCGACTTCCTTCGGTTAAGGTGCCGGAGTTTAAACCCGATGTAGTAAAGCCATCACCAAAACCGGGCGCTAAACCTTCACCAGGAACAAAGCCAGGAACGAGGCCATCAACCGGCAATCAGGGGCCTGTGACGAAGCCTGCGCCCAAACCAACACCCTCACCAGGAACAAGGCCCGCGCCAAAACCGGGAACGAAACCCAGTACCAAACCGAGCACTAAACCAGCTCCTAAACCCATGCCAAAACCAACCCCGAAACCGAAACCTGCGCCCAAGCCCACGCCCAAGCCTGCGCCTAAAACAACCCGGGGTGTTCAATAAACCAACCTTATGCAAAACTCAATAGAGGATTTTCAAAAAATATTTTTCATCGGTGTAGCCGGCACAGGTATGAGTGCATTGGCACAATACCTACAGGGCATCGGCAGGGAGGTAAGCGGATCTGATCGCTATTTTTCCAAAGGCGAAGCGGTTGAAATCAGGGAGAGGTTACAGGGGGAGGGTATAGGCTGCTATCCGCAGGATGGAAGTGGTATAACAGCGGATACGGATCTGGTGGTTGTTTCTACCGCCATTGAAGATACGGTTGAAGAAGTGCAGAAATTAAAAGCACTGAACATTCCTATCATCAAACGAAGTGAACTCCTGGCCATGATCTGTGCGTCTAAAAGATCCATTGCGGTGGGTGGCACGTCAGGCAAGAGTACCACGAGTGCCATGATCTTTGATATCCTTCAGGAAGCAGGTCTTGAGCCCAGCATCATCAGCGGCGCAGGACTTACCCGCATCATCAAGGAAGGAAAGATCGGCAACGCGAAGGTGGGAAGAGGAGAGTGGCTGGTGATCGAGGCAGATGAAAGCGATGGTTCTATCGTACAATACCATGCAGAGATTGGATTGTTATTGAATGTGGACAAGGATCATAAAGAGATCGATGTGCTGATGGATATCTTTAAGACCTTCCGAGAGCACAGTCAGAAATTTATTGTCAATAGAAGCCATCCATTGGCGGCATCGTTTTCTGCATATGCTTCGCTGGATTTTGCGCATGATCCTAACACAGGTGCCGGATTTGAAGGAGCGCATTTTCAACAGAAAGGTCTTGAAACAACTTTTACCATCAACGGTGTAGAATTCACGCTGCATGCCATCGGCAAGCACAATATGGAAAATGCAGTGGCCGCTGCTACCGTGGCTGCCTGTGCAGGCGTGCCGCTGGAAACCAGTGCCCGTGCGCTTTCGCAATATGAAGGGATCTATCGCAGGCACCAGGTGTGGGGTCAGAAAGATGGCGTTGTGCTGATTGACGACTACGCGCACAACCCGGTGAAATGTGCCGCGTCTATCCGTGCTTGTCAGCCCGTTGCGCCGAAACTTATTGCCTGGTTCCAACCTCATGGTTACGCACCAACGAAATTTCTGCGGCAGGATTTTATCGATGAGATCAGTGCGGTAGTAAGGCCGGGCGATGAAGTGTGGATGAGTGAGATTTTTTATGCGGGAGGTACCGCTACCAAGGATATTTCTGCAAACGATCTCATCCAGGATCTAAAACAACGGGGCGTGCAGGCCTATTTTGTGGAGGATCGAAAGGATCTGGTGGAGACCCTTCGTCCGCATTTTACAGATGATTGTGTGCTGCTGCTGATGGGCGCGCGGGATCCATCTTTGGAACATTTCGCCGCTGAGGTCTGGCAACAATTATAATGACCACCATCGTTAAAAATATCGGTCTGTTAGCAGGCGTACACCGTCCTGCATCACCCTTAAGGGGCAAGGCATTAGCCGATATGCCCATATTGGAAAACGCATGGCTTTGTATTGAAGACGGACATATTGCCGAGTATGGATCGATGAATGATGCCTCCATTCCAAACGGACATCAGGAATTTGATGCGGACGGAAGAATGATCCTCCCGGCCTGGGCCGACTCCCATACCCATCTGGTGTTTGCGGCTACACGTGAGGGTGAGTTTGTGGACAAAATCAAAGGGTTAAGTTATGCGGAGATCGCGGCGAAAGGAGGAGGGATTCTGAACTCTGCCAGAAAACTTCAGGCTACCAGTGAAGATGAGCTTTTCCGTTTGGCATGGACCCGTTTGCAGGAAGTGCAACACTTAGGTACGGGAGCCATCGAGATCAAAAGCGGTTATGGGTTAACGGTAGAAGCGGAATTGAAAATGCTGCGCGTGATCCGGCAATTGAAAAGCAAGTCATCGATCCCCATCAAAGCTACCTTCCTCGGCGCACATAGTTTTCCACCCGAGTATAGAGACAACCATGAAGGGTATATCCAACTGATTATAGAAGAAATGCTTCCGCGGATAGCAGCAGAAGGGCTTGCAGATTACATCGATGTGTTTTGTGAAGATGGATTTTTTTCGCCCGCGGAAACGGAGCGTATCTGCAGGGCTGGTATGGCCCTCGGTCTAAAGCCCAAGATACACGCCAATCAATTGAATCTTTCTGGTGGTGTTCAAACAGGTGTAAAGCTGGGTGCAGTATCGGTTGACCATCTGGAAACCATGGACGAAGAAGCGGTGCTTTCCCTTGCGGATTCGCAAACCATCGGTACCCTTCTGCCTACGGCAGCTTTCTTTTTACGAATGCCCTTCCAGCCCGCCCGGACCCTCATTGACCAGAACTGTGCAGTGGCGCTGGCTTCCGATTACAATCCCGGTTCTTCGCCCAGTGGCAATATGAACCTTGTGGTATCCATGGCTTGCATCGGCATGAAGATGTTGCCGGAGGAAGCCATCAATGCGGCCACCATCAATGGAGCCTTCGCAATGGAGCTTCAGGACCAGGTAGGCAGTATAGCCATCGGTAAAAAAGCGACACTGAATATTGCCGATTTTGGTGCCGGATTAGCTTATCTTCCTTATTCATTTGGGGTGCCCCGGTTGACCCCGCTCAGCGAACATGTAGCCATATAATTGCATCGTATGAAGCATTTCCGTTACTACACCAAACAGGATATCCTGAACATTACCCGCCTGCGCCGCTACGAGTGTAAGCTGGGTGAAAGATTAAAAACGGTGGACGCCAGTTCAGATGTCCTCGGCCAGCTCGCCGCATCTTCCGCAAAATTTGTCTTGTTTGGCATTCCCGAAGACATCGGGGTGCAGGCCAACTATGGCACAGGTGGAGCGGATTCTGCCTGGATGCCTTTTTTGCAAAGCTTTGCCAATATCCAGAGCTGCGACCGGTTCAATGGCGATGAGGTGGTGTTGCTGGGCCATTTTGATTTCAGCGACGTGGAGGAATTGGTGAATCGAAATGCCAAAAGCTATGATGAGAAAATTGATGCACTGCGTCACGCAGTGGCCAATATCATTGACGATGAAGTGGAAGAGTTGACAAAGACCATCATCGCGGCGGGTAAGATCCCGATTGCCATCGGTGGAGGTCACAACAATGCTTACCCGCTGATCCGTGGAGCAGCGAAAATGCTGCACAGGAATGGCAAGGCTTCCAAGGCCATGATCAATGCAGTGAATGTGGATGCGCATGCAGATTATCGCATCTCTGAGGGCCGGCACAGCGGAAATCCATTCCGGTATGCCATTGAAGAAAAATATTTACACAAATATGCTGTTGTGGGTCTTCATGAGAACTACAATGCACAGAGCATGATGGATGATCTATATTCCAACCTGAATATTCAATATACCAGTTTCGAAGACATCTTTATTTTAGAGAAGCTCAATTTCCGCCAGGCCGTTGCGCAGGCATTTAATTTTACAGACGATGAATACCTGGGGGTTGAGTTGGATCTTGATGCCATCCGCGATACGTTAAGCAGCGCGATGACACCCAGTGGCATCACACCCATTCATGCCAGGCAATACATGGTATTTGCAGCGGCACATCCGAAGATCGCTTACCTGCATATCTGTGAAGGTGCTGCCGTGCTGGATGATGGCAGAACCGATGAACAAACAGGTAAGTTGTTGGCGTATTTGGTGAGTGATTTTGTGAAAGCAAGCGGTGGTTAATGTGATAATGCGGTAGTGCGGCAATGCGGTAATGGTTGAAGCGCGGCCGTGCGTTACCGGCCAGTGCAATGTCCAATGCCACGTGCGTAATGTATACGCAAAGCGTTTATGCAACCGATTCACTTTTTGGTAGTGATGATCATCGCGCCATTCTTGCCTTTGCTTCCGTAAAGTTTTTCAGCATCATCACCCTTTAACACTTTCACTTCAGCGATCTTGTCAGGATTGATCTCGTTAAGTCCCTCTTTTGTTTTCTCTTCGCCATCAACAATGTATAGTGGTTCAGGTGCATTGGGGTCACGCTTAATACCAACCAAAGTGGGCTTTTCATTGGAGTTTGTGTTTTTGCCGGATAGTGAGATGACCAAAGGCTGGTTTGGGTTGATTTGTGGAGCTGGAGTACCGGGCGGCACAGCAGCTTTCGTGATGATATCAATGGATCCATTGTCGCCGATGGTTTTACTCTTGTTTACAGAGATGGAGAAAATCTCCTCTGGCTTTAGACGCTCTACCGCGCCGGGATAGGAGGGCTTTCCATCGATGGTATATTTTAAATCGGTTGGCAATGTTTTTTTGAATTGAGCTGAGATGGGCGCAGCAAAATAAAGCGTGTCCGATGAAGCGGTTAAACTCACTTTCGTAACTTTTCCATTCATTGAGCTACCTTGAGGATCATACTTCGTAAGTTCAATACGCGGTTTACCAGTTGTGTCTTTCGCTGGTGCTTCTTTGCTGCTCGCAACAACCTGAACGGAAGGGTTAAAGTACTCTTCGATTGATTTCAATACCTGTCTGGCCAGTTTCTCCTGGTTGGTTGCATTGGAAATGAATTGAAGATCGTTTTGATTGGTGAGGTATCCCATTTCAACGATTACGGAAGGACAGATATTTTTATCCAGCACATAAACGGTTCGTTCCCTTTTTTTAATCGTCATCTCCGTTTTATAAACCGTGGATACATTTTTCAAAAGAAGGGAGGCAATCCTCGCATTTTGTTGAGCGAAAGGATTATCAACATTTCCCGAAACCACAGCTTCAACTCCTGAACGATCGGCGGTGGGTGCAGCATTTACATGGACAGAAATAAATAAATCTCCCTTGGCCTGTTTTGTAAAATCAACTTTTTGGGGTACTGGTTGAAGAACATCATTTTGTCTTGAAAGAACAATATTCAGGTTGGGATTTGTGTTGAGTCGTTTTATCGCTTTCACAATCTCGAGATTGAGATTTTTTTCATAAGTACTACCGTTCATTGCTCCCGCATCCGTTCCGCCATGACCGGCATCGATCACAACAGTTACTGGTTTGTCCAGTTGATATGCTTTTGGCTCAGGATTGAACATGGTTTTGGCCTTCACACTGAAAACGAAAAGTAAAATGAACAGCAGGGGAATCATCATCAATCTGCTGAAGTAATTAAGGCCTGGTTGTTGTTGTTTGGTCATCATAGCGAGTCTTCTTTTAATAGATGAAGTAAAAAAGGAGTTGGTCATCATCGGCGCGTAACCGGGAAAACTGGTCTCCAGGAGTAAACGGGCAAAGGCTCTTGTGTCACCGTTGCCAACGGTTTTTCTGTCTGCAATGAATTCATGCACCAGACTAAGTTCTTTTCGGATCAGCCAGAAAAATGGATTGATCCAGAACGCCACCAACGTCAATTGAATGAAAAGCTTATCCCAGCTGTGTTTCTCACGAATATGCACCAGCTCATGCTCAAGAATGCGTTGGCCATTTTCGGTATCCAGCGGAATCTCACGATTCCACAACAGGAACCGGAAATAACTGAATGGTGTGCCGGGCTCTGAAGTATTCAGGAAATAAAAGTCGTCGATGGCTACAGTCTCGTGTCGATGGATCATCTGGTGGATGCGATATAGCGCCAGCAAAAACAAAACCAGTGTTGCGATGGAAACCAATCCATATGCGGCAAAAGATAGCAACTCCCCATTCATCCAGGACATCGGTTTGGCATTCACTTCCCGCACATATTCATCTGCACCGGAAACCATTTGCAATACCGTTATGACCTTGCTTTCTGTTTGAACCGGCGTGTTCACTTCCACCTGAACCAGGGGCAATAGCATAGCTATCAACACACTGCCGAGCAAATAAAACCGGTTCCATTGATGAAAGACCTTGTCTTTCAATGCAAGGTGATAGTATCCGTACAGAATGCCTGAACAGACCATCACTTTTAAAAGGTAATAGGCGAAGGCTATCATTTCTTTCCGGTTTTGAGTTGTTTAAGAATCAGTTCCAGATCCTGCAGGGATATTTTTTTCTGGTCAACCATAAAGGATACCATCTCCTGGTAAGAGCCTTCGAAATAGCTCTTCGTTAAACCTGACAAGGTCATATTGGTGAATTCCGATTTCTGGATGCGGGCATAGTAATGATTAAAGCGACCGGCATTGCGGATGCCGACATATTTTTTGTCCACCAGGATCTTCAACAGCGTGGCCACCGTATTGTGATGGGGGCGGGGCTCGGGCATCGCTTCCACAATGTCTTTCAACATGCCACCCTCATCCAGGCTCCATACCGCCTGCATCACCTGCTCTTCCGCTTTCGTCAAGTTCTTCACGAACTAAATATTTAGTCGAAGATAAACTAAGTTTTTAGTCTACCAAATATTATGAACTAAAAAATTAGTTAAAGCGCGTGACTTGCGCCCTTGCGAACTGAATTAAAATTCTGTTGAACGGCAAGAAAGATGTTTCATATTTAAGTAATTTACTGATCTTAAACCCAACTGTAGTTATGCCAGATTTTCAGGTTAAGAAGCAGCCTAAAAACTACGATGTCATCATTGTTGGTTCAGGCGCAGGTGGCGGTATGGCCGCATATACATTAGCGAAAGCAGGGGTGAAGGTTTGCCTGCTTGAAGCTGGTCCGATGTATGATCCCGCGAAGAACGTTACCCAACTCAAAAATCCCTGGGATTCACCAAGGCGCGGTGCCAGCACCAAGTTCCGACCCTTTGGCGATTTCGATGCGTCATATTGGGGATGGGAGATCGAAGGTGAACCCTATACCAAGGCCTCGGGTACCAACTGGGATTGGTGGCGTGCGAGGATGCTGGGTGGACGAACCAACCACTGGGGAAGGATTTCACTGCGTTTCGGGCCCAAAGATTTTAAAAGAAAAAGTATTGATGGACTGGGTGCCGACTGGCCGATCAGTTACGATGATATCAAACCCTATTACGACAGGCTGGATAAACTGGTGGGTGTATTTGGCACCAATGAAGGGTTACCCAATGATCCGGATGGTATTTTCCTTCCGCCGCCCAAGCCGCGGCTGCATGAACTGATGATCAAGAATGCGGGTATCAAAGCGGGCGTACCCGTGATCCCGTCCCGGTTATCGATCCTCACCCAAAAAATCAACGAAGAACGCGGCCAGTGTTTTTACTGCTCGCAGTGTAACCGTGGTTGTACGGTGCATGCGGATTTCTCATCTTCATCAGTGTTGGTAAAACCGGCGATCGCTACAGGTAATATCGATGTGATCCCGATGGCCATGGCCAGGGAAGTATTGACCGATGATAATGGACTGGCCACAGGCGTTTCTTATGTCAGCAAAGATGATCTCACAGAATACCAGGTGATGGGCCGGTCGGTGATTCTTGCCGCGAGTGCCTGTGAATCTGCGAGGCTCATGCTCAACTCAAAATCAAAACGTCACCCCAATGGATTGTGTAATTCAAGTGGTGTGGTGGGTAGATATCTGCATGATTCAACCGGTGCGGCAATGGGTGGTATCCTGCCGCAATTGTTTGGCAGGAAGCGATACAATGAAGACGGTGTGGGCGGTATGCACGTGTATTCACCGTGGTGGGGCGAAAACAAGAAACTCGATTTTCCCCGTGGTTACCACATTGAATATTGGGGTGGTATGGGCCAGCCGGCCTATGGATTTGGCTGGGGTGTTGAAGGGCTTAATGGTAAATACGAAGTAAACGGCCAGAAAAAAGAAGCCGGTGGATATGGCAAGAGCCTAAAAGAAGATTATCGGTATTTCTATGGTGCCGGTGTAGGTATGGCAGGTAGGGGAGAAGCGATTGCTACTTACGATAACTACTGCGAGATCGATCCGAATGTGGTGGACAAATATGGTATTCCCGTGTTGAAGTTCAATGTGAAGTGGAGTGATCATGAAGTAAAGCAGGCCAAACACATGAAGGAAACCTTCAGGGAGATCATGCACAACATGGGTGCGGTGATTACCTGGGGCGATGATGGTCCGGAGAATAGCTACGGTCTGGAGACACCTGGTAAGATCATTCACGAAGCCGGTACTGCACGTATGGGTGATGATGCCAAGACATCGGCCCTCAACAAATGGAACCAGGGACATGATTGTAAGAATCTGTTTGTGGTGGACGGCGCGGCGTTTACATCGCAGGCGGATAAGAACATTACCTGGACCATTATGGCTTTGTCTATGAGAGCGTCTGAGTATTTGATTGACAGTATGAAGAAGAAAGAAATCTGAATTAGCTAGTAGCTATTAGCTAATAGCTATTGAATTACGTAACAACTGAAAATAAGATCCTTATGGATAGAAGACAATCGCTCAAAGCCCTTGCCGTAGGAACGGTCTCCACAGCGCTGATCCTGGATGCCTGTAAAACGGCAGATAAGAAAGCGACGGATAACGGTGGCGAACAACCGAAAATAAACGAAGGCGGTGGTTCTCCGGGTCTTGATCGTCAGCCCGAAGAAATCGCACATTACAAAGAAGTGACGTCCAAGACCTTTTTTACGGAGCATGAAATGGCAACGATTGCAGTGCTGGCAGACATCATCATTCCAAAAGATGAGGTCAGTGGTTCAGCTACGGATGCCAAGGTTCCTGAGTTCATCGAATTCATTGTGAAAGATATGCCAAGCCACCAGGTGCCCATGCGCGGCGGTTTGCGGTGGCTGGATCTTCAATCGTCCAAGATGTTTGGCAAAGCCTTTAAAGACTGCAGTGCTGAAGACCAAATCAAGCTGGTAGATGAGATCGCCTATCCCAATAAAGCCAAAAAAGAAATGGCCCAAGGTGTGGCGTTTTTCAGTTTGATGCGTAACCTGACCGCCTCCGGATTCTACACCACCAAGATTGGTGTGGATGATATTGGTTACAAAGGGAACACACCCAATCAGTGGAAAGGCGTCCCGGATGATGTGTTGAAGCAATACAATCTTGCTTACACAGAAAAGGAATTGAAGGAGTGCGTAAAGTTTGATTAGTCAACATTTAAAAGTCAAAAACCAACTTGATATGCTCAATGCCAATAAGAAAAAGAAGTATGAACGCAGGCAGTTCATTCGCGATGCTGCCGTAGCTGCAGCGGGTTTCACCATCGTTCCCCGTCACGTGCTCGGAAAAGGATTTCTTGCACCCAGTGATAAACTTAATATTGCAGGTATTGGTGCCGGCGGTAAAGGCGAGAGTGATCTTGCTGAGTTCGCCAAAAGCCCCAAGGCCAACATCGTTTGTTTTGCCGATGTAGATGAGCGCCAGATCGGAAATTCTGTGAAGATATTTCCCAAGGCGAAGATCTACAAAGACTTCCGCGAGATGCTCGACAAAGAAGGAAAGAACATCGATGCCGTTTCTGTGTCTACCCCAGACAGTACGCATGCTGTAGCTGCACTTCCAGCGATGCAATTGGGCAAGCACGTGTATGTACAAAAACCATTGACGCACGATATCTATGAAGCGCGCGTACTCACAGAAGCCGCTAAAAAATATAAAGTGGTTACGCAAATGGGTAACCAGGGTGGTTCCGGCGATGGTGTTCGCAGAACCAAGGAATTGATTGATGCAGGCCTGATCGGTGATATCACCAATATTGATTGCTGGACCAACCGTCCGGTATGGCCACAGGGCTTGCCCACACCAACGGGGCAGCATGAGGTGCCCAAAGAACTCGACTGGGATCTCTGGCTCGGCCCTGCAAAGAAAATGGATTATAACCCCGCCTATCTGCCTTTCAACTGGCGCGGATGGTGGGCCTTTGGTACGGGTTCTCTGGGCGATATGGCCTGCCATATCATGGATCCTGTGTTCCGTTGTGCACCGGTATTGTATCCCTCTTCTGTTGAAGCCAGCATGGCCACGCTTTGGGGTAAGATGTGGGATGATACGCAGAACCCGGATTCTTGTCCGGCCTCGGCCATCATCCACCTGACCTATCCACGCACAGACGGAAAGGGCACCATCAAGGTGTCTTGGTACGATGGCGGTCTGTTGCCACAACGTCCTGATGAATTGGCACCGGAGGAACCCTTTGGTAACTGGGATGGTGGTGTGTTGTTCCATGGCACTAAGGGCAAGCTGCTCGCAGATTGCTATGGTGCAAATCCACGCTTGCTGCCTTCATCCAGGATGAAGGATACTCTGCCTAAAGAAACCATCAAGCGCGTACCCGAAGGGCACTATGTGCAATGGGTGAATGCTTGTATCGATGGATATGGAAAGGGTTTCACCTCTTCACCATTTGATTATGCCGGACCGTTTACGGAAAGTATATTGATCGGAAACCTTGCGCTGCGTGCGTTCCAGCTGAAGAATCCTAAACTTACCGGATGGGGTGATAAATGGCTGGGCCGCAAGAAACTGTTGTGGGATGCCAAGAACCTCAAAGTGACCAACTTTGACGAGGCTAACCAGTGGGTGAAGCGGGAGTATCGTGATGGTTGGAAGCTGGTATAGTGTGAAAGTGAAAGCGAAAAAAAAGAGGATCGTCATTGATCCTCTTTTTTTATACCTGCATATTTTCACACTATTCTTTCACTCTCGACTGCTGCCATATGAAATAAAAGATCAGCAAGATCAAGGCACCGCCGCCGCCAAACAACATCATCGTCAGCATTTTTTGCCCCGTAGTAGAGAAAACCATCGTTAATGCAAGGGCCAGATAGATCACATAGATGAAAATGAGGGTATGTATGCGTTTGTCCATTTGGGTAAGTTTGTGGGGCAAAGATATGGCAAAATTCAAAATCTGCAATCTGGCAACCAACTTCCACCTTCTCCCTTTATCTTCTGCCTTTCTTCAAAAAACCGCTCCTTCCAGCTTACTGAAATCACTGTAAACCATGGCTGCGGCCAGAACCTTGCTGGTTTTATTGGCCTCGGACTTCTTTCCCTGGTATAGCTGCGCCAGCATCAAACCCCGAAGGCTCCATAGATTACTGGGGTTAAAGGCCAGGTCTTTCCGAAAAACCTTTTCGGCCTCCATGAACTGATTGTCTTTCAGCAATACATTGCCGAGATAGGGCAGGGGCGGGAGGATCCAATCCTTAGGCTCGTTGTACACCATCCCTTCTTCCAACTCTGCAGCCTGACGCAACAGAACAGCGGCAGTTGTATAGTCTTTTTTCAGTTCAGCAATCACGCCGCCTAACATGTGTTTGGCCACGTTGGCGCCATCGTACGCTGAGTTGAATGCCTTTTCCTTCAGCTTGGGATTGTTTTCCATGATGTAGGTAAGACTCGCCAGTTCAGCCTCCGCCGCGGAGATCCGGCCCTGGCGCGCATGGGCAAAACCCCGACCAAAAGCGTACAGGATACGAAGATAGAGGCTGCTGTCTGCAAACGTTGTAGGCGCAAGCAACTGATCCCACTGGCCATATCGTATATAAGCAAATATGGGCGTGGCACTGGCATACTGCATGAATTCAGCCATCGGTCCATCCATATGGTGATATTCTTCCGGAACCTGCGCCATGCATTCTTTTGATACCTGGATGGCCTTGGCCATGTTTCCATTCATAATGGCACAGGCCGCCATCAGGTGGGTATTATGTATCTGGTAAAGGAAGTTTCCGGCGGCCACTTTGGGATAGATCGCGAGATAACGATTGTATCCATTAAGAGCCGCCTCATTCACCGCAATCCCCCGTGCATAGTTCCCGGTTCGGATGTAGATATGAGAAGGCATATGAACCATATGGGAAGCACCGGGAACAATCCGGTCCAACTTATCTGCACTGGTGATCCCCCTGCCCGGATTGGATGATCCTTCCACGGCATGGATATAATAGTGATTCAGACCCGGATGGTCCGCATCAACACTCAACCCTTTTTCCAGGACCTCAACCAGTTGCGGCGTCCAGGCTTTCGCTTTGCCATCACCATGGTAGAGATCCCAGGGATGAAGGATCATCAGCGCATCGGCATATAGTGCCAACACTTCCGCATTGGAAGGGTATTTCATGACAAGGGAAGCCATCGCATCCTTATAATCAGTGTTCAATTGCTCCCGGCTCATCTTCGGATCCGAAGAACAACGTTTACGCATGGCCGTTATAAAATCTTTTTCGATGGTAGTCCTTTGGCCGGCGAAAGCTTCGGCTTTTTGTACGGCCTTCATCGCGTCTTCCGGTTGGATGTATCCTACGTCATTGATGTTGGGACTATACGTCAGCGCTTCTCCCCAGTGCAACATGGCATTTTCCGGATCAAACTGTTGTGCCTTGACGAAAGAAGCCAGTGCCTCGATGATGTGAAAGGAATAGTACATATTCATGCCCTGGTCGAAATAAATTTGGGCACTGTCAATACGGCTCACCTGCCAATGATGTTTACCGGAACCCGGAAGCAGGCCAATTCCGTCATCTACCAGGCTGCGGCTGCGTTCGGGAAAACAGACGATGGCAGTTCTTTGTTTTGCGTAGATATCTATGGCAATTTCCGGCTGTTTTTGCTTTGCCAGCAAAGTCAGGATTAGCACCAGCAAAGGCAATAGAAAAATCTGCTTCATGGAATAAGGTAGACAAATTCCGTAAAAATCAGCAAGTAAAAATTAAAGGGGAGCCTCTGCGACCTGCGACCTAGAACTCCACAACGGCGTAAGCCTTATTATTTGCATAAGGGCCGCCGGGATGATGGGCTGAATAATCAAGGTTGAGCCAAAACTGGCCGCTTTCTTCGCGGTAATACAGCCCGTTAAAATTCTCCTGGGGGAACAATTGCATGATGGCATCCTGAATCTTCAGGAACTGCTCCTTATTACCGCAATACAATTCAGGATACACATGATCTGTGGTTAATACCATCCGTGTTTTTGCACCGATGGCCTTCATGGCAGATATCATCAGTATGGTGTGGTCATCACAATCGCCAGACATACCATTTTGAATGGTTTCTGAAGGCGTGGCATAATATTCGTCGCGCATAGGATCCGGCACATAACTGAAGTGACCATTGATTTCCTTGAACAGCGAAAGATATCTGGCTGTAGCACCATATTCCCGGTAGGCATCGGTAAAATGCTTCACGGAATGCGTGACCGCATAGTTTCTGACAAGGGAATCTTTGAAATTGATCTTTGCCTTCATACCCTTCACTGCTTTTTCCACTTCGGAATCAAAGAGGGAAGGCTTGATGAGGAAAAGGTCCTTTTCCTTTTTCTCCCGGTTGGCCCAATTCTTTTCCACCAGGTTCCGATAGTCCATCATCACACTGGAAACGGTATAGGTGTTGGTCATTGTGTTAAACACCATGATCAACATCACCATGATGAAACTGGGTATGATCAGCGGCTTGAATAACCACATTACAAAGCGCACAAAAAGGCCTGCGATAAGAATGGCAAGAATGAGGTCAACATTATACCCTCCAATAAGCATAGGAGGGATCACCCGGTTGATGATGGGCGCCAGCGGAATGATCGTCAGTACTGCAAGGATGTGCAGTATGACATCAAACAACACCTTATATTTTGTTTGCCACGTTTCCATACGGATCTATCTAAAATTACAAACCCTTATCCATAATCCGAAGCTATAGTTTTGTGAAATTAATCCACACCACTATTCATACTCATCGTCCTCAGATTTGAAAAAGAAGGTGCTGTTATACGCCACCTGCCAATCCTGCACCTTGTCATCGCTCAATAATTCAATGATATCGTGGATGGGGTCCGATTTCCGTTTCCATTCCAGTTCCTCCTCATTCGTGTAGCGGGACATAAACACACAGTGATCACTCACCACACTAATCTTTACCAGGCTGATCTGCGAATCTTCTTCCTCTTGGATCAGGTAATAACAGCCAGCCTCCAGCAATGCATACGAATACATACACCTACATTTTAATGAATAGCAATAAAGTTTTTCCAGAAACCTGGTCAGTAATGGGTAGTGAGCCTAATGGGGGTAGTAAGTTTGGCTAAGCGGGTTAGAACCGTTCATAGGAGGATTGATTCGAAATTACGAATTCTTTGGGTTCCTGCAAGGGGTAAAACCCCCGATCCCGGCGGTTTTTTGGCCATTTGGCCTACCGTGCGTTGAAAATCAATAATTTACATCCGGCTCACACCCTGTGGAAAATTGATGGCCGGTAGTCAGCAGGGGCGTGGCTGGATTTATCCTACATTCGCAAACTTTGAAATCTGATATGGCTAAGGAAAAAGAAACCTCCCTTTTTGAATATACGGAAGACTCGATCAAGAGCCTGGATTGGCGTGAGCATATCCGCTTACGGCCCGGTATGTACATTGGTAAACTCGGTGATGGCAGCAGCCCTGACGATGGCATTTATGTGCTGGTGAAAGAGGTGATGGACAACTGTATTGATGAACATACCATGGGGTATGGCAAGCAGGTGGAGTTGATGATTAAGGATAAGACGGTGATGGTGCGCGACTATGGCAGGGGAATTCCCCTTGGAAAGGTGGTTGATGTGGTGAGCAAGATCAATACGGGTGCCAAATACGATTCCAAGGCATTCCAGAAAAGTGTTGGTTTGAATGGTGTTGGTACCAAAGCGGTCAACGCACTCTCAACGTATTTTAAGGTTACCTCATTCCGAGACGGGAAAGAGAAGACTGCCGAGTTTGATAAAGGGGTGCTCACCAAAGAACACAAGGAAGCGGCCAGCAAAGAACCCAATGGCACCCTGGTGACTTTCTATCCTGACGATACCGTATTTCGCAACTATCATTTCATCCCTGAGTTCCTTGAAAACCAGATCTGGAACTACTGTTATCTGAATGCCGGACTGATCATCAATTATAATGGCCAGAAGTTCGTCAGTAAGAACGGTCTGCTGGATCTGCTGTCGAGGAAGACCAATGAAGATGAAATCAGGTATCCGATCATTCATTTGAAGGGCGAGGATATTGAGATTGCCATCACCCACAACAATGAATATGGTGAGGACCTCTATAGTTTCGTCAACGGTCAGTACACCACACAAGGGGGCACGCATGTGGCCGCTTTCCGCGAAGGATTTGTAAAAGTCATCCGTGAGTTTTATAAAAAGGACTATGAAACCTCAGACATCCGCCAGTCGCTGGTAGCTGCCATTTCCGTTCGGGTCCAGGAGCCGGTATTTGAATCGCAGACCAAGACCAAACTGGGTTCGCAAACAGTATACGAAGGTGGTCCATCGATGAAAAATTTCATTGGTGATTTCCTCCTCAAGGAGCTGGATAATTTCCTGCATAAAAATGCTGCTGTTGCGGATGCTTTGAAACGGAGGATCGAGCAGAGTGAACGGGAGCGGAAAGACATGGCGGGCATCAAGAAGCTGGCCAACGAAAGAGCAAAGAAGGCCAACCTGCACAACAAGAAATTAAGGGACTGCCGGATACACCGTAACCAGGAACCGCCTGCGAAGAATAAAGAAGAGTTCATCGCCCTGCAGAACGAAACCACCATCTTCATCACGGAAGGTGACTCTGCAAGCGGATCGATTACTAAATCGAGAGAGGTAGAAACACAGGCCGTATTCAGCCTGAGGGGTAAGCCACTCAACTGTTTCGGGCTCACCAAAAAAATTGTGTATGAGAACGAGGAGTTCAACCTCCTGCAACATGCACTGAATATTGAAGAAGGAACCGAGGGACTTCGGTATAGTAATATTGTCATTGCAACAGATGCAGACGTGGATGGCATGCACATTCGATTGCTGCTGATGACTTTTTTCCTGCAGTTCTTTCCAGATCTGGTAAGGGATGGTCATGTGTTCATTTTAGAAACCCCTTTGTTCCGTGTAAGGAACAAGCAGGAGACCATCTATTGCTACAATGAACATGAGAAGCAACAGGCTGTGCGGAAGCTGGGCGATAAAGCGGAGATCACAAGGTTCAAAGGATTGGGCGAGATCTCTCCGGATGAGTTTGGGAAATTCATTGGCAGCGATATGCGCAAACAGCCGGTGATTCTTGAACAACATACCCATATTCAGCAGTTATTGGAATATTATATGGGGAAGAATACGCCGGAGCGGCAGGAGTTTATTGTGTCTAATCTTCGGGTGGAGTTGGATGAGGTGGAAGGAATTGCCGCGGAGGCCTAGCAATTAACAATTAACAATTGGTAATTGACAATTGGCAATAGTTTTTGGAATTTGGACTTTAGATTTTTGATTTTTTTAATTGGATTATGGTTCACATTGTTTTTAACAGCGCAGATGTAGAGGTCTTGCAAAAAGCTATAGAGCTGGATGAGACCATGGCCGGTGAAGTACTGGAGATCAAAGATGATTACGCCATCGGACCGATCAATGAAATTTATACCGAAGAAGGGGCAGCTCTTCGGAAGGAATGGATCAAGGGAGTGTTGGCTGGTGGAGATTATGACGGCCTTGTAGAAAAGGGCATCGTCAATGATGAAGCAGTGGTTGAATCGCTAAAAGCCAAGCTGGATGCTGATCCTGAAGAGATCGTCTGGATATGGGCGGCACAGAATAAACATGATGTTTGCGGATACTATTGGCTGATTTCGCAGTTGAAAGAGTACCAATCCCGGATCTTCATTCTTTACCTGAACAACCTGCCTTTTATTAATGATAAAGGCCAGATTTTTTATCCTGAGTGGCTGCACGTGATCCCGCCAAAAGAATTCCTGAAGGCAAAGAAACTGGCCCGTCCCATCACCTTGTCTGAGTTTGAAGTAGATCCGGATGAATGGAAAAAGCTGCAAGGGGAGAACAAAATGGTACGTATCCTCGAAGGCGGTAAGAAGCTGGCACAATATGATGAAGACTTCTATGATGCGGATCTGCAGAAGTTCATTACCGGTGAGTGGCAGAAAGGCTCGAAGATCATCCATCAGTTTCTCCACAAGAACAAACATACTACCGGTGATGCATACCTGCTGTGGCGGTTGAAAACCATCATTGCCAACAAACAACTCGATGTTCAGGGCGAACTAAAGTCCATGAAGGATTTTGAAGTAAAGCTCACCAATTCAAACGTGGCCACAACTTAGACAGTATGATTGCTTCTAACGCATTGCCGCATTACCACATTACCACATTGTCAAATTGCCCACATGGCTGCTGCTAAAAACAAGATAAACGATGTGAACACCATTGAGGCGGGTGTTCACGGACAATATAAGAACTGGTTTCTGGATTATGCATCCTATGTAATTCTGGAACGCGCTGTACCCGCCGTAGAAGACGGGCTTAAACCGGTACAAAGAAGGATTCTCTTTGCGATGAAGGAGATGGACGATGGCAGGCTGAACAAGGCTGCCAATATCATCGGCCAGACCATGCAGTATCATCCGCATGGTGATGCTTCCATTCAGGATGCATTGGTTAATCTCGGTCAAAAAAACCTGCTCATTGACACCCAGGGAAACTGGGGCGATGTGCGTACGGGTGATGATGCAGCAGCGCCGAGATACATAGAAGCGCGACTGAGTAAATTTGCCCTTGATGTGGCCTTCAACGCCAAGACTACGGAGTGGCAATTGAGTTATGATGGGCGAAAGAAAGAGCCTGTTACGCTTCCGATGAAGTTCCCGCTTGTTTTGGCGCAAGGTGCGGAAGGCATTGCGGTAGGTCTCTCAACCAAGATCCTGCCACATAATTTCTGCGAACTCATTGATGCCTCTATCAAGCATTTGCGGGGAAAAAAGTTTGAACTCTATCCTGATTTCCAGACCGGCGGCATGATTGATGCTGACGCATACAATGATGGTAAGCGCGGGGGAAAGATCCGATGCCGCGCCCATATTGAGGAGCTCGATAAAAAAACCATCCTGATCCGTGATGTACCTTATGGGGTAACCACTACTCAGTTGATGGATTCTATCGTGAAGGCAAACGATAACGGTAAGATCAAGATCAAGAAGGTTACAGACAATACGGCCAAAGAGGTGGAAATCGCCGTGGAGCTGGCTCCTGGCATTTCTCCGGACCAGACCATTGATGCACTGTATGCATTCACGGATTGTGAGGTTAGCATATCGCCCAACACCTGCGTGATCGTAGACAATCGTCCCATATTCACCGGTGCAAGTGATTTGCTAAGGCTTTCAACAGATAAGACCGTAGACCTGCTTAAGCAAGAGCTGGAGATCAAGCTGGCGGAGCTGGAAGAGAAATGGCATTATACTTCACTGGAGAAAATCTTCTTTGAAGAGAAGATCTACAAGGAGCTGGAGAAAAAACACAACAGCTGGGACAAAGTGCTGGAAGCCATTGCAGACGCATTTCAGCCCTTCCTTAAAAAAATGAAACGGGATATCACCCGTGAGGATATCCTTAAACTAACGGAGAAGCCTGTACGAAGAATATACAAGCTGGATATTGATACCCTGAATGAGCAGATCAAAGGGATTGAAGCCGAGATCAGGGACACCAAACACCACCTCAAAAATCTGGTGGATTATGCAGTAGCATACTTTGAGGACCTGCTGAAAAAGTACGGCAAGGGCCGTGAGCGCAAAACCGAGATCCGTCCGTTTGATGTGATCCAGGCCAAAGCGGTAGCTATCGCCAATGCTAAACTGTACGTGAACCGCGCTGAGGGTTTCATTGGATCAGGTCTCAAGAAGGACGAGTTTGTGGTGGATTGCTCTGACCTGGATGATATCATCGTGTTTACCAAACGCGGGATCATGAAGGTGGTGAAGATGGGAGAGAAGGTATACATCGGTAAAGACATTATTCATATTGCCGTTTTTCAGAAGACCGATGAGCGGATGACCTACAATATGATCTACACGGATGGTGCAACTGGCGTGTCATATGCCAAACGGTTTAACGTAACCGGTGTGACCCGAGATAAAGAATACGATCTCACGAAAGGCTCAGACAGAAGCAAGGTGAACTGGTTTTCGGCTAACCCTAACGGTGAGGCTGAATCGGTAACCATTGTGTTGAGTCCAAACTGCCCGGCACGCAATAAACTCATCGATTTTTATTTCGAAGAACTGGACATCAAGGGACGAAGTGTTCTGGGTAACCAGGTGACCAAGTATCCCATTAAGAATGTGAAGCTGAAAGAGAAAGGTAAATCAACACTAAGTGGCCGTAAGATCTGGTTTGACGACAGTATTGGTCGCCTCAATACCGAGGAGAAAGGGGAGTACCTGGGCAGTTTCCAGCCGGAAGACAAGATCCTGGTGTTTTACCACGATGGTACTTACGAACTCACAGATACAGAACTGACGCAGCGTTTCAATGCCGATGAGATCATTGAGATCGAGAAATTCAATCCGGATAAAGTCATCACGGCTATTTATGCAGATATGGAAAAGCTTCAGTTCAATGTGAAGCGATTCAAGATAGAGACCCAAACGCTTGGTAATAAATTCGCTTTCATCAAAGAAGGGGGTGATAATTATCTGGACTCTGTCACTAGCCACCCAGATCCTGTTGTGCTGGTGAAAAGTGGCCGTGGTGCGCAGGCCAGAACCACAAAAATGAAGGTCAGCAATTTCGTGGAGATCATGGGCTGGCGGGCAGTGGGGAATAAACTCGCGGATTATACGAAATCAACGGAGTTTGAATGGGTGCATAAGCCGGAGAAGACTGATGGGCAGGGGGAACTTTTCTAGCAATCGAGCATTTGGGTCATTGGACCGTTGCGCAATTGTACAATGGCCCAATGGCTCAATTGCCCGTTTTCCTCTTCCGTATCCGAACCGTACCATTAGAATTCAGCGTACTCGTCAAAAAGATCTCATGCCGTTGAATACCGTCGTGAATGATCATCAGCGCTGTATTTGGAGGAATGCGCCCCAGGTTCTCGGCAAACATACTCAGATCATGAACTTCCGCAGATGAATCCAATGTGAGGTAAAAATTTGCACCTTGTACATTCAGTCCCTGGTGAGCCACCACGGGCACGTTATTATAAAACACAGAAATCGTATCTCCGTCTACCGTACCGTTATCATAAAGCGTTACGCGCAGGGAATCTGAATTGACAAGGATCTCATTATTCAACACTGTTTTGCGCGATTCAAATGCCTTGATCTCCGGCGTACCGATGATGGCTTTTTTTTCTTCGAGTACGTCTGCAGACACCACTACTTCGTCATGCGTTGGCCGCCACACCCTTTGAACGGCCACTGCTTCGCGCAGAACCGAATCGGTATTCTCCTTGGTATCCAATGTAAACGTAAGGTTGAGGTCAGGACAGGTGTACATGTAATTTTTATCGCGGAGGTAGTATCCTTTCAACGTACTTTTTACCCTTGACACAGTTAGTATTGCTTCAAAATCCATCACACAATTGACGGAAGGCTTGGCATCATTAGAGCGGAAATACACCAAGGGAACACGCTTGATCAGCAGCAGCCTTGATTTTGGATCATAGGTGCCTTTAACAAAAAAACTTTGGTATTGGTCTTTGAAGTAGTATCCCATCACACCAGACACGGTGTTACCCTTTTGGGACAGGATGAGTTCTGTGAGGTAGTTGTGGTTCTCACTTTGAAGCATTACCTCTGCCTTGCCATACCAGCTGCCAGATACTTTTTGCGCCTGGGCTGATATACCAAGCAGGATGGACATCGATAGGATTAGATATTTCATTGGTACCAAATATAATTTTTTTTCTACACCCTCACCCTAACGCCTCACCCTATTCAACTCCCTCTCTGCGTCACGCTGCTTAATGCTGTCACGTTTGTCGTGCAGTTTCTTACCTCTCGCCAATCCGATCTCCATTTTCGCAATGCCTTTTTCGTTAAAATAGATCCGAAGGGGAATGATGGTAAAACCTTTCTCCTTCACTTTGGCTTCTATCTTTTTCAGTTCTTTTTTGTTGAGCAGCAGCTTGCGATCCTGTGTGGGATTGTGGTTGGCGTAGGTTCCAAAGGCGTATTCTGAAATGTGCAGACTTTTCACATACAGTTCACCTTGTTGGAAATGACAATAAGCGTCGTTAAAACTTACTTTTCCCGTGCGCAGGCTTTTCACTTCTGTGCCCTGCAATACCAAACCCGCATCGTACTTATCGTCAATGTGGTATTCATAATATGCAGATCGGTTTTTGATTTCCATGGCAAGAAGTAAGCACAGCAGGAGGGAGGCCTCCTGCTGTGCAGGTATTAGTGAGCGAAGTGTACTAAAAGTTTACCCAAGGTGTCTTTCAATTCTTTTCTGGGGACGATAAGATCGAGAAATCCATGGTCCATCAGAAACTCAGCCGTCTGGAATCCCTCAGGCAGATCTTTCTTGATGGTTTCCTTGATGACACGCGGACCGGCAAAACCGATCATCGCACCTGGTTCACCGATGTTGATGTCACCCATCATCGCAAAGGACGCTGTTGTTCCGCCGTAAGTAGGGTCAGTGCAAAGCGATATATAAGCGAGTCCGGCGTCAGCCAACAATGAGATTTTTCCGAGTGTTTTGGGAAGTTGCATTAAAGAAAACGCAGACTCCATCATACGTGCGCCACCACTCTTACTGATGATCAGGAGTGGCATTTTATGTTCAAGGCAATGATCACAGGCCCTCGAAATTTTCTCGCCCATCACGCTTCCGAGGGAACCGCCGATGAAGTTGAAATCCATGCAACACACCACGAGGTCAGAACCATGAACCTTGCCCACGGCCACTGAAATGGAATCATGGAGCCCGGTTTTATCATAGGCCTCCACTAGCCGTTTTTTGTATGGCTTCAAATCACTGAAGCCAAGAAAATCGACAGACTTTACCTGTGCAAACAGTTCAATGTATTGCTTATCGTCAAAGATGATCTCGAAATAATCGGCACTCGTTATCCGGTGATGGTAGCTGCATTGCGGGCACACAAAGAAGGCCTCTTTCAGGTCCTGGTTCGTGGAAGTGTATTTGCACTGCGGACATTTGATCCACAGGCCTTCGGGCGTATCCTTTTTCTCCGATGTGGAGGTGAGAATACCCTTCCTGACCCGCTTGAACCAGCTGGATGACTCGTCTTCCTTGTTCGTATCTGAGCCCGGAATGAAATCTTCCTGATTAAATTCCATGTGGCAATATACGTTAATTATGCAATGGTGATGCTGTTGTCAAGGTATACATCCTGCGTAGCTTCCAGGATTTCAACCCCTTCTTTGAAGGGCCTCTGGAAGGCTTTGCGACCCAGGATCAGACCCATACCACCAGCACGTTTGTTCACAACGGCTGTAGCTACAGAATCAGCCAGGTCAGAAGTACCTTTTGACTCACCACCTGAGTTGATCAGACCGATCCTGCCGCTATAGCAATTCAAAACCTGGTAACGGGTAAGATCGATGGGGTGATCTGTGGTCAGTTTCTCGTAAACCAGTTTGCTGGTTTTGCCATGCTTGGTTGCGAGGTAACCGCCATTATTGGTAGGAAGTTTTTGCTTGATGATGTCAGCCTGCAAAGTAACACCGAGGTGGTTTGCCTGTCCGGTAAGGTCAGCAGAAGTATGGTAATCTACACCGTCTACTTTGAACCCATTGTTACGAGTATAGCACCAAAGAATAGTGAACATACCGAGTTGGTGTGCCAGCTCAAAAGCTTCAGCCACTTCTTTCAGTTGTTTTGCACTTTCTGCAGAACCCCAGTAGATGGTGGCACCAACACCCACAGCGCCCATATCCCATGCATTCTTCACAGAGCCAAACATCGTCTGGTCATACTTATTGGGCATGCTCAAAAATTCATTGTGGTTAATCTTCACAATGAATGGAATCTTGTGCGCATATTTTCTGCTCATCAATCCCAGCACACCATAAGTTGACGCAACACCGTTGCAACCACCTTCGATGGCCAGTTTGATGATATTTTCAGGATCGAAATAAATTGGATTGGGAGAAAAGGCTGAACCAGCACTGTGCTCAATACCCTGGTCAACAGGGAAGATAGAGCAGTAGCCGGTATTGGCGAGGCGTCCGTGGCCAAGCAATGCCTGCAAATTTCTCAGGGTTTGGTTACTCCTGTTGCTGTTCACCCAGATCTTGTCAACATGATCAGCACTTGGCAATGTGATGTCATTTTTGTCGATGGTCTTACATGTATGTCCAAGTAGATACTCCGCCTGATCGCCGAGCAGCTGAACGAGTCTGTTGTTAGCCATTGGTTGTCTAGATTTTTGATTTTCGCAAATATAAGGAATGAACGTTGAAGGCTGTGCAATCAAATTGGCAGGGCGGTAGATGGTGTGAAAAGGGTGAGTAACTTCGCAGGATGATAACGGTTACCGATCAGACGGGTGTGCAGATCACCCAGCCCTATGCCCCCAGGCGTATTGTTTCCCTGGTTCCCTCCCAAACGGAGTTGCTCTACGATCTGGGGCTTGACGAGGAGGTGGTTGGCATCACTAAGTTCTGTGTTCATCCGGAGGCCTGGTTCAGGACTAAAACACGGGGAGGAGGGACGAAGAAGGTGGAACTTGGAAGGTTGAAGGCTTTAGCGCCTGACCTGGTGATTGCGAATAAGGAGGAAAATACCCGGGAGGATGTGGAAGCAATAAGGGCATTTTGCCCGGTATGGACCAGTGACATTGTTACTGTTGAAGATGCCTTGTTGATGATCCGCGATGTTTCTTCTTTGTGTGGGTTGGAGGTTGAAGGTGGGAGGTTGGAGCAAGAGATAAGAGATTCGTTGGCAGGCATTAAACCCTTGAACATCAAGGCGGCCTATCTCATCTGGAAAGATCCCTTCATGGCCGCTGGAGGGGATACCTTTATTAACCAAATGATGGAAGCTGCTGGCATTGAAAATGTATTCAAGGAAAAATCAAGATACCCTGAAGTTAGTATTGAGGATATCAGGGAGAGTGGGGCAGAGATGGTTTTACTATCTTCAGAACCTTATCCATTTAAAACCAAACATATAGCTGATTTATCTAAACTTTTACCACAACAAAAACTAGAAATTGTAGACGGTGAAATGTTCAGCTGGTACGGCTCTCGCATGCGTCATTACGCTGGCTATGTTAAGGACCTAACCCCTAACTCCTAACCCCTCCATTGCCGCACTGCCGCATTGCCAAATTGCCACATTAAAAAAAATTCCCCCCGGGATCAGCGGAGGGAAAGATTTTTTCGGAGCCAAGTGAAGGTTTTTCTTGGATTGGACTGGCTTTTTAAGGGATCTTGGATTTCGTAGCTTTCATCGATCTGGATCAATCATCTATGTTAAACGGATTTTTTCTGATTGTCCTGGATTTTCAGTCGGCTTTGGATTTTCTTGGTTTTTCAGATACTGGACGCTTGGTTTCTCCGGTTTGTGGTTTCGGTGGTTTTCCGAGGTTTGGATTCGGTTTTTGTTTGGATCTTGGATTTCTTAGGTTTTTCTCTTGGATGTTGGATTTTCTTGGTTTCTCTTAGGACGGCTTTTCTGTTGGATCTTGGATTTTATTGGTTTTTTCTAGGACGGTGATTTTTCAGGTCGGATATTGAATGGTTATTGGATGTGTTAAAAAAGAAGTTGACTGATACTGGATTTTA
The DNA here is from genome assembly GCA_049661025.1 of Chitinophagaceae bacterium. Taxonomy (GTDB): domain Bacteria; phylum Bacteroidota; class Bacteroidia; order Chitinophagales; family Chitinophagaceae; genus Pollutibacter. The sequence continues at coordinate 8,720 of JBASZQ010000019.1, read as the reverse complement.
ATGCACCTTTCATAGGAATTGGAAATACGATAACGGATGGTTTCACTTTTGATATTGGATTCTTTGGTTTGAGGTGTACGTTTCCTCACCAATCAACTTCGAGAACAAAGTTATAGCCGCTGCGCACGGTAGACAAGAGCAAATACACCCTTTTTAAACAGTACATTTTTTACCCTACTTCAAGAAAAACTACAGGCTTTACTCACGTAGGTTACACAAATAAGTATCGTAGATCTACGAATATTCTCCTTAAAATTAAAATGCTGCAGTTTGGTGTAACTGCAGCATTTATAATGAATTAGATCAAAAACGTATTTCTACTTTGCCATCGCCTGTATGATGTCGTACTTAGTGATGATGTGGTAATTTCCGCTTTCATCCTTGCTCAAAACAGCACCGTTTTCTTTCGTAATCAACGTGCCAATTCTTTCAACTGGAGTGTTAAAATCCACCAACGGATATGCATGCTCCACCATTGCGGCTATACTCATCTGCCTGATATCAGGGTTGGAGAACATTTTCTGGAACAAACCATTCTCGCTGATCGATCCTACTGGCACCCCATTCTCTATTACGGGTATATGCTCGATATCGTATTTCTTCATCAATTCCACTGCTTCTGCAATTGATTGATCCATGGTTACCGAAATGAGCTTCTGCTTTCCACTACGCGCATTCACGATGTCCCTGAAAGTCTTCACATCCAGGAATCCTCGTTCCATCATCCACTGGTCATTATAGATTTTTGCCACATATCTGCTGCCATGATCATGTAGAATACAGACCACTAGATCATCTGGCTTCAAATTTTGCTTTAACTGAATCAATCCCTGTAGGCAGGATCCTGCGCTGTATCCACAAAACAGTCCTTCTTCTTTTGCCAGCCTTCGGGCCATCACTGCACCGTCTTTATCCGTAACCTGTTCAAAATGGTCAATGAAGCGCATATCATAGTTCTCCGGTACAAAGTCTTCACCGAATCCCTCACTGATATAGGGATGAACTTCATTCATGTCCACTTCGCCCGTGCGGAAGTATTTGGTCAGCAATGAACCGTACACATCAATGGCCCATATCTTAATATTGGGATTCTTTTCCTTCAGGTACATGCCAATGCCGGTAACTGTTCCTCCCGTACCCGCCGTCACCACCACATGGGTAACCTTTCCGTCTGTCTGGTTCCAGATCTCGGGACCAGTGGTTTCATAATGCGCCTGGCGGTTGGCTAGGTTATCATATTGATTACACAGATATGCATTGGGGATCTCCTTTGCCAGTCTTCTGGCAACAGAGTAATAACTGCGGGGATCATCTGGCTCTACATTGGTTGGACAAACAATCACTTCAGCGCCAACGGCTTTGAGGATGTCCATTTTTTCTTTAGACTGTTTATCAGTGGTCGTAAAAATGCATTTATAGCCTTTTACGATGGCTGCCAGAGCCAATCCCATGCAGGTATTGCCGGAGGTGCATTCAATGATAGTACCGCCTGGTTTCAGTTTGCCTTCTTTTTCTGCCACTTCCACCATCTTGAGGGCCATTCGGTCCTTGATGGAGTTGCCCGGGTTGAAATAGTCAACCTTGGCCACCACCTGACAAGTCAGATCCCTGGTGATCTTATTTAATCTGATCAATGGCGTGTTTCCAATCGTTTCGAGAATATGCTGTTTGATATCCATGCCGCAAAGATAGGGAGTAGGGAGTGGACTGTAACCTTGCGAACTGCGAACTGCGACCTACCTTTGCATCATGAAGGTTTACCTCATTCCCGGTCTTGCTGCCGATGAAAGGGTATTCAGGCATATCCGGTTGCCCGAAGGCTATGATCCGCAGATCCTCCAATGGGTAAGTCCTGAACCCAATGAACCCCTGGCCAGTTATGCCATGAAGCTGGCCGAACAGATCGATCGTTCTACGCCATTTATATTGATCGGACTGTCGTTTGGCGGAATGCTTGCCACTGAAATGGCCAAACGCATGCAGCCCCAAAAAACGATCCTGATTTCCAGCGTTCCGCATTCTTCCCAGTTGCCCGCATATTACCGCTGGGCCTGGCGAATGGGCGTTCAATATATAATGACACCCACCATCATCAAGAGTGGTGTAATGATTAAGCGTTTACTTACGGCTGAAGATCCGGAAGACAAAAAGATCATTCAGGAAATGGCCCGGGATATGGATCCGGAATTTGTACGATGGGCCATGTGGACCATAGTACATTGGCAAACCACTGAAGGCAGGCAGCCTGAATGTGTTCATATACATGGGACTGCCGATGGGATCCTACCCTGCAGATTTACCCGCCCCACACATCGGATACCCAAGGCCGGGCATCTAATGATTTTTAACCAGGCGGATCGGATTAATAATTTGTTAAAGGAGATACTACTTTAAAAAGGTAGAAGATAAAGGGAGAGGTGCGAAGCCTTCGCACCTCTCCCTTTATCTTCTACCTTTGCACGAGTGAACTTTTCCGAAATCATATTGTTTAAGCCGTAGATGATAAAGTGGATAGCAGCCATATTGATCCTCATTCATGTTCATCACGCAATGGTGATGATCATGGGCGAAGTCCTTCAGATGAAGGTGGTAGCTGCTGCCCAGTCCGCGGGTGTTCCCTTCTTTGAAGAACACGGTTCAAATACAGATAAAGCGGATTCCGGAAACGACAATGAAGAAGCGCTGTCTTTGGAAGACACGGAGTTCTCCCATTTCAACGGGTTGAGCCCGTTATCGGCCTTAAGCCTTTTCAAAAAAGGAGCAGCTTTTATTGATATGCCGGATCCAGACGTCCGCGCAATCGCCAGCGATATTCTTACTCCGCCACCCCAGGCCGCCCTGTTCTAGCATTATTTTTTTATTGCCCCTCATCTGTTGACTGAAACCCGGTATTCATCAGTCGATTTTATTCATTAATGCATTAACATGAACAGAGCAACCACTTGCCTTTTGGCATTCATGGCAATCTTGGCGGTATCCTCTTGCACTACCAACGCCAAAACGGAGAATAAAGCCCTTGAAACATTTAAAGTCATTCAACCTGCAATAGTAGACACAGTATTCACCAAAGAATATATTGCGGACATTCATTCCCTTCAAAATGTGGAAATTCGTACACGGGTCAAAGGATTTATAGAGAAGATCTGGGTAGATGAAGGTAAACCCGTGAAAGCCGGCCAGGTACTTTTTCAATTGGGCGGCAGGGAATTCAGGGAGAACCTCGTGAAAGCCGAAGCCAATTACAAGAGTCAGATCGCTGAACTTAAAATGACCGAGGTGGAGTTGAAAAATACCCGCCTGCTTTCCGAACGTAAAATCGTTTCCAATACGGAACTGGAGATGGCCATCGCTAAAAAAGAAGCCATTGAAGCCAGAATCGAAGAAGCGAAGTCGGCCATCGCCATCGCTAAATTAAATCTTTCTTTCACCGAGGTTAGGGCGCCTTTCAACGGGGTGATCAATCGCATCCCTTTTAAAACAGGTAGCCTTGTGTCAGAAGGAGATCTGCTCACAACTATTTCAAACAACCAGGAAGTGTTTGCCTACTTCAATGTTTCTGAAAGGGAGTTCATCGATATGATGCAGAAAGACAGTGTCGGTAAATACCAGCAGGTGAATTTATTGATGGCCAACAACCAGGTTTTTGAACATCAGGGAAAGATTGAGACCGCGGAGAATGAGATCGATAAAAATACAGGTAACATCGCGTTCCGGGCGCGATTCAAAAATCCGGAGCTCATTCTTAAAAACGGTGCCAGCGGTAAGATCATGGTAAAAGAAGAGTTGAAACAGGCCATGGTCATTCCCCAGAAAGCCAGCTTCGAGATCCAGGACAAGATCTATGTTTTTGTGGTGGATGAGGCTAATGTAGTGCGGATGCGAAGCATCGTGCCCGGCATTCGGTTGCCCCATCTTTATGTGGTGTCCTCGGGCCTTAATCCTAAAGACAGGGTGATCTATGAGGGCATCCAACAGGTCAAAGACGGAATGCGGATCACTCCGCAAATGATATCATTTAACGATATCCGATTCAACTGATCCCTTCCATCGTTTCACTAAACCTAATGTAATGACTTCACAGTTCATTCACAGACCTGTATTATCCATCGTTATATCGATCCTCATCAGTTTATTGGGATTGCTGGCCTTCACCCAGCTGCCCGTAACCCAATTCCCGGACATCGCCCCGCCGGAAGTTAACGTCACTACTAAATATACGGGCGCTAACGCGGAGACCTGCGTAAAGGCCGTGGTTACGCCACTGGAGCGAGCCATCAATGGTGTACCGGGGATGTCATATATGAGCTCGGTTTCCGGAAACGACGGAAGCTCCGTGATCCAGATCGTTTTTAAAGCGGGCACCGATCCAAACGTTGCTGCAGTGAACGTACAAAACCGTGTGTCTTCCGTTCTCGATGAACTTCCGGAAGAAGTGATCAAAGCGGGTGTGATCGTAGAAAAAGTACAGAACTCAATGTTGCTCTATGTAAACATGCTGAGCAATGATTCCACCATGGATGAACAGTTCCTGTACAATTACACGGATATCAACCTGATGGCGGAACTCAAACGGATTGAAGGTGTTGGTTTCGCAGATATTATGGGCTCCAGGGAATACTCTATGCGCATCTGGCTCAACCCGCAGAAAATGACGGGCTACAATATCTCTACGGATGATGTGATCAACAGCCTGAAACAGCAAAACATCGAAGCCGCTCCGGGTAAGATAGGGGAGAGCTCCGGTCGCATACCACAGAGTCTTCAGTATGTACTCAAATACACCGGAAAGTTCAACACCAAAGAGCAGTATGAAGATGTGGTGATCAAGAGCGATAACAACGGTGAGATCATCCGCATGAAAGATATCGCCGAAGTGCAGTTTGGATCGCAGGAGTATGATGTGATATCTAAAGAAAATGGAAAACCATCCGCTGCCATTATGCTCAAACAACGCCCGGGAAGTAATGCCCGCGAGGTTATCGGCAACATCAAAGCGCGGATGGAAGAATTGAAAAAAGATTTTCCACCAGGGCTTGACTACACCATCAGTTACGACGTATCTGCATTCCTGGATGCGTCCATTAAAGAGGTAGTGAAAACACTCATCGAAGCATTCATTCTTGTGTCTCTGGTGGTATTTATCTTCCTGCAAGACTGGCGGTCAACCCTCATCCCGGCCATTGCCGTACCGGTGTCTTTGATCGGAACATTTTTCGTGATGGGTCTGCTTGGATTCTCTTTGAATATGATCACACTTTTTGCCCTCGTGCTTGCCATCGGTATTGTAGTAGACAATGCCATTGTAGTGATCGAGGCGGTGCATGCGAAAATGGAGCAGACCGGTCTATCGCCGAAACTGGCAACAGAACAAGCGATGAAAGAGATCAGTGGCGCTATCATCGCCATTACACTTGTGATGTCTGCCGTATTCTTACCTGTGTCATTCATGCCCGGATCGGCAGGTATTTTCTATCGACAGTTTTCACTCACTATTGCAGTATCCATTGTGTTGTCTGGTGTTGTAGCGCTTACCCTCACGCCGGCTTTATGTGCCATCATGCTCAAGCACCACCATCCCGGAGCGCATAAAAAAGGCTGGCTGCATCGTTTCTTTGGCGGTTTCAACCGATGGTATGATGGATTGAGTTTCCGTTACCAACAATTGGTTAGCAAGATTCTCAACAGGAGATTATTTACTGTTGTGGTGTTGCTGGTTTTTTGCCTTGCAACGGGTTTACTTGGCAAAATCCTTCCCACCGGCTTCATCCCGAATGAGGACCAGGCAACGATCTACGCCAGTGTTACCACGCCTTCCGGTGCAACCCTGGAAAGAACAGAAGAAGTGGTGGATGCCATCCAGCAAACGGCCCAAACCATTGATGGGGTGGAATCTGTTTCCACACTCGCGGGGTTCAATGTATTGTCTGACGGTACTGGTGCCTCATATGGCATGAACCTGATCACGCTTAAAAAATGGGATCAGCGGAAGCAGTCAGATAAAGAGATCATCGAGATCCTGAAAGAAAAAACGAAGAACATCAAAGATGCGAAGATAGAATTCTTCACACCACCACCCGTGCCTGGTTTTGGTAATGCGAGTGGATTTGAATTGAGGTTACTGGATAAAACGGGGAAGGGTGATATGAAGCAACTGGAAGATGTGGCGAAGTCCTTCTCGGATTCCATCGGTGCGCGAAAAGAACTGGCCAATGCCTTCACCACTTTTGATGCAAGCTTTCCCCAGTACATGGTTCATGTAGACAATGCAAAAGCATCCCAGAAAGGAGTGATTGTTGCAGACATCCTGAATACCCTGCAAACCTTTCTGGGTAGTGAATATGCAACCAACTTCATTCGCTTCGGACAGTTGTACCGGGTGATGGTGCAGTCGCTCCCGGAGTATCGTGCAAAACCAGATGATATTCTTTCTCTCTTCGTCAAAAACAAAGACGGCGCGATGGTACCCGTAACGGCTTTCCTCCGGATAGAAAAAGTGTACGGACCTGAGGTGGTGACCAGGTATAATATGTATCCCGCAGCCATGATCAATGGTGAACAGGCCAAGGGCTATAGCAGCGGACAAGCCATCAATGCGATTAAAGAAGAGGCTGCGCAGAAACTGCCGAAAGGCTATGCGTATGATTGGGCCGGTTCATCAAGAGACCAGGCGATGGCAGGCAATGAAGCGGTATTCATTTTCGTGATCTGTCTGCTTTTTGTGTACCTGCTACTGTCTGCTCAGTACGAGAGTTTTCTGTTGCCTATGCCGGTGATCCTCTCCCTGCCAACAGGGATTTTCGGTGCCTTCCTCATGTTGTGGATGATGGGTCTGGAGAATAATATCTATGCGCAGGTGGCCATGATCATGTTGATTGGTCTGCTGGGTAAGAACGCGATCCTGATCGTTGAATTTGCAGCTATGCGTCACAAGGAAGGTAAGTCTGTCTTCAATGCCGCTATGGAAGGGGCCAATTCAAGATTAAGGCCAATCCTGATGACCTCTTTCGCCTTTGTAGCCGGATTGATTCCATTGTTGTTCGCCAATGGTGCGGGTGCCATCGGCAACAAAACCATCGGCGCTGCTGCTGCGGGCGGGATGTTATTTGGAACCGTTTTTGGTGTGATCATCATCCCTGGGCTCTATTACATTTTTGCCACCATCGAAGAAAAAAGACAAAGAAAAAAACAAGACGAAGTGGAGGAAATCCCTTTGTCAGAAATCATATAAATCATGCGATTATTTTTTGTACTGCTTCTCATACTTAGTGTTTCAGCTTGTCATGTACCTAAAGCGCCGGTGGCCAGCGCACCTGCGGTTATGCCTGATAGTTATGGCAACACACCAAAAGATTCCGGACAGGTGATTCCGGGAACGGGATTGTTTTTTAACTCTGCGAAGTTGAATGCACTTCTGGATACCGTGATTAACCGAAATTTTGACCTCGCCATTGCTGCGCAAAGAATGGAATGGGCAAGTGCGCAAACGCGGCAGGCTTCCGGTGCTTTACTGCCACAGGTCAATGCCAATGTAACACCCAGCCTGCGCAGGTTTGGATTGTATACGATGGATGGGGCAGGAAATATCTCAACCTTCATCGAGCCCAATAAAATTGTACCGATCAATCTGCCGGACTACTACATTGGTGCGCAGATGAGTTGGGAAGTGGATGTGTGGGGCAAACTGAAAAACAGAAAGAAGGCTACACTGGCTAGACTGCTGTCAACAGCGGAAGGTAGAAATCTTGTTTTGTCTGACCTGATTGCTGTAACGGCAACAGAGTACTATTCTCTAATGGCCAGTGATCAATACCTGAAATTGCTGGACCAGACCATCGTTTTGCAGGAACAGGCTCTTGAGCTGGTTAAAGTGCAGAAACAAGCTGCTGTGGTGAATGAACTGGCGGTTCAACAGTTTGAAGCACAGCTATTATCTATGAAGTCCATGCGCCTGAACGTGATACAGGAGATCACGGATATTGAAACGCGAATTAATATTCTGACGGGCCATTTTTATGGTCCGGTAGACCGGGATACAAATTTCTTCAGCAGGGAGGCATTGCCTGTTGTGCAGGCGGGTGTGCCCTCTGACCTGTTGCGTAACCGGCCAGACATCAGACGTGCGGAAGCCGAGTTGTTGGCTGCCGATGCGGATCTGAAAGCGGCGAGAGCGGCGTTCTTTCCCTCTCTGAATATCACCGGCGCACTCGGTGTGCAAGGATATAAAACCGGACTGTTGTTCACCCTGCCGGAGTCATTGGCATATGGATTATTTGCCGGTGTAGCGGCTCCGCTCATCAACAGGAGTTACATCAAAGGAGAATTCAGCAAGGCCGGCGCGCAGCAACAAGAGGCGCTGCTGTTATACCGTAAATCTGTTGTCAATGGTTTTTCTGAAGTGTATCGGGAAGTCAGGCGGATCAGTGTGCTGGAATCGATGTACAACCTGAAACAACAGGAGTTCCGGATCCAGGCATCTTCTATTGATGTGTCATCAGAATTGTTTCGCACAGGCAGGGCAAGTTATCTGGAAGTGTTGCTGGCCAGGCAAAACAGTTTAAAGGCCAACATGGAGTTGATCAATGTACGGAAGAACCAGTTCCTTAGTAGTATAGATTTGTACCGCGCGCTTGGTGGGGGATGGCGGTGAGGAAAGGGAGGAGAAGAAGGGAGAAGATGAAGGGAGTAGATAAAGGGAGAAGATGAAGGGAGAAGTGCGAAGT
>JBASZQ010000018.1:0-89054 GCA_049661025.1 Chitinophagaceae bacterium | reverse complement strand
CCAGGTTGAAGGTTGTGGGTTGAAGGCTGTAGCGGGCGCGGGCAACCTTCAACCCACAACCTTCAACCTGTTCTACGAAGCTCTTACTATATTTTTTGTTAAATGGTTCCTGCGGTAAACTGAAATTCCGTCAGGTTTGTTTGTTTTGTATGGTAAGGGCACATAATTTGTCCTATACCTCCGATATTGATTGATAAAGATTACCTTATAACCTATTCATAATAGAAGTCAAGATGAAAATTAAGCAGATCCTTACCGTAGTGTTATTGAGTGCCGGCACAACGCTTGGTACCCTGTTCACTTACAATTACTTTTCAGCTAAATCCCCATCAGCCTCTGCTGAACTGGGAAAGATGCCTGTAAACTATGCAGGAATTTTTGACAGCAACAAGACTTTTGGGGAGCCCCCAACAGATTTCAGCCAGGCTTCACAATCCTCCGTACCGGCCGTGGTGCATATTACCACAGTGATCAAGGGAAATGCTACCAACCTTCGGAAAAGTCCTTTCTCTGACTTATTCGGGGATGATTTTGATGATTTCTTTGGCGGCCCTAATATGCGATCCATGCCGCAGCGTGCGAGTGGTTCTGGCGTTATCATCAGTGAAGACGGATACATCATCACCAACAATCACGTGATTGATGAAGCATCCGAAATCAAAGTAACGCTTAGCAATAAAAAGTCTTACACCGCCAAACTGATTGGTGCGGATCCCAGCAGTGACCTGGCGATGTTGAAGGTCGAGGAAAAAGGCTTGCCGTATATGGTTTACGGCAACTCAGACCAGGTAAAAGTTGGCCAGTGGGTATTGGCCGTTGGATACCCTCTTAACCTTGAAACCACAGTTACTGCAGGTATTGTCAGCGCCAAAGCGCGTTCCCTCGGACTGAATGCCCGGAAAAGCAATTCGCCTATCGAAAGCTTTATCCAGACAGATGCTGCCGTTAACCAGGGTAACTCAGGTGGCGCGCTGATCAACACCAACGGTGAACTGGTAGGTATCGTTTCTGCCATCGCTTCTCCTACGGGAGCTTATGCAGGCTACTCTTATGCTATTCCGGTTAACATCGTCAAAAAGATCATCAATGACCTGCTGAAGTATGGTACGGTTCAACGTGCTTATATCGGTATCTCGTACTTGCCAGACAATGTCCCCGATGCTGAAAAGGAAAAGATTGGCTTTAAAGATGGCATCGGCGTTTATGTAAGGGAAGTGTCAAAGGATGGCGCTGCTGCGAATTCAGGCATTCAACCCGGTGACTACATCACCAGAATCAATAATGTAAAAGTTGTTTCCGGCAGTGAAATGGTGGAACAGATCGCCAGTTATAAACCCGGCGACAAAATAACCCTTACCTATCAGCGCAATGGAAAGGACTTCAATACCAATGTGGTGCTGAAAAATATTTCAGGGTCCTATGATGTGGTGAAAAATAACGCTACCGAAGCACTGGGCGCTGATTTTGAATCCCTTACCCCAGCCAAAGCCAAAGAGTACGGCTTCAAAGGCGGTGTCATAGTGAAGAAGATCAAGCAAAGTGGCGCTATAGACAGCCAGACCCGTATGCGCGATGGCTTCATTATTCTGAAGGCAAATGGAAAGGACGTACTTAACATGAATGAGCTGGCCGATGCCATCACCCGAAGCAACGGAAGACTGGAACTTTCCGGGTTCTATCCGGGGTATGATGGAGCGTACGATTACCAAATCGACCTTCGCTAATACCCATAAAAGTTATCCCCAAAAAGACGAAGTAGGCCTTACTTCGTCTTTTTTATGCACATACATATGGATTTTCAGCCTAATACGTAAAAATACCTACTTTACTTAGTAATTTTACATGATTCACGGAAAGTGGTATAGGATTACTCAATCGGTTAACATATTTTTGTAATCTCTTAGTGAGCCCGTACAATTTTCCCCAGATTCCATTATCTTATATAAAACACGGGTCACGTAATTAGAATTCCATCCCTTGAATGCCTCTTGTGTCTTGTTTAGATTCCATATCCGGATCTATCAACCCTTTAATGTTAATCCACAATGCCCGGAATTCTTAAGAGTTTTACAAAGATCACTTCAAGGTGGATCATTTTCTTCCTTGAACAGATGTTAGCCTTCAGTGCGTTTCTGAGTTCATTACTGATCATCAGTAGTGTCACACACAGGGATATCACTGACATGCGCTCCTTCTTCCTCCTTTTGGCCATCAACGTTGTACCTACCACTACTGGTATGATGATCTTCCAGACACATGCTGGCATCATCAGGTACTCTGAAATGAAGGACATCTACACGGTACTTAAGTTCGCATTTATTCAGTTGGGAGTATGGTTGCTTTTGTATCCATTCACTTCAAACCTCTTCGCAAATATTCAGGCTCCGTTGATGACGCTGATGATCAACTTTGCCCTGGTTTCCCTGTTCCTTATCGCGTTCAGGCTTCTTGTAAAAGAAGTGTACGCGCGTGGGCTGAAAGGCTGGAGCCAGAAAGAGCGTGTACTCATCTATGGTGCAGGCAACATCGGCATAGCAACAAAGAATGCCGTGGAACTGGACAGCAGGAGCGGCAAAAAGCTTTTTGCGTTCATCGATGATGATCCTAATAAGATCGGCAAGAGCCTTTGCGGTACGCCCATTGTATCAGGCAACCTGGTTAATATAGCCAACTATATCAAAAAGCACGCCATAAAAGAGGTGATCATCGCCACCAACCTTCCCCTTGAAAAGAAGGCAGGCCTTACACCTTTGTGTGCTGAACTGAATATCAAGCTGAGCTCGGTACCTCCATTGCATCAATGGACCAATGGCGGCTTCAGTGTTAAGCAACTGAAAGAAGTGACCATTGAATCACTGCTTGAAAGAGATGTGATTCAGGTATTGAACGAGAAATCAGTAAAAGAATTTGAAGACGCAGTGATACTGGTAACCGGCGCTGCAGGAAGCATCGGTTCTGAAATCTGCAGGCAACTGTGCAAGTATGATCTGAAGAGACTGATCCTGCTTGATCAATCGGAGACTGGCTTGCATGATATCATGCATGAACTGCACGACAAGTATGATTCAGTTGATTTCTGCATGGAGTTGGCGAACATCCGGGATGAGCAGCGCATCAACAACATCATGCAGTATTATAAGCCGCAGTATGTTTTCCATGCAGCCGCTTACAAACACGTGCCTATCCTCGAGTATTTCCCAACTGAAGTAGTGCTCACCAATGTGAAGGGTACCCGTAACCTGGCAGATGCAGCACTCGCAGCTGGCGTGAAGAAGTTTGTGATGATTTCCACCGATAAGGCAGTGAATCCTACCAACATCATGGGCGCTACAAAGCGTATCGCTGAAATGTATGTTCAGTCCATGAATTCTGGTAATGGAACACAGTTCATCACTACCAGATTTGGTAACGTACTTGGATCAAATGGTTCAGTTGTGCCTTTGTTTAAAAAGCAGATTGAGCAAGGTGGACCGGTTACGGTTACGCACCCGGAAATAACAAGGTATTTCATGACCATTCCTGAAGCCAGCAACCTCGTACTGGAAGCAGGTGTAATGGGTAATGGCGGTGAGATCTTTGTATTTGATATGGGTAAGCCGGTGAAGATCGTGGACCTCGCAACGAAGATGATTGAACTGTCTGGCATGCGTCCTGGTGAAGATATTAAGATTGTCTTCCAGGGATTAAGGCCCGGTGAGAAGATGTATGAAGAGTTGTTCAAAGAGAACGAGAACCTCGTAAGCACTCACCATCCAAAGATCATGAAGGCAAGGCGTTGTGAAGTGGATGCAAGTTTCCAGGACGAACTTATGTTCCTTGTTGACCTTGCACAGGAACTCAAATCCAGCAGCTTACGCAAACAGATCGGTAAGATTGTACCAGAATACAAATACGAAAAACAGGACAACGGTTCCGTAAGAATTGTACGCACGGGAACCAAGCAACCTGAAGATGATAAGATCTGGAAAACCAACTAAGTGATCAGTGATTAACCAATCACTGATTGGATAACACCCACAATTCGTTCAAGGTCTTTGCTTTCCAGGCTCGATCCACTTGGAAGGCAAAGGCCTTTTTCAAATAAAGTTTCTGAAAGTCTGCTTCCGTAATATGGGCTATCTGCAAATACGGGTTGCATATGTAAGGGCTTCCACAAAGGCCTGCTCTCAATGTTCTCCGCTTCTAATGCCAGCCTGATGTTCTCTCTGGTTACCCCATTGGTCAGCGTTGGGTCCACTACTACACAAGTCAACCATCGGTTAGAAAAATGTCCATCCGGCTCATGCAAGAATTGAAAGCCCGGAACTTTCCCAAACGCAGATACATAGAATGCATGATTCTCTCTTCTCTTTGCTACCCGTTGTGGTAACACCTCCATTTGTCCGCGCCCAATACCCGCAAGAACATTACTCAATCTATAGTTGTATCCGATGTGACTATGCTGATAATGCGGCGCCGGATCACGGGCCTGGGTTGCAAGAAACCTTGCCTTCTGGATGGCTGCTCCGTCTTGCCCCAGCAATGCACCACCGCCACTGGTGGTGATGATCTTGTTGCCATTAAAAGACAGTACGCCAAACGCTCCAAAACTGCCGCAGGCTTTCCCCTTGTACGAAGAGCCCAGTGCCTCTGCAGCATCTTCTATCACTGCTATCCCAAACGCTGTTGCAATAGCCTGTATCTCGTCCATTTTTGCCGGCATTCCGTAAAGATGTACCGCAATGATGGCCTTAGGTTTTTTGCCCTTTTGGATGCGATCTTCAATAGCTTCCCTCAGGGCCTTTGGACAAATATTCCATGTGTCTGGCTCACTGTCAACAAACACGGGTACCGCTCCCTGGTACGCGATCGGATTGGCTGAAGCCGAAAAAGTAAAACTCTGGCAGATCACCTCATCGCCATGCCCCACACCCAGCAGTATCAATGCCAGGTGCAATGCGCCTGTACCTGAAGTCAGTGCCGCAGCATGATCAACCCCGGTGAATGCACTCAGGGCTTTCTCAAACCCGTCAACATTAGGGCCCAGCGGCGCCACCCAATTGGTGCTGAATGCTTCATCAACATACACCTTCTCTCTTCCCCCCATATGTGGAGGCGACAACCAAATTTTTTCTTTCGCGGTACTCATAATATGCTTATTGAAATTGACCTATCAACACGTAATAAATGATCTTCAACCACTCCGTCACAACTACTGATGCATCGTTTTTCCTGCGCCACCACATGACAGGATTAAAGTCTGTATAACGACTTGGAGATACGTTAATTGTGATGCGGACACCTGCTTTTTCAAAGCGATCCCGAAAAATCCAAAACGCTCTCCGGCTATGAAATGATGATGTTACGATCACTACCCTTTTTACGCCTGAGTCTGACAGAATATAAGCCGCCACCCTATCTGCCTCATCTATTGTGCTGGCTGCCGGTCCGCGAAGATAGTGCACCTTTTGCGGCGGAACACCGAGTTGAACCATCACTTTCCCGAATTGCTCTGCCGTTGATGCCATCGGTATGGACAGGCTATCCATAAAATGTTTTTCGGGATCGATGGGCGCTACAAAAAGCAAAGCAGCCTGACTTGTTTCCCGATACAGCGCAGCAGCTTCAAGGGAACGGTCAGGCAATCCGCCCATCAGGGGCACAACCAAGGTCTCTTCATTGGCAGGAGTGAGTTTCCTATAAACAAGAAATCTGCCCCCAAATATGAGGAACAGACCCAACATCAGCAGGAGCACTGCCAACCAAATCCATATTTTTCTTCTGCGCATGATTTATCTGGCCAGGTAACCACCATCCACCACCAGCGTAGTGCCAGTGATCCACCTTGCACCCGATGAAAGCAAAAATGCCGCCGCGTGAGCCACATCCTCCGGCTTTCCAAGCCCAAGCGGATGCAGTGACTTGATCCGATTAAGCATTTCCTCGTCCTGGCTATAATAAGCATTGGCGACCATCGGCGTTTCCACCACTCCGGGCGCAATACAATTCACCCTGATCTTCCTAGACGCCAATTCTATCGCAAGGGACTTTGCTGCTGCCGTAAGCGCACCTTTCGTGAGCGCATACAAGCTTTTACCAGATTCCCCGGCATGAGCCATCACAGAAGTGATCCACACAATGGATCCGCCATCAGTGGAAAAAATCTGTTTTTTGGTGATCACTTGCGTAACCAGCACCGCCGCAGTAATATTGACGGCTATAAATTGCGATAACTTCTCTTCTGAAATAACCTGCAAAGGTGTTGTACCTGAAATGCCAGCTGCATGCACAAGGCCATCAACCCTTATCCCTGCAGACTTTAAGGATTCACCCCACTGCTGAACAGCTACACTGTCACTGAGATCAACTGCTGACATCGTATGCCCTTCGCCAGAAAGCTGCAATCTGGTTTCATCCAACCGTTGTTGATCCCGTCCGATACCGATCACTGTAGCGCCTTCCACACTGCATTGCACAGCAATGGCCCTTCCGATTCCGGAAGAAGCGCCAGTAACTACAATTGTCTTACCTGACAGAGAACTCATGCGGGTTGATTAAGGTCTTCCAAACTTACTTCAACAAGTTCACTTATTTGCATACCCGGATTATTGAGGATGCAGGACGCGAAACTCATGCCAACCCCAAAGCCACTGAGCAAAAGCCTATTCGGCGCATTTAATTTTTTCTGCAGGGCCGTAACCATCGTAAGCGGGATGGATACAGACGAGGTGTTGCCATAATGTTCTATACAACTAGGGACCTTATCAGAAGGCAATCCCAGTTTTTTACCGAGGTACCCATTCATGTAACTATTCGCCTGGTGAAACAGCCAGTACTGAATATCATCTTTTGCAAGTCCTGAAGATGCAAGCACATCATTGATATTTTTAGGAACATTGGCGATTACAAAGTTAAAAACCTCCGCCCCATCCATATAACCGTGCTCATCGGTACGAATATTCCCGTGCTCGTCAACAACTTTCTCCATGATCGTTTCAGGGGTAGATGGATGGCGGTACCCGCCTGCATCCATTTTGATCAGATCACTTTTAGAACCATCAGACCCTAATGAGAAAAAACTCTGACCATACTGCTCACCCCTTTCAATAATGGCAGCAATACCGCCATCACCAAAAAGAAAAGCTGTTTTACGATCCTTTGGATGATACACCCTGGAACGAGTCTCACCATCCAACAACAGAGCTTTCCGAATCGTTCCACCTTGCATCAATCCATACACTACAGACAATCCATACACAAATGCACTGCAGCCCAGACTAATGTCAAAGGCCATCGTGTCTTTCCGCAACCCAAGCCTGTGTTGCAACAACACTGACGTGGCAGGCATCCTGTAGTCTGGCGTTTGTGAAACAAATACCAACAGGTCAATTTCGTCTTTATTGATCTGCATATCGCTGATCAACTGCTCTGCGGCTTTAAAACACAGATCAGACGCGCACATCCCTTCAGGCGCAAACCTTCGCTGGCGAATGCCTGTTTTCTCAACGATCTCTTTCACATCTTCCGCAGGGAAATGCATGGTATATGAAAGATTATCTATCGTATTGGAGGGCACTGCAGCTGCCATGCCGGCAATACCTGTATTGCTGAACTGTAGTCTGGCCATATTGTTTAGTTCGGGTTAAGCGGCATTCTTTTCCACGTAGCTTAACAGATCCTGTACGGTGTTAAGCTCTTTAAAGGTCTGAGCAGGAATAGACACACTGAAGTGTTCATCCAAAAGGGCGATGAGCGTGAGCTGGCTCAGGGAATCCCAACCCGCATAGTCGCGAAACTGGTCGCCCAACTCAATCGGATCTGATTCCATCTCCAATGCTTCGCGCAGTACGCTGACGAGTTTTTCTTTCATATGAATGTTGTTTAAATGGTTTATTATTTCTGAATGATGCGTTCATTGAAACGATTGATCAGGGTTTGGCCATCGCCCACATGCTTATACAAAACTGTACCTGCTGCAATCACATTGTTGTTACCAATCACCAGACCGGGAATGGTACAACTGTTTACGCCAATCATGTTCTCATCGCCCACCGTTGTATGACCGGAAAATGCAACCTGTGGACTCACAAAATTATACTTTCCCAGAACGGTATCATGACCAATCGTACACCTGGAATTAATGATGTTGTGATCACCAATAATCACTTTGGGACCTACGGACGCATTGTGAGAAATGATCACGCCTTTACCCAGTGTTGCAGAAGGCGACAACAATACAGTTGGATGAATAAGGCTGCGAAAACTTGCACCAGCAGCCTCAAACTTTTCAATGATCGGTCGCCGATACTTAATGTTGGCGATCCCCATCAGATAGTCTACATCCGTCCTCACCTGGTGGTCTGCAATACTCCCCAGAAAAGATTCTGCATAACCATAGATTGCATATGCATTGGCATCATCGTCCAGGAATCCTTCCACCTGGATCTCTGTACCCAATTTCTGCATATGTCCAATATAGTCCCTTAACTCAGCCGCATGGCCTCCGGCACCTATGATGATGATCTTTCGCTGACTCATGTTATTCAATTGATGGCTTTCGCCGCTGTTCGTTCTTTCCTGGCTGCAAGCAGAAACGCCACGATCCGTCCATACACCACTTCATTGTCTCCCTCGGCAGCCGTGAATGCCAATGCATTTGCCTTCTGGCGCTCCAGCATGCCGGGGACATCCAGGTACTGCATGATCCCGCTGGCCAGGGTCTGCGCGTCCCCGGGTTGATTATTCTGGCCCACTTCGTGTTGGGAAATCAGTGTTGCCATCTCAGACATTAATGAGTTCAAAACGGGTAGACCTGCACTGAGGTAGTCAAAAAGTTTATATGTGACCGATTGGGTGGCTCCTTTTGCATACTGAGCAAGACCCAGATCTGCCTGCGCATAGTTTGCCATAAGATCATCATAGCCCAGTCTTCCAAGAAACTGAATATTTTTCAGTCTCTCCTGGTAGCTTTCAATGGTGGCCTTATGGTGCCCCGCACCTGCAAAGATAAACTCAGTTGTTCCCGGCCGCTCTTTTTCCAGTATCTCAGCCGCTTGCAGGATAACCGGAATATCATAAGCAACCCCCAAATTACCTGCATAGATCAACCGAAGCCGCTTGTCCTTACGTGGATGGCTAACCGAAAAAGTATTGATCTTTTCCTGTACTTCCCTGAAAGGAACGGATGGGTAAAAAGTACCTGTTCGGTTCAGTTGCGGATTGTATTTTTTCGCCCACTGTACATACTGATCTGAAATGGCGATCAATCCGGTACAACCATTCAGGATAGCCCGTAGCTGTTTGTACATGGGTTTCATCACGATTCTGGACAGGCCCTTGAAAGGTCCGGGAAATAATCGGGTAAACACATCGGGCCATGGATCAATGATGTCCACGATCACGGGCACCTGATTGGCCTTACCCCACTCTACAAGAAACTTAGCGTGTGAAAGCGGTGGAAGTGCCACCAATATGGCATCCGGCTTAGGTTTCTGTTCCACCAGCACTTTCAGGTTTCGGGTAAACTCAGCGTGTGATCGCAAACGTTCCGTTGAAATATTCTTCCGATACGGTTTCGCATGCACAAACACCAAATCATACCCTTCTTTCACCTGCATCTGCTCTGTTTTTTCATAGCGCTGTACTTTGGTACTGTGTCTGAAAGAACAGGAAAAATGGGTGATGTGGTGACCGGCTTGTATGGCAGCTTCCGCTACGCCCATATATCGCATGGGCCGTGTATTATCTACCGGCGTAGGCTCAAACAATGATACGATCCAGATACTCGCCATGCTTATACTTTTTCTCCTGTGGCGTGCTTACGCTTCAACCATGCTTCGTGGATCTCTTCAAAAGTATCCTGCAGTGATTTAGTAATATCCCAGTTCGGATAATGTGCCTTCATCTTTCTGAGGTCACTGTAGTAGCAAATATGGTCTCCGATCCTGTTGGTAGTATCATACTTATACTGCATCTCCTTACCACTGATGTCTGAGATCAACTTAAAGGCTTCCAAAATAGAAACACTGTTGTCTTTACCACCACCAATATTGTACACCTCAGCAACCCTCGGCGCATTGATGAATTCCTCGATGAAACGAGCAACATCATATGAGTGAATGTTATCCCTTACCTGCTTTCCTTTGTAACCAAAAATGGTATACTGACGCTCTTCCAGATTACACTTCACCAGGTAACTAAGAAATCCATGCAGTTCCACACCTGAGTGATTAGGTCCAGTCAGGCAACCACCACGAAGCACGCAGCTCGGCATGTTGAAATATCTTCCATATTCCTGAACGGAGATGTCAGCAGACACCTTAGAGGCACCAAAAAGTGAGTGCTTGGTCTGGTCAATCCTGAAAGTCTCAGGAATACCCTGCGCATAGGTCTTATCAGAATACTCCCAACGGGTCTCCAATTCCACCATCGCAATCTCATTGGGTGCATCACCATACACTTTATTGGTTGACATATGCACAAACGGGATGTCGGTTGAATATCTCCGCGTTGCTTCCAGCAGATTGAATGTACCCACGGCATTGGTATCAAAATCTTCAAATGGAATTGAAGCAGCCCTGTCATGACTGGGTTGCGCCGCCGTATGCACAATAGCGTCTGGTTTAACATTGATGATCAGATCAAGCACACCTTGCCTGTCTCTGATATCCAATTCATGATGCACATATCCTTTAATAGATTCCTGTAGTCTTTGCTGGTTCCAGCGGGTGTCTCCACTAGGACCAAAAAATACGGCACGCTGATTATTGTCTACTCCATGGATTTCCCAACCAAGATTGTGAAAGTGAATACAGACTTCTGATCCAATCAAACCAGATGCACCGGTTACTAGCAGCTTTTTCATGTGTACTTAATTATAGATTTTTGATGTTGACATTTCCTCGCAGATTCTTACATAAGCAGAGAACTGCGTATTCTTATTAAAATGTTTCGTTGCTCTTTCACGGCATACGTCCCGATAAGTGTCTTCCGCCGCCGCTACCCTAACAATAGCAGAAGCCATTGCTTTAAGGTCTCCTTTCGGTACCACCACTCCGGTAAACTCATCCACAGCCTCAGGACTGCCGCCCGTCTCATAGGTTACTACTGGCGTACCGCAGGCCAATGCCTCGATGTTGGTGGTCGGGAAATTGTCCTGGTAAGTAGGATTCACAAACACACTCGCCATATTATAGTACTCCACCAGTTGTTGAACACTTTCCGTTCTCGTAACACCCACTATCCCCGCGGGCAATGCTTTTTGTTGTTTTTCACTCAGCCCTACCGCCACAACAGCATAGTCAGCCGGCAATAAATCCTTCAGCTTTACCAGATCGTCAAGTCCTTTACGCTTGTCCCAAATGCTGGCGCAGCCCATCACTACCTTCTTTTCTTCCAGCCCCAACCGCCGCTTAAGATCACTGTCTACAGGCTTGAACACATTGATATCCACACCGTTGTGGATCACATGTACCGGCCATTTTGAAAGGAAAGACTGTTCAACCAGCCCGCCCAGCCAAGCTGAAGGCACCACGATCCCTAATGTATTAACGGAATTGAATAACCTATTCTTATCCAGATAGTTAATATTTGATGAATCTGATACATATGACGCCGGATACTTCCTCAATTTTGGACATTGTCCACACCCCGTTTGCCATTTGGTACAGTTGATATCGTCAAAATAGGTGCAGTGCCCGGTAAAACTCCAGCAGTCATGAAGCGTCCAGATCAGAGGAATATTTTTCTTCGACAAATAGTTAAACAGCACTTCAATATTGAGGTAATATCCATGCAGGTTGTGCATCCCAATGACATCGGGGCTAATCGTGTCAATCTCTTTAATAAAAGCTTTTGTGGCTGACGTGGAACCAAATGCGTGACGATCCGTCAACGCCGTTTTCAGCCCATGCAAATACACATCCATATCCTTACCGATCCGGATCAACCTGGAAGCGCTGGGCCTACTTCCTCGTCCGTATGCGATATAACTCTCATGCCCCTTCTCCAGTAGAAGTTTGCCGATGTCTTCCGCGATCCGTCCGGTACTTCCGGTATTTACACCTGTATTGATCTGTAGTACCCTCAAGGTCTAGTTGTTGAAAATTTCATAATACTTCTGCATCACCTTTCCTGTATCAAACACGGCTGACCTTTGCGCTGCTTGTGCTGCATTTCTCGCCAGCAGTTCCCGATCAACTAGATACTGCTCCATCTTAAAAGCAAGACTGGCATCATCCTGTTCAGCCATCAGTCCATATCTTTCCTTGTCAACCAATTCCCTGCATCCACTACAATTGGTAACCACAACTGCTTTACCAAGAATCATCGCCTCGCACAGTACTGTTGGCAAGGCTTCTGATACCGATGACATCACAAATGCGTCACCAGCTTTCATATAAGGATATGGGTTGGATGTAAATCCATGAAAAACGATTGTATCACCCAAACCTAATTTTTCAGAGAGCCCCTTTAGATTCGCTTCTTCCATACCCTTACCAAGGATATGTACTTTGAACTGATGGCCTTTATCCTTTAACAACTTCGCAGAACGGATAAGCCTGTCGTACCCTTTCACCGGAAACAAACTACCAACCGTTACAAAATTGAACTGCCGCTGATCAAACGCCATGGGTTCTTCGGCCTTGTGAAGCACCATCTCCCTGTCTATCATATTGTACACCACTTCCATGTTCGGGAACTGACCAAACACTTCAACAAATTCTTGCCGGGCATCATCGGAAACGAAAAAGATTCCATCAAGCTTGCCATACCGATTCCTGATCAGTTTATTTCGATACTGTTCATTCTGGTAAAACTTATAAAAATTCTTATAGCTTTTATATGAACTATGTACCCAACTGTATCGCTTCCCTGCATCTTTTACAAAAAAGAGTAAGTCTGTAAAGTTTGAATCCAGGAAACAAATGGATACATCATAAGAACCTTTCACCTTACCTTGCATAACCGCTTTGAACAACCAGTCAAATCCGATCTTCTTCTGCAGGTATGCCAGTCCACGCACCACCATTTCATTGTTGAAAAGCGTGATCAGTTTTACTCCTTCTGGTATCTGGTTCATATAGGGCCCTTTGCCAAGTACCGTTACCAGATCTACCGCATAATGGTTTAGGTCAATCTTATGCAATAGATTGATCAGTGTGCGCTCCGCACCACCACCCACCAATGAAGGAATCAGGAAAAGTATTCGCCGCTTATCCATGAATGGTTCTTATCGTCACAAATGCTTCAGCCCTATGAAAACCTACAGTTGCACCCCTGAATTTTGCAAGAGCCTCGATGGTTTCCAATGAACGGGTTGAAGGGAATGGTCTCACCTGGCTTTTAAAGCAACCCATCGCTTCAAACTTGGCATCCATTTGCCCGGTAACATCCACAAAATGAGTTGGAATAAAAACATCATTGCCAAATGGTGGTGCCCATTCCGTTTCAGAAAGAGTCTCGTAGCAAAAAATACGCTTCACACTATAATTCCCAACAGGTCTCGCCGCTACCAGGCCTGCCATGAAAATGGCAGTATGGTCATGGTGAATATCGCCCCTGTGCGGAAGATATAATTCTTCAATACCGAGTTTACTGAGTATCGGCGCAATGGCCCTGGATATCTCAGCCCTGGAAGTTATGTCAAGATCAGGTGCATGGAAGTCCAGAAACAGCGTTTCTTTTACCCCAAGTATAGCATGGGCCTTTCTGGCTTCGTTTCGCACATTATCGATCTTATCATCACTATACATTTTGGGTGTACCCCTTGTTGCCACCAATACATAAACTTCATGACCGGCATCGGCATACTTTTTCATAACGCCTCCACAGCCGAGAACTTCGTCATCAGGATGTGGTGCAATAACTAAAATCTTACTCATTCGTATTACAGGGTTTTAGAAAACATCTGAGTCAATCATCTGGCACTCAAACACCAGTTCCTTCAAGGCCTCATTCTTCCAATGGTATACAAAGGCATTGTGCTTGCCCTCTACAAATCCAGCTTTTGCAAGGATTTCTCCATACACACTAATCACATTGATCCGCTGGTATCCCCGGTCAAAAATCTGCTTCAAACCCTCCACCAGATTGTGGTTGATCTTATCGATATACATCAATTCAATGTGCCCATCATACTCTTTGGTGATCATCCGCAGATCACCCACTCTCATTTCTTCATATTTGTATCGTGGATGATGGAGGTATCGCTTCTCCAGAAAAGCTTCCTGCCGACTGATCAGAAAAGATTTCTCTTCATTGAACTGCATATTCAGCGTCTCCGGCGTAATGATATAGTAGTTCTTGTAAATAGTATTAAACTTCAAAATCCTCGTCCAGAATGGCTCAGCTTTCGCATTGGGAAAAGCCATGATGCCGTCACCATCCCAATGCTCTTTGGCCCATTGCAACATCTTCAGAAACACACCCGGAATTTGTATCGATGCTGAATCAACCATTCCGCCGGCGGACAAAGCCATCCGAATATCCTTGCCCTGATAGTTGTAAGTAATCGGAATAAAGGCATTGTGCCCAACGATCCTGTCATCGATTTCGCAAAGAATAGAACAGTACCCTTCCGGCGTTTTATACCAATAGTCATACCGCTCCACCTTCATGTCAAGGTTGAAGCAGACTTTATATAGTCTTGCGATCTCTGGCAGGTCACTTGCCGTCACTGGCCTGAACTTCATGATCCTTTTTTTTGTGATAAAAACTTTCTCCCATGATCACAACAACAACCGTCTTCAACATGATGGTCATATCCAACAGGAAGCTTTGCTCCTCCACGTATTTGCGATCAAAGACCCAACGCTCAGGCCAAGTCAGAAAAATACTGCCATTGACCGCCGCGAGGTTGGTCAAGCCTGGCTTCACTTGAATGCGGACTTTACCGTCTTCATTGAATTTGTGTTGCAGATCTGGCAAACTGGGACGGGGACCCACAAAACTCATGTCTCCGTTCAGGATGTTGAACAACTGAGGCAGTTCATCAAGCTTGGATCTGCGCAAAAACTTTCCGATACGCGTGATCTCCGGATCATTGGCAAAGGTTTGCTTGTTTGCACGGTTCTTATTGTTGGTCATCGTCCTGAACTTATACAAGCGGAATACCCGGTAATTCATTCCGAGCCTGTCTTGCATAAAAATTACCGGACCGGGTGAATCCATTTTCACCACCAGCGCTACAAGGAGCATGATGGGCGATACCAGGATCAACAAAACTAGTGACACCGCAAAATCAAAAAAGGGCTTTATGATATTTCTATAGATCATCTTCCGAGAAATACTTTTTTACTCAGTTCATCAAAAAGATTATATCCATCCCAGATATAGTTAAAGATGAGTGCATTACCGAGGGGTACAATACGATCTATTCCTTCACCATTGGAAAGGTCATAGAGCAATTCCAATTCATTCTCTTCCAGGCCAAAGAAACAAATGGTCTGAACCTTGGGCTTCCTCAACCGATGCAACTGGGCCACAGATTCAATTTGTTTGTAGTAGAAATATCCCCCGCCACATCCGTGAAGTGCCGCTTCGTCTACATCATTGTTCAATTGAAGGAAGCGTAGGTAGTTGTCGCCCACTTGAGCCGTGATCACTTCTTCCATAGCATCATCCACCATCCTATTCAGTTTCAGGGAAGCGATGGAAGCGATGTCTGCACGATAGTTTTCTTTGAGAAACGCGGATGCATCCTGTTGAAACTTCACCACACAGGCTTCAACCTGTTCTGCACTGCCGAGAAAGTAAACGGTCTGTGGCGAAGAGCAGCCCATCTGGTCAAATGTATACGCGTCATTAAAAAACTTACGCATAAACTTCTGCAAAGCCACCTCGTCCAACGCGAAATATGCCTTTACATCCATACAGAACATGGATACACGGTCTGCAAATACAATATCCTTGGTTCTTGGCGCAGTTTTAATATCCTTAAATATGCCGATGGTTTTATCACCTCCCCAGATTACCCGTGCATTCACGGAAGTGGAAATGGCCTCACTCACCTCAGCATTATGTCCGTAAGTAATGATATTGATGTACGCTCTGAACTCGGAAAAGCTTTCCGATACAATCAATTCATTGATCATCTCAAACAGCATGGCAACATGCGGAGCTTCCATCCTGCTTGAAACCCTAAGAAGATTCTTATTACCCATCAATACGGAAACCGCAAGGCTATAGATGAACATGGTGTCCACGTTAGCCGGACATATATGAAATACTTTGCCAATGGGCGAAGTCCTGCAATCCGAACGATTAAACAGATGCCTGTTCTCTTCTTTAAGAATGTTGAGGTTCGTTTTCCGCAACCAAAATGCCAAGGCTGCTATTTCCGGCAAATGACTGATGCTCCTTTCCGTGAAAATCCTCCTGGAAAGTGCATCAAAAAATTCCACCGTCCTTGGATCAAAGGGCCGAAGGGAATAACGATCTCCCTTAAACAATGGCAGCTCGCGCACCTCCACATCTCCCTGCCAGGGACTTAACATTTTTACCATGCGTGACTCCATCTTAGCTCGTTTTAAACGTATCACTACAACCGCGCAACTCTGCTTTTTTGGCGCGACCAAGAATCTTAAAATACTTGCCCTTCCATCCGTTGCCTGCATTGTCTTCACCCATCTGAATGCCAATATCTTCCGTCAGCAGGGAGTGACCCGGATAACTCTTTGGCAGCACACTCACTACCTGGATGAGCCCTTCCTTGCCGGGCTTCTGTACGCTGAAATCAACCGGGTTCCGGATTATGATGTCTGCGAAGTTTGGGCAATGAAGATAGCCCTCGCTGTTCTCCAGGAATACAGAACCCACCTGCTCCACCATCCCGTAGAAGTTATAGATCTCTTTCATGCCGAAACGTTCTCCCAAAGCAGAGCGGAAGGTATCGTTGTCAACGGCGATGTCTTTCAGCTTCTTCCAGCCACCACTGTGAATAAGGATGGCCTTGCTGAGATCATGATTATGTTTAAGACTGGCCTTGTACAAATATTGCCAGATCATGAAAGTGAATCCAAAAATGAAAATGGACTGGCCATTATATTTCTCCAGGAATGCCTGCAGCACTTCTTCATCTGGTTCAAAGTCATCATTAAGACAGTACGTATGGTCCTTCCCAAACACAGACAAACCCAATATACCTGCGCCACGCGCAGAAAAAGAAGCCTTGTTGGTGAGCACTGATTTTGAATCAACGATCAACATCGGCAATCTTGTGTTGCCAAGTACGTGAGAAATGATCTTAGACAAAGCAAGGGTCTGCAATTTAGCAGTGTCTTTGTCAAGGTAGATCCTGCTCACCTGCTGACCGGTTGTGCCACTTGACGTAAGTACTTTATAGACATCCTGATCAGCCATGCTTTTCAGGGCGTGATTTTTGAAAACGGACACGGGCAGGAAGGGAATATCATCGATGCCATAGAAATGATCCCTGCCACCAAAGACCCTCTCGGTGATCTTCCGGTAATCTTCCGAACGTTCCAAATGCCATTGGTGAAGCGAAGTAAGCAGATCGGTCATCACTGCTTGCTTCTCTGCCCTGGCGACACTGAACTGTTCCCTATCCAGCAGATCCAACAGTTGCATACTGATCAATTAAAGCTGTATAATTTACTTTTCCATTCACGGTAAGCGGAATCTCTTCCACTTTCACAGGCTTGATAGCTGTGATGTGCAGGGTCAATGCTGCAGATATTTCCTGGGCAAGTTTCCGCAGGTCAAGTTCGTCATCGGTCACAAAAATCAGCAACTGCTTATCCTGGTAGCCTACACATCGCCCTTGCACCTGCAGTTCCTTCGCAAGCAAAGATTCTACTTCATCCAGGTTTACCCTGTTGCCAAATATCTTGGCCATTCTTTTCAACCTGCCGGTGATATAGTAGAATCCATCTTCTTCCCGGGCCATATCTCCCGTTCGCAACAATCCGGTACGTTCAAAGCTCGCCAACTCTGTAGGGCCCGTCACATACCCGCCAAACACATTAGGTCCCTTATAGCATAGCTCTGATGTTTCTTCATCAATGACGAACCTTCCATCCTTGATCGGCTTGCCAATGGAGCCAATCCTTTCAAGGGTTCGTTCCGGAGGAAGATAACTCATGCGCGCAGTGGCTTCTGTTTGCCCATACATCACGTAAAACCTCACGCTCCGCGCAATGGCATACTCTGCATACTTACGCACCAGTGGATCCTGAAGTTTACCACCCGCTTGTGTGAAATATCGAAGAGAGGGATAATCTTTCTTAGTAAAACCGATTCGCTCCAACATCTCATACACAAACGGCACACCGGCAAAACTGGTATATCCGTAACGTGCAAATTTCTCCCAGAAATCCTTTTTCAACAGATCGTCATTGGAGCAAATAATCCTGCCGCCTTTAATGGAATTGCTGGTGAGTACAGACAGTCCATATGAATAATATATCGGCAGGTTCAAAGGTGTAACGTCCTCCCGTTGAATCGGCAGATAGTCACAGATCGATAACGCATTGGCAACCAGGTTCTGTTCAGACAGTTTCACAAACTTGGGCGAACCTGTTGTACCGGATGTGCTGATCAGCAATTTCACTTCGGGGTGAATGATTACAGGTGTAGCCTCATCCCTTTTAAAATAGCTTAGTCCATTTTCCTGCTCTGCCCCGTAACCCACAACCTCAGCCCTCTTGCAATCCACTATGAACTGGGGCTTATACAATGCTTCCAGTTCATCTTTGAAATGCTGATTGAGTTCCGGAGCCAGCAGCGCCACGCAGTGCTTACTGCGCATCAGGGACCAGAAGGCGGCAATGGAAGGGAGTGCATTGTCCAGGTATGCGAAAACCAGCGACCGCTCACTCTCCAGAGAAAGGCCTGGTAAATCTTTCAGGGCATAGGCCTGTTCCGTTGCGTCATCGATGTAACGCAACGAATTGTTGCCTGATGCCAGTTGGTATAATGTTATCATATTAAATGATCATTCCTCCGTCTACCCCAATCACCTGTCCAGTGACATAGGAAGACAGATCAGAAGCCAGGAAAAGGGCAACTTTGGCAACATCTTCGGGCTTGCCAATCCGCCTCATTCCGATGGCCTGTAAATTTTTTTCATAAAACTTAGGATCCATATTCTTGGTCATGTCTGTATCAATGAAACCCGGCGCGATGGCGTTAACCCGCACATTGAGGGATGCCAGCTCTTTGCTCAGCGACTTGGTAAAACCGATGATCGCTGTTTTGCTGGATCCATAAATGGTTTGGCCGAGATTTCCATTGGTACCGATAATGGACGTCATGTTGATAACAGATCCTCCCCGTTTGCGCAGAAAACTTTTCAATGCATACTGGGTGGGAAGAATGGTACCATACACATTGGTGTCATAAATATCCCGGATCAGCTCAGGCTTCACCATCTGTAAGGTGGCGTCCTTCATGATTCCGGCGTTATTCACGATACAATCGATGTAGATCTTCTGTGCTGATAATGCTTCAAACACCTGTCTGATACTATCGATCTCGCGTACATCCATTGTATACACAAGGTGGCCATCTGCATGTGGCGTTAGTGTAGCCGTCAGCATTTCCAGTGCTTCTACATTCCTGCCGGTTAGCACCAGTCTAGCGCCTTCTGCGGCAAACAGTTCTGCGATAGCCTTACCGATGCCTTTGGCAGCCCCGGTGATCAGTACAATTTTGTTCTGTAACATCATGATCAAAAGCTTATTCCCTGCTTACCTAAAATTTCCATGGCTTTGGCTACTGAACTCATATCTATCACATCATCTGTTGCAATGGATACACCAAAATCTTCTTCGAGCTGGCTGATCAATACCATGTGGGAAATAGAATCCCACTCAGGAATACCCTGGTAGGCCAGTTCCTCGGTTACGGATTCAACGGGAATGTTCAGTGCTGCGGCGAAGCTTTCAAACAGTTTTACTTTGTTACTCATTATGCTTGCGGTTTAAAAAATGATTCATTTACGATCAGTTCTGCCAGTGCAGCAGAGCTGATGAACTCAACATCTGGCCATTGCCGGATGATTTGTTGCAAAAGTTGTTTCAATGACGCCAGGTTTTTCTCCCTGTTCAGCGGATCGATGGACCCGATGTAGTTGAGTCGATGGCTGCCGATGATGGCAGGCTTCTGCCAACGGAAAGCTGTTTGTATCCTTGACATCGCCTCATTAACCCAATTCAGTTTCGGATCCAGTGAAGGCTCAAAAAAAACATTTCGAATGGTATAGGCCATGCCGTTCTTCTTCTCTCCCATAAAGTGCTTCGTCAACACATGTTTCCCATCACCAACCGGCTTGATCTGGTTGAGGATGCCCTGCATGACTACCACACCTTCACCTTGCAGTACCTGCTCAACCGTGTCATCCCATATGTAACAATTGGCAATAAAAGTTCTCGAGCCATATCCGGTCAGTTGTTGGAACAAAGAATGACCTGTTTCCAGCACTTCCTTTTTCGCAAGCCGCTCTGTTTCATCCTGATGGTCCATGCCTTCCATATACGCGAAACGCATCTTGGAGGGCACTGAACTAATGCTGATCATCTGATGGGTAAATGCCTTATGGAGCATTTCATCACCAGCCTTGAGGTCAGTCATCCAACGCATCACATGCAAGTGTTCCCGACCATGATACTGTGGTACAAAGATCCCTTCCGCAATACCCTGCTTCCACAAACCGTAGACCTGATCTCGCCCACTATAACGGGTAAGCGTAGTTGTAAATGGTTCATAATAATATGCTTTGAACTGACCATCTTTGATTCTTTTGAAATCAGGATTAGCCACCACAGCATTGGCCGTTACTACCGCCGAATTTCCCTTACCGTCTTGTACCGATTTCAACACGGAAAACAATTGCTGAAGATCCTCATCAGATTCCAATGAATCGTATTTCAGATATGGATCTGTCTCCGGATGCAGGCCCTCTACCTTCAATTGTTCAAATACTTCTAGGGATGGCATGCGAATGCTACCCCAGTCATCTGACTCGATCACTACCAACTTCCGGGGTGTACGCATCCCTCGGATATTGATAAAATTTCTCGCTATCGTTTTCTTCAATAACATTATCGTTGTTCAATCAATTCGCCTAACCTGGATGATGTGATGAACTCCACCTCTGGCCATTTTAATCTGATTCGTTTGAGGAGCTCGTCTAATTGCGTCAAACCATTCACCCGGTTACCCGGATTCAATGCGCCGATGTAATTCACACGATGGCTGCTGATCACCGCTGGCTTGCCCCAGGTAAACGCGATGCTGATCTCATTCATACAACTGTCTACCCAATCTTTACCACCAATGTTTGGCTCAAACACACAGTTGCGGGTAATATAGTATTGCCCGTGTTTGTTCTTCTGCCCCATGTAGTGGAAGCAGCGTCTCGTTTTGCCTTCTCCGAGCACTTCAAGCTGAAGTTTTGGAGACGACATATACTTCACACCGGCTGCGGCCGCGGCTTCGTCCAGTGAATTGTTATAAGGCCCGTTCGGAGGCACAAAAAATGTGGCCTTGTATCCAAACAACGCTTCAAATAATGCGAGTCCGGATTTTATTACTTCAGCCTGCACTTTGAGATCTTCGGCAAATTCAAGATCAAATGCAGCCTGATACCGAAGTCCATGCTTGTGCGTGTTGTTGTAACCCCAGCAACCATGATCAAAAGCCAAACGCACCTCCTTTTCACCGGATTGCAATGCCCGCATCCAGGCGGCTACATTGAGGTGTTCCCTGCCGTGAAACTGCGGCACAAAAAGCCCTTTTGCAAGGCCTTCCTTCCACAAGTCAAAAGCCCCTGCATGACCATAACGGTTAAGTGTAACTGGGAATGGTTCATACACATAACTGCTGAATCCATTCTCCCTGATCTTATCGAAATCCGGATTAGCCACAACTGCAACGGCCGTGATCACCGGATTTGCACCGTTGCTGTCCACGTGTTTGCTTAGCACCTCAAACAAGGCAGCCAGGTCTTCACGGGTTGCAAGGGTATCGTTCTGGTTATATCGCCCAAAGTCTTCGGAATCCATATCGAGCCCGGCTTTACGCATGGCTTCACAGGCCGCTAATGAAGGCATCCGTACACTTCCCCAATCATCAGATTCTATCACTACCAACTTTCGCCCGGTTCGCCATCCAGGGATGTTTGATAAATTTTTATTCAGTTTTCCGGCGAGGGTACCAATCATGCCCATCATCAATGATTTAGGGTTTTACAAAAATCGGCAAGTCGTTTTCCGAGTATCGTATAGTCAAACTCTTCTTCCGCAACCTTCCTACCAGCAGCACCGAGTTTGTCTGCCAGTACTTTGTCCTTTAGAAGTAGCAGCATGGCTTGACTGATCTGCACTACATTACCAGGCTCTACAATCAGGGCTGTTTCATTATTCTTCATGAACAGACCCATATCCCCAACTTTTGAAGTGATCACGGGTCTGGAGAATGCCAGATATTCACCCAGCTTTGTAGGGAAATTATTCCTGTTCTGTTCATTGTCTGGCTTTGGCAGAACAAGAAACAAACAGTTTTTCTGCAGGGTCTTCAGTTTATCGCCAAAGATCAGTCCGAGAAAATGGACATTATCCTGCAGTTGATTGTCGTTGATGGCTTTGTTGATTTCATCCCATACACCAGGAGGCGCATCTTTACTTCCTGCCAGGTAGAAATGGAGTTTCTTATCGAACTGTTTATTGACTTCAGCAAATGCCTTGAACACGTCAATAATACCGTCCTTTTGCTGACTCAAGGCACCTGTATGGATAATATACGGATGTGGCGGAATCTCAGCAGGTAGTTCCTGAAAGGATTCCCGCGTGTCAATAATGATCGGGAGCTTTACAATCTTTGCAGAACGTTTCATCTGCCCGGTGATGAACTCACGCAAGGGCTCCGAAATTACCACGAACCCATCGAAAGACTTCATGGACCACCTTGTCAGCATCATTCCTAACGCCTTTACCGGTTTTAGTTCCAGCAGTCGGCTGGTGTATACGGTACCGGGCTTCTCGTTCAATTCATACAACAACTTCCTTTTACCATCACCATACCAGAAGCCAAGCCAGAAATAAGTGAACCAGTTGAATCCGTCAACAAGGATCACATCTGACTGCTTCAGCAATGCATGATGCTCTTTCTTGACCTGAAATGGAATAAGAAAAGGATTGGTGTATGCTGATAAAGCAGAACCTGCAGGCCGATGGGTGGTAATGATCGCTGCGTCCACGCCGGCCTGTTGCAGACCGCGTACGAAAAGGCCCAGTCGTTTCGACATAGGTCCGGGACTTGGGTGTATCCCATTGTATAGTACAGTCACTTTCATAATGTCCGGATAGGGTTAATTACTGCGTGATGTTTCTGATGACAACGCAGGGGTTACCAGCGGCAATCACATTCGCAGGAATATCTTTTGTTACGATGCTTCCAGCACCGATCAAACTATTTGCTCCAATGGTCACGCCTTTCATGACCGTCACATTTACACCTAACCACACATCGTCTCCAATAATTATGGGCCTTGGCTTAGAAGATCTTGGATCTTCTGCATGCCAGTCGCCATCAGTGATTAGTGTATTGGCGCCACATTTTACACGATGACCAATCGTAATGGATACAAAGCTTCCGATCACTGTACCGCTGAACCCACAATCATCTCCAATCCGCACAACGCTCTCCGGTTCCAATGCACTGATAATACAAGGCCGGTTAACGCCTATAAGATTTGAGGTTGCTGAGGAGCGGAAACAATTTCTCTTTCCAATGGCAATTGATGCAGTTCTTGCCTTCTTGAACTTAGCGATGCCATAAAATCTTGTACCGCCTCCGATCTGAATCCCACGCATCCTCGCCACTGTGGCGGTAAAGAGTGTACTGCAGGCAGATTGAATGCCCCATAAGAGACTATCCAATACATTGTACATGCTATTGATCAGGGTACTCATGCTTGAAGAATTTGTTGATAGGCATCAAACACCTGGTTCACAATTCGTGTGGGCTCATGTCGCTTTAATGCTGTACGTCGCGCGGCTTGCCCAAATGCAATGGCTGACTCCTGATCACTGATCAATTCCAAAATAGCACCGGCCATTGCCCAGGGATCACGAGGCTGCACCAGTAAACCCTCTACTTTATCTTCCAACATTGAAGGCGTACCGCCTCCATTGGTAGCTACGCAAGGCATTCCCATCATCATTGCTTCACATAAGCTGTTGGGACTATTCTCCATAAATGAAGGCAGAACAAACATATTTGCCTCCGCCATCATGTCAGCGAGTGCATCGGCACCAATTCTTCCCAGCAACTTGATATGATCCAATGGATATGCTTTCCCTAACTGCTTCTTTGCAACCCGCACCACGGTACTTTGTGCAGACAACCCTGCTACTCGCCATTCCAGTTGTATACCGGCACTGATCAGAAGATTCACCGTGTCAACAATGGTGCGGAACCCTTTCATGGGATGGTCACTCGCCGTAGTATGAATGATCCACTTCCCATCAACTCGTCCTTGATTCCATTGCTTTGTATAGAATACATCACGCATGATCTCATCGCCAATAAAATAGTGGGAACCAGGAGACATGACGCTGCTTACCCTTCGGTCCCAGATTGTTCTTCCGATAAAATATTTGACATCCCGGATGTATTTGGTTTCCCTTGCTGCAGTCAACTTGAGCAGGTCATAGGTATGCTTTTGTCCTTTTTCAAAAAGCATTCCCTTGAGGGAGCTGTTCGCAGGACCTACGTAGGTCTGAATATCTTCAGCCGCATCACCACCAAAACGGTATGCATAAGGCGTCATAATGCCCTGGATAGAAACCACTACAGGAACATTCACCTTGCTCAGCATGGTTCCATAAGCATTCTCGGTGCCATGCAGATGAATCAGATCCGGTTTTACCCTGTTCACAATATCCAGATATCGCAGCGTATCTTCCTGATGAATCACGTGCGGAAAGAAAATATTCTTGACATTACTTACCCTGATGCTGCTGGAAGGGATAACGTGATAGGTTGCTTTACGGCAAGTGAACGTTTCCTCAGGCCAATTGGCATAGAAAGCAATGTGCAATTCAACTTTTTCCTGCATATGCAGGTCAAGCGTCTGTAGCCAGCCACCACCGATGGTGCTCTCTTTCATATGTTCCACCGCATTACACGGTGTGTTGGCAAACCAGAGTACTCTCAAGGGTTACAGATTTAATAACAATTTTACTTTCTGATCAGATAGCTTCCTGATCTCTCCGGAATAACAAATTCCCACAGATATCCACACCATTGCATACTCCGCATTAAATACCGGCAGGTTAAATGAGATCATACCAATGACATGTATCATAATCGTTGCTGATGCCGCCTTAGTCAGCTGGTTCGATGTTTTGAACCAACCCAGAAAGGCTGCATGCAAGAACAAAAGCATCATCATCACCAGATAAATACCACCGGCCTTCAGGAAAATGTAGAGATATCCATTTTCGATGGTGTCACCATATCCCCCCCCTTCAATATCCATCGTCCGAAGTACCTTTCCATCCAATCCCCTTCCCCAGATCCAGTCCCCAGTTTTGGTTCCAAAATCTGAAAAGAAATCCCTGAAAACTGACCCCCGGGATTCATCCCATCCATCTTTATCCAGGCCACGTTCAAAAATGTATAACTTCTTGCTAAGGAATCCCAATGCCATGATAAATGCAAAAACCGCAATACCCACGATGACGAAACTCCGCACCTTTTTGGCTACTGAAACCACACGATTGAAACTCATGAGCAGGTAATAAAATGCAAACATGAAAATCATATCCAGTACATATCCTCTTCGGCCGTAAATGGCACCCACCAGCATCAGTCCCAGGTAAAGTATGATCAGGAGATTCCGCTGCTTCGCCTTGCCCAGTAAGTAATGAATATTCAACAACACAAAAGGAAGCGCAAAATTAAAGATGTGCAAACGATACAAGTGCTCATACCAGTTGTCAGGATTGATGGTTGCCATGACACTGAACAGGCACAGAAAGTTTAGGGGTAATAACTTTAGGCTGAATTTCATCAGATAACTGATGAGCCGCATATCATACTTAGACAACAAAAGAAATATCGGTAAGATAAACGGCAGTACGTAATACTTTGCGCCCAGTAAAAACTGAACATATCTTCCCCCGGTCTTTACCGTTCCTGCCGCCAACCATACACTATACACACAAAAAAGGGCTACCACCACTCCGTTCACGCCATAATATCGTAAGGTTTGCGGACGCTGGTATACCATATAACCCAGCGAGAATAAGGCAAACAACACCAACACATATTTCACTACCTGTGGGATGCCAAAGATCGCTTCAGACTCAGAGGCCCATGCATTCACCTTCATCGCCAAAAGACCCCAGACAAAAAGTTTCTGGGACAGGGTGGGGGCCATAGAACGCCTGGCTGCAAGCAGCTCAGCATATTGTTCTGATATGGACATCGTACCTACCATCTATGCAGCGTTTTCTATGGTTTTTTTCAATACAGGCGGTTGAGCTAGTAAGCCTACAAAATTGGTTGTAATCATGGCCAGTGGAATGGAGATAACATCATTCAGCAGCCAGGAATACAAATAACAACATCCAGCAAAAAGCAGGATAGAAACCGGGGCAAGGATAACTAGTATACGTACATTCCCTGTACTATTCAGAAAAACAGAATAAGGGTTTGAAACAATGTTTGTGATGGCATAAGCACCTACTACAGCAGAGAGTATAAATGGAATCTGCACTCTGTCTCCGATCCAGAGTTTGTATATCAGTGCAGACCCAAGAACCATTACCAACACACCCGCACTGATCAAAAAAGACACCTTGCTCATCTTGTCAAACATATTCCTGATCCACACCTTATCTCCTTTCGCAAAGGCCTGGGTAACCAATGGGCCAACCGGTGCCGTGATCAAAGCAATTACGGTCATCGGAAAATTGAAGATTGTTGAGGCGATGTTGAACTGGGTCACTTCTTTGGGACTATAAAACCTTGTAATTACAAAAGGTATGCTGGCATACAATACGGTAGCCGTAATCTGTATGATGAAAAACTGCCAGCTGAGCTTAAACAGGTCACCTGAGTTTTTGAGATCGATGGATTTCCAGGAAGGGCACATGTAGGCATACTTCCCGGAGAAATAATAAATACTGAATAAGCCATATACAATAAGTGGTACCCCCGTGATGATCGTGGCCAGCAGAACC
Source organism: Chitinophagaceae bacterium (assembly GCA_049661025.1). GTDB lineage: Bacteria > Bacteroidota > Bacteroidia > Chitinophagales > Chitinophagaceae > Pollutibacter. Next base: position 61,863 of record JBASZQ010000018.1, on the reverse strand, counting down.
AGATCCCCTTTTTGTGCAAACATTTTTGCAACAAGCAGCAAAACCAGACAGATTATATTGATCACGAGTTGAATCACGCCACCCATCACGGAATTCCCATCTGCGGCAAAAACAACTACGATAGTCTGTAAAACAAATCCGATCAGGATAAAACTGATTGATACGGCTGTCAGCAGATGCAGTTCACCAGATGATACACTATATGCTTTCAATATGCTGTTCCAGTCCAGAAAACTATTCAGGGGAAGGATCACAATAAGGATCGATAAAAATATCAATCCAAGGATCGCATAAGAAGTACTAACCAGTTTTTTAGCTTCAGAGCGCTTGTCAAGTGCAATGGATTCTGCAAGCTTGTTGCGTAAGCCATTCCCAAGCCCTACATCAAAAATCCTGACCCAGTTGATGATGGTGGTAAGCGTTATCCAGATACCGTATTTCTCTTCATTGAGAAAATCCAGCAACAGTGGGATATAGAGTAATGTAATGGCTATACCAAACACACGGACCATCACGGATCCGCCCAACTGTTCTATGTACTTTCCTGTCAATCCTTCCTTTTTAACCAAAAGGGAGGACAGTCTTTCCTTTATCATCATTTCAATAGGGTAGTTTGGTTAAAGACATTCCGGACCTGTACCACGTTTTTAATGCTCTTCCCAGCTTCAACATACGGAGTCCCTTTTCACCAAATGAATGCACAATTGTTCCTTCCGGCCAAACATACTCGAGACTCCCGGAGTCAGACCCCGCAAACCTTCGCATAATTTGGCGGACACTTATCTTTTTGACCAGCGGGATGGGATCACCCAAACCGTTATCAACCATGAATTTGTCGAAGATGGCGGCCTCATCAACCGTTGGAGATGCCATCAACATCGTTACGGAACGATATCCACAATTCCTGATCAGTGATCCAGGATGCTGGATAAATTCTTCAAACCTGAGGTATTCATTTGCAAACTCACGGATCAACATCAAATGCTTGTCGAAATAGATTTCTTTATATGGTTCTGTATCTGATTTCTCTTCGAAGATCGGTACAACCGCGGATTCTTCTCTGGTAAACCCGATGGTACTCCGCTGATTATTCAGGGTGAAAAACTGTTCGAGTATAGGCAGAAATTCATGCTTCAGCAGATTCTTATTACACTCATCACTATAGAACTCCTCAGGGTAAAATGCTGCAGCATACGGACCCGCCTCAGAGATGCTTACGCGCTCATCAAACACGCCAAAAAAATAACCGAAGACCTGATGAGGTTGAATAATAACATTCACCGCATGCTGGCAAAACCTCGACCAACCAATATCCACAATTCCCATTCCATCATTACAACACAGACCAACCTGTGTGAAGTATGCTTTAACCATCTCACGTTGTTCCGCAGCTTTTGCAAGCAATTGCATCCTGCTTTCATCGTCAGACAGCAATTCAATGAAGAGTTGATGATCTGCTGCACGCAGAGGGGCCTCAAGGTATTGGCTTCCCAAACCGCGCTTTTCCATTGCTGACCTGATCACTGATTCATCTGCATTGATGCGTTTGAGCATCTGCCTTGGTGTTTTACCCACTACCGGCGGAAATATCCAGTTAAGTTCATCCAGGGATGCATGCTTAACGCCAGCCAGATAGAATGCGCGACGAGAACCATATAGGTAGTGCAACTCGATTTCCGGGTAGTTTACACCAAGGATCTTCGCAATTTCATGCAGAACATACCCGTCACGCGCAAGGAAATACAATTTCTTTATTCCCCTTTGCCTTGCATCCCGAAGTATCCATGATACAAAGGGAACAAACAAAGGCGCGATGGCATTCAAAACAATATCGTTATGAACACTGGATGGATGGGATAGCCTAATTGATTTGGCGATCCCAGACATCAGGTAAACATCATAAGGTTGATTTACAGCAAATGCCTGGCTGTTCCATGCATGCTCATACTTATTTAACCCTGTGTTCACCAGGGTTGTTTTCATACCCTTTGAAGCCGGCATTTTTACATCAGAATGAATATGATCTCCATAATGATGGATATCTGCAAACTGAACCTTCTCTTTCTCCCTGACATAATCAAACAGCCTGCCAGAGGACTTCATTAAACCAATGGTACTGGATACATACAGACCGTCTCCTTCACGAAAGAGCCCGAAATGCTCCAGCCTTTCTTTCAGGAAAGATTCCGGCAGGTAGATATCAGAAACAAAAATCACACGCTTTCCATTCTTTCTGGCAGATTCAATAACTGTTGCTGTTGTACGAATCGGTCTTAAAACGGCCGCCTCGGTCTCCAGTTCAAGCTTCATCATTGCAGCTTTGGTGTAACCGGGTACATTCAAACGAAACACAGCATAAATTTCTTCCAGCGTTACATCCTCCTTTTGGCCGGGAATAGTGTGTGTGCGTGCTTCCCGCTCTGCCCGCATTCTTTCATTGACGAATTCAAAAATATCCTGCGCCGCGTCGCTATCCTTCATGATGATTTTAGCCATCATATAGAAGACACTAGCCGGCAGGCTGGATACCCTGCTCAGGCAGGTATCAAAAACGTCAAATGAATAAATGGGGTTCAGGGGCATGTTCAGGAACTGTTACGCTTTATCTTTCAGACTTTCGTATGCGTAGCCATAACGTTGGCCATACCTCGACATCTTCGAGAACTTAATACCATTGATCACAACACCCATGTTCGGCAATTTCTTGCTTTCATAAGCATCCTTGATCATTGGGAAGAAGTTCTTCGGTGTTTTACTGACTCGTGTTACATAAATACTAGCATTCGCATAAGACGCCAGCACTTTTGCATCTGTCACTGCACCAATCGGTGGCGTATCAAAAATGACAAAGTCAAACTTAGCTTTCAACTCATTAACGAGCTTACCCATCATGTCATCCATAAGCAGTTCAGCCGGGTTGGGTGGCAAGGTTCCTTCCGGAAGGAAAAACAGCGTACTATAACCTGGAACAGGCTTGATCACATCATCCAGTTTTGCATTTCCTATCAGGTAGTCTGTAATACCCGGCGTAGCGCTAATTCCCAACTCTTTCGAGATTTTGGGACGACGAAGGTCAAGGCCCAGTAACGCCACTTTCTTACCCGTCAGCGCCTGACTAATCGCAAGGTTCATGGCTACATATGTTTTTCCTTCGCCAGGCATGCTGGATGTGATCAGGATAACCTTATTGTCTTTATGCAAACCGAGGTAGTTCAGGTTGGTACGCAGATCACGGAACTGTTCGGCCTCGATGGTCTGTTTACCATCACCCACCACAATAGGCGAATCCAATTCCCCTTTTTGTGTTTTGTATTGGCTCAGCTCACCAATGATTGGAGCGCCTACCTGTTTTTCCAATTCAGATTTCTCCTCGAGCTGGTTCCTGAACATTTCCTTTATAGTGATGAAAAGGAAGAAAAGGAACAATGCCGCCGGCATGGAAATAAGGAGCGCCTGCATCCCCGTTGGCTTCAGCACACCGCCGTACAAGGGTTTACGGATAAATTGACTATTGGCGACAGTTGCAGCAACAGCAATGGCTGCTTCTTCACGCTTTTGCAACAAGAAAGAGAATATGCCATTCTTGATGGCCTGTTGACGGCTGATCTCAATCAACCCTTTCTCCTTTTGCGGAATGCCCCGCAACATAGAGTTAAAACTATTCTGCTTACCTATATAGAAACTACGGCTTGCATCCAGATTCTTGCTGATGTTATTCAGTCCTTCATTCAATGAAGCCCTAAGTCTCCTGCTTTGCTCTTCTAAAACCCTTACCCTTGGATTCTCGGGACCAGACAACTGCAACTGCCTATTCAATTCAAGATCAGTCTTATTAAGTTCATTGATCTGTGTGGATAACCTTGAATCACCAATGTCAACCATTGCAGGCAAAGAACCGGTTTCTGTAGGAGCCTTTTGTAAATAGGTTTTTGCGCGATTCACCAGGTCAATTTGCAAGTTGGTCTCGGCCAGTTTTTGGTCAACATCCTGCACACTCTGCAAGTAAGCAGTACCTTGGGTAGACAGATCAACAATACCCTGATTGGATTTGAATTGCTCGATCTGTGCTTCTACACCACTCAACTCTTTTTCTACCACCTGCAGACGATCATCAATAAATTTATAGGTACTAAGAAATCCGGATTTCTTATTGTCAACCGTGAGTGAATCATACACATGCACAACGGTATGCAGCATATCAACGGCACGTTGTGGATGGTGATCATGCACTGAAAGCATGATCAGTTCCGAAAGCTTAGTCCTTGTATCCGCACCAAGTCTTCCACCAATATCTTTTCGAAGGTTTTCCACTGAAATGAAACTCAACACAAAATCTTCCTTATCCCTTCCGGTGAATCGGCGATTCTTTGAAAACCTCGTCCTACCCCAGGGCATGGTATACGTTGAATCGAAGAGATACTTCTTCCCATCCAGTGTTATGCTTGTATCCCCAGGTGTAAATGTGATATCGAATGGTCCTGCACCCGTGATCAGATCCGGGTTTTCCACGGTAATGATGTATGGACTGTTATCTCCATATACATCTTTTTTCAACAGCCTTCCCTTGCTCTTCAGGTCAGCATAAAGGTGAAGCAGTTTAATGGTTTGTTCGATGGCGTCCGGAGATTTGAGGATCTCTACTTCTTTTTCCAGGGCCACTTTATCATCCATCAGAGAGATCCGCAAGCCGCCTTCCGCAGCAAGACCCTGATCTTTTTTAATGGCCAGCATGGCTTCAGCCTTGTAGCTCTTTGGTGTATATCGCACATAAAGCCATGAAAGGACTACCCCGATGATCATCAGGATCAACAGGATCGGCCAGTACTTGAAATTGCGCACGATGAAACCCTTAATATCAGGCGTCTCTTCCTTATCGGTCTGGTTGGCCAGTGTTTTCAACAATTCGTTGTCCGTTTGCATATAGTGTTTGATTACCTGGTAATTGCAATAATACTGATGACGAGAGAGATCAGGGTTGCACCCGCACCCACGTATGTTGCGAGGTATTTACCCGTTCTGTCTCCTCTGTTTACATAAGCCGCCTGAACTGGTTCCACATAAATGAGATCCCTGTTGGTCAGATAGAAATAAGGGTTGTTGAAAACGGTCTTGGACCGAAGATCCACCCTGCCACTTGTACGCACTCCATTCTCTTCGCGTACCACAAGAATATTGTCTGCATATGCAGTATACTTCAAGTCACCCACCATCCCAAGCGCTTCTATGAGTGTCATGCGTTCAAAATTCATCGGCACCATTTTCGGTTGCTGCACCTCACCTAACACGGTGATCATATGATTCAGAAATCGTACCCGCACCACTGGTTCCTTGACAAACTTTTTCAGCTTTTCGGTCACGAAGATCTCCATCTCACGAAGCGTTAGACCAGCTGCATTAAAATCGCCGATATAGGGCAATGTGACTATGCCCCGTTTATCAACCATATAACCCATCACCTGTGGGTTGCTGGTGGCAAACTGCATGTTCATCTGTGATCCCATGCCGGTCATCTCAAACATTTGCACATCCTCGGGGTTCAATGCAGAAACCTGGATGTGGAGAAGGTCGTCCGGAACAATATACTGTTCCCTAAAAGGTGCCATAGGTCCTATCAGGCTATCCTTGGCTTCTACGAGGTCATTCAGGTAAACGTATTCCTTTGGTGAAGTACAGGAACTGTTTGCTGCCATCATAACCACCACAGCCAGTAATGCCAGATGTTTTAGTTGCTTCATATGCTAGATTTCGAAATTTGCTTTTTTATTTTCCCGGTTTTCAGTATTCCCGAATTCAAGGTTTCTATATATGGCTTCGCCACCTCAGTCACATGCCTGCATAGACTGAACAATAACACAACAACTCAACAACACAACAACTCAATAACACAGTAACACAATAACCCAATAACACTACTTCACAGACAACATCTTCGAAATCAACTCTCCTTTCGATTTGACCTTCAACTTCAAATAGATCTTTTTCAAATGCTGATTCACCGTAAACGGCGTAATGAACATCCGTTCGGCGATTTCCTTATATGTCAGCCCCTCACAGATAAACTTCATGATCTCCCTTTCCCTGTTGGTAAGAAGTTCATTATACCTGTCTTCTGGCCTCTTCTGTAAATTATTGATGAGATGTGTAGCGATCCTCGGGGAAATATAACCGCCCTCAGCCACGAGTTTCTCCATAGCGTCCGTCAACTCCTGGATATTTCCGGATTTTTGCAGATAGCCATGGATACCGAGTCTTGTCACGTACGCAAGGTCAAGGTCTTCTGGTTTCTCCAAGATGAGCAGCGACTTTAATGTTTGCCGGGATTTCAGGATCACTGAAAACTCTTCAATGGAACCGATCTCCTGCAAGGATTGAATAATCAATACTTCCGGTTCTCCATAGACGATAATGGCAGTAGTGAGAGATGAAAGGGTGTCTACCGAAAAACTAATCCGGAATCTCTTCGTACTCTTTAGATACGTTTCATAAAAGGTACTCTGTACCTGATTAGCCACAATGATGCCGACATCTATCATCGGATTCTTTTCGTTTAGGGTTACGTATTCTATTGAATTCAGTAGTACCAGATTGCTATAAGCACAGGCTTACAGACCCGGCAGGGTTGATCTTTCAGAGGGATAATTGGCTACTTTAACGAGTAAGACGCTGTTAAATTGCTAACCCTTTTCCATCTGTGCAACAAACATATCACTAATTAACTGAATACTACTTATAATAGTAACATATATAATTAAACACTATGCGTAAAGGCCTAAAATGGCCTTTTTACGGTAATGCGCTACTAATTTAAGTAGTATTTATGAAACCAATACCTCAAAGCCCCAAGCGGGAACTGGCAGATACAGATTATCTGCAGGTCTAATATGGTCACCAGTAAACAGACTGGAATAAGTAGCCTCTAAAACATGTTGGCTATAAATATGAACCTCTAAAGGATAGGGTGAACAATTCAAAATAACCACAACAGATCGTCCGGCACTTACTCTTTCAAACAGGATGACCTTGTCCGAATGATCCGCAGCTACAAACCGGGTTTCTACTTCGTCGCTGGCTGCACGAAGTGCCGGATGTTCTGAACGAAGCCCCAGTAACTTCTGATAAAATGTATGTAATCTGGCTTCATCACCCCAGTTCAGAGGGTCCTTATCAAAAAACGCCAGTCGTTTTTGATTGGGGATCTCCTGCCCACTGTACAGCAAAGGCATTCCGTTCCAGGTGCAGCTAAACACCGCCAGCAGTTTCGCCATCTCTCCATACTTCTCATACTCGGTACCGTTCCAACTGTTCTCATCGTGGTTGCTGGTAAACAACGCCCTTATCGCATGCCGCGGCTTGAGTCCATTGTAACCATATAGTGTATCGATGAGGGTATGCAAAGGCTGATGATACCTAACGAAATCATGGGTGACATGCATCCATTTCCAGGCATAGGCCGCGTCAAATACTTCCAGGTACTGGGGTTCATTCCACTGATCACATTCAGCCAGCCAGAATAAAGGCTTCACCGCATCCAACGCAGTCCTGGCTTCATGCCAGAAATCAACGGGAACCAGCATGGCCATATCACAACGGAATCCGTCAATATCACAGGTATCGATCCAAAAACGCATGCTTTTGATCATAGCGGTCCTCATTTCCGGATTGCTATAGTCAAGATCGATGACATCGTCCCAGCCATGCTTGTCGTAGAATTCTCCAGCTTCGTTCTTTATATAATATGCCGGATGGGTTTTCGTCCAAAGATGATCCGCTCCAGTATGGTTTGCCACCCAGTCTATGATCACCTTCATCCCCATTTCATGAGCCGTGTTTACCAGGGATTTAAAATCCTCCATCGTTCCAAACTCAGGATTAATGGCCGTGTAGTCTGAACAGGCGTAGTAACTGCCCATGCTTCCTTTCCGTTTCTCCAAACTGATTGGTGTAATGGGCATGAACCACAAGGTATGCACGCCCATGTCTTGCAGCCTGGGCAGATGGCTCATAAATGCCTTGAAACTGCCTTCGGACGTATACTGTCTCGTGTTAACTTCATAAACATTGGTCTTGAGAACCCATTCTGCTTTTTGAAAACCCATACCTGTAAAAATAGCAATTTGCTACTTGCTATTAGCTATTTTTGCAGATATGAAAACCTTCCAGGTTCCCACTACATACCGTAGCCCATTGATTTCTGCGTTGAAGGCAAAACGTAAGGAGGCGGATAAACTGAAGAAGGATTTTACGCCCTCCCTTATGGACCTGGGTCCCGTCCGGTTTTATCTGGCCAGGCATTTCGGCTTTTGTTATGGCGTAGAGAACGCCATCGAGATCGCCTTCCGTACTGTAGAAGAAAATCCCGGCAAAAGAATTTTCCTGCTCAGTGAAATGATCCACAACCCCTTTGTCAATAGGGATCTGCAGGCACTAGGGGTACGCTTCATCATGGACACTTATGGCAATCCAATTGTAGATTTTACTGAAATCACACCGGAAGACGTTGTGTTGATTCCCGCTTTCGGAACCACCATTCCTATTGAAGAAAAACTTCGCGGCCTCGGTATCCCTATCGAAAAATATGATACCACCTGCCCTTTTGTGGAAAAGGTCTGGAACCGTTCCGCGCAAATTGCAGAAAAAGGCTATACCATAGTTGTACACGGAAAGCCCGCCCACGAAGAAACCAGAGCCACTTTCTCTCATAGCGCCGTTCATGCCCCAACTGTTGTGGTGAATGACATGAAAGAAACGATTGAACTTGCGAAATATATCACCGGTGAAAAACCCGCGGAACAATTCTATGCAGAATTTGCTGATCGGTTCTCTGAGGACTTCGATGTAAACAAAGATCTCCAAAGAATCGGGGTGGTGAACCAAACCACCATGCTGGCCACAGATACCCAGGCCATTGCGGATTACCTGAAGCAGGTGATCATGACGCACTACCAACTCAATGCATCAACTATTGGTGAAAGGTTTGCCGATACAAGAGATACCCTTTGCTACGCCACCAATGATAACCAATCTGCTGTGTTGGGAATGTTGGAACAAAAAGCAGATTTTGCCATTGTTGTAGGGGGAAGAAACAGCTCAAATACCTCGCATCTCGTAGAACTCTGCGAGGAAAAGCTGCCCACGTATTTTATCCGATCAGAAGAAGACATTCTCTCCGCTGCTGAAATCCTTCACGCCAACTGGCGCACCCGCGAAGAATCCGTGATCAGCAACTGGTTGCCTACACACAGGCCCGTAGAAATTCTTGTCACCTCCGGCGCATCTTGCCCGGATAGTATTGTGGAAGCAGTGCTGAGAAAAGTCTCGAGCCTTTTCAATGTGGAAATCTGAAAATTCGGTAATGCCCAATGCCCATTGCCTAATGCCTCAACTGTTCCTTCGCCCATTTCAAGGCCTGCTTGAGCTGTTGCTCTTCGGTAATGTTTGTATTGTCAAGTACTATCGCGTCTTTAGCTTGCCGCAACGGAGAAACCTCGCGGTTTGAATCAATATAGTCACGCATCTCCAGATTATTCTTCACCTCTTCAATGGTGATATTGGGATTTTTCTCAAACAACTCCTTGAACCTTCGTTCCACACGAACCGCATTATCAGCGGTCATAAATATTTTCAGTTCCGCCTTTGGAAAAACGGTAGTACCGATATCCCTTCCATCCATCACAATGCCCTTCTTCTTTCCCATCTTCCGTTGCTGGGCCACAGCAAACTCACGTACTTCCCTGATGGCTGCAACATCACTCACCTTCTCGGCAACCACCAGATCCCTGATCACATACTCCACATTCTCACCATTAAGATAGATCTCAGACTTTTCTGTGGCCTCATTATAATGAAAATCTATGTCGATGCTATTCAATGCTTCCTCCACTTCCTTCACAGAAGTCCAATCCACATGGTTACGGAGAAAATACAAGGTAATGGCACGATACATCGCACCACTATCGATATACACATAACCGAGTTTCTTGGCCAGCTGACGCGCGAGTGTACTCTTGCCGCAAGAGGACCATCCGTCAATCGTAATGATGATATTTGATGCCGGTTTCACTGGTCAAATATAGGCAAAAGAGGCATTGGGCATAATGGCAAAGGGCATTGAGGAAGATCTAACCCCTCCTCAATGCCCTATGCCTTTATGCCTTTATGCCTACACCTTAGCAGGCGCTGCCTTCAGGGAGAAGAAAATTTTCTGCTCTTCCTTATTCAGGTCTGCGATCATTACATCCCCAGGCTTGATACTCATACTAAGAATTTCTTCTGCCAGCGGATCCTCCAGGAATTTCTGGATGGCCCTGTGCAATGGTCTTGCACCAAACTGCTGGTCGTATCCTTTCTCAGCGATGAAGTTCTTCGCTTCTTCCGTCAGCTCCAGCGTAAATCCGAGGTTGTTCAAGCGCTTCATCACCCCTTTCATCAGGATATCGATGATCTCAAAAATATTCTCTTTGGTCAGTGAATTAAAAATGACCACGTCATCCACCCTGTTCAGGAATTCCGGAGAGAAGGTGCGTTTCAGCGCTTTCTCAATCACCGCCTTATTGGTTTCTTCAGCATTCTGAACCCTTGACGCCGTTGCAAAACCTACACCCTCGCCAAAATCTTTCAACTGGCGAACACCAATATTTGAGGTCATGATGATCAGCGTATTCTTAAAGTCAACCTTCCGGCCAAGGCCATCGGTCAACTGACCATCGTCAAGCACCTGCAAAAGAATATTGTAAATATCCGGATGGGCCTTCTCGATCTCATCCAACAGGATCACTGAATAGGGTTTACGCCTCACCTTCTCCGTTAGCTGACCTCCCTCTTCATATCCTACATAACCGGGAGGTGCACCAATGAGCCTGCTCACCGTGAACTTCTCCATGTACTCACTCATATCAATGCGGATCAGGGAGTCTTCGGAGTCAAACATATACCTCGACAAAGCCCTGGCCAACTCGGTTTTACCGACGCCGGTGGGACCGAGGAAGATGAATGTACCGATGGGTTTCTTGGGATCCTTCAGACCAACACGATTCCGCTGTATGGCTTTCACCACCTTCAGGATCGCATCGTCCTGCCCTACCACCATGCCCTTCATATCTGTGGACATATTGCGAAGCTTGTCAGTCTCCGCCTGCACCATCCTTTTTACAGGGATGCCGGTCATCATGCTCACAACTTCAGCAATATCTTCTTCAGAGATGGGATAACGTTTGTGTTTGCTTTCTTCTTCCCAGGAATTCTTCGCTTTTTCCAGTTCTTCCTGCAGGCGTTTCTCATTGTCCCGGAGAGACGCGGCTTCTTCAAAGCGCTGGCTCTTCACCACTTTATTTTTCTCCTGCTTGATGTCTTCGATCTTCTTCTCCAGGTCAAGAATTTCCTGTGGAACGTTGATATTCTTCAGGTGAACCCTTGCGCCTACTTCGTCCATCACATCGATGGCCTTGTCTGGCAACAACCTGTCCGTGATATAACGGTCAGACAGTTTCACACAAGCATCAATGGCTTCATCGGCGTAGCTGACGTTGTGATAGTCTTCGTACTTGGACTTGATATTGTTCAGGATCTGCATGGTTTCCTCTACAGAAGGTGGATCAACGATCACTTTCTGGAACCTGCGGTCCAGCGCGCCATCTTTCTCAATGTACATACGGTATTCATCCAGGGTGGAAGCACCGATGCATTGGAGTTCGCCACGTGCAAGCGCGGGCTTGAAGATGTTAGATGCATCCAGTGAGCCACTGGCGCCACCTGCACCGACGATGGTATGTATCTCGTCAATAAACAGGATGACGTCCCTGTTCTTTTCAAGTTCATTCATTATGGCCTTCATCCGCTCTTCAAACTGGCCACGGTATTTTGTACCGGCCACCAATGCAGCCAGATCCAGTGAAACCACACGCTTATCAAACAAAACCCTGGATACTTTGCGTTGCACAATGCGCAAGGCAAGGCCTTCCACGATGGCGGTTTTACCCACACCGGGCTCACCAATCAGGATGGGGTTATTCTTCTTCCGGCGGGAGAGGATCTGTGAAACCCTTTCAATTTCTTCCTCCCTTCCCACGATGGGATCAAGTGTTCCCATTTCTGCAAGGCGGGTGATGTCTCTTCCGAAATTATCCAACACAGGTGTTTTGCTTTTGGCATTGCCCTGTTGTTGTTTGGCTTTCTGCTGGTATCCACGTTTTTCCTCGTCAAAATCATCATCCGGATCATCCGTGTATTCACTCCGAACATCATTGCTTTTTACTACGCCCAGTTCATTTCGGAACAGGTCATAATCGATATCAAATTGATTGAGGATCTGAGTGGCAATATTCTCCTTATTCTTCAGGATAGATAGCATAAGGTGCTCCGTCTCCACCATCGGGCTTTTGAGCGCCTTGGCTTCGAGAACGGTTACACGAATCACCTTCTCCGCCTGACGGGTCAGGGGCAGGCTGTTGATATTCGCAATATTCTTTCCTGTTTTGTCTTTTACAGCAAGTTCTACTTCCTTCCGTAGTTCGTAAAGATCTACATTAAGGTTTTTCAGGATTTTCACGGCGGTATTCTCACCCTCCCTTATCAGTCCGAGCAGGAGGTGCTCCGTCCCGATAAAGTCATTTCCTAACCTCAACGCTTCTTCCCTGCTAAAAGAGATAATTTCTTTAACCTGGGCCGAAAAGTTGTTATCCATTCGAGGTAAAATTTATAAAGTGACTCCTTACAATGATAAGGAATAATTTTGACTTCCTTTAGGTAAACTAAGGCGGGCACCCTTTTATTGTGCAGTTATTATCAATTAGTTAGAGCTAGAGGGCCAAGGGTGCTATGAAGGGGTTAAAAACCCTTTTTTGCTTCCGATTTTCGTTCATTCAGGAAGTCGTTTCCTGTTTTTGAATTTTTACTTTTTACTTTTGACTTAGTATGAATGTCAAACTTGATACCAAGGAAAAGTTTCATGTCATAAATGTGCTTGAACAAGCGTTCTATGCTAATATGACAGAAAGTCTAGTAAAAACGTTTAATGATTGCACCCAATCTGACGTTAAAAATGTAATCCTCAACCTGGAACAGGTGACAAAAATGGACCGGGAAGCGGCCGAGGCACTGGTAAATCTCCAGCAGGTCAGCTATGAGAACAACCATTCCCTTGTGATCTGCTGTTTGAAGCAGGAACTGGAAGACTGGCTGGACAAGGAGGAATTGCTGGAACTGATGAATGTCACTCCTACCCTCAGTGAGGCGATGGATATCGTGCAGATGGAAGAAATTGAGCGCGATTTATTTAAGGACTAAAAACCAACCTGCAACCTCCAACCTCCAACCTCCAACCTGATATATGTTCGCAGTCACCATCCTCGGAAACAATTCAGCGCTGCCCATGCACGATCGCCATCCTACGGCGCAGGTGCTGACCGTGGACGACCAGACTTTCCTGATCGACTGCGGCGAAGGCACACAGGTGCAGATGAACCGATTCAAGATCCGGCGCAGCAGGATCAGTCATATTTTTATTTCACATCTTCATGGGGATCACTATTTCGGTCTCTTTGGTCTTCTCAACAGTTTCAGTCTGATCAACAGAAAAGAAGACCTTCATCTTTTTGCTCCCGCACCGCTTGAAGGTATTTTGCAACAGGTTTTCCTGACAGGGGATACAAAACTTAGCTATACCCTTTTCTTCCATCCCCTGGAGAAAGCGGGTCTTTTATATGAGGGGAAGAAGATCACGGTACATTGCTTTCCTGTTTTTCACCGCATCAATTGCTGGGGATTTATGTTCAGGGAAAAAGAGAAACTGCGCAAAGTAGATGTGGAAAGATGCAGAGAGCTCGGTGTGCCCTCTTTTTTTTATCCCCGCTTAAAAGAAGGAGAAGACTACCTGCGCCAGGATGGTGAACGGATTGCTAATGATCTCGTAACCAAGCCTGCGCCACATCCCTTCAGTTACGCTTTTTGCGCAGATACCCGTTTTGAACCATCCATTGCAGATATCGTACAAAGGGTTGATCTACTCTACCATGAATCCACCTATCTCGCGGAACATGAAGAGAAGGCTGCTTCACGTTTTCATGCAACAGCAGGTCAGGCAGCTACCATTGCAAAAATAGCTGCTGTGAATCGCTTGCTGATCGGGCATTTCAGCAGCAAATACACGGAACTGGAACCCTTTCTGCAGGAAGCCCAGGCCGTATTTCCCAATACAGATCTTGCACTGGAAGGAACAACGTATTTAATTAGATAATTTGGTAATGCGGCAATGTGGCAATGAATACATTTGTGCATGAAGATTTTACTCCTCAGTATGCTTGTACTATCCCTTAGCCTGAATGCGCAGGAAACTTTTCCATTATATCCCGGACCCATTCCCGGGGCCCTTGACAAACCGGATGCCGAAACCACCAACACACTTGAAAACGGGGTGGTCATTGTAGGGAAGATATCCAGACCCACCATTACCATATACAAGGGAGAAGATAAAGGAGAAAGTTGGAAGAAGGGATTGTGCATCATTATCTTTCCTGGCGGCGGCTATGTGATCAATGCTTTAAAACATGAAGGAGAGGATGTGGGCCGATGGCTTGCTCAGCATGGAATTACAACCTTTGTGGTAAAATACCGGGTTCCTGATTCAACATACATGACTAATCCTACAACCGCCCCTTTGCAGGATGCTCAACAAGCCATCGGATGGGTTCGGGAAAACGCGAAGAAGTATGGGATAGATAAGAACAAAATTGGCGTATTGGGCTTCTCTGCCGGAGGTCATCTTGCAGCAAGCGCATCCACCCATTACAAAACACATCTTACAAAATATAAAAGGGTAAGGCCTGATTTCTCCGTGCTCATATACCCGGTGATCAGCTTTACGGATTCCATTGGGCACACAGGATCAAGGGACGCACTATTAGGTAAGCATCCCTCAACGGAAGAGATCAAAGCCTGGTCAAATGAATTTCTAGTCGATGCCAAAACACCTCCGGCTTTTCTGGTGCACGCAAAAGACGACTGGGTCAACTACAAAAACAGTGTAATGTATGCTGAGGCTTTAAGAGCGCATAAGGTCAAGGCTGAAGTATTGCTTTTCCCTGACGGGAGCCATGGATTTGGTATGATCAATCCTAAAGCCAGTCAACAGTGGCCAGACCAGCTACTAATTTGGCTACAAAAAACAAGGTTCTGAAATCTATACTAAGCAACGATTCTAGCCATTTGTTTTACGATTTTGTCCATTAGCGTTTCGCTCACTGGATAAACAGGAAGCCTGAAGTAATTCCCGCAAATGTTCATTTGAGAAAGAAAAGCTTTCACACCGCTTGGACTGCCTTCCTCAAACATACTGTTGATGATATCCGATAATTGGTAATGAAGTGCTCTTGCAGGTGCGTATTGATCTGCAAGCGCATGACGCACCATATCTGAAAACTGTTTAGGATAAGCGTTGGCTACAACGGAGATCACTCCTATTGCGCCACAGGCCACCATTGGCAAGGTGATGCCATCATCCCCGCTGATCACCTCAAAACCCTTCGGTTTATACTTGATGATCTTATTGATCTGGTCAAAATTCCCAGATGCCTCTTTTGTAGCGATGATGTTGGAAAAATGCTCCGCAATCTTCAGGGTAGTGTCAGCGGACACGTTCATTCCTGTTCTCCCGGGCACATTGTACATGATCACTGGCAGTGATGCATGTTCCGAAATCATTTTATAGTGCTCAAAAATGCCGTTCTGGTTCGGTTTGTTATAGTATGGACTCACAGATAAAATAGCGCTGTATCCATTGAGAGCCGTCTTCTTCAGTCCCTCTACAACTTCAAGGGTATTGCTGCCACCAATGCCGGCTACCAACGGTAAGCGACCGTTGTTATGCTCAGCCACAAACGAAAAAATTGTTTGTTTCTCTTCTTTGCTGATGGTCACATTCTCCCCGGTGGTACCCATCACCACCAGGTATTCAACTTGTCCGTTGATGAGAAAATCAATCAATTTGCCCAAGGCAGGAAAATCAATACTGCCATCTTGCTGAAACGGGGTAACAATAGCAACGCCTGTTCCCCTGAAATCCTGTGCTGACATGTGCTGGAAAATATTTTTAAACGCTGGCCTCTTCCCAGAAGCCCATTTTACTGAATTTAACGATACGCTGCCTTACCCTTTCCTCGGGTGTGATTGTTTTGAGCTCTGCCAACACCGGGGCAAGATAGTCTTTCAACAAAGCCGCGGCCTCATCGTAATCCCAATGTGAGCCACCTAAAGGTTCCGGTACAATACCATCCACGAGACCAAACTTCAACATATTGTCTGCAGTCAGTTTCAACTCATCGGCAGCTTTCTCTTTCATATCCCAGCTGCGCCACAGAATTGAACTACAGCTTTCAGGAGAGATCACCGTATACCAGGTATTCTGCATCATGTAAACCTTGTCTCCCACGCCAATCCCCATTGCTCCGCCACTGGCACCTTCCCCGATGATCACGCAGATCACAGGCACGCGTAACCGAAGCATTTCAAATATATTCTTGGCGATGGCCTCACCCTGTCCACGCTCCTCGGCCTCAATACCGGGGTAAGCACCCGGTGTATCCACCAAAGTAATCACAGGCTTATTGAATTTTTCTGCAAGCTTCATCAGTCGAAGCGCTTTCCGATAACCCTCCGGATTGGCCATCCCGAAATTCCTGAGTTGGCGCATTTTGGTATTGATTCCCTTTTGTTGTCCGATGATCATCACCGTCTCCCCATTGAACTCCGCAAAACCACCTACAATCGCTTTATCGTCCTTGAAGTTTCTATCGCCATGCAATTCAATGAAGTTGGTGCACATGCGCTTAATGTACGCTAGGGTATATGGCCGGTCAGGATGCCGGCTCAGTTGCACCTTTTGCCAGTTGGTCAGGTGCTGGGTAATCTCTTCCCGCTTCTCCAGAATCTTTGTCTCCAGCTGTTGAATAGAATCAGACAAATCGATCTTATTCTTCTCCGCTGTTGCTTTGAGTTGGTCAATCTGATCGTAGAGATCCTTTATTGGTCTTTCAAAGTCAAGGTACTGCCTGTTTTGCAAATCGGGCATTGTCTATCATTTGGATGAGCGCCAAAGATAGGGAAATCGGGAATTAGTGTAAAAGCAACACCTTCACACTACTTAATGGCTAATCCAACATAAGAATCCGCAGTTCCGTAATACAGGAACCATTTTCCTTTGAAGAATACCAAGCCTTCGGCAAAAGTAGTTCCGGCTGCATACTGACCGGTGATTTCATGCG
Organism: Chitinophagaceae bacterium; assembly: GCA_049661025.1. Classification (GTDB taxonomy): domain Bacteria; phylum Bacteroidota; class Bacteroidia; order Chitinophagales; family Chitinophagaceae; genus Pollutibacter. The sequence continues at coordinate 44,611 of JBASZQ010000018.1, read as the reverse complement.
GTAGCGTGGGGCGCACAAATGGCGAATCAGACCGGCTCAGAACCTTTGTTGGATCCGCCGGATCAAAAATAATCTGGCCAACAGAATAGGTTCCCCTGGGTAAGGCCGTAGATGCTTTCTCACTGTCTGCATTTTTCCCATTATATAATAACAAAATACCTTTATCTGTGAGCACGGCAGGCGGACCACACTCCGTAAGGTCACTATCAAAGTAACCGGGCCTGGTGGTCACCAGTTTCACCAAATCACCATGTACATCTTCTGTTGGATGCCAGGTATAAAGATCTGTTGACCACGCGAGGTTAATGAAATGTTCACCCCAGTACATCCAATACTTGCCATTGATCTTCATGGCAACAGGTTGTCCGTTAACCATTCGGGTAATCATCGATCCCGACTTTGACCAGGTGTTCATGTATTTTCCACCACTCGCTTTTGCAAATGCCGGCCCTTTTTTCTCCCAATGAATCAGGTCTTTTGACATCGCAATACTCAACCTTGCGGTTGTACCGTTCCAACTGGTATATGCCATCACATACCATCCCTCATCGGAAAAAACTACTCTGGGATCTTCACAACCACCAGGCTGGTCTATCTGTTCAAAACCATCTTTGGCCGGGAACAAAACAGGTTGAGGATGTTTGGTAAAATGGATCCCATCATCACTAACGGCAAGGCCTATCCGAGAAGTACGCCCTCCGATGATTGCTTTGGGATTATCCTCAGCACGGTACAAAAGATAAACCTTCCCATCCTTCACTACGGCTGCAGGATTAAATACATCAGCCCGTTGCCACCGTACGGTTTGCTGACGGACGGGGCAAAAGAATGTTAAGGTAGAGTCCGCCGCCATGATAGGATTTTCCCTGACCTTTATAAATAGACCGTCCTGCCATTCAGGTTGTGCAAGTGCACCAAGGCTGGTAAACAAACACAAAACAATTCCAGTTATTCTCATGCGTAAAAGCTAGTCATTTCAGGACAATTTCCTGTTTTCTGATGAACCTATTTCCGCGGTTATCAATCCCGATAACCGAGACCGTATAGGTTCCATTGGCATCAAGGGTTGAAAATGAAAATCCTCCTTTGGGAAGCGCCCCGGGCATGCTCCAGAACAAGGTATTGCGCAGATCAGGAATGCGTGGAGAAGTGTTGGCCGGATAATCAGGCACTATAGGCAAGCCAAGGCCTTTGAAATCAAACACAACCTGACCGGGCGACAATTTGTAGCCAGCGAGATCCGTTTTATAGGATTTATAATGAACGATTCCCTGTAACTGCATTTGGCCAAGAAAGAACTTTCGGGTTACTACGTCTATCGTAGATATCTTCAAAGGATCCAGCGTAAGCAGCTGATCAATATCGGTCACTGGTATACCGTCCAATAACACCAGTGCCCCCTGCTCAAAAAAAACTTTGAAAGGCTGATTGACAACCTGCAGGATTGCTTTACCACTATTCCTGCGCACCCTTACTTCAGGTATAAACTCTTGCAAGATCTCTTGCATATCCGGAAATCGGGTATAGTTATCGAGAATATATCGCTTGTCTGGCTTGCCGTAAAAATCCGTTGTATCTACCTGTCCGGTGATGAGTCTGGTTTTCTGCTCCGTCAGGTAGGCTTGACCCACAGTAGAACTCGTTACTCTTTCACTGATAGCCGCCTCAAAGCGTTCAGGCAATTCAAGTGGCGGAAGGTTCAATGAAAACAACAAAGAGTCCGGGCCTTGTTCCAATATGATCTTCAACCCCGTTTGTGTAGCCAGCGAAGTGAATACCAACGGGGGGTCTGTAAAGTGGTATGGATGGGTGATCTGTAATTTCCCGGCGGGGCCAGAAACAGCATACCCAATATCTGCCTGGTTACTTAATAACCCACTTAAGACGGGTATGCCGCCTACAGGCTTTCCGCTTTCATCCACCACACTGGCATTAACCTGCAGCCCCATCAGTTCCGCACCCCGCATTTGACGGTCCGGACTAAAAGCCCAACCAGAAAACAAACTATCTGCATATACAGACAAAGCATCATTACGGGTTACTGACACAAAATAATCCAGTCTTTCTGAAGGCGGATCCACTTTCACGGTCACTTGCTGACGTGCACTCCATTCATTAGTGGAAATACTCACCGCCAATGGTCTTGCACTATTACTCACAACACCCAAACTGGTAAATGAACCACTGCTTTTTGCCGGAGGGATAACAGGATTAATGATCATAACAGGAACGAATACCCGAAATGAATTAGCCATCGCCACGGCCATTACATAATTATCAGATGGTGTTTGTTCTTTAACGGGGATATTCACAAAAAACAATCCGTCCTTACTCAAAGTATTCTGGCGACTCATAACAACGGACTGCCTATTCAACAAATAAACCGTTACCTCCTGTGTTGCCAATGGGTCTGACCCAATGAGTTTTCCGGAAACCCAGATCCGTTCACCGGATACATACACCTGCTGATCAGTTGTTGCATAAACCTGGACATCCTGTGCACTACCTCCTATACCTGCCAACAGGAATACGAATAATATGACCAGCCTGCTCAATTGTAATCTTTCCATTACCAAAATCCGGGTTTAACATTTACTCCACCACTGAGTGTGCAATCAGAGCACCTCTTCTTTGCAACAGCCAATCCCCCTCCTGTGATAAAATAGGCGGGAGACAAGGTAGTATCTTGTCTAAGGGCAACGATCATCTCGTCAATTGAACCCGTTAGTGCAACACAGAATAAGGCCTGATCTTCTTTGGGCCATGATGTACTGAGATCTCCATTGCGGATGAAGATCCTTTTTGAAACCTGTTTCCCTGCGCTCACAAACCCGATCACCCGCTCATTCGGATCATCCAGACAAACAATGTTTCCCGGTAACTGAGATGGTTGGGGATCAAACAATGACCCTGTCAGTTCTGTATTCTTGCGAAGGATGTTCCAAAATTCATAGGCCTCTTTGGTAAGACCATACTGGCGAACGAGAATACTGTACCTCACGGATAACCTTTCTTCAGGACGTACAATACTGATCAGCGGCTGGAAGCTGATTCTGTTTTCTGTAAGTGCGAGCGTATTGGCAAGAATAACATTCTCGGACTGCCTCGTACGCCAGCATTGATATACCATCTCATCCGGCTTACGCTCAATCAGCGCTCCATCCTTGAAATAAGCAAAGCTTTCATACCAGGAACGATATTCCCAGGTCTCGGTAAAATCCCATCGATAATATGGTGTTGCATTGGATGGATCATGTGCATGTACAAATATGTCCACATTCTGTTGCTCCTGCCAGGTTACACTGTCTATCGGCGGTGTGTTGACTGTCTTCAGGAATGGGGTCTCATACTTCCTTCCACTCCTGGTGACGATACGCAGTTTGTGATCATTACTTGCAGGAATATTGTTGAGCGCCCTGTATTCTCCCACCGCAACCTCAGGGATCAACCAGGTTGCCCCGGTATTGGAAATCACGGAGATGGTTGCACCAGATTCGGGTCTTGATACAACGGTATCATCCAGGGGTTGAAGCCTGGATAGTAAGATCTTATTGTCTGCACTATCCCCAACAGCTAGTCCGCCTTCAACAACAAGGATCGTCCCTGCATCCGGATTCTCAGGTGCCTCAAATGGCTTTCGGCAGGCAAATACCAGCATAATCAATCCTAGGATCCACACTGCACTTCTCATTGGAATCTGATATTAAAAGAGATGAAAGGAATAGCGCTGGCAAACACTGAAAGCTGGTAACCATTGATCTTACCGTTCTCCAGAACATAGTACACGGAATAAGGATTATCCCTTCCCATTAGGTTATAGACACCTAAAGTCCAGGATGTATGGAACTTCTGCTTCACATTATGGTTGCCCTCAAACGTCATCGAAAGATCCGTCCTGAAAAAATCCGGGATACGGTACGCATTTCTATCTGAATACAATACACGCTGTGCACCCGCCATATTGAAGGTGCCAACAGGTAAGGTGATAGGCCTTCCTGTGCTATAGGTTGATGTCAATGACACACTGAATCTTTGAGTAAACTTGTAGTTGGCAACTAGGCTTATATTATTGGGCTTGTCGAAATTCGCCGGATAATATTCACCCCTGTTGATGATTTCGCCTGCTGAAGAATCGTTAGCCTGCAGAAAGGTGCGGGAATATGTATTACTCAACCATCCTGTCAGTTTACCATTGGTCTTTTTAGCCATCAGCTCCACGCCATATGCCTTTCCTTTGGTGAGCAGAACATCCTGCTCAATATTCTCGTTCATGATGAGCTGCGCCCCACTTTTATAATCGAGATAATTCTGGCTTCTCTTAACATAGGCTTCAACACTCAGTTCAATTTCTTTCTTACCCACGCGGGTATAATATCCTACTGACAATTGTTGTCCGGTGAGTGGCTTGATATAGGTATCACTCAGCTTCCACACGTCAGTTGGAGAGATCGCGGTGGTATTGGTAAGCATATGTATATACTGCCGAAGCGTGTTGAAACTGAACTTCAGAGAACTTTTCTCGTTCAATAAATAACGCGCCGAAAGCCGCCACTCTGGTCCCATATAAGACTTAACGAGCTCTCCTTTACCATATTCTATAGAATCCTGAATGGTGAGGTCTTCTTTTGGCAGACCGGGCAGGTAGGTATAAACTTTCTGCGGACCCACATTCCTGAACATGCTGAAACGAATACCGGCTTGCAGGGAGAGTTTATCATTCACCTTATACTGATCACCGATGTACAAAGCAGATTCCGTTCCCTGCTCCGGCGAAATCGTTTTGGGATTCACGATAGAACTTGCGTCAGTAGGCTCCAGGGTTCCCGGATCCAGTGCATAGCGGATATAATGCACTCCAAAATTGATGGCGTGCTTATTGTTAGGGTTGTAAGTGAAATCCAGTTTTCCATTATACTGCTTCACGCCAAAGCTCAGCTTGAACGCGTCTTTCGGGTTATTCTGTCCTTCCACATTATACCCATACTGATCCAGCCCGGCCGTTAGCACCATGGACAGTTTGCCGGAAAAATTATGCTTCCATTTAAGACTGATGTTTCTATTGTTATAGCGATAAGTAGAATCATCATTCAGTCTGAATTTGTCGTTACTGGCATAGGCAGACAAATACAGCTTATCCCTATCTGAGAAATTATGGGTGAGATGAAGCATCATATCATAAAAGGAAGCTTCACTATTATTGAATACAGGATCCTCTATCTGCTTAAGCAGCCAATCAGAATAGGTGATCCTGCCACCAAATAGAAAACTCGTTTGATTAGAGATAGGGCCTTCAAGGGTTAGTTTGGAAGTCACCGGACCGATGCCCGCGCTGCCGGTGAATTTCTTACTGTTGCCATCACGGGTTGAAACGTCCATAACGGATGAAATCCGGCCACCAAACCTTTCAGGAATCGCACTCTTATATAATTCCAGGCCCCGCACCACTTCGGGATCAACAGCTGAGAAAAATCCAAACAGGTGCGTAGGATTATATAGCGTCATGTCATTGAGGAGAATCAGGTTCTGATCAGCAGCGCCGCCACGCACATTATACCCTGCGGTCCCCTCGCCTACTGAAGTCACACCGGGAAGGGTGAGCAAGGAACGCATAATATCGGTTTCGCCAAATACAGCAGGAATCTGTTTGATCGTCCTGATATTGAGCCTTTCCACACCCATCTGCATACCCCGCACAGAACTTTGCTTGCTGGCAACAATCACTGCCGCTTTCAGACTTGTTACATCTTCTTTCACTTCAATATCCAATTTGCCGGGACCAACAACATCCAATTGTCTTTTTGTTTCGCGCATGCCGATGCTGTTGACTTTAAGCACGTGACGCCCTTTTGGAACAGTCATTGAATAGGCCCCATAAGCATCCGTTGCCACACCTATCCGAAGATCCTCGATCATCACCGAGGCAGCACCCACGGGTTCGCCGCTCCTGGCATCACGGATGTAACCGGAGATCACGAAATTGTTTCCTGAAGTTTTTGCACCGATGGTCAGCACTTTATTCTCGATCGTAAGGTCTGTCAATGGTTCGGGAACTGGCAAAAATGCGGAGTCCAGAATTTTGGGGTTCGTGGGATCAGGCACACGAAAATAACCTGGCGCAACGCCGGTATACACTGGCGACGACGTAATAAACACGCGTTGTTTTTTGTCGATGGTAAACACAAGCGAACTGCCCTTCAGGAGCATCATCATGGCCTCCTGAATACTGGCATTCACCGGAACGTCAACAACCGGCAACGAGGATACTTGCTTTGGATCAAAATAAATATGATACCCCGTTCTGCGTTCGATCCGCTGAACAACACTATCGAAATTAGCACCGGGCCCCTGGCCCAAGGCAATGACTCCACAACAACAAAACAAACAAACCAGTACTATTCTACTCATACATTTAATGCTGGTCTACGTACGCCATAAATTGTGCCGCTGCCATAGGAAAATTCTCTTTGTAATTCAGTTTCAGTTGCTTCGAGGGATCCTGCATTTTGTTGGTTTTTCTACCGGCAAGTTCCATCAGCCCTTTTTTACCGGACACTTCCACCAATACCCCTTTATCTGACACAAAAACCCGTTCATACGTTCGGTAATAAGGATCTTCCACCCCACTGCGAACCAGCACTTTCTGCCACCTGACCAACACCGCATGAGGACCATCGTACAAAACCTCGCAAAAACCAATGTCAGGAACAACGATGAACTTACGTGGACCGAGATAAAAAGAAGAAACCTTTTCTTTAACCAAACTCATCCTGATCGCGCCATTCACTTCCCTTGTCATGAGCAGGTCATCTTCTGCATCATAATGCAATTCCACATCGGAAAACCAATGACCAAAATAATGCACCTTACGTACGCCAGGTGTATCTTCATACATGTAGGGTGAGCCACTGCTGTTGGCCACAATTTTAGTGTACTCCGTTCCCCGGAAAAAAAGCTGGGAACGCCCTGTAGTATCCGCAGAAGCGAGTGCAGGAAGGTAAAATAATACAGTAAGCAGGCAAAGCAGTGGTTTTGGCATAGAGCAAACTAAGTCCCTATCCTGAATTTATCCTATTTTTTAAATAAACGGCATTATTTGATTATGGGCGATTTCCGAAAAGTGAATTGTTTAAGATTTATATCGATTAGGTTTACATTTACCAGACAACCGTATATGGCTATGCGAGTCCGATTGCTCAGGTACTTTTTGGCGTTATTTATTGGATTAGGGGTTAGTTTACAGACGGGTGCGCAGGACTCCGTGAGAAACAAGAAACCTGACAGCGCGGTTACTCCAAACCTGTCCGATACTTCCATTTCAAGAAGAATCCAGCAAAGTGCAGACATCCTGAACGAAAAACTAAGGGAGAAATACCGAAGCCAACTTGCACTCAGCAGGCAGGAGCGTGTATTTGCGAGTCTCAGGGCCGAATTCCAACGCACCAAAGATTATCTTAAGTCGGGCATCGATACAGCGATGATCGCCCGCGAACTCCGACAGGCAGAAGAACGCATTGAAATAGCCGGTGAAGGAATTTTTACCAATGTTGGCACCGTGCAGACCTCAAGGAACTTAGCCACTGCAGAGGTAATGCTCACTGAACTTGACTCCCGAAATCGGGAACTGGAAAAAAAGATTGGAAACTATCTCGATGACCTGGAAGATTTCCGGAACCAAATTGATTCTCTGGCCAGTGACAGCTTTTTCCTTTACATTCCTTTAGATACTTCTGAGGTTCGGCAACACCTGCAACAACTCAGACTCATCGGCACAGAAATCAGGTACACAGACTCTGTACTCAATGCAAGCCTCCGCGTGATCAGGAACCTGAAGACCCGATCCACCATCATCAGCGGAAATATTCTGTCCAAACTTGACGAGATCACCACATACCGGTCAGAACTATCCCAAAACTCTTTGTTTAAAGAAACCTCCTACCTATGGGAGTCTCCCAAATTCAGAAGACCATTCATTGAAATCGTCCATTTCTCCATGCAAAAGAATAACCTCGTCATGTTATTCTATTTGCGAAACCATTTCGGGAAATTCTTCCTGATCTTTTTTGTAACGATAGCACTCATGGCCTATCTGCGTTCGCTCAGAAAAAACATACATGAGGAAATGGGCGAGGAATCAACTTTTGCCCGCAGCATTGTCATGGAGCACCCGACACTCGCGAGCTTACTGATCAGCATATCCATCGGTCAATTCTTCTTCCCTTCCCCGCCCTTCAGTTTCTACGCATTAATGTGGACGATCAACAGTGTAATTCTGACGATCCTGATTCGTAAACATATCACCTCTTTCTGGTTCCGGTTTTGGATTACCAGTGCCGGATTAGCTGTGGCCGCCTGCCTTATCAATATGGTTCTCCAGGCATCAAGGCCTGAAAGGTTGGTTATGCTGGTGCTATCGCTGGCAGGATCCATCGCGGGAATCAAAGTATTGATGTCTCCCCACACTAAGGCACTAAAAGAAAAAAGACTAACGATTTTCCTGTTGATATCGGTAGGTATGGAAGTGGTAGCAACGATTGGCAATTTGTATGGACGATATAATTTTTCGAAAGGACTCATGACCACCGGTTTCTTTGGTCTTATCGTGGGCATTCAGTTATTGTGGACTGTCAGACTCATCCATGAAATCTTTGACATCAGTGCGGAAGCATATCGGGAGGATGAAAAGAAAAGATTTTATATCGATTTTGATAAAGTAGGTTCAGAAGTACCCAACTACTTGTACATCATCTTGGGTTTAGGATGGTTCATCCTGATCTCTCACAATTTTTACATCTATACCAAGCTCACAGAACCAATCATTTCTTTTTTTACAAGTACAAGGCAGATTGGATCTTATACATTTAGCTTGTCTGGCATCCTCCTGTTTGTTAGCATCATCTTTCTTTCCGGCATTGTCTCCAAACTGGTTTCCTATTTTGCCGATAATAGAAAAAGAGCATCTAACAGTAAAAAGTCTGGGCTTGACAACTGGATGCTACTGATCCGAATTTCCATTTTCTCCATAGGACTGTTTTTGGCTTTTGCGGCAAGTGGAATACCGATGGATCGCATCGCGATTGTATTCGGCGCGTTGAGTGTGGGTATCGGCTTCGGTTTGCAAACACTCGTCAATAACCTCGTCAGCGGGCTCATCATCGCTTTTGAAAAACCAATTGGCGTAGGCGATGTGGTAGAAATTGGTGGCCGGTCAGGCACTATGAAATCCATTGGCTTCCGTAGCAGCGTGGTGACCACCTTTGATGGTTCTGAGGTGATCATTCCCAATGGCGACTTGTTGAATCAGCATCTCATCAACTGGACACTTAATGACAATCCAAGGAGAGTGGAGATCATTGTGGGCGTTAACTATGACACAAACCTTGACCATGCCATCCAGTTGATCCATCAGGTCATGGCTGGGGACGACAGGATACGAAAATTCCCTGATTCATTTGTATTGGTCAATAATTTTGGTAATAGTTCCATAGACCTGCGCATCCTGTTCTGGGTTAGTCATTTCACCAATTGGAATCTTGTGCGCAGTGATCTTATGCGTAATATCAAAAGAACTTTTAACGATCATAACATCGAGATTCCTTACCCGCAAATGGTTGTACACAAGGCTGATGAAGGTGAAAAACCTTCCGAGGATGAGAATCCTCAATCATGATTTCTGTAATTTTTTTCACCCGCTTTCACAGACACTTCCAGCATATTCTGCTTAGGGGGTAATGGGCAAGTGGCATATGGCGTAAAGGCGCAGGGCGGGTTGTAGGCTTTATTGAAATCAAGCAGCACAGTACCTGCAGCAGCAGGTTTAACCGCCTTCAAAAATCTTCCGGCAGAATAGGTTTCAACATCATTGGTGGGATCGCCAAACACAAAGAACAATTCACCTTCTTCTTCCAGTGCGATCATAGCGTAAGGTTTTCCTTCCAGTGAAAAATGCACAAGGCCGGGCGAAAACTGTTTGGTGGTTTGTCCTAATATATTCGTAATGGAGATGGTGGTGGGCACTGTGTGAGGCTCATACCGGGCCTCAATAATAAGATTCCGATTCACCGGATAATGTTCAATCCCGCGGAAAGATTGCAAAGCATCGCTTTTGAGGTCGCGCAGTCTCAGACCTAGTTTGTCCTCTCGCTTGATGATGTTCCAACGGAGATCGCCGTATTGCATGATGGGATTGCGTGTTGAGTCTGCATGAAACACCAGCGCTTCCTTTTTCTCAATGCCGTTCACAAGAATGGGAATGTTTGCATTTAACCACACGGCATTTCCTTTTCTCTCAAATACACCTGCCCTGGCCGGAAGTTTTTTGGGGAACACCACCTGATTGGCGGAGTCGCTGCCAAAATTATTGCTTCCTTCATTGATCCACAGCAATCCTACCAGGTTCAGCCATCCATTCTCGGCCTTTAATGATTTTTCTCTTGCTTCATACCACTGCTCCAATTGACGCTCATAAGACTGTGCCTGACTGGTGGATGGAATGATGAAGACGCAAAAAAGAAGAAACAGCACAGGAAATTTCATATCCGCAATGTACAAAACACAAAAGATTCCCGGCTACTTTCAATATAGCCTACATTTTCTCATCCTTTGGATCTTCAGAACGGTTATCCGAAAAAACATTTCCAATGGAGTGCGCCAGGCTGGACAAAGGGCCTTCCATTTTATGGGTTTGATCGTCAAGCGTATCATCGTTCATTGCATTCCCAATGGGCACTGCAGCCGGCAGATAACTAAGCGCTTCTGTCAATAGATTTGCATAGAATGTCTGCTGCGCAGGAGAGGTTTCATTTTCGGCAGTGAGATGCGCACCCTGATGAACCGCTAATTGAATAGCTTCCTGCATAGTCGTTGAAGCAGTAGCCGGATCCGCTCCTGCATATTCTGCAACCTGCCGGATCATGTTATGCCGATCAGCCCCAAGAATTTCTTTTAGCCAATTGCTTTCCACCTGACCGGTAGCAAGTCTTTGAAGACCTTTATCAGACGCGGCATATTTGGCTACGATGGCCAGGGCTGCTGGAATGGCTGCTTGTCCAAGCCTCTGCCTGCCTTCCTGGTGCTGGTCTTTTACGTCACCCGTATTTGCATCCACCTTTTGCAAAGGCGGAAAACCCATTTGTTCCTGTATAGAATGAACGTTGCTCATAATCCTGTTTACCTACAATATATCAATCATCATACCCCCTCGCTTTTAGGCGGAAAGTGTGTTTAGAATCCCCCTATCCGGGGAACTAAAACCACAAAGAAAACCTGCACACGATATGGTGGAGCCTGCACAATGCTTTATCTTGTTGCCCTAATCTTCTAAAAGTTTTCGTGATGAAAAAAGTCTTGACGCAAGTGTTGGCCATTGCTTTTTTTCTGCTGAGCGCCTGTTCATCAGAAGCACAACAGTCTGCAGGAAATGAACCCGTGGAAACGAAAAAGCCAAATTCGGATTACAAGCCGGCCTTTGCCGGCCAAACGAGAATTCAGTCGGTCAAAACCAATTCACCATTTGAACATAAAGTAATAACCACTAACCTCAAAGCGCCCTGGGGTATTGCGGCACTGCCTGACGGCAGGTTCATTGTTACTGAAAGAGAGGGAAAACTGAGGATTGTTACAGCGGCAGGCGCAGTTTCAGAACCCATTCTGGGTATCCCGGCAGTGAACAGTGCGGGCCAGGGTGGTTTGTTAGGAATCTGTCTCGATAATGCATTCAAAACAAATCGCATGGTGTACTTCGCTTTCTCGGAACCACTTCCTGAAGGCAATGTTACCGCGGTTGCAAAAGGAAAGTTATCGGCCGACGAGAAAAGTCTGGAAGGCGTTACCGTGATTTACAGGGCAACACCTGGTTATAAAGGAACACTTCACTATGGCGGCAGGGTGCTTATGACGAAAGACGGTAATCTTTTTGTTTCTACCGGCGAACGTTCAGATCTGGAAACCCGTCCGCAAGCGCAGGATTTGAACTCAGGTTTAGGCAAGGTTATCCGAATCACAACAGACGGCAAACCCGTAGCTGGCAATCCATTTGTGGGTAAAGCAGGCGCAAGGCCCGAACTGTATTCCTATGGCCATCGTAACGTCCAGGGTATCGCGATCCACCCCGCCACTGGAGATCTTTGGGAAACAGAATTCGGTCCGCGCGGAGGTGATGAATTGAATCTGGTGAAGCCCGGAAACAACTACGGATGGCCGGTAATCACCTACGGTATAGAATACAGCGGAAAGAAGATCGGAGAAGTGATCCAGCAAAAAGAGGGAATGGAGCAGCCAGTGTATTATTGGGATCCGGTGATCTCACCCAGCGGCATCACTTTTTATGATGGTTCGGCCATGGCGGAATGGAAAAATAATTTATTCATTTCCTGTCTCAGCAGTATGCATATCTGCAGATTGGTGATCGAGAACAATAAAGTAGTGGGCGAAGAAAGACTGTTAACCAGCGAGAACCAGCGTTTCAGAGACATTACACAAGGAACAGACGGTGCACTGTACACGGTTACGGACCAGGGAAAGCTGTATAGGATTGGGAAGAAATAGCCGTTGAACAATCGGGCATTGGGGCATTTGGACATTTGGATCAAAACAATTCAACATTCCTTTTATTAAATATTCAGTATGAGTCCCGATTCCATTTTCAGCCTCTGTAGTTCCTTGGCCATGTTTGGCTGGGTGATATTGATCGTTGCAAGTCCGTTCTGGCGGAGTGCCGACAAGTTCCTGATCGGCATTGTTATTACTTTATTGGCCATTGTGTATGCCTGGTGCATCGGTCAAAGTTTTCACCCTGATGATTTTCAGAAATTTGGAACGCTCGATGGCGTGATGAGTCTGTTCACCAACAAGATGGCCGTAACAGCGGGCTGGGTACACTATCTGGCATTTGACCTGATGGTAGGGATTTGGATCAAAAAGAACGCTGAAAAATATGCCATCAGCCATTGGGTGCTTATCCCCTGCCTGTTTTTTACATTCATGATGGGACCTATTGGACTTCTGTTGTATCTGCTGGTTCGGTTCATAAAGACAAAACATTACTTCGCAGATAACTATTAATATAATGTTGCAAGTACATACTTATAGCAACACCAATCCTTTGATGGGATTCGTGTATCAATTAAAGAGTCGCAATCCCTTATTGTTTTGGTTCGGGATCTTCAATCTTGCCTGTGCTTTGGTTTGCTTTGCGATGACCTTTGTCACAGATATTGAAGTCTTTGGTATCAATGCCTACATTAAGCCGGCGAAATTTTTCCTGTCGATTGGCATTTTAGGATTCACGATGAGCTGGTATATGGTTTACCTTAATAACAGAAGGGCCGTTACCATCTACAGTTGGGTGATGATTATTACGATGATTATCGAAATGTCCATCATTGTATGGCAGGCCTCCAACGGCAGGCTATCGCATTTCAACATCAGCAGTCATTTTCATGGAAACCTGTTCAAGCTTATGGGCGTTGCGATCGTAACGTTCACCTTATGGACTCTATACATCGGCATCCTCTTTTTCCGGCAGAAAACTTTCCCGATCGATCTGCCACAAGGATACATCTGGGGCATGCGCCTTGGGATTCTCTTTTTGGTGATTTTCGCTTTTGAAGGCGGGCATATGGTCAGTCTGCTGGCGCACACGGTTGGCGGTCCGGATGGCAGTGAAGGACTGCCTTTCATCAATTGGAGCAAGAGCTATGGCGACCTTCGCGTGCCGCATTTTTTTGGCATGCATTCCCTACAAGTTTTGCCGTTGATGGGCTTTTACCTGGCGAGGACAAAGACGCAGATTTTTCTCCTGGCCATCACTTGGTTCCTGTTTGTAGCGATTCTTTACTGGCAAGCAACGCTCGGATATCCGCTACTGCCTTGAGTGGGCATTTGGCCATTGAACTTTGGGACTGTTGAGCAATTGTGCAATTGGACTGCGAAAAGCCTTACAACAAAATAATCTACTCAAAGATATTGACAGTTGCTTTATAATAGTACAGTCTTTATTCAGGTCAGCTCAATGAACTCCGATATAAATGAGGCGATTGCCCTACCTTTTGTTTAAATAAGCGGGTAAAATGCTGTGGATACTTAAACCCCAATTCATAGGCTATTTCACTTACTGATTTACTGTGGTCGAATATTCGCTCTTTCGCAACGTCAATTACCTTTGCCTGTATATATTCGTGAGCAGTTTTTCCAGTCTCTTTTTTGATCAGATCGCCAAAATAACCTACCGATAAATTTAACTCCCCCGCACACCATGCCACTGTAGGCAATCCAATAGTTTGTGGTTTGTCTGTTTGAAAATACTGAATCAATAAATATTCAAACTTTTCCAGGGTTCCTTTGTGCACATAATCCCTTGTAATAAACTGGCGCTCATAAAAACGGATACAATAATTCAGGAACAATTCAAGATTGGAAACAATGAGTCGCTTACTATACTTATCAATCGATTGCTCCAACTCACTCTTGATCTTCCTGAAACAGTCCAAAACAAGTTTTCTTTCTTTTTTTGATAAATGAAGTGCTTCATTAGATTGATAGCGGAAGAAAGTATAATCATAAATGTGCCGTCCGAGAGAAGTACCGTGAATCAAATCTTGATGAAAAACCAGTGCGTAGCCTTTTGGCTGAAAAGATTCAGGGGTAACATCAAAGCTAACCACCTGCCCAGGAGCAGTGAACACAAGGGTACCTTCCTGATAGTCATATGTATGCCGGCCATACCGTAAGTCACCACATTTTACATCTTTAAGAACGATGCAATACAAACCATAGTTTATTCTAACTGTCTTCTCCCCAGAGAAGGTCTTCGGAGTAGATTTCGAAAAATCGATTACACTTACCAAAGGATGTAGTGTCTCCTGGTCACTCAAAGAATTGTATTGACCAACGCTACTAATAAACAGCTCTTCCATATTTAATTATGATTCTCACAGCAAACATAGATATTCAATGATGATTTAAACCCGCCTGGTAAGAGTATCAGCGATTTTGGTAAGTAAATCATGAAACGATATACAAGTTGCAAGGCCCTTTCATATCACCTTTGAATTATTATCAGAAATTATGGAAAAAATTACACTAAACAATGGCGTAGAGATGCCGATCATGGGATATGGCGTAATGCAAATGATGGGCACCGAATGTGAAGAAGCTGTGATCAATGCTATAGAGGCTGGCTACCGATTATTTGATACAGCTGAACTTTATGGAAATGAACAGGCTGTAGGAAACGCCATCAAAAGAAGTGGTGTTTCGAGAGAAGACATATTCATTACCACTAAATTTGGAAGTAAGGAAGCAGGCTACCAAAAGACCAAGGCTGCTTTTCAGAAATCTCTGGAATCATTACAGCTTGACTATATAGACTTGTACCTGATACATCAGCCATTTGGAGACATCTTCGGATCCTGGCACGCAATGCAGGATCTTTACCACGAAGGAAGGATCAGAGCAATAGGTGTCTGTAATTTTTTACCGGACAGGCTAATGGATCTGATTGTTAATAGTGGCTTTACCCCCGCCGTAAACCAGATTGAAACGCATCCTTTTAACCAGCAGATTGAAACGCAAAAGTTTTTAGAAGCTAATAATGTCCAGATAGAAGCATGGGGACCTTTTGCCGAAGGCATGAATAATATATTTACGAATGAGATTCTGGGTACCATTGGATCGAAATACAATAAAACAGTGGCTCAGGTAATACTTCGCTGGTTAACGCAAAGAGGAGTAGTTGCGATTCCAAAGTCAGCACGCAAGGAAAGAATAATAGAAAACATCAACATTTTTGATTTTGAATTATCTGAGGAAGATACCCGGAAAATTCAAACATTAGATACTGGAAAAAGTCTTCTATTTAGTCACCGCGATCCTGCAATTGTAAAATGGATGAGCGAGTATGGATGGTTAAATAATTAGTATGAACCAATTGGAAAACACATTCTTGCCATCGGCGGCAAAGACAAGTTATCCCAGGCAAATACTACTTATATAGAGCACAATTGAGGCGATGGGCAATGAATCACCTAAAAAGGTTTATATCAGGTAACCAAACAAAATAATAATCGAATAAATTATGAAAACGTTCTCATTACTTACAGTGTTTTGCATCGCTTTTCTTTACAACGCAAAAGCACAGGAAGCACTGATTTTCACGAAAGATGGCAAAACTCTTGAAGTTCGTCAAACCCCAAACAATATATTAATCGAATTATATAAAGCAGATAGCACTTTCAATTTCAATATTGCAGTTGCAAGTTTTCCGCCGGGAAAAAAATTAGATTGGCATTATCATCCAGGTGGTCAGATACTGCTCATTACAGAAGGCATCGGCTATTACCAGGAAAAAGGGAAACCAAAACTTACAGTTCGAAAAGGAGAAGTGGTTACGTGTCAGCCTGGTGTGGAACATTGGCATGGTTCTTCTCTTGAAAGCGGTGTTACCTACCTTGCTGTGAGTCCAGCCCAAAAAGGAGCCACTGTATGGTTGCAAAAAGTAACAGATGCGGAATACCAAAAAAAATAATCGCGAGCAAATGCAAATAATTGACCTTATTGATCCAGTTCGATAGAAATAAAATATTTTTAATTGTAAACCTTTAAATTATCGTTACATGAAAGCAAAGATGATCGTACTCTTTTCAATACTAATGTGTGTGCAAGTGTCCTTTGCACAGCAAACAAGTGGAACTCCTACTGCTGCCGAACAGGAAGTGCTCAACCTCTCCAAGCAAAAGTGGTTATGGATGGCAGAAAAAAATACTGATTCACTCAGTGTACTTTTTAATGCGAAGTCCAATTTTGTTCATATGGGTGGCACTTGGGGAAAAGATCGTGAAGTAGATATCATTAAATCTAGTTTCATTTGGTATAAGAAGGCTGAAGTTTATTCAGCGTCAGTAAACATCTTCGGCACCACGGCTATCTTGTTGAACGAGATCGATCTGGTGGCTGTGGTGGGAGGAAACGAAGTGACCAATCCTTTCATGGTAACGGAGGTTTATCTTAAAGAAAACGGACGATGGAAACTTGCCCAGCTCACATTTTCACATTTGTCCAGACCAGTTAAACTGGGCAAATAGCTTCACTGCAGCACTATTAGCTTCACGTTATAAGGAAAAAGTAACCGCAACCTTGAAAGTTGCGGTTACTTTTTATCAGCATAAAAAAAGACGCAGTATACCGGCTGATTGGAGGCTACTTTAAACAACGATGCCTCCTTTTGGAGGCATTTTGCGGCCCTCAAGATACAAAACTCGAACCTTTTTTTGATGGATTTGAGGCGATTAGCGACTTTGTCATAGTGATTTTAACCAGTGTTCCTTAAGCAAGCATTTTCAAGCAAACCACGACCACTGCCGCCGTAAAACAAACAAGTGTTAGCAGGTACAGCGTATTTACGAACCTTGCCCAAGCCTTTAGGTTGAACCCGACCTTGGGACTTTTGATATTCTTATAGATGGTATCAATAATACGTTGCTTACTGGTCCGGTAGGCTGTTGAATGAATGACAGCCCACCTGTCTATCGCCAAGTCAAACTGTTTCCTGGAATGTGCGCACATATTCTTGTAATACCGGACTAATGCTGGTTGCTCAGATTCTTTCTCTTCATCTGAAAGAGGATATTTATAAGGTATTGTTTCATCAAAATCAACTTTCAACCTGAAAATGAGCTCGTCAAACGAACAGTTGTCAGTGTCTTCGTCTGCTTCTATCGGCATTACATCAATATCCGCCAGTGCTCCGGCAAAATAGTTTTCCAACCGCTTATGATATACCATCACGGAATAGAAAAAATACCGGAAAGCAACGCCAAAAAGAATGCTGGCTCCCAGCAGAATGGTCAGCGTATTTTTTATATCCTTAAATGTAACATCAGTTGAATCCATTTTAGAAGCGATCAACGCAAGGCCGGCTACTGCGAAACCAATGATCCAAGTGATAAATGAATCACTTTGTTTATAGATAAATTCAAAGAGGTTTCTGTCTCTTTCATACTGCTCCTTAAACATTTTTTTAAGGACTTCATATGGGTTCTGTATCATTTTCAATCGTTGCAATTGTGCGGCCGCTATAATTCACCGTGAAGTTATCACGTTGATTTTATCATTGGACTTTGTTTACCTATATCCATATTTTGACCTGAGGGTGTCTCGTAAAAACTTCATGCTATATTGGCATTGCAATAAAGAAGGCGCCTTGCGCGCCCTCCTTATTTTTTGTGCTTTGTTGCATCCACCAGTTTATAAGTGGAGTTTGGTACTGGCGTCGGTGGCAATGGATTTCCTTTGGTTGATGTGATTTCTGATCCTTTACCACCTTTTGGGCCAATAACCTGGTACTGACCCGATGTGGGCGTTGACTGCCCAGGCTTCAATTGTTGTTTCATATTTGGGATTTTTGTTTACTTTTTGCTATCGCCCTTAAAAGAAAACCATCGTTTCTTTTTGGACTTTCTTTTGTTTTTTGATTTCTTTTTAACCGGAGATTGCTCTCCTTTCTTCTCCGGTATCCTGGTGGTAAATGGCCACCGGTTCGCATCGACGATCTGGTTCTTTTCGATCCAGTAATGCGAACGGCAAGGGAACCGCCAGTTACCGATAGAAGGATAAAGGCTTACGGTCTTACCATCAAAGATGAGTTTCCAGTCATTTGGAGACAGCGGTGTTACCACCTCATTGCCGCAACCGCAGGCACATTTGTGCAGTGCTGTAGCGTACTCCACCGTGATATACAGTACACCCTGCGCTAAATTCTCAGGTATGAATTCTACGAATTTATGCTGTAAAGTCTTCATGGATGAGTTGTGAAGTGTTGATAGAATAGGTCGAATGGTGCTCCTCTTTTAGGTCCTGGTAAAAGCCTGTCCATTTTTTCCATTTGATAATGGCCAGCATTGCATTAAGGGCATTGAGGTCGGCAATCTGAATATTAGTGGCGTATTCGTTGTCATCGGTATCTGATTTCCCAATCCTTTTATCCAGGTGATCGTGCTGCTCTGGTGTTATGAGCGTTGCGCGCAAGGTACCAATCAATTGATCTTCCACTAAGTTTACACCTAAGCCGACATCAATAAAAGGTATTTTATTTTCCATCAGGTAGGCAATGATCAATCCCCGTACCCTGTTACTATCGACGCAGAGGAATACAAAACTAAGCGTACCCAATAAATGAAGGTTGTCTTTTGTAATAAACACATCGTGCGTATGTATGCCGCGATGCATATTACCATAGATGTTTTTCAGATAGGAGACTTTTTTCGGTTGATCATCAAAAAGACTGAGCGGCGGCGCACCAGGGCAGCGGAAGGCATTGTGCTGGTGAAACACATCACCATCAAAAAGATGTATTTCCGCAACAGGCGTTTTTGCCAGCATATCAAGGATGTAGGCTCCCGTACCTCCCGCGCCGATAACTCCAATTTTCTGCCCAGTGAACTTTGCATTAGCCTGCAGGATGTGCGCACGGGTGGCGTTGGTATCGATATAATTAAATACCGACTGTTCATCCTTTGCTGGAATGGCTTTAAAGGTTTTGGCCGTTACTGACGGATCAATCGAACGCGCCGGGCTGGCGATCAGTTCTGCGTATGTATTGACTTTCTCGTAATAATCGGGATATCCATTCTTCGGTTTATTTGAAAAAGAAAAATTCATCACTATTCCGTCGAATAACTTCGTGTTCTGAGCTGCGTGCTGTATCTGAGTAATGATACTTCCATCTTTGTGACAGGGATGTTCTCCCATGAACTGGATCACATGATCAGGGGGACGTGCGGTAGTATTACCGTTCAAGTTGAGCGCGGTGATCAACTTGCCATAGGCAATTTCGCAGCGCGCATTTACATAGGGTATGTGGTGGGTAATCAGATACCCACCGCACACCTCGATCTCGTATCCCACGTCGCGAAGGCGGGACAGGTCTGGACTATGACTTATCAGTTGCTGTGACATTGAAAATCATTTTGTTTTTTACAAAAACGATATCTCCTTTTACCATTGAACCTTCCGGGTTCTGTTTCGGTCCACGGTCGTAAGTCACCGTGTAATACATGGTAGTGCTGTCCTGGTATGCACCTTTCGCCAGCACAACTACTTCCTCGAAGGATATCCTTCTTTTTTGCCATTTCTTTTCACGTCCATCGACGATCAGCAGAAATTCCACGCCTTTAGACCTGAAATGCTCGGTACCTGACCTTGCTAAATCCACCCACTCATCCGGGTTGATGAGGTCGTCTTCCCAGGGTTTATCCACTTTGAGATACAGATCCTCATCTTCAGGAATATTACCCTGTTTACGCAGAAACTCTCCTTTCACATACTGGCGGGCACTTTCATATGGCTGGCCGTTGATGGTGTATTTCAGTTTCTGCTTGATGTAGAAATGTTCGATCTCCGGGCGAGCAAGGTTTACCCGCGTTTCGTTGGTGATGAGTTCGTCATCCCAGGGATCCTGTATAGAGAGATATAACTCTTCTTCCAGCGGAATGTCCGCCAGCTTTTTTAACTCGGCACCTAAAATGTATTGCTCCTTCCATTCGAATTGCTTCCCGTTGATGGTGAAGATTAACTCACCACTTTCTTTTCGATGTACTTTGTGTAAATTGTCTGTTTTCATGGCTATCTTATTTAATAGGTTTGATAAATCTTTGCTTTATTAGTAGTATGCATTCGGGTTACACTTTCCTTTGTAGCTTCACCTCCGATAACCGTTAATTTGCACGTTTGCTATCTGTATTATGCAATGAGGTTACAGGCATATTTTCGTTTGAAAAAAATAGCCGACGTCATGGGTAATGATAATTTCTGTTGAATTAGTTTTCATCGTGGATCCGTCTATAATTTGTTATCTACCATTATCAGCCCCGTTTTGAGTGATACAATTAGTAGGGGTGTAACCTGGGTGCATAATAGTTACGGAGAGGTTATCATTGCACCCCTCTGAACCTGCACGCCTGTATGTTTGAAGGGTTTGATAAAAAGACAGTATTTTGAGCAGGGTTTAAAGGCGCTATTGATTAGGGAGCTGAATATCAATGCGTTGTGAGGTTCGTAACCTGAATGCATAATAAAAGTATAAGAAGTTAATGGAATATCGTCAAATTTTAGAACTCATCGCAGCCAAGGATAAGAAAGCCTTGGAGGTGTTGTATGAAAAATACGGCCAGAAATTTTATTCCTATGCCATCAATAAATGGCAGATGGATACGGAGGTGGCATGGGATGTCGTGTACAAAACCCTTGACACGTTGTTGCTGAAATTGTCAGATTATAAAATTGAATCGCAAGCGCATTTTGATAACCTGATCTTCAAAATCTTTGTCAATTTTTTACGTCAGGCATTTCGGGCGAATCGAAAAAAAAAATACGTTATTGAATATGTAGACTTCAATGATCAGGAGGCTGAAGACAGAGATGAAGCAGACCACGAAGACGCTCCCCCGCCAGCCCAATCTTCTGTGCCGATCGACGCCAATATCTTTAACAGGGCTTATGAGACAGATGTTAGTGAAAATCCGCTTTTGACATCGTTAAAAGAAGCTTTAGCGGAAATGGATGAAACCGAGCGTAACATCCTACTGCTTAGAGCACAGAATTACAGCTATGAGGAAATTGCCCAAATGCTAAATATCGAAAACAAAAATTTAAAAGTTAAATATTCAAGAGGCAAAGACAAACTCAGAAAATTATTTGAAAACTTTCAAACCGACGATCATGCACAACAAAAAAAACAACATTGATAAGGTCGATGAGGCCTTACGAATCCTTTGGTTGGATGCCGGTGAAAATGCTAGTGAGTCGGACGCTTGCAACCAGTTAGCCGGTATTTTGGCGGAGCCGGTACAAACCGCAATGCCAGCGGAAGAAAAGGAAAAATTGATGGCAGATCTGTTTATTACAATGTCAACAGTTTCCCTGGGAGAGCTTATCGTTGAGAATATGCAATCAATGGCAATCTCTGCTGACAAAATTGCTGAAGAGGTAAAACTTAGCGAAGAACGGATCAACCAACTTAAAAATGATGAAATCTATCCTAACAGCGTACCGGTTGTTTTGCTAAATGATTTCTTAAAGAAATTAAAGATCAGCTTTGACCTTGCTGAGAAAGGCATTTTAAAAACATTTGACGTAGTTCGTCAACGACTGCATGTTCCTACTGTTGCATGCAGGCCTGTCTTCAGACGCACTTCGTTAAGAGATGACCATGACATAAGTGGCTCACTTCGTAAAACAAAGACAGATTTATATGAGAATAAAGAAGCTCTCTTTAATTATCTGGCAAAACTGGAGGAGTTAATGACTAAAGAATAATATGGCTGTACTTAGTTGCAATATCATCATTGAGGGATACTGGCGGGAAATGAATCAACATTTCATGCCTAACTATACGGGAGTATTTTTTGTGTACCTCGCAACATATGATAACGAAAAAGATATTATCAAGCCGGTCAGTTTGGTGTTTATTGGTCAGGCAACTAAAGTCCGTGACCAAATAAAATATCATATTGCGACTGACAATCCCTGGCATCGTTTTGAGAAGGATGGGCATGAGTTCTGTTTTTCTGCGGCCTATCTTTCTGGATTGGATATGGAAAGAATCGTTTCTGCGTTTGTATTCCAGTTTAAACCGCCTGCAAATATTCAGGGTGCAGACTTTTTCACCTACGATCCGACTACCATCACCGCTAGAGGAAAAACAGCTTTGCTGAAATCTCATTTTACTGTAGAAAAACATCCTTATGAGTGAAATCAGCATTCTATCAGCGCAATTTGGGGAATTGAGTAAAATAGTCGATGAGGTTAACCATGCTATCATCTTATTAAAGGCACAGGTTGTAAAGAGTACACAAATGCAGGATGATAAAGTCATATTGGAATTAGATGAGGTAGAATTGGAGCAAGCAATAGATTTTATGAAGAAATTCCTACAGCGCCTTGCATTGCTTGAGCATCCTGATGATCATAGCGAACAACTGCTTCCGAACGAAGCGGTTGGTCAATTAAATAAAACTGTAATTATTGAAATCCCAGATTTTTTTGGCCAGCTCCACGTTATTCAGTTGGCAATAGAAAAACATCAGGTCTTGACTACGTCGCAACTGCAATTGCTTGACCAGGTTGTAGACGCGCTTGATCAGGAAAGGAGTGAATTATTTAAAAAATTAAGAGCAGCCAGAGGATGAGCCAATTTGTTCGGGGGTTGTTCACCGATCTCCATATCAAAATCGATAAAATGACTTCGGTTCTCAATGGTATGACCATGACCAGGAGAATCGCGAGTAATTTCAAAAAAGATACGGTCGATCTGCTGAACGGTATTCGCGGACAAATTATTGCACTTGAAAAAACAGGGTATTTGAATTCGCCGCTTCATACGCGAAACATGAGAATTCAATATCGCTCACTCAACAACGATGTGATGGATATCGAAGTATATCGGTATCTGGCTATCGTCAATTATAGGGAGAGGGAAGACGGTTACTTCGAAGATGTACTCGTTCGTATTTATAAGGAAATTGGCTCCTTGCAAACCTGCCCCTTTGTAAGTACATGTTCTAACTCAGATACATATTATTGGGCGGAAATCGGTTCCGGGATGATCGCGTTACCATATGGAGAGGAGCGAAATATACTGAACCTGAGCGACCTCTACCATGAGATAGGCCATTTTTTGTATGATCAGCATAAGGATGATTTTATCGGAGATTTAACCGATCAAATAGATACCTTTTACCGTCAGAAGCAGGGAACATTCAATCTCGCGATAGAGGCATTGAATCGTTGGGAAAAGTCGTGGTTGGAGGAATTTGCTTGCGATCTGATTGCGACGTTTCTAACAGGTCCGGCTTATGCGTGGACCAACCTTAAATTCACAACAGCTAGTAGTGTGCTGAATGTATATGGTAACCCTCAATTGCAATCATACCATCCAGCTAATGAGGCAAGGATGCGTGCTATTTTTGCTATGTTGCATTTAACGGGTCACGACGCTGAACTGGCAGAAATTCAGGAATCATGGGATGACTTTTTGAATAATATTCGCGCTAACCCACCGGCTGATTACCAGGATCTTTACCCGCAAGAATTTATTGACCGGCTTGCGCAAACTGTTTTGGACGGGTGTCGCGACATCGCGCTAAGGCCTTATAGCGAACAACTGGTGCTAACCCCTGCACCTGTTTCTTTAGCAATCAATGAAGCCTGGAAGATCATAAATACATTACCCGATGATTTTAAACCATGGGAAGAAGCCAAAGTTGCGGAGCTTGGTTTAACCGATAATTAAACATGACAGAAGACCCTAACTCCCTGTACGCAGTGGAATATCGATGGTAGGCTGCAATGTTTTCAGGCGCGTCGAAAATTTCCGTACCACTTTATCATACAGGTCCTCCATACCCGGTGCTTCAATTGTTATGATCAGTGCGTACCGGATCTTATCTTTCGTGTTGCCTTCATGCCCTTCCGACCGTGCATTATAATGAATATCAAAGAGGGGGTCATTCAACGTGCCGGGTAAAAAACTGACGCTAGCATGAACGCAATTTTCCCACTTCCATGCGTCCGCTCTCAACTCTTCCTCAGTGCGATGTCTCTCGCTTTTGAGCGTTTTATTAAAGAATGGTTTGGACTTAGCGTGTGTCGCGCCTTTTTCAAATTTGGTTTTATTAGGACGAAAGATGGGGATCAACCCACTTCGTGTATAGTTGCCTGGATGGTCTGGGTCGACCAAAGTTGCGTAGCAAAGCGTAGCTTTTATAGTGATTTTCCCTTGCAGCTTCCCTGACGGAAAGGGTATCGGTACGCGTATACTTTTTGAGGGCGGAATTTCTCCCTGGTAAACTACCCTGACAGTAGTATCCTTACATATAACGATATCATCCAGTGAGCGCGCGACGCGGCCCCATCCAACTTCTGTAGCTGACAGGTTAGCGTTTTCGCTGCTGTGAACCATCAATGCACGGATGGCAAGCAGGTTAAGCGTTTCAGAAAAATGAGCGCGTATCCCAGTCGCAAGCCTTAGCACGGCAGGGCTGGCATAACTCGTGCCTACTGTTTGATATAGCGAATTACTGCCATCAGCATGCAACGTCGAGAAAGGCGAAGTGTCGCTGCCGCCGAAGTCGAGGAGATCAGGTTTAACTAATCCTGGGCTTCTGCCCGGGCCTTTCGCGCTATACTTTGCACGCTTCCACCCATCACCTGCCGAATCACAGGCACCAATCGCGAGCGCATTCACACAATCAGAAGGTACTTGAATTCTTTCCGACTTCCCGTCTTCATAATTGCCGACTGCGATGGTAGCCAGGGTATGACCATCAGATAAATACTGGTCAAGCATAGCAGTCCATGCATGCACCTCATCATCGTTAATCGGGAGCTCTGGTCCTAAACTTAAATTGATAAAATCATACTTCTTCTTTTTTGATTGTAACACTCCCCTGATTCTTTCTAGCACCTCAAAAAGTTCAAACTTGTGTTGACCTGGATCATCATCGATCACGCGATAATGATCGACATTCGCATAAGGTATAGGTAAGGTTTTTTGGGGGTCGATATGACCAAAAAGAAAAGCCGAGGTTACAGACACTCCATGACTGAGCATTTCATCGCTGGCTGGCCGCATTCCTGGGAAGTCATGGCGGGTTACATATTTGTTTAATGGGTGAGTGGCCGGTATTCCCCCATCGAAAATGGCGGCTCGTATTGTTTTGTCAAGCGGACTGGCCGCTTGGGGTAGGAAAACGTTGGATTTATTTTTGT
This sequence comes from Chitinophagaceae bacterium, assembly GCA_049661025.1. Classification (GTDB taxonomy): domain Bacteria; phylum Bacteroidota; class Bacteroidia; order Chitinophagales; family Chitinophagaceae; genus Pollutibacter. Next base: position 18,850 of record JBASZQ010000018.1, on the reverse strand, counting down.
TATACGCTGCACGCATACTTGGCTTAAGCATTCGCAGGTTAGGCATTGCCCTGAGAACCCTGATCAGGCTGAAAGTTGCTATTTGCTCCGCTAATTTTGCTGGCGCTTCAAGACCTAAAAAGCAGAGGCCATTCGCAAAAAAACGATGGGGTAATGTTGTTTGTATGCCGAGGGTATATAAGTACTCCTGGAATTGCTTCAGATGACCATTTTCAGCTTGTACCTTATTCATGTGCAAAACAACTTCGTAGGCAATGTGCTTACCTTTTGCCGGGACATTTTTCATTTTCGCCTGCGGTTCAGGAAATGAAATGGATTCAATCTCTATAATTTGATTGTCTGCTTTAGAGAATTCCTGTAGGTTGGCAAACTGCCTGTTCCACTGTGAAAATTGTTTACGGGTGCCTTTTACGAAAATTTCTGTAGTCAGGGATTCGGCGATAGCTTCCTTTTTGGTATGCTTTTCCGGCTTGATCTTCACGGGTCTGCTTCCTACAGTTTCAAGGCCGGCTGAACGGAGCAAATCTGCTGGGAAATAGGATTTCGCAATATAGCTTGGGTGAAGGGTAATGGTTGCTACAGCGTAATCATCAGGGCAGGCCTTATCTGGAAGCGCGTTAAGGCCAGTCACCACTTTATCTAACATTTTTTTTAGCCGTGTTTGTGCTTCTCCAAATGTATAGGGGTGTTTCTTATTGCCGAAGCCACTCGGAAGAGTGATCGCGCTGGTTAAATCTTCTCCCTTTCCCAATAGGAAATTGCGTTTATCCATATCACTTAGTTTTTACTCTCATATTTGTGGTGCGGAGTGGTCGTGTTGTTTTTGCGACAGGCTTTACAGTCCTGCTTTTTTTGCGCATCGTGTCACGGGCAATCCCAGTTAATTCAGTAATTTTTCTTTGTGGCACACCTGCGTCCATCAATGCACAGGCGAGTGCAATTTTTTCGGGCTTAGCTAATGTAAACTCCTGGTTGATTTCTGCTTCAATCAGTTCAGGTAAAGGTTGCTGGCGTATAGCGCTTGCCTTCCTGATGTGTAGAATGTTTTTTTCAATTTGGCTATACGACTCGCCATTATATACCCACGAAAGAACCTCTGCCCAAATTGCATGGTCCTTCATATGCGGTTGTAGCATCGCTTCAACAAACTCTTTGATTTTTGGCCTGTCGGGCTTTTCAAATGATAGCACCATCTCGAAGCGCCTCCATACAGCCGGATCAAGTAGATCGGGATGGTTAGTGGCCGCAATAAGAAGGCTGTTTGACGGCCAGTCGTCTATTTCCTGCAGCAGGACTGTCACCAATCTTTTTAATTCACCTATCTCGCTCGTATCATCCCTTCTCTTAGCAATGGCATCCAGTTCATCCAACAGCAGTACGCAGTCGATATTTTTACTGTAATCCAGTACAAAGCGAATATTGTTGCCAGTCCTGCCAAGATAACTGCTCATTACCGCGGCAAGATCCAATATTAGTAAAGGCTTTTTCAACTGTCCCGCAACCCACCGGGCCAGCATCGTTTTTCCAACGCCGGGAGGACCGGTAAACAATACAGAGCGGGTAGGCTGCAGACCCTGGCTGAGTAAGGCGCCTGCGTTTTTCCGCTCTGCAAGCAATTGTTGCACTTTATCCTGTAGCTGAGGAGATAGTACTGGATCGTGGTCCGCTATTCTATCTTCAATTCGTAGGAGTTGTAAACGGGAATCTATATCAACAGGTAAGGGAGTATCGGTATGCTTACGTAAAGGTGAGGTTTTGGTGGGAGACTCTCTTAATAACGATACGAGGGCTTCGGTAAGCAATGGCGCAGATTCTCTGTACTTTTTGCTGAGATTATATATCAGTAGTTGGACATCCTGTTCGCGACCAGACATGGCTACACGTGCTAATTTGACAAAATCGCTTGAAATATCTTTTCTTATTTCTTCCATGTTGCAAAGTACCGAAGATGGGCGAATTTAGACGATGAGTTTTGATTTTTATTCCAAATGTATATTAATAGTTTGATTTACAATCGAATAGTTTGGTCTAAAATCAGGAATAATTCTTTTTGTTTGCGGCTTACCCAGGGAAATAAAGGCATTCTGAAAAATGGAAGCAGATATTTGCCAACCACAAAAAATCTAAATGAATAGTGAGGAGATACCAAATCGGATCACATAGGATTACCCCTTCTTCATTTTACAAATAATACAAAAATGGCTTGATATTATTTACCGTTAAAACACGGATTTTAATTTAGAGTACTAAGCATATATTTATAACCCTTCGAATTTTTAGAATTAGTTAAATCTAGAATGCCATCGAATTGTCGGAGAATAATAGTTTCATTTGAAATTCTATTTCAATGGCAAATACCAGAATGACTCCTCAGCGTGTTCAACAAGTTTTAAAAAAACATGGTAAAGATATCACCCTTGACCAGGCAGAAGAGGTATTAGCATTAATGAGAAAATTGGCCAGGATAACTGTGGCGAATTATCTGCGAGAACCGGCACCTAAACAAGAATATGTTCCAAATAAAAAGTAGGAATTAATGGTTCGAGTACCGCGTAGTTTTGGCAAATAAAATTTTAACCTGATTCATGATTAAATATAAACAGTTGATCAATATATTCTTGCAACGATAAAAATCAAGGATTATCTCAAACCCAAAATCGCAAGAAAAACTGTTATCGAACCACAACGAAAGGAATTTTCGAAAGTAAAATAAATTATTAACTAAAGAGTTGCCGCAATAAAAAACGGCACAAGAGAAATCAAATTTCAACTTGTACCGTTAAGCGGACCGGACGGGACGATAGACCATCAAATCCGCAATTAATAACTTTACTCATCTTTATCTAACACAACAGGAAATGCTGGTTCTTAAATATTTATAAACAACACAGCAATTCCGTCAGTTCTACCTTTATACAACTTGGTTCCATTTTAATAGACCTAAAATAGACCAAGCTATGCGTCATCCAATCAAGCTTATTTCCCGAAAGGCAAAAGTAGGCAAAAATGGGTTAGCCCCTATCAGTTTACAATACTGTTTCTCCGCTGATAAAAGAGTTGTTTTAAGCACTGGTATCAGCATTCCGCCTCAATACTGGAACCGTAAAACTAACCGGATTTCAAAGGATCTTCCTCTTGAATATGGAAGCCTGCCAGAAATGGAAACTGTTCTTACGCAAAAGCTCCGTAAAGCGGAGGACATGATAAGCTATGCACTCGGCCAGCGGAACATTTGTCCCATGAAATTCCTGAAAGAAAACTTTCATCTCGATAACAACAGATGGGGATTTGAACAAATGACCGATGCCAATAATGCTTTGGATGTATTCAAGCATATTGATGATTATGCCAGGTCTAAAAAGAGTTCAGTAAAGCATTGTACCATCAATGTCATTAATGGCATGAAGGCTCATCTCCGGCTCTTTGAAGAATATCGGAAAGAGACCATCACATTTGATTCTTTTGATGCCCGGTTTTATGAAGAATTTGTTTCGTATCTCACCTACGAAGTACCGCAGGTTCGCAGAAAGGAAATAATAAAGGGGTTAAAAACAAACACCGTTGGCAAAACTATCAAACACCTGAAATCTTTTTTACGAGACAGAATCCGTAAGAAAATTATCCCCTTTATGGATTTAAGTTTCTTTAAAGTAATGGATGAAGAGGTAGATGCGGTGTACCTGAGTTGGAAGGAACTCTCGGCTATTTATCATCTCGATTTGTCTGAACAACCGCAGTTGGAAAAATACCGTGATTTATTTGTTCTCGGCTGTCTAACCGGGTTTCGTTTCAGTGATTATACCGATATAAAGCCTGAAGAAGTGAGAGATGGAATGTTGTATGTAACGCAAACTAAAACTGTTTCTTCTGTAATTGTTCCGCTCAAAAAAGATGCAAGACATATCCTCATAGAAAAATATAATATGCAAATGCCGCAGGTGAGCAATGTAAATTTTAACGACTACATCAAGGAAGTTGCAAAACTCGCAGGCATTAATGAACTGGTAAAAATCACGCATAAAAAAGGCAACCAGGTTGTAGAAGAAATTAAACCCAAGTATGCCTGGGTTACCAGTCACACTTGCCGCCGGAGTTTTTGCACTAATGAATTTCTAGATGGTACACCCACTAACCTTATAATGGCCATCAGCGGACACAAAACAGAGAAAGCATTTCGCCGGTATATCAAAGCCGATCAGGTACAGAAAGCTTACATGATTAAAAAGATATGGGAGAACCGCCCTGGTTTATAAACCTAAAATGTAGCAGCATGAATAGTATGAATAGTTTGGAACAGTTGGCGGCTATCATTCAGCAGACAAACGCCTATTTTTTAAAGAAAGCTCAGCAGCAGGTAAACACGGCACTCACCATCCGAAACTGGCTGATCGGGTTCTATATTGTGGAATACGAGCAAAACGGTAGCGACCGGGCCAAGTACGGCACCAGCTTACTTAAGACTTTGGCGAAAAAGTTATTGGAGAAGGGCATTAAATCCTTACAGGAACGGAACCTGTACCTGTGTCGTGATTTTTACAGTGCCTATCCTCAGATTTTGCAGACAGCCTCTGCAAAATCTTATATTGCTGATTTTCAATATTTTGGGAAATTGCAGACGCCGTCTGCAAAATTGCCCCAATCAAGACCCAACGATAATACGAACCTTCTCATAACCCACCTTAGCTTTTCGCATTTTATAGAGCTGCTAAAAGCCGATGCAGGGGCGAAACGCCGGTTTTATGAGGAACAGGCGATTGAAAATAACTGGCCTGTAAAAGAGCTAAAACGAGCCATAGACAGTCTGTTATACGAAAGAACGGGGTTGAGCCGGGACGGCTCTGCCACTCTGCAAGATTTTAAAAAGTCCACTGAACAATTGCCGGAAGCTGTTTTCAGGAATACCTACCTGTTAGAGTTTCTGGGGCTGGAACATAAAGCCCCTTTTACAGAAAGTGACCTGGAGGAACGCATTATCAGCAATCTGCAGCACTTTCTGCTGGAGCTTGGCCGGGGCTTTTGTTTTGAACACCGGCAGCGTCGCATAACGTTTGGCAACAAGCATTACCGGATTGACCTCGTCTTTTACCACCGAATACTCAAATGTCATGTCCTGCTTGATTTAAAGATCGGCGAATTTGACCACGCCGATGCCGGGCAAATGAATATGTACCTGAACTATTACAAAGAAAACGAAAGCCACAACGGCGATAACCCGCCTATTGGTATTATTCTATGCAGTGGTAAAAATGAAGCGTTGGTTAAGTATGCTACGATGGGTTTGCCACAGCAGGTTTTTGTAAGCAAATATTTGGTGAATTTGCCGAGTGAGAGGGAATTGCAGCAGATTGTGAATGAGGAAAAGTTGAAATAATATTTTGATACCAGCTTCAATATTTCATGGCATCTTCGTTGCCTCGCAATCATTTCGGCGGTTGTTAGAATGGTGGCTAAAGAACCAATTAAATGAATATAAGCTACTTATTTTCTTTAGTGATTGAGTATTTCAAATCTCTGTTGTTAAACGCAGGCAATGTACCTTCCAATATTTCAACAAGTTTATTATTTATCATAAGGTTTTCTATGGCACCTGTGGCTACATGCACTTTATTAGCATCTGCTTTATCTATTCTAACATTAATCACCTGCTCTGCGTCACAAACCACAGCAAGATTGGGGTTATGAGTAACAATGATAATTTGTCGCCTTTTCTTAGCTTCTTTAACGAATGGAACAAGAATTTTGTAAACGCTTTGGTTATCTAAGTTTTCTTCTGGCTGGTCTATTATTAAAGGAATATCATCTTGGTCTAAAAGTAAATAAAAGATAAGGAGCAATGCTCCCTTTTCTCCTGGGGAAAGTTCGGATACATTTTTATTATCTAATTTAAGCTCATAGTTGGGAACCAAATAATCAATTCCAAAAAGGTACTCATAGAAATCACTATAAAAATCTTTTCGGATTTGATTAACTATTTCTCTCGGTTCATCTTTAAATGATTCCCTTTGGTCAAATTCCAAAGATGTAATTATAGTATTTAAAAAAAATGTAACAGCTTCTTCATCATTGAAATTAACGCCCTCAATCTGGCTTACCAGTCTGTTGTAACCTTCTTCTCTGCCATAGTAACTTCCTTTTGCACCTTGTGAAACATAATTGAAGAATTTCTCTTTGAAGCCAGAAAGGTTAAGGGAAACATCAACAGAGATAGGATAATTAGTAGTAAGATTGTTATACTGGCTTATGAATTTTGTTACTGGTTGATACAGTTTTTTGTACTCATTTATTATTTCGCATTTTGCTTTGTGCAATTCCCTCAATTTATCCAACCGTATCTTTTTTGCTTCCTCAATGTCAAGCCTTAGTTTCTCATCAATATATTTTAATTGACTTTCTAAATATTTAATTGAACCCTCTACATCCTCTTTTCCTACCAATTCAATTTCCTTTGCCTGCCAATTTTTTAAGGTTTCAAGGTATTCCTGGTAGAGTTTTGAAGGAGCATCAAGCTTTGTTTGAAGCTCTTTTATTTGATTACTTAAATTAATTTTTTTACTTGGTAAGTTATCGGCGTTATTAGTATCAAAAAGCAAATTAATAGCTGCTATCCCGGTGCTAATCGCTCCAATCCGTGCAGATACCGGATTGCTGTCAATGGTAAGTTTAACAATGCCCTCAACCTCTAAGCCATATTTCCTCAAGTTATCCCGATAATCATTCTTCAGCTTTTCGTATTGCTGTGAGAATAAAGTCGAAGACTGCTGAAATTTTTGCAAATCATTTAATTCAATATTCAACTTTAATTTCAACTCATTCTTTTCCTTTATTTCTTGCTCCACTAATAATAAATCAGCTTTCAGATTGTTTAGTTGAGTAAAATACCCTTGCTGCTGGCTTTGTATTTCCTCGCTTGCCGTCGGTTCTGAAACCTCGGAAGGTTTAGACGTTTTATGTGCTGCAAGTTCAGCTTCTTTTGCCTTCAGGTTCTCTGCAATGGTTTTCCTGTTTATTGGAGAGTTGCTTTTTTCAAGTTCAATTATAATAGAATTGGTTTCGGAAATATCACTTTTTATCAGGGCGATTCTTTCATTAACAATTTCAGTTTTGTATTTTATTAAATCTTCTAAACTTGATTGATTTAATTTGTCGGTATCGGATACATGTGTGAAAATTACTTTTCTTAGTTCTCTTTCAAAATCAGTCTCGTTATCGTTACATAATTTTTCTAAAAAATTTTGAGGAATATATTTTACTTTTTCATAAGCCGAAGGATTAACTCTGTCATTTAGATTGACCATGTCAATATCCCCGGAAGCCCATGTAAGAGTAGCATTAAATGAAACTGCTCTGTTAGGGCTTGCCTTACGAAATTTACTGTTATTTAGAAACGAGAAATACTCTCCATTTTTTGTATTACCAAGCAAACCAATAATGTCAGCTATCGCACTTTTCCCATTTCCTTTGTTACCAATTATTGCCACAAGTTCGTGGTTGAAATTTATTTCAGTTGCATTAAACCATTCTTCCTGAAGTTTATAATCATCTACCCGGTCGATTTTCAATGATTCTATGTATTTTGTTTTGTTTGAATTTACTCTTAAATTGATTTCCGGCATGTCGCCAATAAAGACTCTTTCCGGTTCATTTACAATTTGCTTTAAACCATCAAAAGTTCGGTCAGCTTTAATCCATGTAAAGCAATTACCTATCCTGTCTTTGTCACTGCTACCTATGTTATGATGTGAGTCGCTGCAATCAAGTAGCAAATTATTTACTTTTTGTTCGGTAAGCTTTCCCTTAGCGTTGTTAAAAGCCGCTACATTTTCAGAAGCAGTAAAAACCAAATGTGCTTTATTGATAACATCTTTTTTCTCTGCGATGCTCCCATCAGTCCACGGCAAAGCGTCCCATTCTGTTTTTCCTATTGCAAAAAGATACTTTCCTTTAAAATATGTTGAGCTAACAAGCCTTTCAATAACACTTTTTTCATCAAGATTTAAATTATTAAACCCTTCTTCTAAATCTGACCCATAATGCGGCAGTTGTTCCGCTGGTACTGACGCTTTTATTTTGTTTCCTAAATCAACGAGACTGTCGGTTGTTACCGCCCCATTCCACATTGATTTATCAATCCCTGGTGTTAAATGATATTCCCCAGTCAGTGTATTTAAAAACTGGTTTTGAATTAGATCCGGACTTACTTCATCAGAAAATATTACATGGAAATTTATTCTTTTAAATTGCTTATGGCCGGCAAACTTTTTAAGCCTGAATTCAATAACCGGAAGTATCAAATCTAAATTCTGCAGCCTGCCGCCCTTTTTGTATTCCAGAACTTTACGATACCCATCTAAAAACAAATAGTCATTGATACCAATTACTTTAAATTCGGCAGGAAGGCCTTCCAAATCTGAAATATACTTCTCCCAAACTTCCATGTCGGAGGTTCCTTTAAAATGATGAACTAAAGACGCAGGAGTATGAACGTGCAAATCCCATTTCCACCATTCGGCTCCCCGCTGGTTTATAAATCCCATAACAGAAGTTTTGTATCTACAAATTTAACTGTAAATGAGCATTTTGAATAAAATCATTAAATACATAATTGCCTCGTTTAATTCTTAATTTCAGCCTTTAACCTCCCCACTTCTTCCCCAATCAACCTTTTAATATCCATCTTTACCTGGTAGTAATTATCCAGCACCTGCTGAGGTGTAACGTCCGATACCTTAGGTATGTCGTAGTAAGCTGCGACTTCAGCATTCAATTTTTCATGGTCATTAATAATTTCTGAATGAAACATTTTGAGTTTTATCTTTTCATCAGGATTATCGGCAACCAAGCCCACAAACTCACCCGAAGAAAGTGCTGCAATTTTTGATGCAGGTATCGCAGCATCTAACTGTTTGCTATGGCTGATTGAAGTATCAGTTCGGTTAATGGAAACACTCTGCCTATCCTGCATTATTTTCCCGAAACGTTCTGATAGCAGTTTACTGGTTTCACCCATCACCTGGCCGCTGATGATATTGCCGGTGATATTTACAATTACGTCTGCTTGTTCCCGGCCATAGTCTTTTTTGAGTTGGCTGAAATCCTGCATGGCTAATGTGGTGGCAACTTTATTGCTTCTTGCTGTTGCAATCAGGCTGTCAATATTGTTGAAGTAGATAGTAGGAAATTCATCAAACACCAAACTGCATTTGAGCATATTCTTTCTGTTTACCTGTCGTATCAATCTTGAGATGTAAAGAGATAATACTGCGCCGTAAATCTGCTGCTTCTCCGGGTTGTTGCCTACACAAACAATTTTGGGGTGTTTTGGATTGTTGATGTCTAAAGTAAAATCATTGCCACTTAAAACCCAATACAATGCCGGTGCCGCTAACCTTGCCATACCAATCTTTGCAGATGCAACCTGTCCTTCCAATTGCTCCATAGCATCGTTTTGATAAGCGGTGATGAAAGGATTTACCAGCACTTCAATTTCAGGCTGCGTATTCAACACCGGAAACAGTTCATCATATTCCGCTTGCATCAGCTCTATTACATGCGGAAGGGTGCAATACTTCCCGTCTTCATATTTTCTGAGAAACCAAATCACAGCAGTTACAAAGTTGATGGGTGACTCTACAAAGAAATCACCTTGCTTATTTATCCATTCCCGGTTCAATCCTAACAAAATTGTTCTTGCACTTTCTGTTGCATCGGTAATGTCATTCATGGATGAAGGGTCAAGCGGATTGCAGCGATGAGATACAGAAAGATTATCAAAGTTGATAACATAGAAATTCGGCTTTACAGAATATTGGTGTTTATTTCGCTGCAGCCAGTTGTAAGTAATGCGGCTCAAATCATCGTACTTGAAATCGTATACAAACATGGCAAAGCCCTTTTCAATATGCTGCTTGATGACATGCTGAATAACAAACCAGCTTTTACCTGCGCCGGGGCTGCCTATAACCAACAACCCACGAAAAGGATTGATGATGTTGATCCAGCTTTTCCTGATTTTGCTTTTCAGGTTGTAACGGGCGGGCAGATTGATGGAATACTCGTTGCTGATTAATCTTTCTTCCTGCGGAAAAGTTTCGTTGAGTGAATTAAATACATCATCTCCCAAATTGTATTTGATTAAACGGCTGAGTAAGTTACCTCCTGCAAGTATAAGCAGGAACCCAACTCCTGTAACTGTCATGTAGATTATAGCAACTGTTTCCGCCGGATATTGCAGCTTAAAAAGCAAGTAACTTCCCAAATACAAAAGCAAGCCGATTAATAGATATGCTGCGATGCTCCGCTTATTTATCTTTTCATCTTTCTTGCCCTGTGCACCAAACAAAGAAATAATCAGCAATCCTAAACCCACAAACTTTGATGTAAATGAATTGACAAATAATCCTGTTCTTGAAATATTGCTCATTAACCGGTCGGTTATGGTTGATTTGATTTCCCATTGTTCAAATACTACATAGCAGAAATAATAAAAATGTAGCAGCAAAATAAAAATGCTGGCAAACCGTGTAAGGTCTATTATTTTCCGCAGCCCCTGTTCGTTCTCTCCTGTAACAGACATGATACTTTATTTTTGAAGTTAGAAATTGTTGTTGTTACGTTTTTTCTTTTTGCGTTTCTTTTTTATCAAACTACCCGGTACATTGTCGTATTGCTCTTTGGTGGATAACAGAACATCTAAGGGGCTTTCTATTTTTGAAGTTGTGACGATTGACTTATCCTGATTTTTTTGATGACTTATTTCTTTTTGAATAGAACCTGAAGAACTGCCTGACTTTGCTTCATCTTGTTTGATGGTATTTTCGTTAGCGGTTGCCAACCGGATCTGTAATGATGCGGCACTATATCCTTTGCCTAAATCACTTCCGTTAAAGACTACTTTGTTCTGATTGTCAACAAAAGTGATTCCATACAACCTTCCCTCTGCATTCTGGCGAAGCAAGATGTAGATATTCTTCTGCCTCAAATGCTCCATCAACTCTTTCATTGTGGAAGGTGATTGTGAAAGGCAATCATCTAACTTTGATTTTACAAATGGCTTAAGAGTTTCCTTTGCGGCTTCACTGTCTTCAAATTTTTTCTCCAGGTTATCCAATGTTGGCTTGCAACCGATGCTACTTGCTTTTACGGGGACACCCACTTTATTTCCATTGGTGTCCAATACCCGGTAAACCAAACCCCGGCGCTTGTAAATCCGGCCTTCTTCTTTGCCTCTGTCAGCAATTACATTGAATTGTTTTAACGCAGCATTAAATTCCGGCAGCGATGTGAATTTGTATTGACCAAACACGGCACCAACAGTATTAGCAATTGCTCTCTTTGTTTCATGCTTTCCATAAATAACTTTTTCTGCATCAACCGGTTTAACGCCGGGGTTTCTTAATTCGGTCTGTCTTTCTGCTTTTATTAATCCAAGCTGCTGCTCAATTTCCTTTCTTGCTTTTTCGCTTTGATTTCTGCCGATGTTGTGGGTGTTAATTCTACTGCCATCAGCCTTTATGGTGGTGCTTACAATGTGTATATGCGGATGCCCGGCATCTTCATGTTTGTAAATCACGAAAGGTTGTTCGCCAAAACCAATCTTGTTCATGTAGAGTTCAGCAATCTTTAATAACTTTTCATCCTGCAATTTTTCAGATGGACTAAAGTTGAGAGAAACATGCAGGGTTTTAGTCGTTGCCCTTTCATTCAAACTGTTCAACCTTTCAAAACCTGCCAGCTTTTGATAAAAGTTCATTTGTTTTGCATCTTTAAGGAAATTGGCTGCATGTAAACAAATGGCTTTCCCTTTTTGTACTTTTTTCTCGTTGTAGTTCAACGCTGCATCAATGCTCTTCGGTATCGTTATTTTAGCAACCATTTTTCGTACAGTTCATTTACTTTAAAACTGATTTGCTCCGTCTTGTTGATAAATGCCTGGTGTAATCCATCATACTGTTGAATCCATTGCCTGAACTCCGGTATCTTGTCCAGCAGGTGCAGTTTGTGTACCGCCTGGTTGAAATTATTACCGATAGCATTGAGTTCTTTTTTTAGTTCCAGCATTTGCTTCAAAAAGTCATCAGCCGATTGATTCCGGTAATTGATGGTAACGGGTTTCTGAAGTAATACTTTTCGTATGTAGTTGCTCAGGTCTTTGTCCGTTGATTTTTGCTGTAACCTTCCAAGATGGTTCAGCTCTGTATCATTCATTCTTGTTTTTACAAAATGCTTCCGCAATTCTTTCTTCACTTTTTCCATTTCACATTGTTTTATCTGCTGTAGTTCTTTAAAGTGGCTTTCACAAACCCGAAACGACTCCGGAGTGAAGGGCAAGATGCCCCCAAATGTGCCACATTTGTACATCTTGCCATGTGCAAGACCGGGCACATTAAGCCTTTTATAAAATCTCCTGTATTGCACCCTTTCAAACTCATACCTTATACAGTATAAAATTTATACCGTTTATGAGATTTGCATGGCTAATATTTAGTCAGGCAACTACTATTAAACAAGCTGTTAATTGGAATTATTCAGAATTTATTCCTGCCAAAATACCTATGGAAATCGGGCATAGGTTCTTCTTGAAACCGAAGCCCTCCCTGATGATATATTTCATCAAAATAAGCTTGCTCGTAAACAGAAAACTGGCAAAGAGTATCAGTCGTTTTCGCATAAGTCTTGAACTTCTCCGGATACTTTAGATAAAATCCACAAACATCCAACTCATCTATTGCATATATATGCCCGTGAAGTAACTTTCTGGTACTTAAGAAATCAAGAAATTTGCCCTGTGAATTTCTTGTATGGTGTTTTAATGTAAGCAGGAAAATTTCAAGGTCATCAATATAAACACTCCAGGGATAATTATCTGCCTCATCTTTCCTCAATAGTAAGTTTAAATCGGTCTGTAAACTTCCGAATCTTTCTAATGTAACAACAATTGAAAAAACCGAGTGATATTTTGAAGGATTGATAGTGTATAGTGTATTGCCATTTTTATCTTTTACAGGAAAGTGATTTCTGCTGTTAAAGAAGTTTTTTACTCGTTTACCCTGGTCATATCCATGCTGAACCGAATCTTTAAAATCATCTTTGAGCCTTACCATTGCTTTCTGCATATCACGGAAGGGTTCTCTTAATTTTGATGCCTTAGTTTCAACGATAATAGCAGTACCTTTTGTAAGTATCAGTAAGTCCTGTTCAAAACCCTCTATAACAAAGTAATTTTCATAAAAGAATGAAGAAGAATTGCGAAAGAAAGATTTAAACATGGCAGCAACTTTTTGCTCCAGTTGCTTTTCACGGTGTCTGCGGATTTTATCTTTTATACTCTTATCTCCGGAAAGAAAATCATAAATGCGCCTATAAACAGCAATCGGGATTTGTTTTTGACAAATATGCAGGTATTTATTCTCCGCTATTTCTAAAATAGGGGCTGTTTCTATCGGGTTTTTATCGGTGTAGTAGCGGAAGGATTTTAATGATGTTGGTTTGAAAGAAAACAATTCCAGGAATTTATCAACTTTGCCATTATCAAGAGTTTGATATAAATCTTCTTTTGAAAACATCAGATAGGCATGGGTTTTAGCATGAAACGAAAGCAGCGCATCACTAATTTTTTCAGGAAGTTGCTTGATAGCCTCAGAAAATGAGGCTTGTTTCGAGTGAATTTTATGATGAAATTCATTGAACTCTTGGGCATGCGTAAATTCCATTAGCTGGTCAAACCTGATTTTTGTCACTAACTCTGTCGCTTTATATGCTTCAATCAGGAAATCAACGTCAAGTCCAAAGGCTTCAATTATTTTGTCTTCAAATGGCAGAAATACGGTTCTGATTTTTTCTAAATCCTGCTCTACATAACTTAAAACTCCGTTATCGAAATAGTTTCTAAAAGCCATCTCATGTATTGCGGCTTCTTCTGTATAATCTTCAAATTTCTGAATGTGGTAATGACTTCTGATTTCATTTACTTTATCAGCAAGTGCACCAAGAATTTTGGGGTTAAATTCAAATGATTCAGTTCCTCTTTTTTCTGCGAAGGCGTTGAGAGCAATCAGGTAGAGAAAATCTTTGAGCTTAGATTTGAATTTGTTCAATTCAATGTCATCTCCATCTTCCGGCCTGCGCTTAATAAAGTAAGCAAAAAAGCCAGCAAAGCTTTCAGGGTCATATTTGCTTACTTCACTAATTAAATCATCAATTTTATTCTCCAGTTTTTCATTCCTAATCATCTCGCAGGATTCAGTTTAAGATTGAATTGAGTTGAAGTGAAATGTAAGAATTAGTAATGCGCTCTTGCTCTAATCGTTTACTGTTATTTTGTAAAAAATTGTACAGTTTTGATTCATCAGCATCGAGTTTCTCTAAGGATAGTTTCCGGTAAGTGGAGGAAACGGAGAATTGGTTAAATTGATTGTAAGTTTTTTCATCCATTAAAAAACTTTTTGCATCAGGGTAATACTGCCGGATAATATTCAGCATTTCAAACCCGGCGGCATCGAGGTCAAACCAGCAATACAAATCAGTATTCTCAAGCCAGGGAATTTGTTTACTTACTCTGCTCTTGAACCCCTCACCAAAAATGGCAATAGCGTTTTTAACTTTTGGAAAAGAAAGGAAACAGGCTTTATTTTCAATAATGAATACTCTTTGAGGTTTCCAGCTTAGTGATGCAGAATCGTCTATTGTAAGTGCCAATTCATCAAAGCCTATAACAGGTTTTAGGTCCTCATCCAATATTCGTATTTGCGTATAAACATTTGGTCTCTTAATATAGTACCGGTCAAGAAAATCAGCCGCATTTGGGTCAAACCACCCTGGGGGCAAAATAATGTCGAGAAGCCTTTTCAAAGCAGCCAAATTATTTTCAATAAATTTAGAATCTACTTCGATAGGAAGTTCTCTCAGGTATAAATTATGTGGCGGTCTGTTGTCTTTGAAATACTTGCAAACTTTTATTAACTCCAGTATACTTTCCGATTGTGATAAAAGGAAAGATGCATTATTCTTTGCCCAATCAGCCAACTCAGGAAACTCATCAATTAGTAGCCGAAGGGATTGCTGAATATTAGTATAGTCTTTTTCTTTTTTAGTGAAATAAAAGAAGTCCTCAGATGTTTCAAAATAGATTTTAGCAGGTAGTTTTTGTTTTGTCCCCTCAATGATTTTATCCCTCCACTCAACACTGTAACCTTTCCCTTTTACCTCTTTTGAATGCTGGTATAAAGGTACAATGGCAGCTTTAAGTTCATTAAAATTTGTGCCTGACAGCTTTTTGTTTGCAGGTAAAGACAACGGAAAAATATTCTGCTCATTCAAAATTGCTGTAATAACTTTATTAAACAGCTTTTCGGATTTTTCTAAAAGTTCTTTTGGCGTTATCATTCTCTTGTTTCGGCTAACTGTTTAAAGCTTTCTTTTTTCTCATAATACTGTTCCATAGTAAGATTATATAAAACAGAACTTTTCTTATTTTTTATCTCTACAAAATGAACAGCATTAATATACGGCTCTGCAATATTGATTTTATCAAGTGGCGTAACCACCAAAATCTGCAGATTAAGCTGTGCACAGAATTCCATTAAGAACTGACTTTTCTCAGGATCTAATTTGCTGAAGGCTTCATCCACAGTTATAAACCGGAGGCTTTTGTGCTGCTTGCCAACCTGGAAAATGCCAAACTGGTGAGCTATTGCAGCTCCCAAAATAGCATAAGTAAATTGAGCTTTTTGGCCGCCAGAATAGCTGGCTGTATTGTCGTGGTATTGTCCGGCTTTATTGTCAACAGCAGAATATTCTCTTGCGCTGAATACAAGCCAGTTTCTTACATCAGTTACCTTTCTACGCCAGCCTTCTTCTTTTTGCAATTCAGTGATTAGTTCTTTTATCTTATTGAATACTTCTAACCTATATGCTTCATCATTTTTTTGTTTTTCAAAATCAAGTGCGTTAGGAATGGCTGTGTTCAATTGACCCCTGAATATATTTATCTCATTTTCTCCTCTTAACTGTCGGCATTCCAGTTGCAAATAAGTATCTGGATGCCGGTTGAAGGTGATCTTCTTTAAAGGCACATTCAATTCTTCAATCATATCCTCAATTTTGTTCAGTTCATTATTGAGCCATGCCCTGTAACTGGTGAGTGCATCGAGCATACTCTTGTCCATATAATCCCTGAACCTTCGCTTATGTTCAACAAGTCTTTGCGTTTGTATTGTTTTGTAAAGATCTTCCAAATCATCAAGACCGGAAAGGTCTGCCTTGATGTTCATAACATCACCGCTCCAATTCGCAAATTCATTTGTGATCTTTTCACCCGGGTTTATAAAAGCTGCAATCAGCCCGGTAGTTTCCAATTCAAGTTTGCTGACCGCATTTCCTGCTGTTTTCTGTTTCCCTTTCAGTTTCACAGCAGCCTGTATCCGCATGTTGTCAAACTGTTCTAACGTACTAATATCAGATAGTGTAATTTCTGCATCATTCAGAAATTCAGTAATAGCTTGTTCACCTGACTCTTTCAATTCTTCATAATTGATTTTTAGTTTGCGCAGGTTCTTGTCATTATATTCACCATCCAGCTTACTGATTTTTGTGATTAAAGCATCCCGTTTCTTATTCTCATCCTGCAATTCTTTTTCAACTTCTTTCAGTTGGTTAACGATGGTTTCATAGGCATCCGATGATTTTTTCAGGTCCTGAACCTGTCTGTTTAGGGCGGTTATTTTTTCCGCATGTTGAGTCCAGTTTATATCGTCGAAATTCTTTAGTTGTAAAAGATTGGATAATGTTTGGACTTTAGTTTGAAGAGAAACGATAGACGGGTTAAGCTCTTTAATTTTATTTGCCAGTTCGGTGTGAAGTTTTTCCTGGTTATATTTTTCTTGCTGCAAGTAGTGAACTGTTGCTTTATTATCCCAGCCCAATCTGTACTTTGATTTATTCCATCTTCCCGGCCTGTCATCTTTTTCATGACGATTAACATTCCGGAGAAGGCCATTTGAAGTAATGGCTTTAGGAGAGCCGTAGAACACATCTAAATCATCCGTACAATAATAGTTAAATCGGTCCAATAAAAATGTTTCAAGCCAATTTTGATAAACAGAATCTTTTAATTCTATCTTGTTTATCATATCGTCATCTCCTGTGGGCCAACGATGCAGGCTGTTAGAAGGTTTCCGTTCAATTTTATGATATACAATTTTTGTTTGCATATCGTTGTTATATATAAACTGGTTTACAGCTTTACTGAATTTCTCGGGAACTAAAAGTTGCATTGAAAAGTTATGCAACAATTTCTCAATTGAATCCTCCCATTTCTGTTCGGTTGATTTCACTTTGATTAGTTCCCCAACAAACGGTATTTCATCTTCAGTTGTTTCAAGAATGCTTATCAATCTTGCCCTGGCATTAATTAAATCATCAGGAATACGGTTTTTCCTTGAAAGCAGAGAAGTGATTTGTTTTTGGAGGTTTTCAATTTTGCTTGCTACACTTTCCTGCTCGATTTTTAACCTTAGCTTTTGTTCTGCAAGTTTTTCCGCTTCGGCAGGTAATGTCTTGTTTAATTCAAGTATTTTACTGTAGTTATTTTTGAAGATAGGTGCATCAACATCAGTATCAAGATTTAACTCACTACAGTACTTAATATAGCGGGCATTTTCTGCACTTTTATTATTTCTCTTTTCAGTTTCACTATCTATGTCTTTATTCAGTAATGAAATCTGGCTGTCGATGTTCAATGCTGCTTTTTGTGCAATAAGCTGTCCCTTTTCTTTGTCAAGTTTTCCTACAGATTCTGTAATTGTGTCTTTATCTTTTTTAGCAATTTCAATATCAAGTTCAAGACGCTCTACTTCTTTTTCAAGTAATCCATACTCAATCTTGCCCAAATAGAATGGCATTTGTTCCTCCACAAAATCAAGTCTTTCTTTTTTGTCTTTTAGCTCTGTTAACGTCTGCTTATTTTTTATTACAGGGGTGAGTAATTCAAGTTGCTTTTCGTCTTTTACAATTTTTTTGTGGCTATCCAGCAAATCGTGATAATGAGTATATAGGTTTTTAAATTGTTCTTCGGCATCTGATTCTTCTAACATTTCCTGCCTTATAAAATTTGTCAGGTCACCAAGAACTTTAATCCCTACAGTCTGGCTAAAAAGTGAAAGTGCCTTATCCCTCAGGCCGAATAATTCACTAAACCGGGCTGCATATTCTTTAAAGCTGTTATATACTTCAGTTTTGGCATATTGCTTAACCAGTTTCTTTTTCCAGTCGCCTTTGAAATCAAAATGGTCTTTACCGAAATGATCATTTATATTCAGGGGATAAGGCGATACAATAAATATTTTCTGTAAACCACCATTGCTAAACCAGCGTACTTGTACAAGGGTTATGGTGTGCTGTGTTCCTGAGTTTTGAAAACAGGCAAGTAATACTGAATATGGATTATCTGATTTTGTCCGCAGTTGCTCTGTCTTTGATTTTTCTTCAGCTTCGGAAAATATTTTACCATGAAAGCCCCAGAAATATGAATTTTCATCCCTTTCTTTTTTCGACTCAGCTCCTGATGACTGATTGTAAAACCTTTTATTAGTAGGTACAAGAATGGTGAGTAAAGCATCAATCAATGTTGTTTTACCACTGCCATTAGCACCAGTGAGCAGTGAAGTGCGACCATCTGGCTGCAGTTTATAGACTTTACCGTTAAATGTACCCCAGTTAAACACCTCCAGGTATCTTAACCGGTAGCCATTATCACCATTATTATTACTGAACAGGGTTGACATAATTACTTAGCTTATTCTTGATTTCTTCTAATTTATCATTGCTGATAAATGCTTTAATAATTCTTTTTATT
>JBASZQ010000017.1:0-31543 GCA_049661025.1 Chitinophagaceae bacterium | reverse complement strand
CATTTACTAAGCCCCAACCATATCGACCGTATATGCGAAAGGCCAGCAGATTCACCTGCACACCTGCAAGCATGGCAACATTGCCTGCTTTAAATGCTTCGGCGCCATCTTGTAATAACGTACGCTGCTTAGACATCAATACACTGAATTGAGGACCTGCCTGGAAGGTGATGAAGGGCGATGGTCTCCAGGAAAGTAAAATAGGAATAGAGAGGTAATTTAATTTTACGTCTTTCAAGGTTCCGGGGTTGATGGACTTGTACAGGGTGTCAAAAGAGTAGCCTGTTTGTGTGCTCGACTGGTTGAATAAAAATTCCGGTTGGATACCCCAGTTTTTGCTCCACATCAATTCTGTAGTAACACCTGCATGATACCCCCACTGAAACTGGTCTTTAAAACTAAGACCTTCCATTTTGTAAACAGTGGCTCCACCTTTTACACCGATCTTAATACCCTGCGCATTCGCGCGTTCTGCTGCAACAAAGCACAGCATCATTGTAACCATGACCATTTGTTTCATACGGCTTAATTTAAGGGTATAGACTTTTCATGGAGGGTGAAGTTAAATGGCTGCATGCTAAATGGATGTTAACAAGGATCAGATTAACAAATATGGAAAAAATTGGAATCTTGGAATCCTGTAATTCAGAAATCCTCGAAACTGGAGCACACTCTGGAATTGCCGGATTACCGGATGACAGGATTCCAGGATTCCAACTAGCATTATCAAACAAGATTAATCACCGTAATCTCCGGCATAATCCCCACCCTACCAGGATAGCCGAGAAATCCGAAGCCGCGATTAACATACAGTTTCTGCGCGCCGTCTTCATACAGTCCGGCCCATTGCTTGTAGAAATATTTGATCGGACTCCAGCGCAGGCCGGGAATTTCCACGCCGAATTGCATGCCATGTGTATGGCCGCTTAAGGTGAGATGAATATCATCGTATTGCTTTACTTGTGCATCCCAATGACTGGGATCATGGCTCATTAAGATCTTGAATGGCACTTGTTCGCTTCCTGCGTATGCAAGATCTAGCCGACCGTGCTGCACAAATCCTTTAGCGCCCCAGTTCTCTATTCCGATGACCGCGATGCGATGTCCGTCCCGCTCCAACGTTACGTGCTCATTCATTAAAAGTTTCCAACCCATCTCTGCGTGCACGGCTTTTAAACGTTCAAGGTTTGCAACTTTGTCAGCTTCACTTGGCCATGTTTTATAATCGCCATAATCGTGATTGCCCAGGGTGCTGTATACACCCAAAGGTGCGTTGAGTTTTGCGAATACATCTTTGTACTCATTCATCTCATCGGCTGCATCATTCACGAGGTCACCGGTAAATAATATAAGGTCTGGTTTGGCGTCCAGAATTTTCTGCACACCTTTCTCTACTGCCTCTTTATTAGTAAAACTGCCAGAGTGGATATCGGAAATATGCACAATGCGAAGTCCTTTAAAAGGCTCAGGAAGCGTATCGAAATTAAGATCGATGTTGTTCACCTGGTATCGATACTTGTTGGAGAATCCGTAAAGCAAGGTGCCAAACATGGTGGTACCCAGTCCGATTCCCAGCCAGCTCAAAAATGCGGACCTGCTGATATTTCTTTCTGGTAAGGGTGCGGCGCTCACCCACTGGTCGTAGACTTTCACACCCGCCCACTGCACTACCCTTCGCACGTCATCCACCATAAAAAATACACCGGCAATGACTTTTGAAATAAATATACCGATGAGGATCGCAAAAGTATAGTTACGAAGCATGGGCGGCCACGACTCGATCCGGAAAAAATTACCAAACAAGATGATAGAAACAGAGATAGCACTCACCGTCCAGAAAGCTACGTAACTAAACAAGCGCACCCGTGGTGAGGCCGACTGCATTACAAAACGCAGAATCTGGAAGATATAGATATCAAGTAGGATAAGAACGAGGATGACGAGGCCGGAACCTAAAAGTCTTCGCATAAAATCAATTCAAAAGCCAAAAACATGATTTGCAAATGTTGAATATTGACTTTTAACTTTTGCGTTAAAAATGTATAAACTGCTCCAATTGCTGGTCAATGGCACTTAATGTAGGTTGATCAGTGATCTCCCCAATGCCGTTGAGCAATTTATCTACGGAGGAAATGGGCAGTTTGTTTGGGTGAACATACATCTGCAGATAGTTCAGCGCACCGGTTAGGTGATCCATACCGCGGAGGTTGCCGGCCCTGCCAGTAGACACGCCGGTGAGCAAGGCTTTCTTGCCGGGCCATACTTTCCGGTGATCACTCATATCGATCACGGTTTTCAGTGCGCCGGGGAAACTGCCATTATATTCAGGTAAAATGAATATGAATTTGTCTGTGGGCACCAGAACCTCTCTTTCCACCTGCTCCCAGGCAAAGGTTTTCTGGTTGAGGTCAACCCCTTCCAGACTCACTACTTCTGCCTCCACCCCCTTGTTCTTCAGGAGTTCCCGGTATTGCCGGGCCACTTTCAATGTATTGCTGCCGGACCTGTTGGTGCCGGAAATGATGGTATACTTCATTGCTATTGGGCTATTTAACAGCTATCTTGATATATTGTTCCCCAAAATGGTGCCGAAGGACTAAATTTGCCATTCTGACAAAAACCACGCTTTTTTCATGCTGTTCACTTATTATGGCCATTCCTGTTTCAGTGTGGAGATTAAGGGAAAGACCCTTTTGTTCGATCCCTTCATCACTCACAATCCACTGGCAGCAGGCATTGATGTGCAAAGTATCCCTGCAGACTTCATCCTGATCTCTCATGGGCACACAGATCATATCGCCGACGCGGTGGCCATTGCGTCCCGTACCGGTGCCAAGGTGATTGCCAATTGGGAGGTGTATGAGTGGCTGGGCAAGCAAGGTGTCACCAATGTTCACCCCATGAACACAGGCGGAAAGGCCAGTTTTGATTTCGGGCAGGTTAAATGCGTGGTGGCCCAACACAGCGCCAGTTTACCGGACGGATCTTACGGCGGCAACCCGATGGGATTTGTGATGACCAGTGACGATGGCAATTTTTATTACGCGGGCGATACTGCCCTTACCCTCGATATGCAATTGATTCCCAGATGGGCGAAGCTGGATTTTGCAGTGATGCCCATTGGCGACAATTTCACGATGGACGCCGCAGATGCAGCATCTGCCGCAGAAATGGTGCAGTGCAAGCAGGTGGTTGGGGTTCATTATGACACTTTCGGATTCATCCGGATCAGCAAAGAACAGGCTGTTGAACCCTTCAAAGCGAAAGGGATCCAACTGTTGTTGCCAGACATCGGCGAAACGATTAACATCAAATAATTCAAGAACGCATGGTTCGTACTATCGGCATAGCCAATCAGAAAGGAGGAGTAGGGAAAACCACCACAGCCATTAACCTGGCTGCCAGTCTGGCCGTCCTGGAATTCAAGACCTTGCTGGTTGACGCTGACCCTCAGGCCAACAGCACCACCGGTGTAGGCTTCGATCTGCACAATGTGCAACAAAGCCTGTATGATTGCATGGTGAACCAGATGACTGCCAAAGACGTAGTGTTGAAGACGGACATCCCGAATTTGTTTCTCCTCCCCTCACATATTGACCTCGTAGGTGCTGAGATTGAAATGATCAACTATCCCCAACGGGAAACGGTGCTGAAAAATATTTTACAGGAAGTGAAGGACGATTATGATTTCATCGTCATCGATTGTTCTCCATCCCTGGGTCTTATTACCGTGAATGCATTGGTGGCGGCTGATGCTGTAGTGGTGCCTGTGCAGGCAGAATTTTTTGCCCTGGAAGGTCTCGGCAAATTGCTGAACACCATTAAGATCGTTCAAAGCAGACTCAACACCGCACTGGAAATAGAAGGAATATTAATGACGATGTATGACGGTCGCTTGCGCCTTTGCAACCAGGTAGTTAGTGAAGTGCGCCGGCATTTTGACGAGCTGGTGTTTGACACGGTCATCCATCGGAACACCCGTCTCAGTGAAGCACCAAGCTTCGGTAAGCCCGCAATTCTGTACGATGCAGAAAGTAAGGGAGCCATAAATTATTTAAACCTCGCCAAAGAGATCCTGCAGAAGAACAACAAAACCAGGATCAGGCAGGAAGACCGCGTTTTAACCATCAACGATGAGCAATCAGAGCAATAAGAAAGATGCTTTAGGCAAAGGAATCCGTTCCCTGCTTCAAAGCATTGATCAGGACCTTAAAACAACTACGGGGAACCTCAAACAGGATGTGGTGGAAAAAACCACGGCATCTAACATCGTTCCTATTGAACAGATTGAAGTAA
Source organism: Chitinophagaceae bacterium (assembly GCA_049661025.1). Lineage (GTDB taxonomy): Bacteria > Bacteroidota > Bacteroidia > Chitinophagales > Chitinophagaceae > Pollutibacter. The sequence goes on along the minus strand of JBASZQ010000017.1, from coordinate 27,247 downwards.
ACCCGAACCAACCCCGTCAGGATTTTGATGAAACAGCATTAAAAGAACTGGCCGCGTCCATCAAAATTCATGGCATCATCCAGCCGCTCACGGTGTCCAGAATTGCGGGTAACCGTTACCGTTTGGTGGCCGGTGAAAGAAGATATCGTGCTTCCAAACTTGCGGGGTTGAAAGAAGTTCCCGTGTATGTGCGGAATGTGAACGACCAGGAACTACTAGAACTTGCGCTGCTGGAGAACTTGCAACGGCAAGACCTGAACGCTATTGAGATTGGGTTGAGTTATAAGCGCCTGATGGATGAATGTTCCCTCACGCAGGAGCAGGTGGCAGAGCGCATGGGCAAAGAAAGATCTACCGTCACAAACTATATCCGTTTATTGAAACTTCCGCCTGCTATTGTTGTAGCGGTGCGTAATGGCTCGCTGTCCATGGGTCATGCAAGGGCCGTGATCAATGTGGATTCGGTAGACAAACAGCTCTATGTGTTTCACAAGATCATGGACGATGGATTGTCTGTAAGGCAAACAGAAAACCTGGTGCGCACTATGTACAAGACGGGTGACCCTGTTAAAAAAGCGGTAAAACAAGATCTCCCGGCGGCGTATAAAAGGATCGAGGATAACTTAGCCTCTCATTTCAATACCAGGGTGAAAATGCAACACAGCAAAAAAGGCCATGGAGTGATCAGCCTGGAGTATTATTCCCTGGAAGAGCTCAATGCTTTACTGGAGAAGATGAATATCACGGTACACTAATATGCGGAATGTTTTCAGGCTGTGCATACTTGTTATTGGGTTGAGCTTGGGCCAACAGGCGTTCGCGCATCCATTCCTTTCAGCCACAGATACCATTCCCGTCAAAGACTCCCTGAAAAAATCGGCTTTAGATACTGCTAAAAAGAAAGAACGGAAACCACAAGCCAAGGCGGCGATCCGCTCTGCAATCATTCCCGGATGGGGGCAGGCGTACAACAAACGATATTGGAAAATCCCGATCGTGTACGGAGCGCTCGCCATTCCCGTCTATACATTCACCTACAACAAAAACTGGTACGATAAAACCCGTGAGGCCTACAGGATCAAACTGTACAATGATACCGCCACGGTACCCTTGCCTGAAGACAGTATTGACCCAAGACTCCAGCCCCTTTCATCTGGCTCATTGAAAATTTACCGAGATGAGTTCAGGCAAAATATGGATTTCTCCGTACTTGCTTTCCTGGTGCTCTGGGGACTGCAGGTGGCTGATGCAGCCGTGGATGCGCACTTGAAGAGTTTCAATGTGTCTGATGACCTCAGTATGAAAGTAAAACCCTGGATGGCACCGGGTGGGAGATCAAATGGTGTAAGTCTTGTCTTCAATTGGCGGGAATCTAAACCGCGAACTGTCTTACCTTCATACTAAATTCATCAGAATGAATATTGCATTGATCGGTTACGGAAAGATGGGTAAGGTGATCGAGGAAATCGCTCTTAACAGGGGCCATAACGTCAATCTCAAAATAGACCTGAACAATATTTCAGACTTTACCAAAGAGAATCTTGCTAAGTCAGATGTGGCGATAGAATTTACGGGACCGCATTCCGCGTATGAGAATGTGATGCGTTGCCTGGAAGCAGGTACGCCCGTGGTTTGCGGATCCACAGGATGGTTGGATCAATATGAAAAAGTAGTAGACTATTGTCATAAAAGAGAAGGCGCATTATTATATGCCAGCAATTTCAGTGTTGGTGTAAATATCTTCTTTGCACTGAACAAGCACCTGGCAAAGATCATGAACCAACAGACCGCATATGATGTGACGATGACGGAGACCCATCACACGGCCAAAAAAGATGCACCGAGCGGTACGGCCATCACGCTGGCTGAGGGAATTTTGGAAAACCTGAACCGGAAATCAAACTGGGTGAATCACACTGCGGAAAATGCTTCTGAACTGGAGATCCTGAGTGTGCGTGAAGATCCGGCACCAGGCACTCACCAGATCAAATACCATTCTGCTGTAGACGATATAGAGATCATTCACACCGCGCATAACCGAAACGGATTTGCCTTCGGCGCCGTTCTCGCTGCGGAATACCTGCACAACAAAAAAGGCATCTACTCCATGCAGGATGTGCTTGCATTATAATCAGAGTGTGGGAATTTTCTTAATTTACCCGGGTGTTAAACAAGAAAACCCAATACGCACTGCAGGCTTTGCAATACCTGGCTGAACATCAGAACCAGGGGCCTGTGTTGATTTCAGAGATTGCTGAGCAAAAAAAGATCCCTCTTAAGTTCCTGGAGAATATTCTGCTGGAACTCAGAAAAGAAGGAATTCTTGAATCGAAAAAAGGAAAAGGCGGTGGCTATTTCTTAAATCTCCCACCACAAAAGATCCCACTCGCCAGAATCATCCGGCTCATCCACGGCCCTATCGCCATGCTCCCCTGCGTAAGTTTATACTTTTACGAACGCTGCGCCAACTGCGACGAAAATAATTGCGGTTTACATGATACAATGATTGAAGTGCGAGACGCTACTTTAAAAATTCTGGAAGGTAAAACGGTGGCCGATTTAACTCGCTAGGTCGCAGTTCGCATAGGTCGCAGGTCGCCGCACCTAACTTCATACTTCTCCCTTCATCTTCTCCCTTGACTAAACGGGTTCTAGCAAAAAGAATGAATAGGGTTCCAAAACCATCTGCTCTTCATCGCTCCCAACGGTAAGGATAGCATCACTCCAATGGTCTTTGAGTTGCGAAGGCACAGGGCCATGGTGCTTCACCCATTGCCAGCTGATCAATTGTGTATTGCTGCTGAAATTAAAAATGCAGAATAGTCGATTTTCCTGCCAGCTGCGCAAGTATGCCGCTATGTGATTGTTGTAGGTCCATAGCCACTCCAGGTTTTTATAGTCGCCCACCATCTCCAAGTTTTTCCGCAACGCAAGGAGACGCTTTGTGCCTTCAAAAATCCGTTGTTCTGGAGTGCCCTTCTCCTTGCGGCGCTCGTTCTTCGCCCAGTTGATCACAGGACGATGCATCCATCTGTTGTCATAACTCTTACCGGAATCATCGAGGTAAGAATAGTCGTTGGTATATGCGGCCTCATCGCCGTAAAAAATCATAGGCACACCACCAAGGAAAAAAGAATGCGCTTGCATCAGTAAGATCCTTTGCAATGATACTTCAATGGCTTTGTGATCTCCTGCTTCCTGCGCAGACTCCAGCCCACACAAAGATGCAAGGCTGCCGCTGATGCGTGCATCCTGGGTCTTTGGATTCACCGAGAATAAAGCGCCTTTGGCCGGACTGGAAGGAAGGGCGCCTGAATAATAATCCTTGATGTATTTCCGATGATCATAAGGTGTAAAACCGGCCTGCTGGATCATATAGTCATCGTATCCCAATCCAATATCATCATGGCACCTTGTATATGTGATCCAGCTGCTGCCGTACGGTTTCTGGAGGATCTCATGTTGCGCGGCCATCATCACACGGATATCGCCCGTTGCCAACGCGTCCCACTGCAGGGCCATGTGCGTGGCGTTATAGGCAAAATCACACTCCCGCGCGGTGTATTGATCCGTACCAAAATATTTCATGATGGCGCTCGGTGCAACAATCGCTTCGCCGAGGATGGCCATGCCCGGTGCTGATACTTCCACGCACTGCTTGATGAGCCTGAGCAGGGTGTGTGCCTCAGGCAGATTCTGACAGGTGGTGCCCAGTTGTTTCCAGATGAATGCCGGTGCGTCTATACGAAGAATATCTACCCCAAGGTTCGCGTAGTAGAAAATATTATCCATCATCTCCAGGAGCACTAACGGGTTCGTATAGTTGAGATCCCATTGGTAGCGATGGAAAACCGTCATCACCCATTTCCCTGTTTCTTCATTATAGGTGAAACTGCCGGGTGCTGCTTCCGGAAAGATCTCCGGCATGGTCTGCTCAAACTGATCCGGCAGGTCCCGGTTGTCATACATGTAGAAATAATCCTGATATGTTGCGTCACCTGCTTTCGCTTTTTCTGCCCATTCGTGCCGGTGTGAGGTATGGTTGAGGACGATGTCGATCATTAGATACATGCCCCGCTTCATCATCGCCTTCTGCAAAGCTTTCAGGTCTGCCATGCTTCCAAAACGCTTGTCTACCGTTCGGAAATCAGACACCGCATAACCACCATCACTCTCTCCTTCCGGGCTTTCAAACACGGGCATCAGGTGCAGGAAGTTCACACCTATCTCTTCAAAATAGGGCAGTTTATTCTTCAGGCCTTTGAGGTTTCCGGCAAACCGATCCACATACAAACTCATCCCGGCGATCTTATTGCTCAAAAACCAGTTTCCTGCACCCTCACCCTCAACACTCACCCTGGTTTTCTCCTCATCTCTCACCCTAAGATCTTCCCCACGTTCTTTGTAAGCACGGATCATCAACTTCACCAGATCTGCAACCTGCACCCCGCCACTTCCAACCTGCCCATATAGTTGTTGATACAAATCGTTAACGGCCACCAAATTGGCCATCAACCTGATATAAAATGCATTGTCTTTCCCCGCAATATCTAACCCGGCTTCTACAACGGCCTTGTGCACTCCTGTATGTAACGATCTGTTGTACATGCTATCACCAATAACTAATGCTAATTGTTAATTGCCAATTGTTAATTGCTAATTACTGCCTCAGTGTCCCGCCGGCATCATAACTTCCCCTACTTCCTCTCCCTCAGCACTAACTTTAGTTCTCATCATGGCAAGCGCCGCAAAGAACAAAAGGATGGATGCAAAAATAATGGCCCGACCGGGATCACCGCCCAGCCAATTTTTATAGATATATCCGAAGCTCACTGTTTGAAGGATCATCGGGATCACGATCATCATGTTCACGATTCCCATATACACCCCGTAGCGGTGTTTGGGAATGGCACTTACCACCATAATATAGGGGACACCCATCATACTGGCCCAGGCAATTCCGAAACCAATCATCGGCACAAACAACAAATATTTATCGGTGATATGTGGCACTACAGCCAGCGCGATGGACGCCATGAACAAACAGGTGATGTGTACAAATTTTGCCGAATACTTTCTGGCCAGACCCACCAATGCAAATGCCGATAAGAAGGTCACCACATTATACCATCCATTAACAAGGCCGGTCCACCCCACCGCCTCTTCATACAGTTTGGGATTGGATTCTGAAGTGATACCCCATACGGAAGAAGCGATGCTATGAGAGATGAATTGCCAGTAAACAAACATCGCGTACCATTGAAAGAGATATACCAATGCCAGTTGCCACAACAAGGGTGGCATGTCTTTGATGGCCGATGCAATTTCTTTAAAAGGCGCAAAAATGCCGCCCTTATGTGCCCGCATTGCTTTGAGTTCTTCTTCAGTGGGCGGGATCTCCGGTGTTTTGGATACGGACCACAACACAGAACCAATGGAACAGATCGCGCCTACAAAGAATGATCCAAAGACCCAGTAAGGAATACCGGGACGGCCATCATCTGTGAGTGTTGTACCCGTTATCGTTCTACGGAAAAATTCAAGCGATAGATTCGCCAGCGTTATTCCAAGCCCCGTAAAAAAACTCTGCGTAAGAAAACCCATCGCTCTTTGCTTGGCGGGTAGTTTATCCGCGATGAATGCGCGGTAAGGTTCCATCGCCGTATTGTTACCAGCGTCAAGAATCCAGAGCAATCCCGCTGCCATCCAAAGGGCTCTACTGAATGGGAACGCAAATAGTGCAAGGCTGCACATGATGGCACCAATCAGAAAATAGGGTTTACGCCTGCCCCATCGAGGGCTCCAGGTGCGGTCAGACATCGCGCCAATGATGGGCTGGATCAACAATCCCGTCATCGGTCCAGCGAGGTTCAACAAAGGAAGCTCCTCCGGCTTGGCGTGAAGGAAAGTATACAATGGATTGATGGCAGTTTGTTGCAGTCCGAAACTGTACTGGATCCCGAAGAATCCAACGTTCATATTGATGATCTGCCAAAAAGAAAGCGTGGGCTTGTTAAAGGTCATAAACAACAGTTGGATCAGGAAATTAAGGCTTTTTTGGATTGCGGCGTACATTTGCCCAATGGCAGAAGATTTACACATCATCGAAGGCACCAAAGAAGAACAATACCAGCAATTGATCCCTCAGATCAAGGGTCTACTGGAAGGCGAAAATGACTTGGTGGCCAACCTGGCCAATGTAGCCGCAGCATTGAAAGAACAGTTTTCCTGGTGGTGGATCGGGTTCTACCTGGTAAAGGATGGCGAACTTGTCCTCGGCCCATTCCAGGGACCTGTTGCGTGTACGCGTATCCGTAAGGGCCGCGGAGTCTGCGGAACGGCCTGGGAAAAAGCAGAAACCCTTATCGTTCCAGACGTAGAAAAGTTCCCGGGCCACATCGCATGCAGCAGCCTCTCCCGCTCAGAAATTGTGGTACCCCTGATCCATAACGGCGAAGTCTGGGGCGTACTGGACGCAGATAGTGAACATCTTGATCATTATGACGTGACGGATAAACAGTACCTTGAAGTGATTGCTTCATTATTAGCTAATAGCTAGTAGCTAATAGCTAGTGGTAAATAGTTATTATGTTATTAAGGTTATTAGGCATCATCAGTCTCTTTTTTTCAAGCTCTTTGCTGGCGCAGAGCACCATTTCTGTACAGGAGCTGGAAGATAAGATCAAGGGTGGCTGGGCCGGACAAACCATCGGGGTGAGCCTCGGTGCGCCGTATGAATTTCGATTCAACGGCACCTTCATCCAGAACTACCAGCGGCTCACCTGGCGCAAGGGCTATGTAAAAGAATTGATGACAAAGGAACCCGGCATCTACGATGACCTTTATATGGATCTCACTTTCGTAGATGTATTTGAGCAGTACGGTCTCGATGCCCCCACCGATAGTTTTGCCAACGCCTTTGCCTGCGCGGAATACCCGCTCTGGCACGCCAACCAGGCCGCACGATATAATATCCTTCATGGACTCAAAGCTCCTGCTTCCGGTAACTGGAAAAACAACCCGCACGCGGATGATATCGACTTCCAGATTGAGTCCGATTTTGCCGGACTAATGAGTCCGGGTATGCCGCAAACTGCAGCCGCCATTTCAGATAAAATCGGACACATCATGAACTATGGTGACGGTTGGTATGGTGGCGTTTTTGTAAGCACCATGTACACGCAGGCTTTCTTTGAAAAAGATCCTGCTGTGGTTGTCAGCAATGCCTTAAAAGCAATTCCAGTTGACACCAAATTTTACGAATGCATCAGCGATGTGATCCGATGGAACAAACAATATCCCAAAGACTGGCGTGACACCTGGATGCAGATCCAAAAGCGATGGAGTACCGATATGTATTGTCCCGATGGCGTGTTCAATGCTTTCGACATTGATGCTACCATTAACGCAGCCTATGTGGTGTTGGGACTTTTGTATGGACGAGGAGATTTTGGTTTGAGCATGGAAATCACGACAAGGGCCGGACAAGATGCAGATTGCAATCCGTCTACCGTTGCAGGTATTTTAGGAACAATGATGGGCTATGCAAAAATTCCCACCATTTGGAAAGAAGGTTTAGATGGTGCCGAAGATCTGCCCTTTAAATACACAAACATCTCTTTACAAAAAGCTTACCAGCTGGGGCTGAAACATGCGCTTGACAATATCCAACGCAATGGTGGCCAACGCAATGGTGATCTTGTAACCATCCCCAAACAAAGCATCAAAACGGTTGCCTTTGAACAAGGCTTTGAAGGATTGAGTAAGGTGAGTGAAATCAAGTTGGAGGGCAGGGAACAACCATTCACTTTCACTGGAAAAGGTATTGTGATCAAGGGCTATGCATTTAAGCCATCAGATAAATCACCTGACCATGTGATTCAAGTTCGGGTACAGATAGACGATATGCCCGCAGAGGTGATAGAATTACCAACAGCATTTTTACATCGCAGACATGATGTGTATTGGAACTATGCCCTCAAACCTGGAGAACATAAAGTAATACTTCAGGTAATGAATCCGCAGGAAGGTTACGGTATACAAACGCCTTCAGCATTGATATATCAATAGCTATTAGCTACTAGCTAATAGCTATTTCAGAAGGCTGGAGATCATTTTCTCAAACTCCTCTTTATACAGGTCATACCTCGCTCCGGTTCCCGGACCTTCAAATCCGCCATGGATCTTTTTTACCTTTCCATCTTTACCTATAAATATAGTGGTGGGAAAAGCCTTGATGGGTGTAAGTTGCGGAAGTGTTTTCTCGGTCTTCAGTGAATCTGCACTGGTGACGCCGGTGATGAGCATGGGGTATTGTACGTTGAAGCGTTGTTGAAATTTCCGCAGACTTTTGCTGGCGCGTTGGAAATCAGTTGAATACTCATAAGCCAGTGCGATCATCTTAACTCCTCTATTCTTATTCTTCTGATAGTAGTCACTAAGGAAAGCTGTTTCGTCCATGCAATTGGGACACCAAGATCCCATGATCTGGATCACGACCACCTTACCGGCAAACCGAGGATCACTGAGGGACACCATTTGGCTGTCAATGTCCGGAAAACGAAAACCAATCCTTTCCTCGCCCGGCCTTAGTTGCATAGCAGACAAGGAGGCATCCACTTTTGCATTTGGATTCTTTGTTGCATACCAGGGTTCAAGCCATGTTGCGCTTGAAGCAAATACGCCATTGTAAATGTTCCCATCGAGCCCAATTTTTGCGCCAATAAAATAAGCATGGCTGCCATCAAAACAAGAAAGCTGTAAGCTGTCTCCATTCACCACGCCTTCGAGGAAACGATAATCACCGGATGGTGTGATAAATGTGCCGGTTAATTGCTGGCCATTTTGCTCAAACTCCGCTACGGCGGGCCTACTGGTGCCATTGGGTCGGATAAATGTTACTGACCATCTGCCAGAAATATTGGCTTTGGGTTTTGTGTCCTGAATGTTGAAACGTACTGCGCCGGGTTTTATGACTACGGGCATCACCATGGGCTGTCCTGTGGTACCTTTGATCCACACGCCAGTATATCCACCATCTGCGGATTGCCTTAGTCTAAAATCAGATTCAAACAAGGGCATGCTTACTAAAGTTGAATCACCCACACGCCGAATATCGGTTACGCGTATCCGTTCTGTTGCATTCTGGATGGTCCAGACTTCAGTGCCGTTGCTCCTGTTGATGTCCAGATTGAACACGATGGGCAATCCATCCTGTCTTTCGAGCACTGCACGGTACATGCCGCTTTGCGACTGTTGCGCAAGTCCAGTGATGGTTGACATTAGAAATGCGCAGATCATGAATTTCGATGTATGCCTCATAACGGCAACAAAGGTAAGTGGTTTGTTGCAGTCCATTTCGCTGCCATCCATGGATAACAAAACAACCGGATATCACGCCGTTGTTTTGTTACCGGGTTGATATGGCAAGTCCCATACGCTCTGCGTAATTGGGCACATAGCCGTCTTTACGAAGTATGCGGAGCAGATCTTTTTCCAGGCTCACCACAGGGAATTCAATGATGCGACCAAGTTCCACCGTCACGCCTTCAATGATCATGGTTGGCACCCTTATGATCTGCCTGCCCTCCTCTTCACGACCCGGACTCTTCTTATACATGTCTGGTTGGTTTGATACCATGACCATCGTAAGTTGATCCGGAGGAAACCCACAGCAGTCGAGGATCTTGAGCAACCTTGGCACTTCTCTTCTGGAATCACCGCACCAGGTTCCCATGAACAGGGTAATCTTTTTGTCTTTCAATAAGGGCGCTACAAAAACACAGGTTCCACTATCTACCACATATTGGTCGTAAGCGTTCGCGAACCAGCTGCGGAAAGGTTCTCGCCACAGCGCTTCGCGGGTACATTCTCCTATCAGAATGGTTTGTCCTGCAGCATCGGTAAACTGTTGGTTGATTTTTTTCTCTTGCGTATAGGCGATACTGGCCGTTCCAAACAGAACAGCACAGATCATAATGAATTGTTTCATTTATCATGCGTTTGATGGCCCTGTGATAGAGGGCCGATGAATTAAAATGGATCGATGGAGATGAAGATGAACTCAGGCCACTGGTGGTCTGAACACAGCATTGCCAATTTGGTATGGCAGGTTCATCTGATATGCGGCATGATATCCGGTGGCGGGTTGTTGAAGAAGGCCGATGGCAGCAAACGTTTCGGGCGGCATGCTTTCTGTAGAAACGGTTTTGAGGATCGATGTTTTGAGATCACCGTTCTCACCTGGATTGCTGTTGATGGTTTTAAAGATGTCATCGCATCCGCAATCTTTGACAGAAGTCTCCATGGTAATGGCGATGGGGCAAAGCACATAGCTCATCATGTTCCCCGCCAAAAGTGCAAGGAACAATACAAGAAAAACGGCAGAAATGTATTTTCTATTTGCCAACTGATCCAATATACCAATTTACTACCGTTAATTGTCAATTGCAAATTGTCAATTACAAATTGCTAAACATATCAGCGGTCATTTTCTCCAGGTCAAACTCGGGCTTCCAGTTCCAATCTTGACCTGCCACGGAATCATCGATACTCTGCGGCCAGCTGTCTGCAATGGCCTGGCGATAATCCGGTTTGTAATCAATGGTAAAGCCCGGAACATGCGTACCAATGCAGGCTGCAATTTCTTTGGGTGAGAAACTCATGCCGCTGATATTGTACGAGGTACGAACAGTGATTCGATCCGCCGGCGCTTCCATAAGCTCAATGGTAGCACGGATGGCATCGGGCATATACATCATCGGCAGATAAGTATCTTCTTTCAGGAAACAGGTATAATGTTTCTCTTCCAGTGCTTCATGAAAGATCTCCACCGCATAATCCGTGGTGCCACCACCCGGTGCAGATTTGTAAGAGATCAGTCCGGGATAACGGAGGCTGCGTACATCAAGGCCGTAGCGCTGGTTAAAATAGTTGCACCAGAACTCACCGGCGAACTTGCTAATGCCGTAAACAGTGGTGGGCTCGATGACGGTTTTTTGCGGGCAATTGATTTTTGGACTGGTAGGTCCGAACACCGCGATGCTACTGGGCCAGTAAACTTTATGGATCTTTTCTTCTCTCGCGATGTCCAGCACATTCAGCAGTCCGGTCATATTCAGGTTCCAGGCCAGTGGCGGGTTCTTTTCGCCGGTGGCGGAGAGGATCGCGGCCAGGAGATAGATCTGTGTGAAGTTCTGGCGGATAACCTGCACGTGCAGCATCTCCTTATTCATCACATCCATGCTCACATAGGGGCCAGTGCCTTTGAGCAGGTCATTTTCTTCACGGAGGTCTGACGCCACCACATTGGCGCCGCCATAAATTTTGCGCAGGGCGAGGGTGAGTTCAACACCGATCTGGCCGCAAGCGCCGATAACGAGGATCCTTTCTTTTATCATATGGGGCAATTCTGGAGCAAAAATAGGGCTTGCGGAAAACATCTATCTTCGCAGCATGGAAACATATCTGAAAGACCTGTTCAAAGGGCAGCACTATGATGAGAAAAATTTCTTCCTGATCGCCGGCCCTTGCGTGGTGGAGAGTGAGGAATTGATCATGGAAGTGGCGGAGAAAGTTTCATCGATCTGCAAAAATCTGGGTATCCCTTACGTGCTGAAGGCATCCTACCGTAAGGCAAACCGCACCAGTGGCAGTTCTTTTACAGGCTTGGGCGATGAAAAGGCCCTGGACATCCTGTCCCGCGCCGGGAAGCATTTCCAATTGCCTACAACTACCGATATCCACGCGCACGAAGAGGCTGCCATGGCAGCGAAATATGTAGATATCCTTCAGATCCCAGCCTTTCTTTGCCGGCAGACAGACCTTTTGCAGGCGGCCGCCCAAACAGGGAAGATCGTGAATGTGAAAAAGGGCCAGTTTGTGAGCGGTGCGGCCATGAAATTTGCGGTTGAAAAGATTAAAAAAGAAGGAAACGATAAAGTGATTCTCACGGAGCGTGGAAATAGTTTCGGCTACCAGGACCTGGTGGTGGATTATCGGAATATCCCCTGGATGAAAACACATGGCGTGCCTGTAGTGATGGATTGTACCCATTCTCTGCAGCAGCCCAACCAAAGCTCAGGTGTAACAGGCGGCAACCCGGAATTGATCGGTACCATCGCTAAAGCAGCGATCGCTACGGGAGCCGACGGACTTTTTATTGAAACACATCCCAATCCCGCAGTCGCCAAAAGCGATGGGGCAAATATGCTCAGGCTCGATCTTTTGGAAGGACTGTTGATCGAGTTAATCAGGTTGCGGAAGGCGGTGAATCAGTAATCTCCTGATCACACCCAACATTCATAGAACAAGGCGCTTAAAAACGGGCACCGCCGAGGCGGCAAAGCTCAAAATTGGATAAAAAAGAAACAAGCTGTTCACTGAAAAGCACTCAACGAGTTCCTTAACCGGCTTTACATGGAAGGATAACTCATTGTTAAGCAAATATTAAGCCAGAAATAACAATGTGATAATGCGGTAGTGCGGTAATGCGGCAATGAAGAGCAGGATGTAGCCAATAGCCAATAGCTAATAGCTCAACGAATTTCGCTGGGATTAACCCCAAACACCTTCCGGAACGCAAGGGTAAAATTGCTCATGTTGCTATAACCCAGGGATCGGCCGATGTCCTGGATAGAGAGTGAAGAGTCCCGCAACAGCTGCCGCGCCCGGATCATGCGGTGCTGTTGGAAATATTCATAGGGCGGAATACCATATACCTGCCGGAACAAAGTCTTAAGCCTGGTGGCACTCATGGCGGCGTGTTTAGCGAGTTCATCAATGCCGGGAGCCTTGGCCAGGTCTTTCAATAAGTGCGCTTCCACAGCTCTGATTCTTTCGATATCATCATTGGCAATTTTAGCCAGGCGGGGATTCCTCGTCATTTCCTCATACATCCAGGAAAAGAATCGCTCCAGAATCATCATGATCCGGTTCTGGATGAAGGGCTGTTCATCAATGTTTGCATCCGTAGGGCGGTTCAGGATCTCATGAAGCATATTTACATCATCAGCATCCATCTCCTTCATATGGATTCTGGCAGATTTCAACTGCAGATACCGTTGCAGCACATCTTCCATCTTATCGATCCGCAAATAAGAAGCCAGCCACTCGGGTGATATGATCACCCTGAATCCTTGTACGAGGGATTCTTTGGGGGCAAACTGGCGTAGATCGGAAAGAAAGCTAAACAAGTGCATGCCGGAAAGGTGCGGCTCGGTTGAGGTCATTTGATCCCCATCCAGATCGATCACGATCTCTCCTGCATTCTCAATCTCCTCGCACACAAAAATATAATACTCTTTATCTGTGCGTCCGCGATTGAACCAAAAATCATCCGCAAGGTGGAGATCCATGATCAGCACTTCCATTTGGTTAGGAAGTGTGATGCTTCGGAAGTAACCCTTGCCTAAGCCTGGAGGAAGTTCCACGATATGCTCTCTGAGGGGCATGTAAAATTCCTCGGAAAACTTCGAGAGAATGTCGTGATATGATAATATGGAAAAATTAAACTCCTTCATGTTGTGCTATTAGCTAATAGCTACTAGCTACTAGCGAATCTCTCCCGGCAAAACGCCATAGACGTGCTTGAAAGCTTTGGAGAAGTTACTTAAACTTTTATATCCAACAGCCAGTCCGGTTTCCTTGACGGACCTGCCACCAGCCGCCAGCATTTCCCGCGCCCGTTCAAGCCTGCAACGCTGGTAGTATTCATACAAAGGATAGCCATAGATTTCCCGGAACAGCCGCTTCAGCTTCGTCTCACTGAATCCATATTTATCTGCCAAAGCTTCAGCAGTGGGCAAACCTCCTAAAAAACGATCAGAAAGCTCAGATTCAATTTGCATCATTTTGTATATATCGCTCTTATCCAATCGCTTATAACGTGCTTTATTAACATTTGCTTCAAGTTGAGAAAAGAACCTCTCCATCATGAGCATGACCCTGTTCTCCAGGGTAGCATAGTATACCGGGCTCTCCAGATTTACATTGAACACATCATCCATGAGCTTCCGGTATTCCATGTCCAGTGGTGCCAGGGTAAGCTTCTTGGTTTTGAGCGACAGGTATTCCACCATCAGATCGTCTTCTTTATCGATCTTAAAAAACTTTGCCAGCCACTGTGGAGGAAACATGATACGGATAGATGCAAAGGAAAAATCGCGTGCGGCGATGAGGACATTGTCGAACATGGTACTTGCGAGGGAAGCTCCTGCATACACAGGAGGATGGTAATGCTCCTTTTCTCCCCCAACGATCTGTTCCATGCTCTTGCTGATGCGGACGTCATCAAAAGCGAGAATATAATAATTGGGATCCCTCTTAAGACGCTTCAGAAATACTTCGGTATGCATGTTGTTCTCGGTCACCAGCACACTAAGGCCGTTAGGCATGTGCACTGCACGCATGTACCCTTCGCCATAGACCGATGGAACTTTGAGGACTTGATTCTCCACTTTGGTGCCAAGTTTCACAGCCAGTTCATCCAGCCAGACATGGTAGTCCGTATGATCAAATGAAAACCAGATCATACCTACAAAATAGGCATAAAAAAAGACATGTATAATTTTATCTACAGGTAGCGCAGGGGGTTACGCTTAGCCTTCCAGATGTATTCGCGGATATTGATCCAGAAAGCCATGAAAAGGTAGATCACGACGGGGGATCCCATCGTGAGACAGGAGGTGTAAATGAAATATTTCCGAATGGTAGTACTGGGCACGCCCATCTTCTCTCCCATCCAGGAGCAAACCCCGAAAACATGACCTTCTACAAATTGCCTGAACCTGTTCATAGTACAAATTTACATAAATTCTCAGTTGGCAACAGCTCTTTATTTTGTTAACTTCGCCTTCCCTGAAAAAGCTAATGGCTAGTGGCTATTAGCTATTTTTTGGAAGCCGCCAATAGCTAGTAGCCAATAGCAAATAGCTCAATATTAAACGAATAATTATCATCCCATGGTATTCGATCTCGACCTGATCAAAAAAACGTACGCAGAATTACCCGGCAAAGTGGACGCTGCCCGTAAACTGGTAGGACGTCCCCTGACCCTGGCTGAGAAAATCCTTTACGCACACCTGTACAATCCCCTGACCACCGCCTATACTCGTGGCAAGGACTATGTGGATTTCGCCCCGGACAGGGTGGCCATGCAGGACGCAACGGCGCAGATGGCCCTCCTTCAGTTCATGACCTGTGGACGAAATCAGGTAGCAGTTCCTTCCACCGTTCATTGTGATCACCTGATCCAGGCCAAAGTTGGCGCGGTAACAGACTTGAAGAATGCCATCGATACCAATAAAGAAGTGTATGATTTCCTGGCATCGATCTCCAATAAATATGGGATCGGTTTCTGGAAACCAGGCGCAGGAATTATTCACCAAGTAGTCCTTGAAAATTATGCTTTCCCCGGCGGAATGATGATCGGAACAGACTCCCATACGCCCAATGCCGGCGGTCTGGGTATGGTGGCCATTGGTGTGGGTGGTGCCGATGCGGTGGATGTGATGGCAGGCCTTCCATGGGAACTGAAAATGCCTAAACTGATTGGCGTGAAACTGACCGGCAAAATGAACGGTTGGACTTCCGCAAAAGATATCATTCTCTGGGTAGCCGGACAGCTTACCGTAAAAGGTGGAACCGGCGCTATCGTAGAATATTTCGGCGAAGGTGCAGATAGCCTCAGTGCTACCGGCAAGGCCACCATTTGTAATATGGGTGCCGAGATTGGTGCTACCTGTTCCATTTTTGGATACGATGCTAAAATGGCGGACTACCTGAAAGGAACCGGACGTGCCGAAGTAGCCGCCCTTGCTGACCAGGTGATCAACGATCTTCGTCCCGATGCTGACGTATATGCAAACCCTGCAAAATACTACGACCAGGTTCTTGAACTGAACCTGAGTGAACTGGAGCCATATGTGAATGGTCCTTTCACCCCGGATTTGGCCACACCGATTTCTAAAATGAAAGAAGCCGTTGCAGCCAATGGATGGCCAGCCAAACTCGAAGTGGCGCTCATCGGTTCCTGCACCAACTCGTCTTATGAAGACATCTCCCGGAGTGCTTCTATTGTGAAGGATGCCGTGAGCAAAGGACTTAAAGCAAATTCTGAATTTACCATCACACCAGGCTCAGAATTAGTGCGTTACACCATTGAACGCGACGGATTTATTCGCGAGTTCGAGAATGTGGGCGGCGTAGTTTTGGCGAATGCCTGTGGTCCTTGTATCGGTCAGTGGGCGCGTCACATTGACGACCCCAATCGGAAGAATACCATCATTACTTCCTTCAACAGGAACTTCGCGAAGCGTAATGACGGCCTGGCTAATACCCATGCGTTTGTAGCCTCCCCTGAGGTTGTTACCGCCATGGCCATTGCAGGCACCATCGCCTTCAATCCCATTACAGATACCATTACCAACAGTAAAGGAGAAGCCATTAAACTGGCCGAACCTACCGGCTACGAAATGCCGCCAAAGGGATTTGCAGTGGAAGATGCCGGCTACCAGGAACCCGCGAAAGACGGTTCTGCGGTGCAGGTGAAAGTAAGCACTGAATCCAACAGGCTTCAGCTTCTGGCTCCATTTGCGGCCTGGGAAGGTACCGATCTGAAAGGATTGAAACTCCTCATCAAAGCCAAAGGCAAGTGCACAACGGATCATATCTCCATGGCTGGTCCATGGTTGAAGTTCCGTGGCCATCTGGATAATATCTCCAACAATATGTTGATCGGTGCGGTGAACTTCTTTAACGAGAAAACCGACACGGTGAAGAACCAGCTCACCGGGGAATACGGTGCGGTGCCCGCTACCCAACGCGCATACAAAGCCGCAGGTATTGGATCTGTGGTTGTGGGCGATGAGAATTATGGAGAAGGCTCCAGCCGTGAGCACGCTGCCATGGAACCCCGTCATCTGGGCGTAAGGGCCATCCTGGTCAGAAGCTTCGCGAGGATCCATGAGACCAACCTGAAGAAGCAGGGTATGCTGGCATTGACCTTTGCCGATAAAGCAGACTATGATAAGATCCAGGAAGATGACAGCATCGATATCACAGGTCTTACCAGCTTCGCCCCTGGTACCCCCCTCACCATCGTATTGAATCACAAGGATGGCAGCCAGGACACTATTCTGGCCAACCACACCTACAATGAACAACAGATCGAGTGGTTCAGGGCTGGTGGTGCGCTGAATGTGATCAGGAAGCAGTTTGCGAAGTAACTCAACACTCAATTTTCAAAAAGGCGGGAACAATGTTCTCGCCTTTTTTATTTAGAACTTATAGCCAATGCCAACAAAGGGATAATGCCGATAATATTCATAACGCCACTCCCCTTTTACGAAAAACTGATCAGACACATACCACTCCGCACCAACTGAGATGATGAAGGCAGGTCTGATACTTTCTTTGAATGAATTTTCGTCAATGATAAATGGATTACTGCTTTTCTCTTGCCGATACAACATCGATATACCTGCATTTAAAAAGGGTTGAAATTTTTTCTCCAAAAAATTGTACTGTACCGTTATAGGAAGACTCAAATACCAGATCTGTGAGTTATAAGGAAGATTGTACAATTCATCGGTTTCCTGCCCTCTGAAATAACTGAGATTCAATCCTGTGTTCAGGCTGACCTTCCTGCTTAATTCCGGCTTCCGAAAACGCACAATGAACTGGCCAAATCCCTCAAATTTATCCTGACCAAGAAACATCCCACCGCCAAAAACCATGAGTTTTGTTTCAGTGACCGGCTTCTGATAAAACACCTCGGGTTCAAAACCTACGCATCGATTCAAATCAGCCACGTACTTGGCCATTTCCTTATCGCCATAGGTGGTTTTTTCAGCCCTGCCTTTAAGGTCAGCACAATTGGTTGACATCTGCGCGAGTCCATCCACGTAATTTCCCATTCTCAGCCTTTCACCATTTGGTCTGATCTCATCGTTATATAAATAATATTGATTGCCATCAGGAGAAGACAGCAAATAATGCTGGGACTGATACATCGGAATAGAGAACAATTTGTATTTACCTTTCACCAGATACTTTCCCAAAACAGTGCTGGTCTTGTTGCTGTCCAGGGGATTTACATATTGCACCGTTTCCCAGACTTGCCCACTTTCAAATACAATTGATTTGATGTCTTGCGGCTTTAATTGTTCTACAGCAGAAGATTCATTTTTACGATACTCAATACCTTTGGATAATTTCGCGTCAAGGTCTTTCTTGATCTCAACATTTAATTTTTTCCCGTTAGTGAGAATGATCTGGGCGGTCTCATAATTCACTTGAGCGTGCAGCGAAGAAATACAGAAAAAAAATAATGCGATGGCGAGCATGGTGTTTTTCATACAAGTATTTGTATGTGAAATATACAAAAATCTAGAACCAGAGCTTACCATTCTTTTAACTTTTGCCCTTTGCCATTTTATGATTGAATGTATATTTTGAAGGAACTGAATGAACCAATTCTACCTGCGCTACCTATTAGTCATTTTCTATACCTGTTTGCTGGCACCGCTGTCAGCCCAACAGTTGATTGATGTGGCCGGAACGGGAATACCTACTTACAGTGGCGACAATGGACCTGCATTAAGTGCCTCACTGAACAGTCCAAGCGCTTTTGTTGTCACGAAGAACAATGAGCTCTGGATTACGGACATAGACAACCACCGGATCAGGGCTATCAATATTGCTACAGGCATCATCCGGACCGTGGCAGGTACTGGTGTGCCTTCTTTTTCAGGGGATGGCGGTGCCGCTACGAGAGCCGGATTAAACCAGCCAAAAGATTTGGTTCAGGACAATAACGGAAACGTATACTTTACAGACATCGGCAACGCAAGGGTAAGAAAGATAGATATCAATGGCACCATCACAACAGTTGCGGGCAATGGAAGCCAAAACTATTCCGAAGGTGCTAACGCCTTGCTGACGGGATTGCCAGAAGGCGGATCCGTAGCTGTAGATCCGCAGGGTAATGTGTATATCACAGATAATGTACTTCGAAAAGTTTTAAGGGTAGATCAGGCTACTAAAACGATCCGAACCTTTGCCGGAAATGGCTCTGGCGTATATAGCGGAGACGGTGGAAATGCAGTAGATGCAGGCATACCTCATCCCCATGTGGTGCGATATTATCCAGACAACAGCATCATTGTTTCTGATATTGATGCACACGTGATTCGAAAAATATCCATCAGTACGGGTATCATTCAAACCATCATTGGTATAGGAACACCTGGATACTCCGGAGATGGAGGTCCGGCCAAATCAGCGCAACTCAATCTTCCCTTGGATCATAACATTGACAGTGCCGGAAACATTTATATTGCCGATGGCGACAATCACGTGATCAGGCGTTTTAATGCCGCTACCGGTGAGATCACAACCATCGCGGGTACCGGTGAACCGGGATATGATGGCGCCAATATTTTTTACAAATGCAGTAGAATAAATGTGCCGGTGGCCGTTGTATGGTCACCGGATGGCATCGTATATATCGGAGAATGGATCGGCCTTCGGGTGCGCAAAATTGATCCAACGCCTGTCATTCCAACGCCTCCGGTTGTACGATTGGCTCCCCTTCCATCACCGATTTGCCCAGGTACGCCTTTGTTGTTGCGAGTAGACAGAATGGGCGGGTTTGCTGGTGACCCACATTTGGAATGGTTTCGGAATGGACAAAGTACCGGACTATTTGGTCCCTCGGCATCTATCCCAACCGTCAATAACGGCGATATTATTTCCGTGAGGGCCATCGGCAACAACAATACCTGTGGTGTTGACAGTGCGATCACCAGCACTATTCCGCTCACAATAGCTGATATAATTGCAGCAACTGCAGAGATACGGGGTGATAGCATTCTATGTCCGGAAGAAACAACAAACTTCACGGCAAAATCAAACTATCGACTTAAAGACATCAACTGGACCGTCAACAATATCAACAGCGCGCAGGGCGCAAGTTTTCAGCCTAGTGGATTGCGTGATGGCAGCGTGATTCAATTCAGGGCGGTGGTGGACACTTCTGGATGTCTTGCGGGCACACAGGTATTTTCAAGAACTCTAACGATTGATGTCCTTCCAGCTCCGGCACTTACGCTCTCCCCTGCTGATACGAGTATCGAGCCGGGTAATTCAGTAACACTAAGGTCTGAAACAGAACCAGGCATAACGCAGTTCCTGTGGTCAGGCACGGGCGTATTGCCAAATGGTGCGGTCACACAAACTGTTCAACCGGAAAGAACAGGTACCTACACTGTGCGCGTTACAAATGCATTGGGCTGCACCCAAACTGCAGAAGCCAAGATTAGGGTTATCAGGCCCGTATTCATACCAAACAGTTTTACGCCTAATGCAGATGGGAAAAACGACCTATTCCGTATCCCGCCCGATACGGACCTTGAATTGGTTGTGCTAAGAGTATTCAATAGGTTCGGAGAAATGGTTTGGGAGACTACAGATCAAACACAGGGATGGGACGGCACTATCAAGGGATTGCCGGCCCCGGTTGGAACCTATATTTACCAGCTCAGGTATCGTCAGGATAAAATAGTAGAGCGAAAAGGAGCCGTAACGCTTATCAGATAGTACCCTTTAGGATTATTTTTTCCTGCCTTTTTTTCGAAACTCCCGGTAGCTGGACGTTTTCGATTTTTTCTGATCCTTCTTTGGTGCAGGATCGGTCTTTGTTTTTTTGGGAGCAGTCGGATTTACCTTTTGAGTCTTTTCAATCTTTTTATCAGGAAGATCAGTCTTATTACTGCCCTGATCAAAGCTTTTTTTATAGGTCTTCCCTTTTACTTCAGACACAGAACCAGACACTGAGGTGAGGAGCGATGCTGTCTCGGGCTCGCTGAGATACCGCCACTTCCCGATAGCAATCTTTCCAAGCGTGATGCCCATGATCCTGATGCGTTGGAGAGCCGTCACTTTGTATCCCAGCGCCTCGCACATCTTTCGGATCTGCCGGTTGAGACCCTGTACGAGGATGATATTGAAACTATGCTTACCCGTCTGTTTTACGCGGCAGGGAAGGGTTGTCACCCCATCTATACGGACTCCTTCAGACATGTTTCGCAAGAAGGTGCCATCAATGTTTTTGTCTACCCGCACCTGATATTCCTTCTCATGCTGGTTTCCGGACCTTAATATTTTGTTGACGATGTCCCCATTGTTGGTCAGGAAGAGCAGCCCTTCAGAATCTTTATCGAGCCTTCCGATTGGAAAAATCCGCTTTGGGTAATTGAGATAGCTGATGATGTTTCCCCGGATGTTTTCATCCGTTGTAGTGGTGATGCCAACGGGCTTGTTGAAAGCGAGAATAACCATTTTCTCCTTATTGGCAGGCTTAACAATGCTTCCATCAACTACTACCTCATCGCCCTCTCTATAACGGTTTCCGGTAACCGCAATTTCATTGTTCAGCAAGACCCTTCCGGCTTCTATGAGCCGGTCTGCCTCCCTACGGGAGCAATAGCCGGTTTCGCTGATGTATTTGTTCAGGGAGATGTCCAAGAGATAAGTTAAGGGGCAAAAATAGCATATTTAGGCTTGGCCAGAAGGGCAATAGGACCAACATTCATCCATTTTTGCTCTTTTACTTTTGAATTTTGCCTTAATATGCAACATCGCACGCACAATTGCGTCACTAATACAAATCAAAGCTTGTGGAACTGGCTGCAACCTTACCACATATGGACTTGGTAGAGAACTGTAAGAAAGGCGATCCGGGGAGTTACAAGAAATTGTACAACCTATATGCACGGGCGATGTATAATACCAGTTTCAGGATCCTGAACAATGTGGCGGAAGCGGAAGATGTGCTGCAGGAATCCTTCATCGATGCTTTCAAACACATCCACAGTTTCGAGAACCGCTCGAGTTTTGGCTCCTGGCTGAAACAGATTGTGGTGAACAAAAGCATCAGTGCGCTGCGTAAATCGAAAATGCAGTTGGTGGATATTGAAGGCACCCAGGTGCATGAGCTTCCGCAAGAAGAGAGTGTAGATGAAAAGGAGATACAGATGAAGGTTGCAGAGGTGAGAAGGGCCATGGCTGAGTTACCGGATGGGTACAGAACCGTATTATCGCTTTACCTGTTTGAAGGATATGACCATGAAGAGATCGCCGGCATCCTTCAAGTAAAAGAATCCACAGCCCGAACCCAATACATACGAGCGAAACAGAAACTTTTGGCCAAACTGAAAAATGAAAACCGATCATGAGTACGAACGAACAAAATAGCAAGAACCTCGAAAGATTTGTACGGGACAACCGCGAAGCTTTCGATCATATGGAACCCGCTCCCATGCTATGGGATAAAATCGGGGCCTCCGTAGGTGAGCAGACGCAACCAAAAGATTCCCGCGTGGTACGCATGAGCCGGGTCAGATGGGCAGTTGCAGCTACTCTCTTCCTGGCTCTCGCGGGAACACTTGGCTACATGCTGTTTTTGAAAGACTCCGGTGGAGATGGCAGGTCGCAGGTGGCAGGTCGCACGGAACATATTGACCCCCTGGTCAGCCAGATTGATCCGCAGTATGCGAAATTGGTTAGTCAGTTCACAGAGGTAATTGAAACGAAGCAAACAGAATTGCGCAAGATCGAAAAAGATGATCCTGCTCTTTATCAGAAGTTTTCAGGAGACATCCACAAGCTGGATTCCGCCTATCACGTGTTGCGCGGCACCCTGAATGCTAATCCCAATACAGAACAGCTACTTCAGGCCATGATCAGCAATCTGCAGTTACAGATCGATCTCCTGAACCAGCAACTCACTGTCATCAAAAAAATCAAAGAGCCAAAAACGCAAAAAATATGAAAAAGCAATTTTACATATTCTTGACTACCCTTGTTGTCTCCTTATGGTCTACTGCCGTCTTTGCAAATGGAAATGAGCCTTATGCGGAAAAGACAAAATCTTATACCAAAACATATCCTCTTGGTGGCGGCGACAATGTTAACCTGAACAACCAGTTTGGTGAATTAAAGGTTACTACCTGGAATAAAAATGAAATCAAAGTAGACATCCAAATAACGGCAAAAGCCAATACAGAGGAGGCTGCACAGAATATTCTGGACAATATCTACATTGAGGACAGCAAAAACGGAAATACCGTATCGTTCCAAACAAAAATGCGCAACAACAAAGGCAATTGGAACAAGGGAAATAAGAAAGATTATAAAGATCAGGGTATGTCTATCAACTATGTTGTGTACATGCCAGCCACTACTGCACTAAATGCTACCAACTCTTTCGGCGCAATGATGATTCCGGATATGAAATCGGCAGTGACCCTCACCAGTAAATTCGGCAGTCTTAATGCAGGCTCACTCGCCCAGGTAAGGGACATCAATGTTGAATTTGGGGAAGCATGGATCGATGCCATGAATGGCGGTAAAGTCACGATTAAATTTTCAAAGGGTAGTATCAAGAACCTGACGGGCAATATTGAAGCTCGATTTGAATTCTGTGACAAGATCCGGTTGAACGTGGATAATAATGTGAAGGATATCAATATTAGATCTTCCTATTCCAATCTCTACCTGAATACACCTACTAACCTTTCGTCTGCTGTTACGGTAAAGACCAGCTTTGGTGATTTTACCAATAAGTCAGGTTTCGATATTAAAGAGCAGGGTAAGAATGATGATAAGTATGGTCCGAAATTCGATAAGCTGTATATCGGCAATGCTGGAAGCGGCGGAAACAAAATGAATATCAAAGCAGATTTTGGAGACGTGATTCTCGGGCATAACCTTGAGGTAGATTTTACCAGCAAGAAAAAACAAGCTAAGATCTAGTTCTCAAATTGCCGCATCTTCAAATTGACAAATTGACCATATGCGCCTACTCATTTTAGCACTGCTGCTTAGCACCAGTGCTTTTTCACAGGATAAAAAATCAACCTCTCCTCCAAACATCCGCAAGTATTGGTTTGTGATGCTCACTGCTGGCCCAAACAGGTCACAGGATTCAGCCACAGCCACAAAACTTCAGGCTGGCCATATGGCAAACATGGAAGTCATGCATCGGGATGGAAAATTAAAAGTAGCGGGACCTTTTGGCGATAACGGAAACTGGCGGGGAATCTTCATTTTTGATTGCGAAACCAAGGAAGAGGTTTTGTCATTGCTTGCAAAAGATCCTGCAATTGCAGCAGGCCGACTTGCATATGAAATTCATCCCTGGTATACAGAGCCTAGCGGCAGCTTCACTCCTGGCAAGCCCAAAAAATAAGAGGACCATGCACAGCATGATCCTCTTGACTAGCTAATAGCTATTAGCTAATAGCTACTAAGGAAGTGTAACGTCATAATTACGAGTACCCAGACTCAATACAGCATTTCTATCGCAGGTACCGCCACCAAAATCAAGCACCCCTGCAATACCGTTATAGTTAACATTCAGTTGTCCTGATACAAAATTCCCGCAGGTCACTTTACGCAGCAAAGGCGTTTTGGAACTGGTGATCAATTCATTGTTTGCAGAACTCTTGATCACGGCCTCGCCGGTTACATTAAACTCATCGTCCAAAACAGAAGCAGTAGCTGAGCCGGCAACCTGTAGCCAGTTGATGGTACTGGTTCGGGTATACCATTTTCCATCAGGATAAGTGATCTTGCCATTTACCAACCTCGTAGTAATATTCAGATTCGCATCTGAAGAACCATTGTTGGTGATGGAATAGCTGCCTTCCAACTTATAGCCGTTGACGTAATAATTTTCGAAACTCACATTAACCACTGCACCTGTTTCACGTGGAAGCTTATTGAGGGTGTAACTGATCTTTCCTTTACGTACCCAGCCATTGATACCCGTACAACCCGTTGATCCATAGTCAATCGTGATTGTTTTGGGCCATGTTGTAAGATCCTGGGGACTGATACTTACTGTTGCGCAGGCCGAGCTGGTAGTGGATGCAGCACCGGTGGTTCCATTCACTGTGACTTGCAACACTTCGGATGAAACATCGTCAAACACAAGGTCAGACTGGATACGTGCAGCAGTAAGTTCTTGTGCGGTCAGATCTTCCGGAGGCGTTGTGTTATCAGGAGAATCATCTTTAGAACAACTGTAAAATGTTGTGGCTGAGAGTATTGTAGCCAACAATAGGAGTCTTGCTTTCATAGAAGGGGATTTGTGAACCTATACAACGAAAAAACGGGGTTTTAATTATCTTATCCACCCCCCGGCGTCGTTCGCCCGTCCCGCACTTTAACTTCTTTTTTGCCATTCTGCTTCTTCTCCCATTCCTCTACTGCTGCGGGCTTTTTAGCGGGTGTGGAGGAACTCGGCTTTACCGGTTTGGCTGCTGCGTTGCCTGTGGTGTCCATAATGGGTCTGCCCAGTGCATCCAGCTTCATACCATAATTGAAACTTTCTGTTTTCATGATCCTTCCGGTGGATGGATCATAATAGTTCCAGGTACCATGTCTGATTTCAGAGGCGTCTTGCTTGATTACTTTGGTAACGTTGTATGCAGGATTATTCAAGTCCGGAACTTCAATGGTGTCATATGGGTTCTCCGGGTTTACCGCGCGCCAGGCTTCTTCCCTCAGCAGGTCGCCTATCGGCGTAAAGTACATTTGCTTGCCATCCCTGAAACCCCATCGATAATTCTCAACCGCCAGCAGATCCCCGGTGAGGTTATATCTGCGCCACAGTCCCTCTTTCTTGCTATCTACAAATTCACCCTCTTCTTCATAACCTGGTTCTCCCCTCAGGGCTTCCACTTTTACTACCCACCTACCCTGCTTTAGTTTCTTCATATCTACGCAGTTGATGGTATCTCCTTTAACGGAAATAAGATAACTCTCCCATGGTTGGGCAACCAGGGTAATACTGAAAAACAGGAACGCAGAAAATAGAATTATGGATTTCATGGTTCTTGAATTTGTACACAAGGTACCATTCTCAACCTATAACGAAAATGCGTTAACAAAATTTGAACAAATCGGCCCTTTATTCTTACCGTTTCTTTCAGATTTCCTTATCAGTTTATTCACAAGCGATGAGGGACCTTTGTAGGGTAATAAACCCGGAAGAATATGAGAACAACAAATAGGAGAAACATCGGAGCATTGGCTTTGATCGCATTGTTTGCCTGGGGTTGTGCTTCCTCCGCGCACATCGAAAAAGATCCCACTGCGGATTTTAATGCCTACAGGACCTACGCCTGGGCAAAAAAACAGGACTCTATAAAACCTAAATCCCGCAACAACGATCTGCTGGAAAAAAATATGAAGATGGCCGTAACCAGGGAACTGGATAAACTCGGTCTCAGAGAGAATAGCCAACGCCCGGATATTCTGCTGGACTATGAAGTTCAGGTAGACCGTACCACCAAGACCCGCAGTGAATCAGTGTATTCACGGCCCACATTCCGCCCGTTTTATAATCCATATACCCGGAGATGGGGAATCATCTACTACCCTTCCCAGTACCTTGGACAAGACAACTATCCGCAATCCGTAAACGAAGGAACCGTAACCATCACGATGATCGACGCCCGTACAGACAAAACCATCTGGCAGGGCTGGACCACCGATGAGATCAACTCCCGCTACATGACCGCGAAAGACATTGAAAGTAGTGTGGCGAAGATTATGAAGAAATACGAGTAGTGGAATTCTGGAATCCTAAAATCCTGACATCCTTGATCCTATTCCAGGATTCCAAGATTTCAGGATTCCCGGATTCCAAGATTCCCGGATTCCAGAATTCCAATAAAGTATTCCACCCCCAGCAAATATCCTTTCACCCCAAGCCCACTAATACTGCCTACACATTTGGCTGAAACATGCGATATCTTCCGGAATTCTTCCCGGGCATGAACATTGGAAATATGCACCTCTACAACCGGTGCCTTAATGGCTGCAATGGCGTCACCCAGTGCCACGGACGTATGTGTATAGCCACCAGGATTAAGAACTATTCCGTCAACACTAAACCCTAGCTCCTGAATTTTGTTGATCAATTCACCCTCAACGTTGGATTGGAAATAAACAAATTCGATTTGAGGAAAACGGGCCCGCAGGGATTCCATTACCGAATCAAATCCCTGATTCCCGTAAATTTGAGGCTCTCTGATCCCGAGGAGGTTCAGATTCGGACCATTGATGATACCGATTTTCATAACAATGTATATCAACTAAATTACTCGCTAATTATCACATATGAAAAGAAACCTGCTCCTGCTGTTCATCAGCTTATGCACCCTAACCGTAAGCACCC
>JBASZQ010000016.1:0-10383 GCA_049661025.1 Chitinophagaceae bacterium | reverse complement strand
GCCTACCCCTCTAAAGCTTTCCAGCAAGGCAAGCAAATAAAGTGACCCACTGAAGAAGATGATGCCCAGCACAAACAGCCGGCCCGCCCACATGACAAGTGGATTGGGATAGCGTTTTAAGAGGATACCTGCAATGAGCAGGGCAATACTATGGAAAAACTGGTACTGTACACCGGTCTGGAAAGTGCCCAGAACATCCGGCGCCAGATATTTCTTCAAAAGATGTGCGGCAAATGCACCCATTAGCACACTAAGTGCACTAAGAAAAGCCCCTAACTTTATGTATCCTCTATGCATGTTGTAGTTGATGGATCAGTTCATCCGGGGATGACAACGTTGGATCCACTACCATTGTTGCCTGTTGATAGAACTGCAGTCTTTCTTCCAGTTTGTCGTCTATATATTCCTGCAGTTTCAAAGGCGATAAGGATCGTATCAATGGTCTGTGGCCCGACTCCTGTAAAAGTCTGGTAGCCATTACCTGTTTGGGTGTATTTAACCAAACGGTAGAACCCAGGGAGTTCATGACCATCATATTATCATAGAAGCAGGGCGTACCTCCGCCGCAGGCCAGTATGAAGTCTTTCTTTTCGTGAAGTTCCCTGAGGCAAACGGCTTCCAGTTTACGGAAGTAATCTTCCCCTTTCGTCTCAAAGATATCATTGATTTTTAAATTCACACGCTTTTCAATGATCTCATCCAGGTCAAAAAATGGAAGACCCATCTTTTCCGAAATCAACCTGCCCCAGGTGGTCTTGCCAGAGCCCATGAATCCAATCAAAAATATACGCATAGCAATAGTTTCATCTACTAGCCAAAGGCATTGAACCCGGTAACGTCCATACCCGTGATCAGCAAATGAATATCATGTGTTCCTTCATAGGTGATCACGCTCTCCAGGTTCATCATGTGGCGCATCACAGGATATTCACCAGTGATGCCCATTCCACCAAGCATTTGCCTGGCATCCCTGCAGATCTGGGCTGCAATTTCACAAGAGTTCCTTTTTGCCATACTGACCTGTTGAGGTGTTGCCTTTCCCTCATTCATCAGCACACCCATTCTCCAGACCAGCAACTGCCCTTTGGTGATCTCAGTGATCATTTCGGCAAGTTTCTTCTGCTGCAACTGAAATTGCCCGATTGGCTTACCAAACTGCTGTCTTTCCTGAGAATAACGCAAGGCGGTATCGTAACAATCCATGGCCGCGCCAAGCGCTCCCCACGCAATACCAAACCGTGCTTTAGTGAGGCAGCTTAGAGGCCCCTTCAAACCTTTCACTCCTGGCAAAATATTTTCCTTCGGCACTTTTACATGATCAAACACCAACTCACCAGTGGCAGAGGCCCGCAGGCTCCATTTACCCTTCGTTTCCGGTGTAGTGAATCCTTCCATTCCCCTTTCCACAATAAGTCCGCGAATATTCCCGGCCTCATCTTTTGCCCATACCACAGCAACCTGCGCAAAAGGTGCGTTGCTGATCCACATTTTACTTCCATTCAACACCACATGATCTCCCTTGTCTTCAAAATGGCTCAACATTCCTGCCGGGTTGCTGCCATGATCAGGCTCTGTTAACCCAAAGCATCCCAGCCATTCCCCACTTGCTAATTTGGGCAGATACTTCCGCTTCTGTTCCTCACTTCCAAAAGCATGGATCGGAAACATCACCAGGGATCCCTGCACGGAAGCTGTTGAACGAACACCGCTGTCTCCCCGCTCCAATTCCTGCATCATCAGCCCGTAACTGATATAGTCTAACCCACCCCCTCCATATTCCACTGGCACGGTTGGACCAAAACATCCCAGGTCCCCCAACTGCCGGACGATCTGTTGCGGAAATTCAGCCCTTTGAGCATACTCCTCAATAATGGGCGAAATCTCTCGCTTAACATAACTCCGCACGGATTCCCGAACCATTTTGTGCTCTTCAGACAGGAGTTCATCCAAAGCGAAATAGTCAGGGCTTTGAAAAAGATCTTTGCTGGACATACTGCATTCGTTTAAGCCCCAAATGTAAGATATCCTGCCCTTGTTCCTCCATACTGTTTGTCATGCAAATAAGTTCTTTATGTCTTATTCCTGATCCGTTAAAAACACCATATTCAACCGTTTTTTTCCCTTGGAAATCAGAAGTATATAATGTTGTCACAGAATGATCAAGGTCAGCCCGTCAGCCTGACGAATTGCTTATCTTTAGCCCATGCCAATCCATCAACAGTTTACCCATCATCTTGAACTATGCTTTTCTGCATTTTTCAAAGAATTGATCACCATACAATCTCTTGCCCCACTCACCGGTTCTGCCATCAGCCAACCCTTCCTCGTGAATACAAGCAAGGGTAAATTCTTTATGAAACGCAATGCCGCTTTGTTCGGCCTTGATTTTTTTGAAAAAGAAGCCAAAGGATTGGATATGCTGGCTAACGCCGGCGCTATGAAAGTTGCCAGGCCATTGTTTGACGGCAAGTATCATCAGGAGATCTATGTGGTGATGGAATTCCTGGAAAAAGGCCAGCCCCAGCCGGATTTCTGGGAGAATTTCGGAAGTTCCCTGGCTGCACAACACCAGATGACCCACACACAGTATGGACTAGACTATAACAACTATATCGGTAAAATTCCTCAGAGTAATCACTGGCATCAGCAGTGGTCAGATTTTTATGCAGAAGAACGAATCCTGAAACTCACCCGAAGGGCGGTGGATCACCATCTGCTGGACCCCGGTTATGCATCCAAGGCTGAAAATCTCTGTGGGAAACTATCATCGCTGATTCCGGTAGAAAAGCCGGCCTTACTGCATGGCGATCTATGGAACGGCAATTTTATGGTCTGGCAGAATGGCCATGTTGCCATTTTTGATCCTGCACCATACTATGGACACCGCGAGATGGACCTCGCCATGAGTAAACTCTTTGGTGGTTTCGAACCTGCTTTTTATGAAGGCTATCAACAGGCTTTCCCACTGCAACCCGGCTTTGCGGAACGGGAAAAAATTCACCAGCTGTATCCGCTTCTTGCACACCTGTTACTATTTGGCGGGCACTATCGAAAAGATGTGGAAACAATTCTTGAAAACTTCGGATGATCAATCCTTGACATCAAACCACACCTTTTTTTTGTTGTTCCAGGTGCCATTGTAATTGATCGTCAGTTCCTCACCTGCACCGATGGAACGCACCGTTTTGATGGTAATGGTATTGTATTCATAGTCCATCTCATACTCGCAGTTTGAACTGTAGGAATGATTGTAGACAGAGACATACCCCAGCGCTACGCAACAATGATCCCGCCTGCTTCCCCATTCAAAGATGTAATCGTGCATAGTGGTCTTGTCTAAATGCACCCGCTCCTCTCCCGTCATCACAACAACGGGAGAAACTTCAACAATGGTTCCTTTAACGAGGTCCTCTGCAGTGTACACACCACGACCTTTCTCTGGCACCGGCGCAATGAATAAGGCTGGAAGTATCATATTCTGAGCACAAAAAAACTACTTTTACGCATCCATTCAAATACTATTTCATGGAACTGGGCCATCAGACTATACAGGAGCAGTTTGAAGACGTTATCTCCAGAGATCATAAACTTGAGATCCATGAGTTTCTGAACAGCCAGAACATCAGCGACGTGGCTGACCTGATCAATGAATATGACGACTATGCAGTCCAGATTATCTCGACTTTGTCTACAAACCGCGCCTCCAGCACCTTCAAGATCCTTGACTTTCCTGAACAGAAACGGATCATGCAAGAGTTGCCTCCATTGAAATCTGCGGAATTGCTGAACGCCCTTCCTGCGGATGACCGTACTGCCTTTATGGAAGAATTACCTGTGGAAGTGGTTCGGGAACTAATCAAACTTCTTGAGCCTGAGGAGCGAAAAATCACTCTTGCACTCCTGGGGTACCCGGAAGGAAGTGTGGGAAGGCTAATGACGCCAGATTATCTGGCAGTATGGGAACATTGGACCACACAGGAAGTGATGGAGCATATCCGCCATTTTGGTAAGAACTCTGAGACGGTAGATGTAGTGTATGTGGTGAACGATCATGGTCAGCTGATTGATGACGTCAGGATCCGGGAATTTATCTTTGCGCCACCAGAAAAAAAAGTCAAGGAACTTGTGGACGGCAGATACATCGCTCTAAATGCCAATGACGATCAGGAAATAGCGAACCAGGTCTTCAAGATGAATAATCGGGTAGCCCTGCCCGTGGTAAATGACAATAACATCCTCCTCGGCATTGTGACCATCGATGACGTGTTGTGGGTGGCCAATGAAGAATTCAGTGAAGACATGCAGAAAATCGGGGGTTCTGAGGCATTGGATGAACCGTACCTGGAAGTACCGATCGTTAAACTATTCCAGAAACGTGCGGGCTGGTTGGTGGTACTGTTCATTGGTGAGATGCTTACGGCTACTGCCATGGGTTATTATGAGAACGAGATTGCCAGAGCCGTGGTGCTTGCATTATTTATTCCGTTGATCATCTCCAGTGGCGGAAACAGTGGATCACAGGCGTCAACCCTGATCATTCAGTCCATGGCCGTAGGCGAGGTGACCCTGGCAGATTGGTGGAGAGTTATGAAAAGAGAGATTCTTTCCGGACTTATGCTGGGTACCCTGCTGGGTATCATCGGTTTTCTGCGGGTGATCCTCTGGGCTCAATTCATTCCTTCATCATACGGTGAATACTATATGGAGATCGGCATAACCGTTGGCCTTTCCCTCATCGGCGTTGTGCTCTTCGGTACCCTGACGGGCTCCATGCTCCCCCTCCTGCTTAAAAAACTCGGCGCCGATCCCGCTGTATCCTCCGCTCCCTTTGTGGCAACCCTCGTGGATGTCAGCGGATTGATCATCTACTTCAGTTGTGCCTATCTGTTGCTGAAAGGAACGCTGCTGTAAATTTGATAATTTGGCAATGCGGAAATGCGGTAATGCCAAGTGCCCAATGCCTCAATGCCTACGCGAAGCGTTCAGCCGCGCTTCCAACATTACCGCATTGCCGCATTACCGCATTGTCACATTAAATAATATATTCCAACACATTACGTTATCAACACTGTTATTCCTTGATTATCTTGCAACCCTAAACATTAACCTGAAACCATATGTGTGGAATTGTAGCCTATGTAGGCCAAAAAGAAGCGTATCCCATTATACTTAAAGGACTTAAACGACTGGAATACAGGGGGTACGACAGTGCCGGCGTAGCTCTTTTGGACGAAAAAGGCCTGAACGTATATAAAAAACAAGGCAAAGTGGCTGAGCTCGAAGAGCACCTGATCGGCAAGGCCCTGCCCGCACACATCGGTATTGGTCATACCCGTTGGGCTACCCACGGCGAACCCAGCGACAGGAATGCGCATCCTCATATGTCTAAATCGGGTAAACTTGCCATGATCCACAATGGGATCATTGAGAACTATGCCCAGTTGAAACAGGACCTGATCAAAAAAGGATACGTATTTAAGAGCGATACCGATACTGAGGTGTTGCTGAACTTCATAGAGGATATCTGGATCAACAACAACTGTGAACTGGAAGAAGCCGTACGCATTGCTTTGAAACGTGTAGTGGGCGCTTATGTGATCGTTCTGCTGGATGCCGATAAGCCAGACACCCTGATCGCAGCAAGAAAAGGAAGTCCATTGGTGATTGGCATTGGCAAGGGAGAACATTTTCTGGCTTCTGATGCCTCCCCCATCATCGAATACACCAAAGAAGTGGTGTATGTAAATGATTATGAATTGGCCATATTGAAGCCGGATGAGCTGATCCTTAAAAACCTCGGAAATGAAAAAATAACGCCGTTCGTTCAAAAGCTGGACATGGAACTGGCCGCGATTGAGAAAGGCGGATTTGACCATTTCATGATCAAGGAGATTTTTGAGCAATCAGAAACCATTTATGATTGTTTACGCGGCCGGCTCGATGCAGAAAAAGGCACCATCAAGATGAGTGGCGTAGAGAACAACATGGAGCGGTTCATCCATGCACAAAGAATCATTATGGTAGCCTGTGGAACCAGCTGGCATGCAGGCCTGGTGGCAGAATATATTTTTGAAGAGCTTTGCCGGATACCGGTGGAAGTGGAATATGCATCTGAATTCAGGTATCGCAATCCGGTGATCCAGAAAGGTGACATCATCATGGCGATTTCACAAAGTGGTGAAACCGCGGATACCCTTGTGGCTATTGAAAAGGCGAAAGAACAGGGTGCCATCATATTTGGTATTCTCAATGTAGTGGGATCCAGCATTGCCCGCGCGTCTCATGCCGGTGCGTATACACACGCAGGACCCGAGATCGGCGTGGCGAGTACCAAGGCATTTACGGCACAGTTGACAGTGTTGACCATGGTGGCTCTTCGCATCGCCATCGAAAAGAAAACGATCACGCATGACCGTTATATGCACCTGTTGAATGAGCTGCATGAAGTACCGGCAAAAGTGGAAGCAACGCTTAAACTGAGTGAATCCATCAAAGCCGTTGCAGCAAAATATGCTGATGCAAAAGACATGCTGTACCTGGGCCGTGGATACAATTTCCCAGTGGCACTGGAAGGCGCATTGAAACTGAAAGAGATTTCTTATATCCATGCTGAAGGCTATCCTGCAGCAGAAATGAAGCACGGTCCCATCGCACTGGTGGATGAAACACTCCCCGTTGTGTTTGTTGCCACCAAGGATTCCTATCACGAGAAGATCGTGAGTAATATGCAGGAAATCAAAGCAAGGAAAGGAAAGGTCATTGCCGTCATCACAGAAGGAGACGATGTGATCACCGGCCTCGCCGATGATGTGATCGCCATCCCCGAAGCAGATGAACTCATCGCACCCATCATCAGTGTCATTCCCATGCAACTGCTGGCGTACTACATCGGTGTGTTAAAAGGATATGACGTTGATAAACCAAGAAACCTCGCAAAAAGTGTAACCGTTGAATAAAATCATCAGGAACCCTTTATCTAATATCGGGTACGGATTCATTGCTCCTGAATACCTACCCAAGGGTAAGAATGAATACCATCTTCGCAACCGGCAGAACCGAAACGGCACTGTATACAGGCAACTGAGTGCGATGGAGATTGAAATGCTGGTGCGCAACAACAATACTTCAGACAACTGGAATAAGATCCTAGTCTCAGATGCATTCAATCCATCCCTGGTCAAGAATTGTAAATTCTACGGCCTTGTCAGGATCGGAAAACTGGAACCGTATTTCCTGGAGTTCCACAACCTCAGAATGCCCGTTGGCCTGTATAACAGTACCATCATCAGCTGTGATCTTGGTGACAATGTAGTGATCGATAACGTGAACTACATGAGTCATTATATCCTAGGCAATGATGTGATGATCGTTAACGTCAATGAATTGGCTACAACTAGTGCAGCCAAGTTCGGAAATGGAATTATTAAGCAGGGTGAACCTGAAAACATCAGGATTTGGCTGGAGGTTTGCAATGAAAATGCCGGCAGGAAAATCATCCCTTTCAATGGCATGCTTCCGGGTGATGCATATATGTGGGCCAAGTTCCGGAACGACGAGCAGATGCTCAACCGTTTTTTAGCATTCACTGAAAAACAGTTTGATAAACAGCGGGGATACTATGGTAAGATCGGGGACCGCACCGTGATCAAGAACTCCCGGATCATTAAAGATGTTTGGATGGGGAGCGATGTGTACATCAAAGGTGCAAACAAACTGAAGAATCTTACCATCAATAGCTCTGCTGAGGCCAATACGCAGATTGGAGAAGGTTGTGAGCTGGTGAACGGTATTGTTGGGGAAGGCTGTAAACTTTTCTACGGTGTGAAAGCTGTAAGATTCTTTATGGCTTCACACTCTCAATTGAAATATGGTGCGAGGCTGATCAACTCATACCTGGGCGACAATTCCACGATCTCCTGTTGCGAGGTTTTGAATTCGTTGATCTTCCCCTTTCACGAACAACATCACAACAACTCCTTTCTTTGTGCAGCACTTATCCAGGGGCAATCCAATATGGCCGCTGGCGCAACCATCGGGTCCAATCATAACTCACGCAGTGCGGATGGTGAACTTCAGGCAGGAAGAGGATTCTGGCCTGGCCTTTGCGTAAGTCTAAAGCACAATTCGAAATTTGCCAGCTTCACCATTATCAGCAAGGGAGACTTTCCGGCTGAGTTAAACATCAAACTGCCATTTTCCCTCGTAAGCAACGATGTTGCGCATGATCGTCTTGTGATCATGCCTGCTTATTGGTTTATGTATAACCTTTATGCCCTGACGCGCAATGAATGGAAGTATGGATCAAGGGATTCTCGCAAAACTAAGCACCAGCACCTGGAAACGGCTTACCTCGCACCAGACAGCATTAATGAAATGTTTGAAGCGATGGAACTGATGGCCGGATTTACAGGAAGGGCTGCAAACCCTGGCGAAAAAGACTTTACCAAATGTATCAAAGCTGGTAAGGATCTGCTGGATCGCAAAGATCCCCTTGTGGAGCAACTAGAAATCCTGGCAGAAGGATTTGAAAATACGGACAGGAAAGTATTGCTGTTGAAAGTGCAGAAAGCGTATGACATGTACATCAGCATGATTCGCTACTACGGCATTCAGCATCTCATTAAAAAACTGGATCAACCCAACACGAAAGCTATATTGGCGGCCCTTCCAGCTAGAAGCCAGCGAAAAAACTGGATCAACCTCGGCGGGCAGCTGATTCCCGAAGGGGCTTTTTCAACCTTCCGCGAAGCAATTCATAAAGACAAAATCAAGGACTGGGAAGCTGTTCATCAATTCTACATCAAACAGACGGAAGCCTATCCGGAACAAGTGTTTCAACACGCGTATGCTTCCCTGCTTGAAATCTCCGGAACAAAAAGCCAACCGACCCTTGAAGTTATCAGCCAATGGCTGAGAGAAGGTATCCAAACCTTTACCTGGATCAATGAGGGTATCATCGCTTCAAGAAAAAAAGACTACGAGAACCCGTTCCGGCAAATGGTATATGAGGACGAAAAAGAAATGGATAAGGTAGTGGGGAGCCTTGAAGACAATGGATTCATCCAACACAAAAAAGAGGAACTCGCCAGTTTCACCAAACAGGTCAAAAAGATTCTTAGCCGCCTCAAATAAATGACAAATAAAAAACCCCCGACAAGCGGGGGTTTTTTATTGTATCGTCAGAAGCAATTACTTCTTAATTTCTTCAACTTTAGCCTTTACTGAATCAGTAGCAGCTTTAACAGTTGAATCAACTTTAGCAGCTGTAGAATCCATAGCAGCTTTTGCTGAATCAACAGTGTTAGATACTGCAGAAGCAGTAGAATCGATGGTGGCAGATACTGAATCCGCTGCAGCAGCTGCAGTTTCAGAAGCGTTGTTACAAGCTGCGAATACAGCAGCTACGGCGAAGATTGCTAATACTTTTTTCATTGTAGATTTAAATTTTGAAAATGGTGGCGCAAAGTAACGCATTTTCTGCCATTTTTCCAAACAAAATCAGTCGTTTCTACTACTTTTTGCGGAAAAAGATCCGCACAGGCACCCCGCTGAAATTAAAATGTTCCCGTAGCTTGTTTTCCAGGTAGTTTTTATAAGGGTTCTTAATGTCATCTGGATAGTTGGCAAAGAATGCGAAACTGGGCACTTGGGTTGGCAACTGAGTAATATACTTGATCCGGACAGGATTTCCCCGAACGGCCGGGGCATGGTAGGCTTCCACAGCTTTGAGCATCACCTCATTGAGTCTGGAGGTAGGTATCTTCCGGGTCCTGTTATCAAATACTTCCAGGGCCAGTTCCACGGCCTTGAATATCCTTGTCTTTTCCTTTGCTGAAATAAAGAGAATAGGTACGTCGCTGAATGGGGCAATTCGCTTCTTTAACTCCCGCTCATAGTCTCTCGCGGTATTGGTCTCTTTCTCCATCAGGTCCCATTTGTTGACCAGTAACACGATCCCTTTGCCCTTTTTCTCAGCAAGGCTGAAGATGTTCAGATCCTGTTGTGTGATCCCTTTTTCAGCATCCAGCAAAAGGAGGCAGACGTCTGATTCATCCAGCGCTTTGATGGCACGGATTACAGAATAAAATTCCAGGTCTTCGTTCACCTTGGATTTCCGCCTGATTCCCGCAGTATCAATTAGAATAAACTCCTTCTGGAAGAGCTTGTAGTGTGTATGGATGGTATCCCTTGTTGTACCGGCGACATCACTGACGATAGTACGCTCAGAACCCACCAACGCATTCAGCAAGGAGGATTTTCCCACATTAGGTTGTCCGATGATCGATATCCTTGGAATGTCAGCAGCGTGATCTTCGGCATCTTCATTAATGCCTTTCACCAGTTCATCCAGCAACTCACCCGTGCCACTGCCACTCATAGAAC
>JBASZQ010000015.1:0-30555 GCA_049661025.1 Chitinophagaceae bacterium | reverse complement strand
AATAAAACAAATCAAACGACTGTTTAGGGTAATCAGCATACCAGGCCTTGTTGAGTGCAATAAAAGAGCCTGCCCACAGTGCAGACTGAGCGGATGCAACTACCCATACTTTTGTTTTATCCGGCACAGCGGTATCACCAATAGGTTGAGTATTCCCGTTCACAGCGAGTTGCAAGAGCAGAAGCGGTATAGTGAGAAATCTGGTCAACATCGCAAAAATAAAAATTCAATATCTTCATCACTCTATAAACGCAAAACAACAGAATATGGATGCTGCCATTGAGCAACGCGTTCAGGCATGGCTGAACGGAAATTATGATGAAGAAACGAAAAAGGAGATTAAAAAATTATCCGATGAGAATCCAAAGGAGCTTGCGGACGCATTTTACCGCAACTTAGAGTTTGGCACCGGAGGTCTGCGTGGCGTGATGGGTGTTGGTACCAACCGGATCAATAAATACACGGTGGGCATGGCTACCCAGGGGTATGCCAATTACCTGCTCGCATCATTTCCCGGCCAAACTGTTAAGGTGGCTGTTGCGCACGATAGCCGTAACAACAGTCGATTGTTTGCAGAGATCACCGCTAATGTGATGGCCGCAAACGGTATCCAGGTTTATCTTTTTGAAGCGCTACGACCAACGCCTGAATTAAGCTTCACCATCCGTTATAAAGGATGTCAGGGTGGCGTAGTTTGCACTGCTTCCCACAATCCAAAGGAATATAATGGTTACAAGGCTTATTGGAACGATGGCGGACAGTTGGTGCCTCCTCATGATAAAAATGTAATCACTGAGGTAGATAAGATCACCCGGGTGGAAGATGTAAAATGGTCGGGCGGTGAGGCCAATATCACACTGGTGGGAAAAGAAATGGACGAAGCTTATTACGAGATGGTTAAAGGGTTGAGTGTTTACCCTGAGGTCATTGCCAAACAACATGATCTAAAAATCGTGTATACCCCCATTCATGGTACCGGTATAAAATTGGTGCCTGAAGTGCTGAAGAGATTTGGGTTTACCAATGTGCACCTGGTGGAAGAGCAGATCACTCCTGACGGCAATTTCCCTACCGTTGTGTATCCTAATCCGGAAGAGAGTGAGGCCATGAGCATAGGCTTGAAGAAAGCGGAAGCTGTTGATGCGGATATTCTGCTGGGCACCGATCCTGATGCGGATAGGGTAGGCATTGCCGTTAAGGATCTGAATGGGAAATGGGTTTTATTGAACGGAAACCAGACAGCTGTATTGGCTTTCAACTATATGATTGAGGCCCGCAAGGCGAAAGGCATTGCGAAGCCGGAAGACATGGTGGTAAAGACGATTGTGACCACAGATATGATCGATGTATTTGCCAAGAAGAACGGGGTAAACTGCTACAACGTGCTCACCGGTTTTAAATGGATCGCTGAACTGATTAAGTCTAAGGAGGGTTCAGAGAACTATGTTATCGGTGGTGAAGAATCATACGGATTGATGATTGGAGATCGTTTACGGGATAAAGACGCAGTGAGTGCCGTGGCATTGCTGTGTGAAATGGCCGCGTATGAAAAGAACAAGGGCCGCAGCCTTTTTGAAAAGCTCATCGATCTGTACCTTGAATACGGGTACTATAAAGAGCACCTGATATCGATCACTAAGAAAGGGATGGACGGACAACAACAGATTGCAGATATGATGCAACGCTACCGCCAACAGCCACCTGCTCAGTTGGGTGGATCGCCTGTGGTGCAGTTGTTGGATTATGAGTATCGAAAAGGTAAGAATCTAGCAACGGGAGAAGAGTGGACGATAGATTTGCCGATAAGCAATGTACTTCAGTTTGTGTTGGCTGATGGGAGCAAGATCAGTGCGAGACCATCTGGCACGGAACCAAAAATCAAATTCTATTTCAGTGTGAACACTGTGCTTTCGTCAAAATCAGCATTTGATGAAGTAACAGCGCAGCTGGATGCGAAGATCAAGGCCATTATTGAAGATCTGGCGCCGTAGAAGATGGGGTTATTAAGTTATTGGGTTATTAAGTTATTGATGCTTTGTTCAATAACCTAATAACCCAATAACATGATAACGCTCTAACCAGGAATCTTCAACACCTGTCCTGGGAAGATCTTATCCGGATCCTTAATGGTATCCTTGTTGGCTTCAAAAATGTCCTTCCAGGTAATTCCGCCAAACTTGGCTGCAATTTTTGAAAGGTTGTCGCCGGATTTCACTTCATATGTTTTTTCCGCTGCGGGATCAACGGAGATATTCAACACCAGATCACCTGAGCGCATTTCTGGATCGATGACTTCATACATTTTCCAGATCTCGTCTTTCACCGCGCCAGAAGGAGCAGTGGCAGTAACATACAGTACACCTTCCTGTTCCTGAACAGTGGCATTGGTAACGCCATTACCGTGTACAAAAGAGATTAACGATGCATATTTTTCCTGTAATGCCATGGTTTTGTTATTTGATCGTCATTTGATTGAGAACTTTCTTTGGCTTCAGCTCATTGGCTGCCTGCATCACCTTTGTGAGTTCAGATTTTTTGATGGTGCCGGTGAGTGTAACCACGCCTTCAGCAACGGCAGCTGATACTCCTTTGATGGATTTCGCGGCAAAAACAGAATCGATTCCTTTCCTAAGTACGTCGTCAGGATTGATCACTACGGGTGGTGGAGGTGGCGGTGGAACAGTCAAACTGTTGACAACAGATTTAAGCCCTTTGATTCCCTGTAATGCAGTTTCAGCAGCAGCTTTTGTGGCTTCGTCTTTCACTTCGCCGGTCAGCGTTGCTACACCATCGGCAACCGATACATTGATGGTTGAGGCCACGGCACCAATTTTAGCCTTGACCGCCTCAGCGATTTTTTCATCACTGGGCTTACAGGAAGCAAATAGCAGCGCGATCACGGCTATCCACAACCAGTTTCTGGACACAGTAACACATTTCATAAAGGAAAATTTGCATGGAATGTACTACCATTCATCGAAACCTGAATCAGGCGGGCTGAGTCAAATTACAATTTGAATCAAGTTTAATAATTGAATTAGATTTGCGACCATGCGCCCTTCGGAAGATCATTATCGCCACAAAGGCTTACGGAAGAAATTGGTTGAGGAACTTAGAACAAAAGGCATTACAGACGAGCGGGTACTGGAAGCCATTTCAACCGTTCCCAGGCATTATTTCCTTGATTCCGCGTTTACGAGTATTGCCTATGACGACAAGGCATTTCCGATTGGGGAGGGGCAAACGATCTCACAGCCCTATACCGTGGCTTACCAAACGCAACTGCTACAATGCAAGCCTTTTGATAAAGTACTTGAAATAGGAACGGGAAGCGGCTACCAGGCAGCAGTCCTTGGACAAATGGGGGTACAGGTTTTTAGTATTGAAAGGCAGAAGAAGTTATTTGATGCGAACAAGGAATTCTCCTATCTGAAGTCATTTCGGAACATTAAACTTTTTTTCGGGGATGGCTTTGAAG
Organism: Chitinophagaceae bacterium; assembly: GCA_049661025.1. Lineage (GTDB taxonomy): Bacteria > Bacteroidota > Bacteroidia > Chitinophagales > Chitinophagaceae > Pollutibacter. The sequence goes on along the minus strand of JBASZQ010000015.1, from coordinate 27,077 downwards.
GCTTGCCCACTTTTGCGCCTTTTGACAAAGTCATTATTACCGCTGCTGCTCCGCATATTCCGGAAAAACTCTTGCAGCAATTGAAAGTGGGTGGAGTGATGGTTATTCCCGTGAATGAGGATGACGTACAGAGGATGATGCGGATCACTAAAACAGGAGAGGGGGAGTTTCAAGAGGAACGATTTGATCGATTTTCATTTGTGCCTATGCTGGAAGGGAAATCAAACCATCAATAAAAAACAAATGCCGCAGATCGCGGCATTTGTTTTTTATATCAAGATTGTGAAGCTTATTGCATTTGCATATCTCCACCGGTATCGTTACCACTCCTGTTGTTCTTGCGTTTGAACAGGTTGGTGTCAAACTTGCCGAAACGGAAATTGAAATTCAACCTTACTACCCTCCAGTCTTGTCTGCGTACAAAGTCCTGCACAAAAAACTCTGACTCGGAGAATGTGGCGTACCGGCGTGTTTTGAAAATATCGTTGATACTCAATGCAAGGGATGCGCGCTTCTCTTTCATAAATTCTTTGCGGATAGCAAAGTCTACACCATAGTTAGGCTTAACAAAACCCTGTGCGGTTGTCTGTACAAAACCACCCCAGCCACCGCCGCCGCCGCCTCGACCACCGCCGCCGCCGCCACCCTGAGGCAGAATAGCCTTGCTTTGGTAGTCGGCACTCAATTGCATAGACCAGTTATCCGGTAATTTAAACGCCAGATTCAATTTACCAAAGAAACTCCAGATGTCACCGATGGTGGAACCTGAAACGATACTATCCGTATTGATTTTAGAATTGAAGAAATTAAGGTTTGTGGTTGCGTCAAGCCATTTCGACAAAGGATTTCTGGATGTGATTTCCAATCCGTAGGCCCGGCTACTGTTGGCATTGATGTAGGTATTGATGATTACATCCCTGCCTGGCACAGAACTTGGTTCCCTAACTTGGAAGCGGGTAATGAGATTGTCAGTATACTTGAACCAACCAGAGAATAGCAGACTATGTCCTTTCTTCATGTTTTTTTGGTAAGAAAGTTCAAACGAATTGGTGAACTCGGGTACCAGGTTGGGGTTTCCTTTGTTAATGTTCAGGGAATCCGTGTAATCCACGAAGGGCATCAACTGGAAGAAATTTGGCCTGTTGATCCTGCGCGAGTAATTCAACTGAAGATCGGCATTGTCCTTGAGCTTTTTAGTTACGAAAATGCTGGGGAAAAGGCTGATCGGAAAGGAGTTACTAAATGTTGACCCGTCCGTTAACAGGGTTCCGTCATATCTTGAACTCTCGGCTCTTAAACCCAGTTGGAACGACAAGGTTTCACCTACTTTGCTGGAATAGGTTCCATATGCTGCATAGACCTGCTCCTGGTATTTGAAATTCGCATTAATCTGCGCGATGGGAATAAGTTCACCAGTGATTGGATCCTGGATATAATTCAGGTTCTCATTCTGCACATCCCGAATAGCGGCCCTTACACCCAATTCCATTTTGGATTTATCATTCAACGGGTTGATGTAATCCGTCTGGAAAGTAAAGTTCTTATTGTTACCTGTTCCTTCCTGCGTCTGGTAAATAGGAATACCTTTCGGATTGTTGTTCTCGTCAAAATAATCTGTTCTAAATCCGCCTTCACTACCATTTTTAGCCATGCTGTAGTTGATGTCAGATGTCAACTCCATGCCTGATTTTTTGAATAGTCGTTTGTAGCCTAAAGCGAGGTTATTATTCCTAAAATAAAAATCATTAAACGTAGTCCTGTCTGAGAAAGATGTTGTTACAGGATTTGACAAGGTATCTGTCTGAATTTTTAAAAGATCCTTGCTGGATCGATCTCCCCTCACATAGTTTGCACTCAAGGTGACGGTATTTCTATTGTCTATCAGAAAATCAAAGCCCCCGCGAATGAACATAAACGCCCCTTCACCAATTGGATTATTATTCTGCGTGAACCGCACATTTGGATCATAGTAGGTTTCTGTACGGATCGATTGTCCAACACCAATGTTTTTGCGTTGGTTGTACATACCGCTCAGGAACATATTCACCTTACCCTGGCGGACGTTAAGGTCACCGCCAAGATTAATTTTTGCACGGGAATCGATACCGGCCCTGAGGTTACCATTGTAACCTGCACGGCGGTTCTTTTTTAGTACGATATTTAGAATGCCTGCCATGCCGCCTGAGGCGTCATATTTTGCTGAAGGATTGGTGATCATTTCTACAGAGGCAATAGCGTCAGCCGGGATTTGATCTAGGGTAAGTGTAGTAGGCCTGCCATCTACAAAAATGGTAGGTGTTGCATTGCGGAGGGTCACATTTCCGTCAATATCCACGTTCAACCCTGGAATATTGCGCATCAGTTCAGTAGCCGTCTGGCCCTGGGAAACAAGACTCTTCTCTACATTGAATATCCGGCGGTCAACACCCATCTGCATGAATGGCTTTGTGGCAGTGACTGTAACCGTTTCCAGTTGCTTTGCGTCAATATTGAGTTTGATGTTTCCGAGATCTTTATCGATGGCGTTCATCATGGTAGACATATCACCACCGGGCTTAATATCAAACTTGATAGCCTGCTCGTATTGTTCGTAACCAATTGCCGTGATTTTTAATTTGAACTGACCCATAACAGGCAGGTTCTCAATCGCAAAGTCTCCGTTTGCTGCTGTAAGCTGTCCACCGAGCACAGCTTCTACCCGCTTCTTTTGAACACTGTCAAATTTATTACCGATCAGCTGTATGGAGGCAGCTTCCACGGGTTTATTGGTTTTTGCATCCACCACTTTCCCGTAAAATCGGCCCATATTCATCCCCTGGCCGCCGCCGCGGTTCATACCGGCAGGTGGTTGTGCCCAAAGACCGGTGGTAGTTAGCGTTAGGAATACAAGCAGCAAATGTCTCATGTAAGCGATTTGGTTGATTAGATGCGAAGCGGCAGAAAAACCTTTGCTTTCCCATCTTAATATTATTGTGAAACGTTAATAACGTGATGAACGGCAAACGGTTCAACAAAACCAATAAGATAGCATTGGGATCAGGCGGTAAGCAATGTAATTCCTACCTGGATCAGACCTATTAAGAATCCAAGTACAGCCCCGATGAGTTCCACAAACCTGAATTCCCGGGACATTATCTGGTACAAAAGATCTTCCAGTTTATCAGAAGATAATTTTCTTACTTTGTTTATAACGATCTTCTCAAGGTCAAGTTCTTCCTGGAGTACGCCTGCATAGCGTTGCATCAGGGTGGGGAAGAGGCTGCTTAGTTCTTCCATGAATGCCGTTTTAAGGGTGGCAATGGTTTTCTCTCCAATAAACATAGCGATCATCGGGAAGGCTTGGGGCAGTTTATGCTGTAGGAAATGATCAATATGCACCTCAACAGTGGGCATTAGCTTATCCAGGTTTGCCGGATCAGAAATCTTTTTCTCTATATCGGTAAAACTCAGGAATTCTGTACTGACCAGCTTTCCCAGTTTTTCGCCAAACTGCTGTTGGCGTTTAGGGAAGATCCCTTGAATAGTCAGGCCCAGAATACGAAATGGCTCTTTGGGATGAAACAGCATCTTAATGGCCACCCAATTCGTGAAATAGCCAATGAACGCTGATATAAGTGGGATTGCAAAAAGCCAGAGACTCATAATATCTTTTGATGGCCGCGAAGATAAACAGATAATCCCTACAAGATTTTGTAAAAGAGCTGCTTTTGCCTATTTTTGCCGTCCCCAAACACGGAGTGTGTAGCTCAGCTGGTTAGAGCATCAGATTGTGGTTCTGAGGGTCGTGGGTTCGAGCCCCATCACGCTCCCTTCTATCCCCTGCCTTGCAGGGGATTCTTTATGTTGGTATTCAACCGTTCATCCCCATAATTCAACGCTTCGTTAAAAGCAGGGGGAACGGCAACATAAGCGGTGATTTTCCGTTACATTTGAGTATGTTTCGTAAAACGTTTCAATATATGTTTAGCAAACGATCCTTACCCGTACTCCTCATTATAGTTTTCGCAGGTATCCTGATTGCCTTCAATACCTCTGGCCGGAACAATCCACCTACCAAGTATGAAAAGATTTTTCAACAAGTGGCAGAGATGCTGGAAGAGAACCACTACAGTCCTCAAAAGATTGATGATAAGTTCTCTGCAGACATCTTCAAGAAGTATCTTAACTCCCTCGATCCGGATAAAAACATCTTCCTCCAGTCAGATATCAAGGAACTTAAAAAGCTCGAAAACAATATCGATGATGAACTTCATGGTGCTCCCATGCAGTTTTTCCCGGCAGCCAATGCGATCTACCAGAAACGTCTGGGCGAAGTGGCCGCTTACTATCCTGAGATCTTAGAAAAAAGTTTCAATTATACCGTTGATGAGTCTGTGATCATGGATGCAGACAAGATTGATTTTCCAGCAAATGAATCCGCAAGGAAGGAAAGCTGGAGAAAGCGGCTCAAATTCATGTCGCTTGAAAGATATGCTGATTTGCTTGATGCAAGGGAGACCAACAAGTCTACACAGGGTTATGTGATGAAAACCGATTCCGAACTGGAGAAAGAAGCCAGAACGAAGGTGTCAGTGGTGATGGGCAGAAACTTCGAACGCCTTAAGAATAAATTCAATGAGGAGGAAAGGTTCAACCTGTTGGTGAACACCATCACCACAACCATGGACCCGCACACTACTTTTTTCCCTCCGGTAGAGAAACGATATTTCGATGAACAGATGAGTGGTCGGTTCTTTGGTATCGGCGCCTCTCTTCGTCCTGATGACGGTACAATCAAGATTGCCACGATTGTAGCGGGAAGTCCTGCCTGGAAATCACAGCAGATTGTAGTGGGTGACATTGTTTTAAAAGTAGGGCAGGGTGCAGAAGAGCCCACAGATCTAACTGGCTTTGATACAGAGGATGCAGTAAAACTGATCCGTGGTAAGAAAGGCACCGAGGTGAGACTTACCCTCAAAAAAGCAGACGGCTCCATTAAAGTGGTTACCATGATCCGTGAGGAAATTGTAACCGAGGAAACTTTTGCGCGCAGTGTGATTATCAATGAGAACAATAAAAAGATAGGTTATATCTTCCTGCCAGAATTTTATGCCGACTGGGAAAGACCTAATGGCGCACGTTGTGCCATCGACGTTTCCCGTGAGATCATCAAATTGAAAGAGCAGGGTATTGACGGCATCATTATGGATCTTCGCAACAATGGCGGTGGTTCTTTATATGATGTGGTGCAAATGGTAGGCTTCTTTATTGAGGATGGTCCCATAGTGCAAGTGAAAGACAGGGAAGGAAATCCAAACGTATTGAGGGATAGGGACCGTTCTGTATTGTACGATGGCCCTCTTGCAGTAATGGTAAATGAGTTTTCTGCATCAGCGTCTGAGATCTTTGCTGCAGCTATCCAGGATTATAAACGCGGTGTCATCATCGGTAGTTCTTCTACCTATGGTAAGGGTACTGTTCAACGTAACATCGGTCTTGACGGCAGTGCCAACGGACCGCTCACCGCCATGAATGCTACAGAACAACTTGGAACCGTGAAGCTGACCCTTCAGAAGTTCTATCGTATCAATGGCGGATCAACCCAGTTAAGGGGTGTTGTTCCTGACATCGTCATTCCTGATCAGTATGAATACCTGAAGTACAGGGAGAAAGATAATCCGGATGCACTACCCTGGGATGAGATTCAAAAAGCAGCGTACAATCAGGCTAAATCATACTATGATCCCAATGCTGTAAAGATTGCCGCTGAGAACAGGGTTAAAACAAGCCCCTCCTTTATGACGATCAAAGAGACAAGTCAGGCACTGGCAAAGATCAACGATAAAGAGTATTCGCTGAATCTCGTGAAGTACAAAGCCGAGCAAAAGGAAATCAAGAATACGATCAAAAGGATCGATGAGATCAATAAGAATCCCAAGGAATTGCAGTTGAGTCTGATCCCAACAGATGAGAAGCGTTTGGAAGCAGACAATGATAAGCTGGAAAGAAGAAAGCAATGGGTAAAATCACTCAGTAAAGATATTTACCTCGGTGAGAGTGTAAACATCATGAATGACATGATCACACAGACTGCACTTGCTAAACGAACAAATTAATCAGGAGTAAGTAAAGGAAAAAGCGGAGGCATCACCTCCGCTTTTTTTATATCCCGTATCGATCATGAAGTATCGTAAAATGGTGACGGATATGCCCAACGCTGATATATCCTAGTGCAAGGGTACTGATGGGTTTTCCTGAGGCTGATCCTATTTGTTTGAGCATCTCTATTGTAAACCCTTTAAACATCAGGTAAACACTATGCCTTAAGGCCAGGAGTTCCTCTTTCATCTCTTTCAATGATCTGGTCTCAACATATGCAGCAGCTGCATATTCGTTCTCATCAAATCCTGGTAAGGGCTGTTTTTCTCCCCGGGCTATGCAAACTGCGCGATAGGAAAAAACCCTTTCTGTGTCAATGATGTGTTGAAGGAGCTGTTTAACCGTCCATTTACCGTCTGCATAGGCATAGTCTGCCTTATCTGCAGGAATGGTGTCTAACACCTCATGGATTTCATCCATAGCGCGTTGAAAAGCATCCAAGAGGTCATTTTCAGGCACGAGACGAACATAGGTCTCGTAAAAAGCAGCGTACTCTTCAGGCTGTGGGCGCATAAACTAAAAATTCAATTCTAACCTTTCTGTGTTTTCTTTACACTCGATTTTGGAAGGGCTGGTTTAGCTGGTGAAGTCTTACCCGATTTAGTAGCTGCCAGTGCGTCAGCAAGCTTGATGGCTTCCACCGCATTGATCACACCACCCGAAGCACTCAACTCGCTAAAATTCATCTGTTCTCCTTTTTCATCCATCTCATTGGGTTTGTAGACTGTAGCATCCAGGGATTTGGCTGATTTTTCGATAATCTGCTTCACCTCCTTTGCGTTAAGTTGCGGATAGTATGACATGATAAGTGCTGCAAGCCCTGCCACCACTGGGCTGGCCATGCTTGTCCCTTGCTCCATTTTATATTGATCACCCGAAGGAATAGTAGAATAGATATCCATGCCGGGCGCAAAGACATCAACATCTTTCTTTCCGTAGTTGGAAAAATAAGCAACCAGGTTTTTCTTAGTGGGGCCGCTGGCACCTACAGTGATCCAGTTGCTGGCCTTTGTTCCATCAAGATAGTATGCTGTTGGGAAATGCCTTTTGTCGTCTACGTTGGTGGCCTCATTGCCCGCGGCGTGCACCAACAACACTCCTTTTTCCTCAGCATATTTTACGGCATCATCCACCCATTTTTTCTGGGGCGAAAAATACTTGCCAAAGCTCATATTAATCACCTTTGCTCCATTGTCAACTGCATAACGGATGGCATTGGCAATATCTTTATCGTGTTCATCTCCATCCGGAACCGCGCGGAGTACCATGATCCGTACATCGTTGGCAATACCATCCATACCCTTGCTGTTGCCGCGGGCCGCACCAATGATTCCGGAAACGTGGGTTCCGTGGGTAGCGTCCGAGGCCATAATATCGTTGTTTCCATAAAACCTATCGTTAACATCATTGGGATTATCCCCAACAATACCACGATAGTCAGTAGGAGGGCCGTTGAGATTTTCTACTTTTTTCTTTTCTCCATTGTAGAAGCCCATCAAGTCATCAATGATTGATTTATTGGTAGCTTCCATGGCGTGTAACTGCTGAAACAAGCCTAGCATCAGGCTTTTCGACTTACTTTCTTCAGACGACTTTGGTTTAAACGCTGTCAGCTGATCACCTGTGTAGAGTTGTTTTCCCATCGCTGTTTTAAGCACGCTGTCTGCTGCCGGAAGTTTTTCAACGATGTTGCGGTAGAGGAGCACCATGATGGATGCTTCCTTGGCGGCGGTTTCAATCTGGAATTTGGCGCGTTCAAAGGTGCGCACTTCATCGGCCTGTTCAAGACTCAATGTGTTGAGATCCGGAATGCTGTCGCCATATTTTTGTTTCAGACTATAGTAAACCCTCGCGGCTTCATCACTGTCCGTCGTAACATTCTGGCCGTTTTTATTGCCAAGAAAGTTCCAACCGTGCACGTCATCGATATACCCATTTTTATCGTCATCGATCCCATTCCCGGGTGTTTCCTTCTTGTTGATCCACAATACCGGTTTCAGGTCTTCATGGGTGGTATCCACGCCAGAATCAATAACGGCAACGATCACCTGCTGTTTAGGTTGTTTGCCCTTCAGAAGGGTTTGGTAAGCTTTATCCAGGCTAATGCCGTAATATCCATTCTCTATGGAATCAAGCAAATGCCACCCCTTGGGGGTTTCTTGCACGGATTTCTGCGCTTGGGCTGCAAGGGTAAACGCAGCCAATACGCCAATCACCATCAACTTGCGTACGGTCATTTGAATATTAAGTTTAGGTACAAATGTAGAATTCTACCCTGAAACGGGCTGTTAAAAACAGCTTCAAAGCTGGGTTTAAAGGTCAAATTTAATACCCTGTGCCAAGGGAAGGGTGTTGGTGTAGTTAATGGTATTTGTTTGACGGCGCATGTAGGCTTTCCAGGCATCGCTTCCACTTTCCCTTCCGCCACCCGTCTCTTTCTCGCCGCCGAATGCACCGCCGATCTCCGCGCCGCTGGTACCAATGTTCACATTAGCGATCCCGCAATCACTGCCACGCTGGGAGAGAAACAGCTCTGACTCCCTGAGGTTCAGGGTCATAATAGCAGATGAAAGCCCTTGCGGAACACCGTTTTGTATGGCAATGGCTTCCTCTATGGTATCATACTTCATGATATACAGGATGGGGGCAAAGGTTTCCTGGTGAACGATCCCAAAATCAGGCTCCACCTCTGCAATACAAGGTTTTACGTAGCAGCCACTCGAAAATTGTTCTCCGGTAAGTACACCTGGTTCAACCACAAACCGGCCTCCTTCTTTTTTGCATTGTTCCACCGCACGCAGGTAAGCCGCTACGGCATCCTGGTCAATCAACGGCCCCACATGCACACCCGCCTGGAGTGGATCGCCAATTTTTAGTTGGCCATAGGCCTTCACGAGTTTATCCCTGAATTGGTCGAAAACAGAGGTATGTATGATCAATCTTCTGGTAGACGTACATCTTTGGCCCGCGGTACCCACCGCACCAAACACACAACCGATCACTGACATGTCCAGGTCTGCGTGTTGGGAAATGATGATGGCGTTGTTGCCGCCCAGTTCCAATAAACTTCGGCCCAGCCTGCCGCCAACCGCGGCGCCTACAGCTTTCCCCATTCTCGTAGATCCAGTAGCAGACACCAAAGGAATGCGATGATCATGGGAGAGCCATTCACCCAGTTCCCTGCCACCAATAACAAGGTTACTCACTCCTTCAGGAACCTCACAATCTCTAAACACCTCGGCCGTGATCTTCTGACAGGCGATCCCGCAAAGTGGTGCTTTCTCAGAAGGCTTCCATATGCACACATCCCCGCAAACCCAGGCTAGAGCAGTATTCCAACTCCAAACGGCTACAGGAAAATTGAAGGCCGATATGATCCCTACAATGCCGAGTGGATGCCATTGCTCATACATGCGATGGCCCGGCCTTTCGCTATGCATGGTGAGGCCGTAGAGTTGCCTCGACAAGCCAACGGCAAAATCACAGATGTCTATCATTTCCTGAACTTCACCCAGGCCCTCCTGGAGGCTTTTACCCATTTCCCAGGACACCAGTTTTCCCAGTGGTTCTTTATACTCCCGCAGTTTATTGCTCAATTGCCTGACTACTTCGCCCCGCTTAGGCGCTGGCCATGTACGCCAGGTGAGAAAGGCCTCCTCAGCTTTAGCCATAACCGCTTCATAGGCATCTTTGTCTGCCGTAAACACGGATGCAATCGGCTTGCCATCCACTGGCGAAAATGAAGTGATGGATTCACCCGTAGAACCGAGCCAATGCTGGCCGGTAGATAAACCGTGGTTATGGGAAGAGATGCCGAGTTGCTCAAGAAAAGACATAGCCTGCAATTTTGTTCCCTCAAAGGTAAACATTAACTGCTTTAGCCTCTCTTCAGATTGATAGTTTGTAAGATTACCAGGTTTCCAATCAGTATTGTTCTTTCGCGTTCGGAAACTCCCTGGATTTTACATCTGAGACATAGTGCTTTATGGCACTGTCAATGATATCGTGCAGATTAGCATATTGACGTAGAAATCTCGGCTTGAACTCATGATTGATCCCCAGCATATCATGCATGACCAGCACTTGCCCGTCACAGTGATTTCCAGCGCCGATACCGATGGTAGGGATTTTAAGGCTTTCTGAAACTTCCTTTGCTAAATCTGCCGGTATTTTCTCCAGTACCAACCCAAAACAACCCGCTGACTCCAGTAACAACGCGTCTGACTTTAGTTTTTCCGCTTCTGCTTCCTCTTTGGCCCTCACCTGGTAAGTACCAAATTTATAAATGCTTTGGGGCATGAGGCCAAGGTGGCCCATCACTGGTATTCCGGAGCTGAGGATCCTTCTGATACTATCAACCACTTCCTCGCCGCCTTCCATCTTAACGCCATGGGCACCGGTTTCTTTCATGATCCGAATGGCAGAAGCCAAGGCCTGTTTGGAATTGCCCTGATAGGTGCCGAAGGGGAGGTCCACCACCACAAAACATCTGCTCACACCCCTTACCACAGATTGCGCGTGGTAGATCATCTGCTCCAACGTAATCGGCAAGGTGGTTTCATGACCCGCCATTACATTTGAAGCAGAATCCCCCACCAGAATCACATCGATCCCCGCTTCATCAATGATTCGGGCAGACGAGTAATCGTATGCTGTAAGCATCGCAATTTTTTCACCTTTCTCCTTCATTAACGCAAGTGTATGGGTAGTTATCCGCTTCACTTCTTTTTGAACGCTCATATGGGGGAATTTACTGGATCAGAAATCCATGAGTTGATGATATAAATGGTGGATGAGGCCATCGGCAAGACCAATCTTAGGGACGTATATTTCTTCGCACTCGGCCCATCGCATAACGTTGATATAGATCGACAACGCGGGCACAATTACGTCTGCACGGTCTTCCCTTAGCTTATACACCTGCATCCGTTCTTCAAGGGTGAAGTTGCTGAGTTCCTTATGATAATCCCTCAGGGTATCAATATGCAGCGGCTTCCCTTCCTTTCTTTTAGAAAGCGAAAAAACTTTATTGATATTGCCGCCAGATCCAATAGCAGTAATGTGCTTGAGCTGTTTGGCCCTCGTTTTTACTTCATTCTTCATTTCATCCCACTGCTGATCCGTCACCATATTTTTCAGGATCCGGATGGTGCCGATATTGAAAGACTTTTTATAATTTAATTTCCCATCGCTGAAAAAGGTCAGTTCCGTGGAGCCACCACCTACATCGATGTACAGGTATGATTCATTACTGCTCATCGTATCTGCAATGTGGTTTTCGTAAATAAGGCCCGCTTCCAGGTCTCCACTGATGACTTCTATATCAATATCTGTTTCGGCTTTTACTCTCCTGATGATCTCGCCTGCATTGCTTGCATCACGCATGGCCGAGGTGGCACAGGCTTTCACATGCTTCACATCATATGCCTTGAGCAAATGCTTATAGGCTTTAATGGTCTGTAAAACCATGTCTGCACGTTCAGGGGATATCTTCCCGGTCTCAAATACATCGAAACCCAGTCGCAAAGGTACGCGCACGAGGTTTAGTTTCAGAAACTGTGGTTCGCCGTTTTGACGGATGATAACCTCAGAGATCAACAGGCGCGCTGCATTACTTCCTATGTCAATAGCGGCAAGTCTCAAAGAGATGATTTATCCTCAATATTACTTGTTTTTTATTTGCTTCGTTGCTGATTTTCCGATCAGGTAACTGAATATTTCCTGTTGGGAGCGTAGGGCCTTGCTTTTATTTTGCACAAAATCATTACTTAGATCATTAGTGAGCAGTCTTGCCTTCACGTTGTCCCTGAGTTGGATCTGAATGATATCGATGATCTCCTGCTTTAACACGGGATCAAGGATGGGGCAAGCGGCTTCTACTCGATGGTCAAGGTTTCTCACCATCCAATCCGCAGACGATATATACACTTTTGGATTACCATTATTATGAAACACCATAAATCTGGCGTGTTCCAGAAACTCATCTACGATGCTCACCGCATGAATATTTTTCCTGAATCTTTTGTTGTCTGTTTTGGCACAGAAGATCCCACGGACAATCATTTGAATCTCTACACCCGCTTGTGCCGCTTCATATAATTTCTGGATCAGAATTTCGTCAGACAGGGAATTCAGTTTCAGTTGAATGCCCGTTTTCCTTCCAAGTGTGGCGTTTTTGATCTCACTATTGATCAGCGAGATCAACTGCCTGCGCATATATGAAGGTGCTACCACAAGGGTCTTGCACATTTTCAAATCCCTGATACCAACCTTGGGTTTCTCCAGGTAAGCAAAGATCCGGTTCACATCTGCCATGATGTTTCGGTTGGCTGTTAGCAGGCTGGCGTCACAATAGATTTTAGCCGTTTGTTCATTGATGTTACCCGTGCTCACAAAACCATAATGGATGATCCGTTTGCCAGACCTTTTCTTAATGAGGCAGGCTTTGGCATGAACTTTTTCATTGGGATAGCCCAATAACACTTTAACCCCTTCTTCTTCCAATATTTCTTTCCAACGAAGATTATTTTCTTCATCAAATCTTGCCCGAAGTTCCAGCATCACTGTCACAGCCTTACCATTCCTAACGGCATTCACCAAAGCATTGATGACTTTAGAGCGTTGCGCTAACCTGTACGCGGTGATTTTTATAGAGATCACATCTGGGTCAATGGCAGCCTCGCGGAGCAAGTCAATTACCGGATCAAAGGAATGATAAGGAAAATGAAGGAGTACGTCATTCTGAAGCACTACATCCGTTACCCTCGCCACATTCTTGAGTTGCGGATGAATGAAAGGCTTCACTTTTTGCGGCAACTCAGGAAAAACGGTTTTCGGGAAATCCATGAAGTGCCGGAAATTGTGGATTCGGCCACCGGGAATGAGGTGATCCCTCTTGGTCAATCCCATTTTCCGGATCAGGTATTCCAGTAGTGCCGCATCGATCTCCTTGTCGTAGATCAACCGAACTGGTTTGCCTTTTCGCCGATTCTTGATCCCTTTCTCAATTTTCTCACTGAAGGTGATGGGCTCATCATAATCCAGGTCATACTCGGCATCCTTGGTCACTTTGATGACGTGGGCCGTGTATTTATCATACCCGAAATATGCGAAAATTCTTGGAAGGCAAAACCGTATCACGTCTTCCAGCAGAATGATATAGTGTCCCTTGTCTGCTCTTGAAGGCAGCAGAACGAACCTCGAAACCACGCGGGCAGGAACTTCAATTAGGGAATATTTCCTTTTATATGCACTGTCTTTTTTAGACATGATGATGGCCAGATAGATCGATTTCTCCCGGATATAGGGGAGAGAGGGTATGCTCTCGATCATCAACGGGATCACGTTTGACCTTACCTGCTCATCAAAAAAGTCATTTACAAACTGTTTCTGCTTGGCATCTAATTGTTTTTCTGTGATCAAGTGGATATTTTCCTTGTGCATTTCAGCAAGGATCTGTTCCCAGATCCGGTTAAATTCTCCCTGCTGCTGTAGGACGATCAACTGTATGTTGTCCAGGATTTTTTGCGGACTCTCTTCCACATGCATGACGGACTTTGCGCCGTATTTCATCATCCGTTTCAATGCGGCAACACGAACCCTGAAAAATTCATCAAGATTGTTAGAGAAAATACCCAGGAATTTCAGGCGCTCACGGAGGGGGATAGACGAATCGGCTGCTTCTTGTAAAACCCTGGCGTTAAAACTGAGCCAGCTGATATCCCTTGGAATAAGATTGATACTTTTCTTGGTCTTCACCATATATGTAAAAATAGCGCTAGGGACGCTAATGCATTATTAAGTTTTTTCAAAGTTTACGGATGGTTTCAATTAATGACGTAGTGGAATATCCGTGTAGAATGGGTATGATCTTTACTTCTCCGCCCCTCGCCAGTACTTCACTGGCGCCTACCACCTGGTCAGGTGTGTAGTCTCCTCCCTTGACAATAACGTCTGGTTGTAAAACGGTGACGAGCTCCTTGGGGGTTGGCTCGTCAAAAACCGTAACAGCATCCACCAATTCCAGAGACGCCATCATCCATAGCCTGAATCCCTCTTCATTAACCGGGCGTTCAGGTCCCTTCAGTCTCTTAACGGAAGCATCAGTGTTTAGTCCTACCACCAACACATCGCCAAAGCCCGCGGACGCTGTCAGGACCTGCAAATGGCCCTTATGCAGAATGTCAAAACAGCCGTTGGTAAATACTATTTTTTTACCTTCAACATGCCAGGTCCTGGACATTTTTTCCAGTGCTTCCCTGCTAAGAATCTTATCTTGTATGGATCGTTTCGGGTTCATGTTTTTTCCGGTTATACCAGGGTAAAAAAATCAGACATAAAAAACCAACACCCAACACCATGATGGTTTGTACTAACCACAACAGCCATCCGAAGGCAAGGCCATTCACTTCCGGTATGCCGTATAAAGTAAGGGTTTTCTGGACAGCAAATTGGTAGGCACCAATACCACCCTGTGTAACAATCATGGCGATGCTTCCAAAAGACAGTAATGTGAACGATGGGGCCAGGCCGAGATGGGATACTGAATCCATCGCGTAAAATCCAAGGCGAATGGAAAGGAGGTACATCGCCCAGATGAACAGTGAATGCAGGAAAAATGCCGTCTTATTTTTCACGCGCCTTACACTGGTCAGGCCTTCCGTAATGCCACCGAGGATCTTCTTGATTTTCGCGATAATATTGATATGCGCAAATCTTGAAAGGATGAAGCGGATCATCAGGAAACCCGCGATGATGGCTGTCATCGGCCCAATCAATTTCATTGGTGCCGCACGCCAGGTCACCCATCTGTTTTCGAATTCTGCTGTTGCAAATTCACCCACCACATCCACCTGAATGATAATCGTAATAAAGATGACCAGCAACAAACAAATGACATCAAAGGCCCGCTCTGCTACCATCGTTCCAACCAGTTTATCGGCAGGAACTTTCTCGTACCTTGCCAGTATCGTGCATTTCATCACTTCCCCCAATCTTGGGACCAGCAAATTGAAAAAATAACCCAGCATTACAGCGATGAAAGTATTGGTGCGGGAAGGCCGCGCACCGAGTGGTTCCATCAGGATGCGCCAACGCAAAGCCCGGCTGTAATGACTAGCCAACAACAGCAACATGGCAGGAATCACCAACAAGTATTTAGCCTCCTTCAAAGAAGAAGTCATCATCTTAACCTGTTCAGGGGTGAGGTTCCTTGTGGTCAGCCAAAGCAGGAAGAATCCCAGTCCGAGAAAGAAGATATATTGGACTATGGTGACCAGTGTTTTTTGCATCAGACCAATTAACGGGGAAGTTTATTATCTGCTCCGGGAAAGATCACCCAGGGTTTAAAGGCCTTGGCTTTTTCGAACTCCATCCTTGCATAAGAAATGATGATCACAATATCTCCTGCAGCACCAAGCCTTGCAGCAGGGCCGTTCAAACAACACACGCCACTTCCACGCCGCCCCTTAATCAGATAGGTTTCAAGACGGGTTCCGGTATTAACATTGACTACCTGGATTTTTTCGTGCTCAATCATATTGGCTGCGTCCATCAAATCCTCATCAAGCGTAAGGCTTCCTACATAATGGAGATTGGCTTCGGTGATAACGGCACGGTGCACCTTTGATTTCAATACTTCGATATCCATAGCCTTACAAAGTTAAATGAAATAGGTCACTATGCCTTGAGGTCAGGTAATGATCATGTTATCTATCAGTCTTACCTCTTCAATAAATGCGGCGATGAGCATCACGAGGCTTTCGTCTCCGTCCCAGTTTTCCCTAAGTTCCAGACTGCCTGCATTGGCAAAGGACACATAGTCTGGCTTGAAACCTTGTTGAGAAAGGAACTGTGTGCCATATTGCTGAAGACCGGAAAGGTCACCTGGTTGAACATTTGATTTTGCATACGTGAGCAGTTGGAAAATTGCGCTTGCTTTTTCCCGGGCGGCAGGAGTAAGGCGCATGTTGCGGCTGCTCATGGCCAAACCGCTTTCTTCCCGCCGGGTGGGGCAGATGCGCAAGGGTACTGATTTGCCGGTTAGGTTTACCAGCCTTTGAATAACCATGCATTGTTGATAATCTTTCTGCCCCAAATAAAGCTGGTGAGGTTCAACCATTTCCAGTAAGCGGTTCACCACCTGGCAAACACCCTGAAAATGTCCGGGCCTGGAAGATCCCTCCAGAATGGTATCCAGCCTCCCCAAATCATATTGTTCTAGCTGTGAATAGCCGTTGGGGTAAATTTCTGCCACCTCGGGGAGGAATAGCACATCGCATTTCTCCTTCTCCAACAGCCTTATGTCCTGCTCAAGGGTGATCGGGTATTTATGAAAATCCCTGGGATCGTTGAACTGCGCCGGATTCACGAAGATACTACTGACCACCGCTGTGTTTTCTTCTTTTGCGGTTCTGATCAATTGGAGATGACCGGCATGTAGAGCCCCCATCGTGGGGACAAACCCCAGTTTGCCCTCCGTTTTCAGCCGGGAAAGGTGCTTTTTCAATGCGGTATGGTCTTTGAAAATAATCATGGTGATGGCTTACAGGACCTTCAAATCCGGCAATATGCGTAAGATTCATTACCTTTGCCAACCTTTTCGGCCCTTAATCTTAAATAACTGTTAACGGGAATGCTAGCAAAGAAAAGAATTTTATTCATAGCCAACGAGATGTCGCCCTACCTTGAACTGACTGAGTTCTCGGAAATCGTGAATAAACTCGCCATCAAGGCTAATGACAGTGGATTTGAGGTTCGTTGCATTATGCCTCGTTTTGGCGTGATCAATGAAAGAAGACACCGCCTGCACGAAGTTGTTCGCTTGTCTGGGATCAATGTATCCATTGACAATGATGATTTCCCCCTGCAGATCAAAGTAGCCTCTCTTCCAAATGCGAGGCTACAGGTTTACTTCCTCGATAATGAGGACATGTTCAAACGTAAATTTGTGTTTACCGATGAACAGGAGAACTGGTACGAAGACAATGCCCTTCGCAGCATCTTTTTCTGCAAGGGAGCCTTGGAAACAGTGAAGAAATTCGGATGGCCTCCAGATATCATTCATGCATCTGGCTGGATGACGGGACTGATCCCGGCCTATCTCAAAACTGTGTACAAAAAGGAACCTGTTTTCGGAAACTGTAAGATCGTTTACACCATCGGCTCCAATACATTCAAGGATAAGATGGGGGCAGACTTTATCAAAAAGGCGCAGATCCACGCGTCTATTAAAGATAAAGACCTGGAATCCTACAAGGAAGCAAACAATACCGGCATGTTCAGGGGTGGGGCCAGCTATGCCGATGCCATTACATTCGGCGCAGAAAAAGTGGAGAAGAAACTCGTTGAAGAGTTCGGGAAAGTGCGCGGTAAAAAAGTCATCCCTTTTAACCCTGAGTCTGATTTAACAGACTATTTACAATTGTATCGCGACCTTGCGGACAAGTAAGCTTTCGAACAGCATAATCTACTACCGGTGAATTGGAAAAAGCCTTGGATTGGATCTGCCCTTTTGATCATTGTGATTGTTGCCAGCTGTACAAAGATTTCCAGTACGGAAATTGGTCAGGATCTTATCCCTGCGGTTGATAATATCAATACGTTTGATACGGTACTGGAAGTGACCACCGAGAATTTCCTGTTTACAGATTCCGCATATCCAAGGATCACAAGGACAACAGTTGGTGGAGCACCAGAACTTCTGGCCGGCTACATCAGCAATGACCCACAGTTTGGAACTACCAATTCGTCCATGTATTTTTTCCTCAGCCCTCCTGCATTCCCTGCTCCTTATCGGGTTATGGATAGTTTATACCTTGATTCAATCGTTCTTTGTTTACGATGGAACGGGAATACAATTGGCGATACCCTGGCGAATCAAAAATTGAATGTATTCAGGCTCAGGGAGCAACTTAAGCCAGATTCTGCGTATAAAACGAGTGATGTTTTTGCCGTTTCCGAACTGCTGGGTTCAAGGACATTTCGTCCCGAAAGCTTGAAAGACTCCCTGTTTGTGCTTGAACAGAAATTGAACAGGCAACTTCGTATTCGCTTAAGTGATGACTTTGGGAATGAAGTCCTGAAGTGGGATACAGCAGCAGGAGCACCCCTTGGAAGCGATTCTGTGTTCAGGAGAACACTGCCAGGTTTTGCTCTCCAACCAGATGTTGCCGGCGCACCGGGAGCCAACGCATTAATGGGTTTTCTGATCAGTGATACCAATACTTATGTAAGGCTTTATTATCGCTATGACAGCCTTGGCGTAAGAGATACAACGTTTACCACCTTTCGTTATGTGATCAATGGTGGTTTTGCAAATAACATAACCCGGAACTACAATGGGTCATTGGCAGGTCAGGCAGCGAGGCCAGGCCAGGACAGCATCGTGTATATCCAGACCTCCCCCGGAACCTATGCAACAGTCAGAATTCCTGGCATGGAAGGGTTTAAGGCTGCCAAAGGAAACGTGATCATCAATAGGGCAGAACTGGTTATGCAACAGGTACCCGCTACGGGACAGTTTAATGAACTTTTTCCTCCTCCGGATTTGTTGTATGTGGATTATTTCGATTCCGTTGCCGGTCAGCAAAAGCCATTCCTAGATGACGGTTTCTCCGTGGGTACTTATACACCGGCTTTCCTTGGTGGAATCCGTAAATACGTTCCCGGCCCTGGTGGTAGTCCTGTGGCAGAATATAGGTTTACCCTGTCCAGATATGTTCAGGGCATCGTTACCAAAAACAATTATAATAACCCCATCTATCTTTATTCCCCATATTACATTCGCTATGTAAACCCCATTATCTTCCAAACTGTCAATAGTATGGCTAAAGGAAGGGTGAAACTTGGCGGCGGCTCTAACAAGCAACAAAAAATGTATGTTCGAA
Organism: Chitinophagaceae bacterium; assembly: GCA_049661025.1. Lineage (GTDB taxonomy): Bacteria > Bacteroidota > Bacteroidia > Chitinophagales > Chitinophagaceae > Pollutibacter. The sequence goes on along the minus strand of JBASZQ010000015.1, from coordinate 8,052 downwards.
TTATATATTCGAAAATCTAAGTAGCTTTTTTCTAGTTATATTTGCCAGCAAATTTGTAAAACCAAGTCCAATCTATGCCTTATCTTTTTACCTCAGAGAGCGTTTCTGAAGGCCATCCTGACAAGATCGCAGACCAGATTTCCGATGCCCTGATTGATAACTTTCTTGCCTGGGATCCACAGTCCAAGGTAGCCTGTGAAACATTGGTAACAACAGGACAGGTTGTACTCGCAGGTGAGGTTAAGTCAAAAACTTACCTGGACGTGCAAAAGATTGCCCGAGACGTGATCGCGAGGATTGGATACACGAAAAGTGAATACATGTTTGAAGCCAATTCATGCGGTATCATTTCGGCTATCCATGAGCAATCTCCAGATATCAACCAAGGAGTGGAGCGCAAGAAAAAAGAAGATCAGGGTGCCGGCGACCAGGGAATGATGTTTGGCTATGCCACTAACGAAACTGATAATTATATGCCCCTGGCATTGGATCTTGCCCATAAGATTTTGCAGGAGCTGTCTTTGATACGGAACGAGAAGAATTCAAAAATGCCCTACCTGCGTCCGGATGCCAAAAGTCAGGTGACGATTGAGTATGATGACCACGATAGGCCGGTGAGGATAGATACCATCGTTGTGTCTACCCAGCATGATGCGTTTGATAAGGATGAGAAGATGCTCGCAAAGATTAGGAAGGACGTAATTGAAATCGCAATCCCTCGTGTGATCGCGAAGTGCAAAAAATCAGTTCAGAAATTGTTCAACGATAAGATCATCTACCATGTGAATCCAACTGGAAAGTTCGTTATTGGCGGACCCCACGGTGACACTGGCCTGACGGGAAGAAAAATCATCGTAGACACTTACGGAGGTAAAGGTGCACATGGTGGTGGCGCATTCAGTGGCAAAGATCCCTCCAAAGTTGATCGTAGTGCTGCATATGCGTCCAGACATATTGCCAAAAACCTTGTTGCCGCTGGTGTGGCAGACGAGATCCTTGTTCAGGTGTCGTATGCAATCGGTGTAGCCAAGCCCATGAACATCTTTGTTGATACCTATGGCACTTCTAAACTGAAGCTTAATGACGGTCAGATCGCAAAAGTAGTTGAGAAACTTTTTGATATGCGCCCGTATGCTATTGAAACCAGACTCAAACTTCGTAACCCGATCTATAGCGAAACAGCGGCTTACGGCCACATGGGAAGAACACCTCAGATAGTGGAGAAAACATTCAGGACCCCGGAAGGCAAAGAGAAGAAAGTTAAAGTTGAGTTGTTCACCTGGGAGAAACTGGACTATGTTGAGAAGGTGAAGAAAGCCTTCAAAATAAAATAAATACCAAGCCCCTTGAAAAAGGGGCTTTTTTCTTTGCAGTCGTTTCATTATCATTAACGGAAAGAAAATCAGATTGAAACATCAGAAAACATCTTATGTCATCGGTAGGCAACCTGTCATTGAGGCATTGCAGGCAGGCAAGGAGATTGAACGTATTTTTTTATTGAAAAATGCTACTGGTGATGTCATTCAGGAGTTGCGCCATGAAGCACAACAGAAACAAATCCCTATCAATAGTGTACCCATCGAAAAACTGAACAGTATTACGAGGGCCAACCACCAGGGTGTGATAGCAGTGATGTCTATCATTAGCTATATGGACCTGCAACAAGTCATTGATCATGTGGTGACTACTGGTGAAACACCGTTATTTGTTATGCTCGATGGGATCACGGATGTGAGGAACATCGGAGCTATTGCCCGTACGGCCCTTTGCTGTGGTGCACAGGCCATTATCATACCTGACAAAGGCGTAGGTGCCATCAATGAAGAAGCCATGAAATCATCTGCAGGCGCTTTGAACAAGATCCATGTCTGCAGGGAACCGAGTTTGTTGAAAGCCGTAGACACGCTTCACCTCAATGGTATTAAAGTGTGTACCGCTGAAATGAAAGCCTCCAAGGCTTTGCATCAGCTTGATCTTTCCACACCATTATGTGTGATCATGGGAAGTGAGGACAAAGGGATTCAGTCTTTCCTGATGAAGGCGGCTGACGACAGGTTTACTATCCCAATGTCACCCAGTTTCGACTCGTTTAATGTGAGCGTTGCCGCAGGAATAATCTTATATGAAAGTTTCCGGCAGCGATCATCTGGTAAATGATGCCTGCCTCTTCATTTCTTTCAACAGAATTCTATTCTTGACCGAAGTTGGGATCAGCCAGTCCAGTAGCAGGAACAACCTGTTGATCTTTCCGGGGATGAATTTCTTTTTTTGAGCAAACATGGCATCCAGTGCCTGCTCCGCCACTTCTTCAGGTAACATCACTGCTTTTTTCGCCAGCCCTTTCATGTTTTTGTGCGCAGCCTGAATTCTTTCGTTGGTTTCAACCGGACCCGGGGAAATCACGGTCACCGAAACATTCGTATCCTTTACCCTAAGCTGCAAAGCATTTGTAAATGAATGAACGAAAGCTTTGCTTGCTCCGTAAACTTCTTTATTAGGTAAATGAAAATACCCGCCTAAGCTACCTACATTCAGGATATAACAATGGTGATCATACTTGAGCATGTCTTCTAGGATCATCCTGATCAGAAGCACTGGCGTAATTACATTTATTTTGAGTTGCTTCACATAAAAAGCGGGTGGGAAATCCAGAAAGGGATTAGTAGAGCCTATTCCTGCATTATTCACCAGCACATGTAAGCTGATCTTATTGTCCCGTAGAAACTGTACAATATCTGTAGAGCTTTGTTCTTCGCAAAGATCCTTTTCCAGGCAGAGCACCTGAACATTGTATTCTTGGGAAATAGCAAGGGCTTTTTGTACCAGGGATTCTCCCGGCAACGATACCATTACAAGATTATAGCCCCTTGAAGCCAACTCTTTAGCGAATGCCAATCCAAGCCCGGCTCCGGATCCAGTTACCAGTGCAAAGGCACCAACTACATTCTGTTTTGTCTGATCCATGCTACGGTTTGTTGGATACCTTCATCAAGCGTCCTGATATTATAATTAATCTCACGTACGGCCTTACTGCTGTCAAGCTTCCAATGGTAATCATACCTCTTCACCCAATCCGGTGTAATCATGGGAGGCGTACCAGAAATGATGGACCAGGTTTTCATGGCATGACTCACAAAACTCAACATAGGGAATGGGAGGTTGTATAGTTTCTTGTTTACGCCGCTGTGTTTGCGGATGAGTGAGATCAGTTCATTAAAACTGGCGTTTTCACCACCAAAAATATATCGTTCTCCTTTACCTCCTTTTAACATGGCTTTGATATGTCCATCCACCACGTCGTCTACATAACAATACGATCCCACATCCTCTCCATTGCCAGGAATCACATGCCATTTGCGTTTCACATACAACTCAACAATCTTGGTAACCGGATTACTGCCGGTGTCCAGGCCGGGTCCATAGACCCGTGAGGGGTTAACGATAGATACATCAAGTCCCCGGCTAACGTAGCCCATGGTCACTTGTTCAGCCTGGGTTTTGGTTTCTTCATATGCGTTGAAAAAACCAACGATCCGGGGATCGTTCTCAGACATGGGTTTATCTTTGGAAGGGCCGATAACACCAGCTGTTGAAGTATAAACGATCTTTCTTACGCCCGCATTCCATGCAGCTTCCATAACATTTCGGGTACCCTCCACATTAATCTTCTGGAATGTATCCGGATCCTTCGCCCAAAGACGGGCATAGGCAGCCATATGATAGACTTTGTCAACGCCCTGCATCGCTGTTTCTAGAGAAGCAGGATCTGTAATATCCCCTTTATACACCTTGATGTTTGGCCTTTTGAAAGCCGCCAATTCAGGCTCTTTCCTGACAAGGATGCGTATATCTTCGCCTTGTTCTGCTAGTTTAAGCGTTAGTAATGAACCGATGTAACCTGTTGAACCCGTTATTAAAACTGCCATATGGAAATCTCTGCTGCGAAGGTACCGCAATTGGCTTACTTTTTAAGCCTGAAGAATGCTTTAGAGAGTGTAGTGTTGACTTCAGCACTTACACAAACACCATCTGAATAACTATAGAAGTTTTTATTCCCATCCGGGAGCTGTAATTCATACTGATGCGGTTTAAATTGACGGATGGGAATGAACTTTTTACTTGCTTCGGAAAAAATACGCGTTAAGCCTACCGGTTCAACATGCATCAGGCAAGCACTGGAATAAGAAATCTTCTCCGGAACGGTCATTTTCTCACCGTCTTCTTCAATGACATATTTGTCTTTTTGCCAGCGAATAGTAGCATTGACTTTATCGCTACTATTAACCCTGCGGATAACGGATCCTGAAATCAGTTGCCCCTGACCAAAAATTCCGATCACTTTGGTATAAATCGCCAGCTCAATCACCACTGAAACCTTGACAGAAGACTCTGTAAGATATTCTGTGAAAGATCCTTTGGACGTTCGGATGGCCTGCATATGCCCGATGACCTTGTTATTCCGGATCACATCATATTGCAGTTTTGTGGTTGTCTCTGCAAAAGAACTGTGTTTTGGCGCAAGCAAAAGTGATTTTTCATAAATATAACCCGGGCGCACCATCATGGGCGTACCAATCAGGCCCACCAATAAAAATAGTATCCGGATCCGCTTCAACATATTATTCAACGGTAAAATTCGGGCAAAAAAGAGAAATTATCTCCTGAATGGTACGTATGGCCATAGAACATGTTACAAGGTCAATAGCTTCAATCGAAAGAAAATGTAATACCTTCTGATGCCAAAAACAGGTTAGGCAAACATGGAAAAGCCTTATTCTCAAGAAGTTTTTCTTCAGTCCCTTAGGGAACGGTTACCGGCTCATCAGTCTTTATCTGATGTTTTGAGCGATATTCTTCACTTAAGTGAGGATAGCGCTTATAGGCGAATACGGGGCGAAAAACAATTCTCGTTAGACGAACTTTGCATTGTCTGCAGATACTTTAATGTCTCTGCCGATCAACTGTCCGGCGGCTTTAGTCATCATGTATTGTTTGACGGCGAGTATATTTTGCCAGAACAATTTGACTTCTCAGCATATCTCACAGCCCAGGAATCAGTGCTAACATTTATTAGAAATCAGCAACAAAAACATATCATCTTTCTTTGTAAAGACATAGCTGTTTACCACTATTTCCTTTTTCCCGAAATAGCGTCATTCAAATACTTCAGTTGGATGAGAGTGTTGTTGAATTTCCCTGCCCTTCAACACAAGAAATTCTCGCTTACTTTTTTGCAAGAAGAAATTGTTCAGCAGGGGAAGAGACTAGCTGAATTATACTACCAAGTTCCGGGAACAGAAATTCTGAACGCTGATAATATCCTGACAACGTTAAGGCAAATTGAATATTTTAAAGATGCAAGGCTGTTTGAAACAACTGAAGACCTCGTGCGTGTTTATGATAGTCTCGAAAAGATGGTAGACCATATCCGCGATATGGCGGCGGAGGGAAAAAAGTTTCTGCCGGGAAAAGATCCTTCATTCAGCACGGGAAGTTATGATCTATACATCAATAGTTTTTATGTTGGCGACAATACACTCCTGGTTAAAGCCGGTGATAGGTCTTTTTGCTTTATCGTTCATAGCGGCACCAACTTTGTGAAAACTACAGATGCTTCGTTTTGCAAGTATCAACAGCAGTTCGCTGATCAACTTATTCGTAGATCAACACTCATATCAACAGTGGCTGAACGGGAACGCGAACAGTTTTTTGCATTGATCAAACAACGGATTCACGCATACAGGGACAATAACGTTCAAACACTCGGAAACTTCTGATATGGATAACCTCCAAAACATGCTTTTTCAACAGATCAGGCAACAGTGCAAGGATCAACCAGAATTGGTTGAACGCACAGCCGATCTGCTTGGCATTAGCAAGGATAGTGTTTATCGAAGAGTCAAAGGGGAAACGCAATTGCTTTTTGATGATATTGTCAGTTTGGCGAAGGGTTTCTCCGTTTCATTGGATGATTTATTTTTCAAAGATCAGAGGACTATCTTGTTTAAAGGGCAGTATTTACGTGAAGATGAGTTTGGTTTAAAGGAGATGCTGGCAGAAATGCAAACACAATTGCTACAGGTGTCACAGCTAGAGGATGTGAATATCATCTATGTGAGCAAAGATATCCCTGTGTTTTACTATTTTATGTTTCCGCCTGTGGCTGCATTCAAAATCTTCGTTTGGGTGAAATCACAATTTCAGTTTGATACCTGGAAGAACCAATCATTTACATTTTCGATTCTTACTCCCGAACTAGAAGACATGGCGACAGCCGTAGCAAAAGCCTACAGTTCAATCCCCTCTGTTGAGATTTTAAATGCTGACAATATATTAAATGACCTTAGGCAGTTGGAATACTATTGGGAGACAAAGATCATAGCTAATCCGGAGGACCTTGCTTTAATCTATTCATCACTGCACAACATGGTCAGCCATATGAAAGCACAAGCGTCCGCAGGAAACAAGTACCCAGTAAATTCAGACTTGCCTGGAGCAGAATTAAAGCTTTTTGTCAATGATTTTTTTGTGGGAGATAACACTCTCTTGATTGGAAATCAGGCGATGAAAATGATTTTCCTGAATCATTCAGCGATCAATTTTATGTCAACGCAAAACCGATACTTTGTAGCATACAACGAAGCATTTATACGAAACCTCATCAGAAAATCAACCCTTATTAGTGAAGTGGATGAACGAACAAGAGATAGGTTCTTTCACCTGATCCAGGAGCGAATCAGGCTGTCTGAACAAAAGACCCTTGGACAATCCATTTAAGTCTGAATCTGTACCTTGCGCAAGTATGGAATTTGAATTACAATTAATTGAATGTCCCAGGGATGCCATGCAGGGGTGGAATACATTTATCCCTACGGCGGATAAGATCAGGTATTTGAATCTCTTGCTGAAAGCCGGTTTTCATACCCTTGACTTCGGCAGTTTTGTATCTCCCAAATACATCCCGCAGATGGCAGACACGGCCATGGTTCTGGAAAAACTCGATCCATCACCTACCCAATTACTGGCCATTGTAGCCAATCTGCGGGGTGCAAAAGATGCCGTGCAGCACGAACGTATCAAATACCTAGGGTTTCCTTTTTCCGTTTCGGAAACCTTCCAACGCCGAAACACTCATTCAAGCAGGGAAGAGGCTCTCCACACCGTAGAAGAAATCGAAGCGCTATGCCGGCAAACCGGAAAAGAATTGGTGGTGTATATGTCGATGGGCTTCGGAAATTCCTACGGAGATCCTTATTCAACAGAGATTCTGGCCAGCTGGACCGCAAAAGTTCATGCTTTGGGTGTTCGCATCATTTCCCTTGCCGATACGGTTGGGATAGCAACACCAGACCAGGTATACAATGCTGTTCACCACTTACGTCCTGTTTTTCCAGACACCGTTATTGGTGTTCACCTGCATGCCACGCCTTCAGGGTTGGAAGAAAAATTGAATGCAGCGCTTGATGCGGGTTGTATTCGTATTGACGGTGCAGTTGGTGGCATTGGCGGTTGCCCGATGGCGGATGATGAACTGGTAGGAAATATGAATACTTCAGCCATTATCAAAGTGCTGGAACAACGCGGATTAAGTACCGGTATCAATATGCCGTTTTTTCAAGAGGCCGAACGATTGGCGAATCAAATTTTTATTTCCTAGTATGGAATTCAGAAGAGCATTTCAGGTACAGTCCATGAAAGAACAATTGAACATCAGGCATGGGGTCATGCTTGTGGGTTCCTGTTTTACGGACCACCTGGGCAACAAGCTGGAACAACATCGATTCTCCACTTTACAAAATCCGCACGGCATCCTTTTCAATCCAGTCAGTCTGGCCAAATCTGTTACATCCTACATAGAAAGACAACAGTACAATAAAAACGATCTTTTCTTCCAGCAGGAATGGTGGACCAGCTGGGATCATCATTCACAATTTTCGCATACTGATCCGGACAAGCTTGTAGAGATGATCAACAAATCCCAGGACGAAGCCCACTCGTTTCTCCAAAAGGCAAAATGGCTGGTGCTTACATTGGGCTCTGCATGGGTGTACC
>JBASZQ010000014.1:0-34901 GCA_049661025.1 Chitinophagaceae bacterium | reverse complement strand
CAGTAAATACTCCGGCCGGGTATGGAAGAGGTTCATCAGGACCATATGAAAGCTGTTCTCCGGGAAATTCCGGATCGCATTTCTGCATACATATGCCGCCTGCGGATAGTTAAATGGTGTCAGGTCATGACTGATATCGATGATATTGATGCCTTCATTCACTTGCAGGATCTGTCCTTTCACGGCACCAACAAGGAAATCCTTCGTTCCGATATCGGATGTCAGCGTCAATACAGGCATGGGGGCAAAGTGGCAATTTGTAAATGCGGTAATGCGGCAATGCGGCAATGCACAGGTACGAAAATAACTTATTAAGCCATAACTCAATAACTATTTCACCAACTCTCCGTTTTTGTAAAAGAAGTTTCGTGTGAGTTTATCTGTAAGGCCAGGGAAGAATTTATTCATGAACACGGTTCGTTTACCCGTGAAGGTGAGTACAATGGATCGTTTTCTTTTTGCAATGGCGTGAACGATATGCTGTGCGCATTCATCTGCGGTCATAAGACTGGACTCATCCAATGGTGTTTCGCCTTGGGCCTTGCCCTCTTTATTGAGTGCTACATTGCGAATATTAGAAGCAGTAAAACCCGGACTCACCCACATCACATTTACACCTGTTTCCAGCAATTCTGTACGCAGGGCTTCCAGCCATCCCTGCAGTGCGAATTTGGATGCGGAATATCCACTCCTACCTGGCAGTCCGCGATAGCCGGCAATGGATGATACGCCAACGATGGTGCCTTTGTTGTCTATGATAGAAGGCAAGGCGAGTTTGGTGCAATAGACCGAGCCCCAGAAATTGACATTCATCACGCGTTCAAGCACACTGAGATCCAGGTCTTTCACCTGCGCTCGCATGGATATGCCTGCGTTATTGATCAGAATATCGATTTTCCCAAAAGTGTCCAACGTTGATTGAATGAATTTTTGGCAATCATCATGTCTGCTCACATCTGCCACTACAGTATGGAGGGGCCTGCCCGAATATTCCATCTGAAGGGCATAGAGTTTATCCTGGCTTCGTCCGCAGGTGGCTACCTTTGCACCGGATGCCAGCATTGACCGGACCAAAGCCTTGCCGATGCCCTCTGTTCCGCCAGTTATGACCACCACTTTATTCGAAAAATCCATGCTGTATGTTTGATGTGCAAATGTAACCAATTACGTGCCAACGGAATGGAAGGTGGCAAGTGCCCGTGTTGTGGAAATAATGTTAATGCGCTAAGATTTGTTTGGATTTATTTTTTCCCTTATTTTTGCACTCCCTTTGCAAAAAGGGATATTATCGAAGGATAATAAGATCTGGTAGCTCAGTCGGTAGAGCAATACACTTTTAATGTATGGGTCCTGGGTTCGAGTCCCAGCCGGATCACCAGAAAGCAAGATGAACCCGCTCCTTGAGCGGGTTTTTCATTTATGAGCCAGCGCTTTTTTTCTCTTCACATCCTCTATGGCCCATGCCGCCATGGAGTCAATAATGGGTTTTAATTTCTTTCCCGATGCAGTAAGGCTATAGGTCACATGAGGAGGTACCACGGGTCTGGATTCGCGGATGATCAGCTGGTCAGTTTCCAGTTGTTTCAAATGCTGGATCAACACTTTTTCCGTGATGGTGGGGATGGCCTTCCTGATCTCGCTGTAACGTTTGGTGCCGGCAGCCAGCTGGTAAAGGATGATGGGCTTCCAATATCCACCTATTTTTTCCATGACATAAGTAACCGGACACTGGAGTTGTGCTTTTCGTTTGTTTTCCTGCTGCGTGGAAGATGCTTTGATGGCTGCCATATATATACATACTTTGGGGTAAGTACTTGTACAAAAGTAAGTATAGATTTAGTTTTGTGCAAGAAAAAATGAAACATATGAAGATTACGATTACGGGTTCATTGGGAAACATCAGTAAGCCGCTTGCGGAGATCCTGCTGAAGCAGGGACATACTTTGACAATTATTAGTGCCCATGCAGACAGGAAAAAGGATATTGAAGCGCTGGGTGCAAAGGCGGCCATCGGGGATTTGTTCGACAGCCAGTTTTATGCATCCGCATTTGAAGGTGCCGATGCCGTGTACGCTATGACACCTCCCAATCTTGGCGGTGTAAATGTGGTAGCCAATACCATAAAAGCGGGAACAGCTATTGTGGAAGGTGTAAAGGCTGCAGGTGTAAAAAGAGTGGTGATGCTGAGTAGCATAGGTGCCGACAAACCTTCCGGTAATGGACCGATCGCCGGCTTGCACCAGGTCGAGAAGTTGTATGCGCAGTTGCCAGGGGTTCAAACGCGTTTTTTACGTGCGGGTTTTTTTTACCTCAATTTTTACAATAATATTCCTTTGATCAAAAACGCCGGGATTATCGGCAACAACTTTCCTGGTGACGTGAAGATGGCAATGGTACATACGGATGATATTGCCCAGATCGCAGCTGAAGAACTGTTGTTACAAACCACCGGTGTACGATATGTGATCAGTGATCTTCAAACAGCAACTACGATAGCTAGTGTACTGGGAGCTGCCATTCAAAAACCTGCACTTCCATGGGTGCCATTTACCGACGAGCAATTGGTAGGAGGGATGACTCAAGCCGGGATGCCAGTGGAAATTGCAGGGATGTATGCAGAGATGGGAAGGGGTATGGCCGATGGATCCATTGCAGAACATTTCTTTGCTTCGGGTAGTGAGGTCATAGGAAAAATCAAGCTCGATGCTTTTGCGAAACAGTTCGCAGAAAAGTATAATGGTTAACTGGAAAGCCTTCGTGAAAACGGAGGCTTTTTTGTTCTACATTTAGCCAATGAACCAACTTCTGCACCAACGATACCCTGACTATGAAGCGATGTCCAATGCAACGGCTAATATTATGGCTGAGGCATTGCGCCAGAATCCAACACTTACGCTTTGCATGGCTTCGGGCCATACGCCTTCCAGAACCTGCGAAATATTTGTACGTCTGATAAAAGAGGAGCAGATCAATTGCGCGCAGTTAAGGTTCATCGGTCTGGATGAGTGGGTAGGGTTGACGCCGGACAATACCGGTAGCTGCCAGTACTTTTTCAATGAGAAGTTGATCAGGCCGCTGGGATTGCAACCTGAACAGGTGTATATGTTTGATCCACTAGCAGCGGATCTCGACAAGGAGTGTACCAAGATGGATGCCGTTATCCAGGCCCATGGCATAGACCTGATGGTAGTAGGCATCGGTATGAATGGACATATTGGTTTCAATGAACCAGGTACTGCGGTTGATATCCTCTGTCACGTAGCTACCCTGGAACCCACCACCGTTCAAGTGGGACAAAAATATTTCACAGAAGAAACGCCTTTAGGAAAAGGCATTACCGTGGGACTGGGTCATCTTATGCGTGCAAAAAGACTGGTGCTTATAGCCAATGGCGCACATAAAAAAGACGTAGTACAACAAGCCCGTTATGGTCCTGTTGATCCGATGTTCCCAGCAAGCATCATCCAGGTGCATCCGCACGTGATGGTGATCACGGATAGCCTTACCTGACCCGTGAATCAACCAGGATTCCTGTTATGGCAGGAAGATTGATTTTTTAGTCTCATAGTTTACAATTCCGGCAATAATTCCTCCAATTAAGCCTGCAATTGTTGCGGCCACAATAGGAGAGACGCTTACAGATCCTACGAATCGCTGGATAAGTAATCCAGTTATGGTGACAAGACCAAAGGCATAGATAGAATGCTTCAGCGCTAGTAGAAAAACTTTTGGAAAGTAGGCAGGTTTATCGGTTTTTTTGGATGTAAAGTATGCTATGGATGTCGCAATAAAAGCAAGCGAAATACCCAGCATCACTGCACCTGAGAAAACCGTATGTTGGCTGGTGGATATTTCATCAACAGTCAACAACTGGTTCTTCGAGCGGTCCATTTGGAACCAATTGATCACTCCGTTGATTGTACCGTTGATGAGAACATTGACGCTTGCTTCCTTGATAAGGTCATTTTTTGTCATGATGTTTGGTTTAAAAGAACATGAATATGGCTCCCTGAATTGAGGTCCATGGATACACAGGATCTGGAAATGATTGTTGTATGGCTTTTCCCGGACTTGCATAGGAAAGCACTGTCAAAAACAGAAAATGGCTGCTGATAAAATATCTACCAGTAATGGTGATTTCATGACCATAGACCTTATCAGCAAGTTTAGCAATAGGGGCCAGCCCTCCCTGGTTCTGAAGTGTATTCGCCTGGAGCAGAAAATAGTCGGCCGATACTTCCAGTTGTCGTGAAAAATTAGCCTTTGCCTCCACCCGGTGTGAAATGATATTGCCGTTACCAACTATCTTCCTGAAATTGATTCCCTGCACCCAGTTACCTAATCCACCAGTAAGAATGGGATCAAATCTTTCGTAACGGGTGGTTGAAGAATCATCTCCCTGCATGAATGCAAAACGATAGTAGAATGTTGGTTGATATGTCCATTTCTTTTTTTGAATGCCAGCTCCGAGATACCATGCCTGGCTTCGCATGTCATCTTTTGTGTGCGCTTGATAGGCCCATTCGGATTTAAGGAAAATGCCGGTGCCAGCAATATCACTTATCCAGAGTTTTGGATTGATAATGTACATGCCTTTTTTTGCAATTGTCCCCGATGGGATACTGTATTGTGCTGTACCACCAGTGACAGTAATGTAGGAAAGGCCTGCGTCAAGCCATTTGTTGTTATTGTACATGGCACTTCCACCAGTGTATTGGGTGTTGGATTGTTTATCCTTGAACAATTCCTGGGGTTCAATGAAAAACGCCTGAACATGCCAGTTTTTGATCTGAGATCTTGCCACGAATGTTTTTTGAAATGCAGTACGTGAATTCAGGTATACGCTTCCTCTTTCACCTGCGTTAGCCGAGCCGGAGAATTTGGCGATCAAAAATCCGTCGTTCAATTGAAAGAATTGTCGTCCTCCCGATATGTCAATATTGATATCCTTTTTTTTGCCGATTCGGGTAAAAAGTATGCCTGCATACAGTCTTTCAAAAGCTGCAAAGACAGCACTTCCTTCAGAGTAGATGTCAGTTGTATTTCTGCCAGAGATCAGGACGGATGCTGCACCGTATGCGTATATTTTAGACTTTCCCAATTCGGTAATTGCGGAGAGTCCCGGTTCCAGGTATGCCTCGCCCCAGAACGTAACTCCTTTTCCTGCTGGTTTAGTAGCCACAGGATTTCCTTTGGTGAACTCCGCACCTTTCGAAAAAAATGCATTGTTCTCATTGTACAAACCAATGCCACCGTTTGCAATGATACTCAACTGAGCCCTTTCTGATTGAAAGAGAACCGGAAAGTCCCTTTTTGACTTACTGACGAGCACGCCCGATTTTCCATCGATTTTTTTCTGCTCTCCCGGTTTTAGAAAAGTCACGCGAACAACCATGATCAGTGGGTCTCCGTATGAAGCGTTGTAGAGTGTGTATTCGGCACTTTCTATTTCAGGCTGTCGGTTAATTACCTCAATGGCCTGTTCAGCAAATGACTGCCTGAAAACAGATCCGGGTCTGAGTTGGAACGCGCTTTGAAAAGCATCTGTTTCCAGAGAGTCCGCGATGATTTGTTGTTGATCTTTAACCAGTAAAATAATGATTTGCCGGATAGGCAAACCCTCGGCAAATGATGGCTGTACTGGGAAAGAAGGCGAAGGGTTGTTTGTTTGTGCGTAGATAGAAACGGTGCAGCACAAACAAATAACCATACTGAGCATTTTCATGGTGAACCTGCTGTATTTAAGTGAGGGTCATGGATGTACCCCATGACCCCGTACAATTGTCAACTCTTTGGCATCTTGCTTTTGAAGGAGCCGCCTCCATCGATCCTTAAATCAATACCCGTTATCCATCGGGCCGCATCGCTCATCAGGAACATCATGCCATACGCAATTTCTATTGGTGCACCTCTTCGTTTCATGACAAACATATTTGACAGTGCTTCCAGCATTTCCTTCGTATATCCGGCCTTCAGTGTAGATTCTCCGTTATCCACTGAACCGATTAATACGGTGTTGAACCTCACTTCCGGCCCGGACACCACGGCCATGCTCCTGACCATATTCATGAGTCCCGCTTTTGCGGTGCTGTATTCAATAAATTCTGGTGAGGGGGAAACGCCTACCAGGGATCCGGAAAAGACCACTGAGGCATTGTCTTCTTTTTTCAGGTGCGGCATACATAGTTTAGTCAGATTGTAGGCGCCAACAGTGTTCAGCAGGTACGACTTAACCATTTTTTCTGCATCAGACTCCCAGAGAGGGGTATTGGCTCCCCAGCCTACGTTATTAACCAGGCCGGAAATTTTGCCAAATTTTTTGAGGGTAGCATCCACCAATGCAACAAGATCTGGCTCAGATGTAGCATCTGTTTTTATGCCCAGCGTTGCTTTCCCGGATTCTTTTTCAATATCAGCCGCTACTGCTTTGGCACCTTCCTCGTTAAGGTCAGAAATCACCACATGGGCACCAAGGCTGGCGAATAAATGACCGGCTGCACTTCCAATTGCGCCAGCAGCCCCGGTAATAACAATTACTTTGCCTTCAAATGAAAAGAGTTTTTGAATAGGTATCATGTTGAATATTTGAATGAATCAATCAAGTGTTTGTATTCCACCACCATTCACAAAAATAACCTGTCCACTTACCCATGTTGAGATTGGCGAAGCAAAATACAGGACAGCCCCGGCAATATCTTCTACTTCACCAAGGCGTTTGATGGGCGTGTGGGCCAGCATTTTTTCCTCGATCTCTGGTGTGAGTACAGATGCCAGTGCCGCCGTTCTGGTGGCGCCTGGCCCAACCGCGTTGATCCTCACTTCCGGGCCAAAATCGAATGCGAGGTTGCAGGTCATATGATTGAGTGCTGCCTTTGAAGAAGCGTAAGCACTCATGTTGGGGCTCTTGTTGATACTACTCATCGAGGTAATATTGATGATACTTCCGTAACCCCCTTTTTTCATATGCGGAACACATAACTGTGAAAGCCTCCACGCACTAAACACATTCAGCTTAAATACCCATTCGAAATCACTTACGGAAATCTTAAAAGGATTTTCCCTGCCGCCGCCGCCACCTCCGGCATTGTTTACCAAAATGTCAACACCGCCGAACGCATCCACAGTCTTTTGGACAAGATGAACGAGGGCTTCGTCTTTCGTAACATTACATTCAACAGCAAGTGCTTTACCGTCGGCTGCATTTATTTCCTCCGCAACCTTTTCGGCATCAGCGATTTTGAGGTCGCTCACTACTACAGCAGCCCCTGCTGCTGAGAGCATTTGACAGCATGATTTGCCAATACCATTGCCACCACCGGTTACAATGGCCACTTTCCCGGATAAGTCAAACAATGCGTTAGTAGACATTTTACCTGATTTAATAAGTGTTAAGAATAGTTTAAGGAGATTTGCAACTCAACAAACGAACTCAGTTATAACCGTATAGACTGAAATTAGTTGATTCTATAAAATAAAAAAATTATTTTTATTTTCACCCACATGAAGAAAATAGCCAAAGGGGACCTTACCCGGAATCTGATTGTAGATACGGCCCGAAAGATTTTTAATGAAAAAGGGATTAATCTGACGATTGAAAACCTGGCTACGGAAATGGGTATTCCCAAAGGACGTCTTACCAATCATTTCTCAACGAAAGAGAAGTTGTTTCTGGCCATCATACAAGATTACGAAGATAAACTTGCAGGTAAGATTGCAGAACTGAAGGACTATTATTTTTCAAAATCCATCGCGGAAATGGTTTTCATGATCAGCAAACTGATGGACGTGCAGTTTGAATACCGTTGTGCCATTTCATTTCTGACTGTGCTCAGTCCAAGTCAGTTGGAACTTCGAGAGCAAATTCAATCCGGGATACAACGAAATCTTTCAGGTATTGCAAATAGGTTAAAGGTAATGGTAAGGCATAAGCTACTTGATCCGAGAATACTTGAAGATGAAACTTTCAGATCTTTTTCATTTATCTACGTAAATGTCCTGACGCAATGGGTGATCTACTACGATATGTATGATGCCGACAAAGAATACTTCTCGGTCAAGCCACTATATATCAGAAGTATTGTTGAGCATATCTATCAGCCCCATTTTTCCCCAAAAGGAAGAAAGGAATTTTTGAAGCTGGATTTTGAAAGCGTTATCTAGCCTGGCAGTAAAAAAAACTCAATACTGGATGATTAGAGCAGCGTGCGAGCGAAGAAACATCAATGCTAATATTCAGTGGATTCATCAACCAAATAAAGTATGGATATGTAATTTTCTTTGGTTGCTGCTGACATTGCCATTTCACAAGTAGAGGTGGAAGAGAAGTGGCCATCGCAACTGATCTGTTTTACTTCTTGTGCTTCAGCCAAGGTTGCGGAATGGGTGAGCTCCGGAAACAAGAATCCCCGATCTCCGGCCATACCGCAGCACCCTGCATGCATGGGTACGGTCACTTGTTTTGCCAGTTTTTTGGCAAGGCCGATGAATTTATCCTGAATATGCATTTTTTCCAGCGCACAAACTGGATGCAAAACAACGTGTTGTTCCAAGGGTACAACGGATAGCTTTGGCAATACCAGATCATGCAGGAACTCCACGGCATCCATGATGGTCAATCGATCAAATTTTTTCTTGCCCTCGTCATCCAACAGTGGTCTGATCTGATGGAGTGTATAAGCACAGGAACTCACATCAATGACAATGGGCAATGCACCTTGCTGACTGCTGATCCAAAGATCATCAACGGTGCTACGCGCCTGCAGTCTTTGTGCTTCGGCAAATCCCTTTGATCCAAAGATCTGGCTGCAGCAGGCTTGGTTTACCTGCTCCAGTGTTCGCACAGCGATCCCTGCCTTTGTACATACACTGTAAAAAGTCTCGATGATATTCTTTTCACTGCCCTGATAGGTTCCCATCATCCTGCTGATGCAGGAAGGGAAGTAAACGATGGATGCATCAGTTGGCGCAGTTTGCTTTAACACCGAAAGCACTGGCGGTGCGGGGATCTGGGGTGTCCACTCCGGCACAACAGGCACCAGTTTCCGGATGCCTTTGGTGATCTTGTTCATCGTGTGCTTACCGAATATCTTATTCATCCTGTGCCCGGTGCCCAATGCAAAACGAACCAGACGCATGGTGGTTCCAAAATGATTGGCTACCCATACGGCCATCCTGTTTTGCATAGGCGAGTGGTTCTCGCGCCGAAGTCGTTTGACAAGGTCGCCCGTGTTGATATCAACCGGGCAGGCCGTCGCGCAAAGTCCGTCCACCGCACAGGTATCCAGACCCTCATATTGGTATTGTTGCACCAAGGTTTGATAATCATCCCGATTACCTTTTGCCTTCATGTCTTCCAAAACCCGGCGGATCACAATTCTTCGTCTGGGCGTTGCCGTGATGTCCCTGCTCGGGCATTTGTGTTCACAGTACCCACATTCAATGCATCGGTCCACCTCTTCTTCTACGGTAGGCAGGGCCTTGAGGTTTCGGATATGCGCGTCTGCATCCGGGTTGATGATGACGCCGGGATTGAGCAGGTTGTGCGGATCCACGGCTCGCTTGATGCGTTGCATGATGGCATAGGCATCGCCACCCCATTCCGTTTCCACAAAGGGCGCCATATTACGGCCCGTGCCATGTTCTGCTTTCAAGGTGCCGCCATGCTTATTGACCGTCAGTTCCACCACTTCCTTGAGAAAGGCATCATAACGATCAATCTCTTCTTGTGTATTGAAACTCTGCGTAACAACGAAATGAATATTTCCATCTTTGGCATGGCCGAAGATGATGGCGTTGTGGTATTGATATTTTACAAAAAGTTTTTGCAGGTCAAGGATAGCGTCCCCCAGAACCGGAACGGGAAAGGCAATGTCTTCCAAAACCACTGTGGTTCCTGATTTTCGCACTGCGCCTACTGCGGGGAACAATCCTTTCCGCACTTTCCAAAGGAAGTCCTGGGCCTTTGGATCTGTGGTGAACTGCGGTTCGTTCAACATACTCAAATTTCCTGCGTGCGCAGTAAAATAAGATACCCGTTCCGCCAGGGCCTCGGGTGTACTTTCCTGGAACTCGATCAATAGTGCAGCTGCACCGGAAGGTAATGTCTTCACAACTGCCGGCATACCTTTCAGGTCTTCTACTGCACGAAGGGATGCGCGGTCCATCAGTTCAACCATCATCGCCCCGGCAGCGGTCAGGGGCGCAATGGCCTGGCAGGCTGCATAGATATCGGGAAAATAAAGGAGCGCTGTGGATTTATAAGGATGGTCAGGCACCGTTTCCAGAACGGCTTCTGCAATGAATGCAAGTGTGCCCTCGGCACCAATCAGCAGGTGCGCCATGATATCTAACGGATGTTCATGGTCAATGAATGCATTCAGCGAATATCCCACCGTGTTCTTGGTCAGGTATTTCTTTCTGATCATCTGCAACAGGGCAGGATGCTGAAAAATTTCATGACGAATGTCTGCAAGCTCTTTGGCCAGCAGGGGACACATCGATACAAATTTCTCCCGTGCATCCGGATCCTCGGTATTGAATTGCAGGCCCGAAGGCAGCATGAAACGGACATGCCGCATCGTATGGTAGGCGTTCATCGCTACACCGCAACACATGCCGCTGGCATTGTTGGACATGATCCCTCCCATCATCGCAGCGCTGATGCTGGAAGGGTCTGGCCCTATCTTGCGATGAAATCTTTTGAGGTGCGCATTCACCATAGCACCGGTGATGCCGGGTTGTACCCGAACATGTGCTCCATCTTTTTCCACGTGAATCTTTTGCCAGTGCTGGCTCAGGTCAACGAGGATGCCGTCTGTGATGGCTTGGCCAGACAAGCTGGTACCACCGGTACGGAACACCAGTGGGATGCGATGGGTTTGAGAGAATGAAAATAGTTTCGTGATCTCGTCTTCTGAAATAGGCTGCACCACGGCCTTGGGGACGAGGGAATAAAATCCTGCGTCAGACGCAAACGAGACCAGGTCAATCAACCGGGCCCTGATCCGTTCTGCAGGAATAATGGCCTGCAACGCTTCCGTGATGTTTGGCCTGTTCAGCGAATGTAAAATTTAAGATGCGGCGAAACTTGCTTTGATCTTTTCCATCAGATCCGATTCAATCATTTTCTCAGCCATCAGGATCATGTTGTTGAATGCCGGTCCTTCGGAGATGCCATGGCCGATGATTACCGGCTTTGATACGCCTAGAACAGGTACACCACCGTATTGTTCAAAATGAAATTTATCGAAGTACTCGTCTTTGATGTTTCGGCGCTTGGCAATATCGTAAATGCTTTCAGCAAGCTTGAGGATCACATTACCGGTGAAGCCTTCACAAACGATCACATCGGCCTTATCCAAAAACACATCACGCCCTTCTACGTTGCCCACAAACTCGATCTTATCATTTTCTTTCAAAAGGGGATAAGCAGCCTGAGCAAGTAAATTACCCTTGCCTTCTTCTTCGCCGATATTCAACAACGCTACCCTTGGCGAGTCAACGTTCCAGACGTATTTCACAAAGAGGGAACCGAGGATCCCGAACTGTAAAAGATTCTCCGGCTTACAATCTGCATTGATACCCACATCAACCAGCCAACCCATCTTACCGTTTTCACGGGGCAGGTAGGCGCCGATGGTAGGACGCTGAACGCCTTCAATGGCTTTGATGGTAAACAGGGAACCCACCATCATGGCACCGGTGTTGCCGGCGCTGATGAATGCGTCTACTTTACCTGAAGCCAACAAATGAAACCCGATGGCTATAGATGATTGCTGTTTCTCTTTCAATGCTTTGGTGGGATGCTCATGCATATCGATCACCTGGCTTGCGTGAACGATGGTATAGTTGTCTGGATTGATCTGGTGCTCCTCCAGCAATGGTTTCAGCTGGGCTTCGTCACCAATGAGAACGAGGTGGGCAGGTTTTTCCTTTTGTTCCAGATGCAGGCGGATGCCTTTCACAGCCTCCAGTGGCGCATAATCGCCACCCATCATGTCGATACCGATTTTCATGGATACAAGGTAAGTCAAAATTCAAAAGTCAAAACTCAAAAAATAAAAAAGTCATTAACTGTTAACCCAGGGGCTAACAGTTAACGACTTTTGAATCTTAACTTTTTGAATTATTTAGATCGGGGATTTCTCTGCTACCAGTTGACCCTTGTAGTACAGCTTGCCTTCGCTCTCATGTGCGCGATGACGAACATGCAGTTCACCTGTAGTGCTGTCTTTGCTGAGGGTTACTTTTTCAGCTTTGTAGTGAGTCCTTCTTTTTGCACTGCGTTGCTGAGAGTGCCTGCGTTTCGGATTTGGCATATCAATGACTTTTTAAATATTCCTAAATTTATCTAGACCCTTCCAAATAGGGTTTTGCGCGTTTTGATCCTGGTCGTTCATCTTCTTCAACATCTCCAGCACTTCTTTATTGCATTTCGGCCCGCCGAATTCTTCCGGGCTGCACATGCGGTGCGTAGGGATACTTAGGGTGATGAACTCATAAATGTAAGCTTCCACGTTGATGTGACTCTCTCCCCTGGAGATGTAGTACACATCGGGATCTTCCTCTTCGTCGTTCATTTTCTCCGGATCATCCACCAGCTTGATCAAAACCTCAAAATCATCCCACAGCTGTTGGTTGAGCGGATTTCCACATCGGTCGCAGTTCACATCCGCCGTTCCACCCACCTCAAATTTGAGGATCATGAAAGATGTGTTTTTCTCCAGCTTCATGCGTACATTCGCATGGATGTTGGAGAAATCCTGGACCGGGTAATCTGCAAAGAACTTCTCGTTCACTTCGTAGGCATACTCATGAACACCGGGCTTTAAACCTACAAATGCTATATCAAATTCCCGGCGTCCAGACATAACCATTCGATTTAAAGGCCTGCAAAGGTATGATTTGTTGTGTAATTTACCAATTATGCTTAGGAGATTTCGTTTTTCATGGAAATGGGGTTTGCTGATTGGATTGGCCCTGTTCATCAGGATCGTTTCTCAATTTCCGGGTTTCATAGAGTCTTATTTTTCCACAGGCCTCTACCCCCTGATCTCAGGCCTGCAACGATGGCTCGTGGGATGGATTCCCTTCAGCGTAGGGGACCTGGTTTACATCCTGTTCGGCGTTTGGTTGTTGTATGGACTTGTCCGTGTATTTAAGGGGGAAGGTAAAGGGAGAGGGTGGAAGATAGCTTCTAATTTTATTCAAGGCATTCTTTGCATTTACATTATATTCAATGTGTTATGGGGATTAAACTATAACCGAGTGAGCCCCGCGAAGCAGTTTGGTTTGGTGGTGGCCGATAGTTTAAATGCTACTGATTTAAGGGATATGGCTGGATTGCTCATGGAACGTACGAACCAGTACAGGCCGGTACGGATGGTTACTGAATCGGAAGCCAGACAACTCGCGAAACCCCTGTTCCAGAAAGTAGGTTTCCCTGAAGTAAAGCCATCTTCCATTAAAGCTTCCCTGTTCGGTAAGCTCGGCAATTACATGGGATATTCCGGCTACTACAACCCGTTTTCCGGAGAAGCGCAGGTGAATACCGCCGTTCCGGACTTCCTGATCCCTTTTGTGGCCTGCCACGAAATTGCCCACCAGGCAGGGTATGCCAAGGAAAATGAGGCCAATTTTGTGGGTTTTCTCGCTGCCCGCCAGTCTGAGGACAGTTCTATGCTGTATTCTTCCTATTTCAGCATGTTCCTTTATGCCAATGGACAGCTTCGCCGGCTGGATTCAACGGCGGCAAGGCAAAATATGGACCGATTGCTACCTGCGGTGAAGAAAGACATACAAGTTTATCGGGAATACCTGACTTCTTACGACAATCCTCTTGGTGATCTGGTTGACGTTTTTTACGGGCAGTTTCTACGGATGAACCAACAACCTGCTGGGACGGCAACGTATAGTAGGGTTGTGTTGTGGTTGCATGCGGTTTATCGGAAAGAAGGAAGGATTTAGTTGGAATTCTGGAATCCTATAATCCGGGAATCCTGGAGTCCTGGAGTCTGGAATTCTGGAATTCCAACTTTGGAATTGCTGAATTCCAAGATTCCAGAATTCCAGGTTTCCACTAAAACTGATTCTTCCACATCATACTCTCCACCGGCCGGTCTGGCTGGGAGCTGTATTTCGCGTTCTTCTTCTTGTTATAGGCTATTTCAATTTCTCCATCAACCGGGAAATAGATCAGCTGGCCCACGGGCATACCATGGTAAACTTTCACGGGTTGTTTCACTGAAATCTCCAGCGTCCAGTGGCCGCAGAATCCCACATCTCCCTTGCCGGCGGTGGCATGGATATCAATTCCAAGTCTTCCAGTGGAGGATTTTCCTTCGAGGAAAGGCACATGGGCATGGGTCTCCGTATACTCCAGGGTCACACCCAGGTAGAAGATATGCGGATAGAGTACAAAGCCTTCGTCAGGGATCTCAAAATATTCAATCTCGTTATGCTTCTTTGCATCGAGGATATGCTCTTTGTATGTGGCGAGCCATTTGCCAAGGTGCACATCGTATGAATTGCTCCCCAGGCATTGACGATCATATGGTGTTACAACGATGGTCTTCTTATCTATTTCTTCAAGGATACGTGAATCGGAAAGGATCATCGAAAGAATTGTTTTTGCTAGCCGTTTGAAAGAAAGCGAAATTCGCATTTCAGGATTGGATATGCCGCTGTTTTATCAACAAGATATTAACGAGTTTACGCGACTGGCTGTTTGGCAAATTGCCGAAGAGGAGGACTTCTTTTTGCAACAGGTTCCGTTGCAACGGGAGATCACTCATCCCCACAAACGTTTGCAGCACCTGGCGGGCAGGTTATTGTTAAAGGAGATGTTTCCTGACTTTCCCTATGAACTGATCAGGATCGCTGATACAAGGAAACCGTTTCTGCCGGACGAGCAGTATCATTTTTCGATTTCACATGCGGGTGATGCGGCAGCGGTCATCATCAGCAAGGATCATCGGGTAGGTGTTGACGTGGAATGGCGATCGGCCAAAGTGATGAAGGTGCTGCATAAATTTTTGAGCGATGAAGAAAAGGCCCTTTTGCATGGACCGCAACCGTATCTTTCTGAAACCCTGTTTTGGAGCGTAAAGGAGTCCTTGTTCAAATGGCATGGGGATGGTGCGTTGGACTTCAAGGAGCATATGCATATCCTCGGATACGAAGCGGGACAATGCGGTATTATACCCTGTAAGTTTAGTGCTGAACCGAAGACAGATATTGAGGTGCACTATCGGATCTTTGGGGACCTGTGCTTGACTTATGCAGCCACTATGCAGAAGAGGCATTAGGCATTGGGCATAGGGCATTGAAACCGCGACCTTGCGACCTGAACTTACACCGGATAATAATGATTCGGATAGTTCAACGGATCCTGGCAAAGAAGATCACATAACAATCGATACATATCCGGATAGTGGTTTTGCATTTTATCCGGGCTTTGGAAAAAGATCTCGATGCTTTCCGCCCAGAACTCCTGGAAATTACGCATGGCATAGTTGGAGTAAAGGCCGATGGTGATGTGTTTCTCGCGTTCGAATATTTTATCGCCCAGTGCTGTAAAATGATGATAGGAGTCTTTGAAACTTTTATCGATATACTCGTCCGTTTCCACATTTTGAAAGTAGAGGGCATGTGCCATTTCATGAAGGCCCACATTGCTTTTTTCGGACTTGTTTTTATACCCTTCCAGGAATTGTTTCCATGCGATATTAATGGTGTTGCCGCTTACATTGCCGATGAGTACCCGCATGGGTTCCATGGCGATGAATTCCTGCGGATAGATCTGTATGATGCTGAAATGGGGGAGCAGGAATTTTTGTAATCCAAAGGTGAGTTGGATGGCAGATGCACTGATCAGGATGGGCATTTCACGATACCCTTTGATGTCGTGGATCACAAATATTTTACCTCTGATGAACCGCTTGAGTCTTGCGATGAATTTATCCTGGTCCGGGTGCAAAAGGTTGTTGAAAAAAGGGAAATGCTTGATCAGCACTTTGCGGATCAGTTCTTCAGAAAAGTCCAGGTCTTCGCCCTGGTAAACGAGGGGTGAGCTGACAGCAACCGCCTCTTTATCCATGGCCAGTTCCCCGGTTTGGTTTTCTTCCTCCTTCCTGTAACGGGCTTTCCTGGACCGGGAGAACACCAGTCCGATCACCAGCAGGATCAGCAGTAGCCATAAGATGAACTCCATCAGGGAAGGGATAATTTCAGTTATAACGACTAACCAGTTAAAATAGTGTAGCGCTGAGGTATTGTAATGATATAGGGGATATAGGCTAATTTAGTGGGAATGAGGATATTGGTGTTCTTATGGCTGTTGGGTTCATGTGTTAAAGGGGTGGCTCAGGAGAAGGGCTGGAAACTGCATTCTGAAAAAGACGGCGTACAAGTGTTTACCCAGCCTGTGAATAACTCTGCATTTAAGGCCGTAAAGGCAGTAGGAGTGGTGGAGACAAGTTTGAGCAGAATCGCCTATGTGTTAATGGATGTGAAAACAACAAAGGAATGGGTGTACGGCACCAAGGTTTGCACGCTGTTGAAACAGATGACGCCTTCAGATCTTATTTATTATTCCGAAGTTGACCTTCCCTGGCCTGCAAGTAACCGCGATTTCATCATCCGCATCACACTGACGCAAGACCCCAAGACAAGGGTGATGACCATCATTGCAGAGAATATGCCAACATACATATCAAAAAAAAATGGCATCATTCGTATACAAAGATCTTCGGGTTTGTGGCACATTACACCGATAGACGCAAACCATGTACGAGTGGAATACACATTGCAGGTGGATCCCGGTGGTTGGATCCCGGCATGGCTGGTCAATATGGTTGCGAGTACAGGGCCTTACCAAAGTTTTATTGGCCTACGTAAACAAGTCAGTAAAGAGAAATACAAGGATGCCAAGCTGCAGGGCATCATCGATTGAAACCCTTATCCTACTTGAATTAGGCAGATTTAAACTCCTAAACATTCATTATACACATGATGGGTAAATCGTGTAGAAAACTTTTCTATTTCACACCAAAATATGGCGCAATAGTTGTTAGTACGGTAACCGCCGGACTTAACCGTCTGGCATGAGGGGAAAGAATCTGAAGAACCTATGATGACAGGCCATTGGTATTCATGCGCAGCGTGTGTACACACGTTTTTTTTCCGTACCGCAATGAATAGCATCCTACTCAATCCCTGCTACAACAGGGAAACACCGTACGCTTTACCCGAACCATAACGAGAGTGCTCTGCACGAAGGCGAGCCCATTTTTTTAACAAGCTCCTTGAGCAGGTGACCATCTATTGCGTCAACCCAAGGGATGAAAACTAAGGTTAAGGCATGAAAAATCTGTTGGTGCTATTGCTGGCTATTCCCAGCATGATGTTCGGACAATCGGCAACCTATACCGAAATCCAGAACAAATCGATCGCGTCCGGTTCCAATGGCTATGCAGAATACCTGCCAGCCAACTACAGTACGGGAACATTTCCTGTTGTAATTTTCTTACATGGCGTTGGTGAACGTGGAAACGGAGCCAATGAGTTGTTTAAAGTCAGTTCCATCGGGCCTATCAGTTATGTGAAATGGACCAGCTGGCGGCCGAATGTGATCATGATCGCTCCGCAATGGCTTGGCCCATCCACATGGCCATCGGCAGACATGGTTGACCAGGTCGTTAATTATGTAAGCGCGAACTACAGGGTGGATAAAAACCGGATCTACCTGACGGGTTTATCGATGGGTGGTGGTGCAGCCTGGGACTACGCATCCAGCACTTCTGCGAGGGCCGCTAAACTTGCGGCTTTGCTTCCCGTATGCGGCTATTCCAATGGATGGAATGGTGCCGGTGTGATAGCTGGTGCCAATCTTCCTGTATTGGCCACGCACAACAACGGAGATCCTACGGTGGCTTACAGTATTTCCGTGAATTGGGTGAATGGGATCAACGCAAGTAATCCAACACCCAAAGCACAATTACTTACATATAATAATTCCTCGCACAACGCCTGGGATAGCACGTATAATCCGAACCTGAAACTATTGAACGGTAGCCTCAACTGGTTGGATTGGATGCTGCAGTTCAGCAGGGGAACCGCAACGCCAGCCCCCGCACCCGCACCAGCACCAGCACCTGCGCCAACTAATCCGTCTACCATAATGATCCGTCCTACAGACGTTAATTACATCACGGTAACGAAAGGATGGGCGCAAACATCCAGTGATATTTACGGATCCACAAGAACCATCAACGGTACCACTGATCAGACGCTCTACAATGCGGAGCGTTGGGGTGTATTCAGTTATGCCGTTCCGGTGAGTAGCGGAACCTACACGGTGAAGTTCTACTTTACAGAACTGTTTCACAACTCAGTGGGAAAACGCGTCTTTAATGTTGACCTTGAGGGAGCAAGAGTGTTGTCAAATTTTGACATTCTCGGTAACGTGCCTAAGTTCACTGCACTGGAGAGATCTTTTACCACCAATGTTACGGATGGTGTGATGAACATCAACTTCCTGCCGGTGGTTGACAATGCAAAAATCACGGCCATCGAGATCACCAAATCTACTACCACAACCACGCCAACAACATTTACTTCTACTGTTGAGATAAGAGACAGTGTAACCAATAACCTGTTAAAAACCTATAGCGATGTGTTCACCGCACCTGTGAAAGTAGTGATCAAGAATTGATCATTGATACATCGCCGCATTAAAAAACCCAGCCAAAGGCTGGGTTTTTTTGTGCCCGGGGCGGGAATCGAACCCGCACTCGCTTTTTCGGCGAACAGGATTTTAAGTCCTGCGTGTCTACCAGTTCCACCACCCGGGCAGGGTGTATTGAAAAAAAAACCATCCGCATAGGGATGGTTCAAGAGCGGAAGACGAGATTCGAACCCGCGACCCTCACCTTGGCAAGGTGATGCTCTACCAGCTGAGCTACTTCCGCATATGTGATAAAGAGCTGAACGGGGTGCAAAAATAAGGAATGCTCCCATTCAGTCAAAAAAAACTTACTTGTATTTTGGCGTGTATTGGGTGCTTTCTGGCACTTCAACCTTGGGTTTTCCCTTATAACGGGCTGAATACAAACCATAGCAGCCGCCGAGGAGGAATGCGGCAAAGGTGAACACTTGAACATGGAACAGGAAGCGGGAGGTGGTCACCCAGTTTCTTCCGAAGTCTTTCTTATCAGGGCTTTCGTATAAATCGTGCGCCATAGTTATGAATGTTGCGTTGCAAAAATAAGGGGTTTTACAATTTCACTGAATAGTTTTTTCCCTTTTACAAAATGATCCCATGCAATATTACCCTTGTAGTAGCCTTTCAATGTATCGGTACGCTTGTTTGCGTTTAAGGGTTTCCACGGATGTACCAACAACCATCGCACAAAAGCCATATGCGCTTTAACCACGGCCCAGAAATAGGAGAATTCCCCAGCGGGCACATTCTTCCAGGCACTCACTGCATCCAACATGATGCGCACTGGAAGTTTCCAGATCTTCTGTGACCAAGGTAGATTCTTGTATAACATGATCAGGTTGTTCCTGAAATTCAAAAACACCTTTCTTGAATTGCCTTTTGGGAGTGTTCCACCGCCAACATGGTATACGGTGGAAGCCGGACATACATAAACCTCATAACCCATTCTTTGTACCCGCCAACACAGATCGATCTCTTCTTGGTGTGCAAAAAAATATCCGTCGAATCCCCCGGCCTGGTGGTAGAGTTCAGCCCTGATCATCAGTGCCGCTCCGCTTGCCCAGAATACCGGTACAGCATCGTTGTATTGTCCTGTATCCTTTTCGCAAACATCAAAGATGCGTCCCCGGCAAAACGGATACCCGAAAGCATCCAGCCACCCGCCCGATCCACCGGCATACTCAAAACTGTCTTTTTGGTGCCAGGCCAGGAGTTTTGGCTGGCATGCACCGATCCGGGGATCCTTTTCCATAAGCGCAACCATTGGCTCAAGCCAATGACGGGTAACTTCCACATCGGAATTCAACAACACATAGTATTTGGCGTCTACCTGATCAAGCGCCTTATTGTACCCATTGGCAAAGCCCAGGTTTGCATGATTCATCACTTGCTTGACCTGTGGATAATGGCCCGATAGAAAGGCAACTGAATCGTCAGTTGATCCATTATCCGCAACCACGATCTCCATGCCGGGATAGCTTGAAGCAGTGAGGGCAGGGAGGAATTGTTCGAGGAATTTTTGGCCATTCCAATTTAATATGACCACGGCTACAGATGGTGAATCCAATTGCTAAGTTTATATTGCCAAAAATAAGCTGTAATTCATCATCATCCTATGCTGCGTTTTTTGAATTGGCGAACGGTGTTAACGGTGGTAGCCCTGCTCATTGTAGTGGCCACCATTTTTTACTCCCGTTACCTCGCCGGAAAACTAGCGGAAGATGAAAGACAGAAAGTGGAGATGTGGGCCGAGGCGCATCGATTTATTGCAGAATCCGGTCCGGATGCCAACATCACCTTCGCCACCCTTGTAGTGACCGCTCAGCATACTATTCCAGTCATTGAAACCAATGAACGGGACAGCATCACCAATTTTCACAACATTGATACGGCTGATCTGCAATCCAGTTTTTCGGCCTTCCGAAAAAACAAGCCCATCGTTACCTACATGGCTACAGATTCCACCAAGTTCAATCGATATTACTACGGGGAATCCACGCTTTTGAAACAAGTAAGGTATTATCCATTGGTGCAATTGCTGATTGTTACCCTGTTTATCCTTGTTACCCTTGCCGCCATCAATGCCCGGCATAAAGCGGAGCAAAACCAGCTCTGGGCAGGCCTTGCCAAAGAAACTGCCCACCAGTTAGGGACCCCGGTTTCAGCATTGCACGGTTGGGTGGAGATGCTTCGGGAAACAACTGTTGATCCGCAGATGGTGAATGAGATCGAAAAAGATGTGGTGAGGCTGAAACTAGTATCTGACCGATTCAGTAAGATCGGGAGTACGCCGAAACTCGAAGAAAGAGACGTGGTGTATGCAGTGGCGCAGGTAGTGGAATATGTAAGGAAACGTGCACCCGAAAAAGTAAAATTTCACTTGCAACATGAGCAACAGGAAATCCGCCTGCCCTTGTCTGATCCCTTATTTGACTGGGTGGTGGAAAACATTCTGAAAAATGCATTGGATGCGATGGAAGGACGAGGAAGTATACAGGTACAGATCACAGCGCAGGGTGATAAGGTGATCATTGACATCACAGATTCGGGAAAGGGCATGAGTTCTGCGCAAGCCGCCCGGGTGTTCAATCCTGGATTTACCACAAAGAAAAGAGGCTGGGGACTCGGACTCACTTTGTCTAAACGCATCATTGAAGAATACCATAAAGGCACTCTGTTAGTGAAATGGTCAGAACCCGGGAAAGGAACCTGTTTCCGTATCATCTTACCACACTAAAAGAACAATGTGGCAATTTGACAATGCGGCAATGCGGCAATGATGGAAGGCGCGCTATGCGTAGCGGCGCGCCGGCGGTCACTCCGAGTGGTTCTGCGCAGGCCGGCAATGCCCAGTGCCCAATGCCGAATGCCTCGCGAAGCGTCAGCCGCACTGCCGCATTGACTAATTGCCGCATTAAAAAAGCCCCGCATCAGCGGGGCTTATTTTCGTGCCCAAGACAAGATTCGAACTTGCACAACCTTTCGGTCACTACCACCTCAAAGTAGCGCGTCTACCAGTTTCGCCACCTGGGCAACGAGGGGATGCAAATGTAGGGATTTTTCGAAAATTAGCGCTTCAATTCGTAAGTATATTCCACTTTGCCAATCAGTTTTTTCTCCCGGTTATAACAGGATTCTGTACGCAAGAGGCCTTGCGCATTATATGCATACCTCCAGGTCTGATAATTCATGCCGCCATTCTGAACCACCATCATCTGCAACACTCTTCCTTCTTCATCATGATCAAATGTGAAATCAGGCATCAGTTTGCCCAACTTATCCTGGTATCGGACGATGTCCGTTAACCGGCCCCCTTCGTCATAATAATAGAAGGTTTTTTCACCGGCCACCGCTTTCCTGAAGATCTGTTCGTCCGCAACCCTTCCTTGTGGATCATAGTGCAACGCTATTTCAGAACTGTCGTACTGGTCCCTTATCCTGATCATCTTCACTGGTTTGCCGGTACTGTCGTATATCCACTGGTGGGTTTCTATCATCTTTGTCTTTTGGCCCATGGGAACGCTGGTACTCGTGATCCTGGAAAGATGGTTGCCTTCCTGGTATTGATAATCATAAGTAGTCACAGATGCATCGCTGCTATCTACTGTTTTATACAACAATCCCTGCGGATTGTAATAGTTGGTGGTTGCAGACTTTCCGGTAACATTGCTCGCCCGGGACTTAAGTTGGCTGTAACTGGCATTGTAGCTTTGTTCCACGATCAAAGGCTCAACACCGGGTGCATCCTGTTCCGCTGATGATCTGGCTTCGATCCTGGTGACTTTCTGGGCTTTATACAGTTTATGCCGTTCCAGATGCTGTTGGTGCTGCAACAGATCGTTATAGTAAAACTGCGCGCTAAGAGCCTGGGTAACAGTGATGAACAGTATCGATAAGCTTAATTTTTTCATCGGATATGAATAAGGTCAAAAATAATATTTTGCCTTCAGAATAACGGTCGGAATGCCTTCGGGCATACATAATGTGTGTATTTTTAACACTGAACCTACATTATTCCAAATCACATTTATGCAAGGATCTGCGGAAGCTTTTGAAAGACTGGTGCACATTATGGATGATCTTAGGGAAAAATGCCCCTGGGATAGAAAACAAACGGTAGAAAGCCTTCGTTCCCTTACTATTGAAGAAACCTATGAACTGGCCGATGCCATAACGGATCAGGACTGGAGTGGCATCAAGGAAGAACTGGGTGATCTGCTGCTGCACATCGTCTTCTACGCCAAAATTGGCGCGGAGCAGAAAAGGTTCACACTGCCGGAGATGATCCATGCAATC
This sequence comes from Chitinophagaceae bacterium, assembly GCA_049661025.1. Classification (GTDB taxonomy): domain Bacteria; phylum Bacteroidota; class Bacteroidia; order Chitinophagales; family Chitinophagaceae; genus Pollutibacter. Next base: position 11,884 of record JBASZQ010000014.1, on the reverse strand, counting down.
TGCGATAAACTCGTGCACAGGCATCCGCATATTTATGGCGATGTGAAAGTGGAGAATGAAGAAGATGTAAAGCGCAACTGGGAGCAGTTAAAGTTGAAAGAAGGAAAAACATCGGTGCTGTCCGGTGTACCTAAAACCCTGCCTTCCATCGTGAAGGCCACCCGTTTACAGGAAAAGGCTAAACAGGTAGGATTTGAATGGGATGAAGTTTCACAGGTCCTGGAGAAAGTAAAGGAAGAGGAGCAGGAACTTGCCGAAGCCGTTCAAACACGCGAAGCAGATCCCTCACCGGAAAACCATGCAAAAGTGGAAGAGGAGTTTGGGGATCTTTTGTTTTCGATGGTCAACTATTCCCGCTTCCTAGGCATAGATGCGGAACAGGCCCTTGAACGCACCAATAAAAAATTTATTCATCGGTTTACATCAATGGAATCAGAAGCGCTTGCAAAAGGACAGCACCTACACAATATGACGCTTGCAGAAATGGATGAATTGTGGAATACCATTAAGAAACAAAAAGCTGATCATTGAAAAGCTTCTGGAAAGATACGCTGTACCGCAATGCTTACCTCCTCATCGGGGCGGCCTGGGTATTTACACTTTCTTTTATTTTCTCCAACTATTGGTCTTATACCTCTTCTCCTAAAGGTGTCCGCAAAAACTTAGAGAACTATCTCAGTATTCATGAGAATGCATTCTCAAAGATCAACGCAGATACCGCACAGCTGCTCAGATTGGTGGAGTATCGGCAGGGAGAAACCGAAATGCAGAAATTGTCTAAGCTGCCCTGGGGCTTGTTTGTGTATGAGTTAGAGGAGCAGGGCCCTATTAGTCTTCGTTTTTGGAACACGCAGGAGTCGCTGCCAACGGACCAGATGCTCGTCATGCAGGATGGTGAATACCTGGTAGACCTTCCCAATGGGAAATATGAGCTGATTCGCCGGAAACTTGAACTCCGTAACCGTACCAACGTTTTGCTGCTGGCCTTGATCCCCGTGCGAAGGGACTATTATTTAGAGAACGACTATCTGCACCGGGGGTTTGTGGATCATCCTAATGTTGAGAAGAACTATGCCATTGCGGACCAAGCCACGGATATACCCATCCGGAATTCATTTGGCAAATCACTTTACTTCTTAGTGCAGAAAGACAATACGGTTTTAACGAACGATTGGGTTACTAATCTCTTGCGGATCCTTGGTTTTTTGTTCATCCTGTTTTTTATTCACCAGGTAGTTCTGGCCATCTCCAAAAGATGGGGTGCGTTGTGGGGGATCACCATACTCACAGTTACGCTTATTGTGATCAGAACCCTTACCTATCTGTTCCCTATACCTATCAACCAGCGCCAGTTTGAATTGTTTTCACCGGCGGTGTATGCATTCAACAGTGTATTCAAATCACTGGGGGATCTGCTCATCAATGCCGTACTGTTCTTTTGGCTGGCCTATTTTGCAAGAATGCAGATCAACCAGCAACAAATCTCCATTACCACACAGGATAAACGTAAACGATTGTGGATCGCGGTACTGTTGCTTCTTATCATGGTAGCGATGACCTTTATGAGCGGAACCTTGATCCGTAGCCTGGTTAAGGATTCCCAGATCCCTTTTGACGTAACCAATTTCTTCAGCCTGAATGCCTACAGTGTGGTAGGTTTCATTGTGCTTTGTAGTATATCGATGGGATTCTTCATTTGCAGCCAGATGATCCTTCGGTTTCTGGATACCATTCCGGAAGCGAGTTTTCTTTTCAGGGCAGTAGTAGTAGTGGTGTCAGGATTGATCTATCTGAGCACACAGTTGAGCAATATTTTTCAATACCAGTTTGGCCTGCTTTGCTGGCTGATCTTTTATCTGCTGATCAACCACCAGCAGATCCTGCGTAACCGGATGATCTCCGGCTCCGCTATGGTGTATTGGCTGGTGATCTTCTCCGCATCCATCACACTGGTCATCAGTACTCAAAACCGAACCAAAGAACACGAATACCGGAAACGCATAGCCGAAAAACTGGCCTGGCAGGCAGACCCCTCCAGTGAGAAACTACTGAATGTAGCCATCGGTGGATTCAACAATGACTTCTGGTTGAACAATCTCAGCCGGCTACGGATGGAAGATGAAAGTGAAAAGATCAAAGATTCCGTGATTAATGCAAATTTCTCCGGTTATCTCAATCGCTATGAAACCAGCTTCCATTTTTATGATGCCGATGGTAAGCCGTTGAGTGGGTACGAGGACCTCACGTATGACACCCTGGCCACCATCTTTGCCATCCAGAGCAAGAAGACAAACATCAATAACCTTAGGTATTACGAAACTTCGTATGACCGTTTCAGTTATATCTATCAGCGCGAAGTGAAAGATAGTACAGGGGCAATCGTTGCACTTGTATATATGCTTTCTAACCCTCGCAGATATAGCAGTGAGGCCATGATTCCAACCCTCTTTAAGGAAGCCAATGACTACTCTTTTGAACGATCGCCCCTTTATGCTTATGCGTTGTACCACAATAGTGAACTGGTGACGTATATGAACGACTATCCCTTTAAACGCACGCTCACCTCTAATGAGACGGCATTTAATGAATACGAGTTCAGGGATAAGGATGGTTACAGTGAACTGTGGTATAAGCAAGGAAGAGAAAGACTGGTGGTGATCACCCGGAAGAGTAATATGTTCCTGGAGGCCATTTCCCTTTTTGCCTATCTGTTTTGCGCCTTTCTTTTTTTGGTAGGTATCTTCAATGCAGTGAGCATACTGCTTCGTTCAGGCTTCCAATGGTCCTATGTGCAAAAGCACTGGCAGTTTAATATCCGCCAGCAGATATTCACAACCATCATCTTCTTCAGCATATTTTCTTTTTTCGTCATCGGTGTGGCAACCTTCATCTTCTTTATCAATCGGTATAACCGAAACAACCAGGACAGGCTGAGCCGTACCATTCAGGTGATCTCCAACGAGATCAACAATAAGATCGATGTGAACTGGATCAATGAAGCAGATTATAATTATTCGGATTCATCGGGGACAGACAATCTCAGAAACATCATCTACAATATTTCAGAGACCCATAATGTTGACGTGAACCTTTACAACAGCGGCGGTTCCCTGGCAGTATCCTCTCAACCGCTGGTGTATAGCAAGGGAATACTTTCGCGTTTGATGGACCCTACGGCATATTTCAACATGCGCACGCTCCGCAAGATCCAGTTTGTACAAAATGAACGAGCAGGCGGTTTGAAATACCAGAGTATCTATCTGCCATTGAAGAATGACAATCGTGATGTGGTGGCTTATATCAACATCCCTTATTTCACGTCAAGCCGCGATCTTAACCAGGAGATATCCAACTTCCTGGTAACCATCATCACGTTGAACGCATTCATCTTTCTGATTGCTGGTGTGATCGCGGTGTTCCTGACCAACAGGATCACGGAATCATTCACCTGGATAGGAGAGAAGATGCGTGAGATTAACCTTGGAAAACACAATGAAGAGATCACCTGGACCCGTAACGATGAAATCGGTGGTCTGGTGAGTGAGTATAATAAAATGGTCCGAAAGCTTGAGCAGAGTGTGGCTGATATGACGCGTGCAGAAAGGGAAGGCGCCTGGAGAGAGATGGCACGGCAGGTGGCCCACGAGATCAAGAATCCACTCACACCGATGAAACTGAGCATACAGTACCTGCAGAAAGCGATCGATAATAATGCGCCCAATGTTAAAGAGCTTTCGTCAAGTGTGGCCAGAACGCTTATTGAACAAATAGAACACCTTGCGAAGATCGCATCGGAATTTTCGCAGTTTGCCAACATCGGTACGGTTAAGAATGAAGAGTTTGACCTTCATGAATTACTCTACTCACTCATCTCACTGCATCGCACAAACGAAAACGCCGTTTTTGTATGGCAGCCCGTAGAAGGTAAGGCCGAGATCAGAGCCGATAAAACCCAGATCAATCGGTTGTTCACCAATCTTTTTCAGAACGCTGTGGAGTCAGTTCCCGAAACCCGCAAAGCACATATTGTGGTCCGCGAGGAAGTGAAAGATGGTTGGATCACTGTGAGTGTAACCGATAACGGCGAGGGTATTCCGGAAGAAATGGAATCCAAAATATTCTCACCCAACTTCACTACAAAAACCTCTGGTACGGGTCTTGGCCTCGCCATGAGTAAAGGCATCGTAGAGCAGTGTAAGGGCGATATCTGGTTTAAGACAACAGCGGGCGAAGGGACTAGTTTTTATGTCAAGATACCGTTGTTGTGAGGTTGGAGGTTGTGGGTTGTAGTATTGCTGCAACCTCCAACGTACAACCTTCAACCTATTGAAAGATATTGCTCAAGTTCCAGGCGTGAAAACGAACTAAGGTTACGCTCTTTAACCAGTCCGCCTTTCTGCCCAGCCAGTACCCCATACTTTACGTCCTTATATCCTTCTACCGCATGTGCATCGGGATCTATGGAGATCATTACCCCTTTGTCCAGGGCCTGTTGGATGAAACGCCAATCGATATCCAATCTTCTTGGATGTGCGTTAAGTTCAATGACTACCTCATTTGCTTTGCAGGCGTCAATGATCTTTTGATGATCAACCGGATAACCTTTTCTGGACAACAGAAGCCTGCCCGTCATATGACCTAATATGGTGGTGCTTGGATGCTCGATGGCTTTTAAAAGCCTTGCCATAGCCTTTTCCTCGGTCATCTTGAGGTTGCTGTGTATAGATGTGATCACGAGATCAAAAGAAGCAAGTACATCGTTGCTATAGTCCAGGGACCCATCGTTCAAAATATCACATTCGATGCTTTTAAAAATACGGAAGGTGGGATACTTGGCATTGAGCTCGTCAATTTGCTGATGCTGTGCGGCAATGCGTTCTTCTGAAAGTCCGTTTGCATAGAATGCGGACTTACTATGATCGCTGATGACGAGGTATTCAAAACCCTGTTCCATGCAGGCTTTGGCCATCTCTTCCAGGGTTTGGCTTCCGTCACTCCATTGACTGTGCGCATGAATAATACCTTTGATATCTGAGGGCTGAATCAACGTAACAGCAGGTTGACTGATCACAGATGGATTTTCCCGTCTTGCAGCGGGAATGACGGAAATACCCGCCTGCTCAAAGTATTGTGTTTCATCCTCTGCATCATCCAGTGTAAACGCTGACTTCCATGCGTGGAGGAAATCTGTACTGCAGCTGGTTTCAAAAAGTTCTCTCGCAAACTGCGCAGGTGTTGTACAGATAAAGGCTATGGTAAGACTTTGCTGACCTTTGAATCGAATCCAGGGCTGATAATCTCCTTCTGCTTTAGCTATTTCATGAGCCGCAAGATAACCGGTGAGTTCTGGTTCAGGGATAGTGGTCACCCATTCTAATTGCTCAATGATCTCCAATTGCCTCCGGTATGCGCCCGTGTGCTGTATTTTGTGATCTGGGAAAGCAACAGTGAGCATGTCCTGCACCTGATCTGCAAATGCTTCTACTTCTGCATATAGAAAACTTTCCCGGTTAGACAGATAGAATTCGATGGCATCCTTCACATTCTGCTGCGTCTTGGCACCAAATCCTTTGTATAACAAAAGGCGGTTTTCTTCGCAGGCATATAGTAATTCGCCGAGGCTTTCAATTTGCATTTCCTTCCAGATGGTGTTGATTTTCTTGGGGCCGATGCCTTTAATGTTCAGCATGTCCAATACACCTGGCGGGGTGGAGGCCACGAGTTTTTCCAACTGATCCAGTTTTCCGGTCTGGAGGATTTCTAAGACCTTTTTTCCAGTGGAATCTCCAATTCCTTTTTGGGCGATGATTTCTGCCGCAGATAGGGTAGACAGTTGTACGGGCAACTTTTCAATATTGAATGCTGCGATGCTGTAGGACTTTGCCCTGAAGGAATTCTCGCCATGAATGTCCATGAGTTTGGAAAGGAGTGAGAACTGGTCGGCAATCGAGTAGTTATCTGACATGACGGTAGTGTAATAGTGATCTGGTGTGAAAATAAAAAAAGTCCCGGTGAACCGGGACTTCTGATATTTTAGCTGAGAAGCGAAATTACTTCTTCTTTGCAGCCTTCTTAGGAGCAGCTTTCTTAGCGGCTTTTTTAGGAGCAGCTTTCTTAGCAGCTTTTTTAGGAGCAGCTTTCTTTGCAGCTTTCTTAGGAGCGGCTTTCTTTGCAGCTTTCTTAGGAGCGGCTTTCTTTGCAGTTGCCATTTTTGTTAGAATTTAATGGTTAGGAAATAAAAAAAGCTTCAGGGGGTTCACCCGAAGCTTTTCCAGAATTACTTCTTCTTTGCAGCCTTCTTAACGGCTTTCTTTACTGTTTTCTTTACCGCTGCTTTCTTAGCTGCTTTCTTTACGGCTTTCTTAGCAACTTTTTTTACTGCAGCCTTTTTAACGGCTTTCTTAGCTGTTTTCTTTACTGCCTTTTTTGCAACTTTCTTTGCGGCAGCTTTCTTAGCTGTGGCCATGGATTTTGAATTTAATGGTTTAGTAAATGGGTTATTAACGATCAAAAATAAAAAAAATTTATTTCTATCAAAATTTTTTTTTTGACGGAAATAAATTTCTTATGGCTTTTGACCTGTTTTTCAGCTGATTAGCCAGCAACTTCGACAGGAGCAATGGAAACGAAAGTCTTGTTGTTCTTTCCTTTCCTGAACTCAACCAGGCCATCCGTTAATGCGAAAATGGTAAAATCTTTACCAACGCCAACGTTTTTACCGGGATGATACTCTGTTCCACGCTGACGCAGGATAATGCTGCCTGCATTTGCGGGTTGACCACCAAAGATCTTCACGCCAAGCCTTTTGCTTTGTGAATCGCGGCCGTTCTTTACACTACCTTCACCTTTCTTATGTGCCATGACAATTAGGTTTTAATAGATCTCGCTTACGCGATCTTGTTTATCCTGATCTGGGTAAATAATGTGCGGTGTCCTTTCTTCTTACGGAAACCTTTCCTTCTTTTCATTTTAAAAGCGATCACTTTATCACCTTGCCTTTCGCCAAGGATCTCTGCGGCCACTTTCACTTTTATATCACCGCCAACGGCAATGTTGCCGTCAGAATCTGTGAACAGAACATCAGCGAATTCCACTTTGTCGCCAGTGGCTCCCTCGATGTGGGGAACGTACAGGCTCTGGCCTTCCTGGACCCTGAACTGCTGACCGGCGATCTTAACTACTGCAAACATAGTATGCCAAAATTTAGGAGTGCAAAGGTAGGGTTAAAAACCTTACTTACAAAGAATTGGTGTAAAAAAAGTTACACGAACGGCCTGTTTTTCACCCGGGGGGCGTTTATCTTTGCTGTACAACGAGCCATATTCCGATGAAGATCAAATCATTTCTGGCCAAACCCTTCGCAAGCTACGTCTATAAACAGGTCCGTAAAGGTATGCATACTGCCGTGGACGACCAGAAAAAGATCCTTAAAGAGCTCGTCAAGGCAGCCAAAAACACCCAATTTGGAAAGGATCACCATTTCCAGGACATCCAGAACTATGATGATTTCAAAAAAGCTGTTCCTATCCGGGATTACGAGGCTTTCCGCCCCTATATTGACCAGATCAAGGAGGGAAGGCATAATATCCTATGGAAGGGGCAGCCGATCTATTTTGCGAAGACGTCGGGAACCACATCGGGGGTAAAATATATCCCCATCACCAAGGAATCGATTTCCAACCATATCAATTCAGCCCGGAATGCACTGCTCTGCTACATTGCGGAGTCTGGCAATCACCTGTTTACCAACGGGAAAATGATCTTCCTGTCTGGCTCCCCGGAGCTGGAAAGGGTAGCGGGCATTCCCACGGGCAGGCTAAGCGGCATCGTCAATCATCATATCCCCAGCTACCTCAGAACCAATCAGTTGCCTTCATACGAGACCAATTGCATTGAAGACTGGGAGACCAAGCTGGATCGCATTGTTGGAGAGACGCTCCGGCAGGATATGACCCTGATCAGTGGTATACCACCGTGGATGCAGATGTATTTTGACCGGATCATGCAGCAGACGGGTAAATCCGTTCACGAGATCTTCCCTAACCTCACCGTATTGGTCCACGGCGGGGTCAATTTTGAGCCATATAAGGCCAAATTGTTTGCAAGTGTGGGCCGAAAGATCGAAACCATCGAGACATATCCCGCTTCAGAAGGATTTTTTGCGTTTCAGGACTCCCAGAAGGCTGAAGGGTTGTTGCTCAACACTGATTCAGGTATTTTCTTTGAGTTTATTCCAACCCAGGAGATCTTTTCAGAGAATCCAACCAGACTGAGTCTCGCGGAGGTAAAGGTAGGGGAGCAATATGCTCTCGTCATTAATAATAATGCAGGTTTGTGGGGATACAATATCGGGGATACCGTCAAGTTTGTTTCCACAGATCCTTATCGTTTGGTGGTGACCGGCCGCATCAAACACTATATCTCTGCATTCGGTGAGCACGTTATTGGCGAAGAGGTTGAATATAGCCTGATGAAGGCCGCAGAGGAAGAGGGACTGAAGATCACAGAGTTCACTGTGGCTCCCATGATCCAGCAAGGAGAAGGAAAGAGCTTTCATGAGTGGTTTGTAGAGTTTGAAGAGGTGCCAGCAGATCTGCAGGCCTTCAGCACCAAGGTCAACAACCATCTGAGAGATAAGAATATCTATTATGATGATCTCATCAGAGGCAATATCCTTCAGCCTTTGGTCATTCGCCAACTCCGGAAAAATGCCTTTATCGATTACATGAAATCGATCGGAAAACTGGGTGGACAGAACAAAGTGCCGAGGTTGAGTAACGATAGAAAGTTGGCTTCTGAACTGGAACCCTACATAGTTATGGCCGAAAGAACTTATTTTTAGTGCATGGATTCAGTTAAACAGCCCCAACCGGCATCCGCTACCGGAACGGCCGGCGCTGCGAGAAAACGAATAGGTATTTTTGGATCAACCGGTTCCATCGGTAAGCAAGCCCTTGAAGTCATTGAGGCAAATGCGGATAAATTTTCCGTTTCCATCCTGACAGCGCACTCCAATCACGATCTGTTGATTGAACAGTCGCGCAAGTTCAGACCTGCGGCGGTTGTGATTGTAGATGAAACCAAATTTCAGCTGGTAAAGAATGAACTCAGCAGTTTAGGGATCAAAGTTCTTGCGGGGGAGAAAGCCCTGGAAGAAGTGGCTGAGATGAACAACTACGATATGATGCTGGCGGCCATTGTAGGATTCGCCGGTTTGAAGCCAACCCTCAAAGCCATTGAAACGGGCAAGACCATCGCACTTGCCAATAAGGAGACCCTGGTGGTTGCCGGAGATATCGTTATGCAGATGGCGGTACAGCGCCGGGTACCCGTGATTCCCGTAGATTCTGAACACTCAGCGATATTCCAATGCCTGGTGGGTGAAACGAGGAACAGGATCGAGAAGATCGTTCTAACGGCATCTGGAGGTCCCTTCCTTGGCAAGAAACCGAACTACCTTGTGAATGTAAAGCGCGAGCACGCGCTGCAGCATCCCAACTGGAGCATGGGCACGAAGATCACCATAGACTCAGCCACGCTCATGAATAAAGGACTGGAGATGATAGAAGCCAAATGGTTGTTCAACCTTCAGCCCCGCCAGATACAGGTGGTGGTACATCCACAAAGCATTATTCACAGCATGGTGCAGTTTGAAGATGGAAGCATCAAGGCGCAGATGGGTTTGCCAGACATGAAACTGCCGATCCAATATGCCATGGCATTTCCGGTGAGGATCGCTAACGATTTTCCAAGATTCGATTTCACCAAATCTTCCCAACTAACATTTGAACCGCCGGATATCAGAACTTTTCGCAACCTGGCACTCGCTACGGATGCCTTGCATCGCGGGGGTAACCTGCCCTGCATCATGAATGCGGCCAATGAGATCGCTGTTTTCGGATTTCTCAAAAATCGAATTGGATTCCTGGATATGACCGAAGTGATTGAAAGAACGATGGAACGACTGACGTACATTGAGAAGCCCACGCTGGAAGAATATTTTGAGAGCGACGCAGAGGCACGTAATTTTGCGGCTACACTGATTAATTTATAATTCAAAAGTCAACATTCAAAAGTCAACACCGTTTTGAATGTTGACTTTTGATTTTTCATCAAACATATGATCACAACATTTCTCGATATCAACTGGTCAGCCCTTGGCATGCAGGCCGGACAATTGATCCTTTCATTGTCTATCCTGGTAGTGATGCATGAACTCGGTCACTTTATTCCTGCCAAGATTTTTAAATGCAGGGTTGAAAAGTTTTATCTTTTTTTTGATCCCTGGTTTTCTCTTTTCAAAAAGAAGATTGGGGAAACCGTATATGGTATTGGTTGGCTGCCCTTGGGTGGCTACGTGAAGATATCCGGGATGGTGGATGAGAGTATGGACAAGGAGCAGATGGCAAAGCCGCCACAACCCTGGGAGTTCCGAAGCAAGCCGGCATGGCAAAGGCTGATCATCATGATCGGTGGTGTTACCGTGAATGTATTGCTGGCGTTTTTCATCTACGCTATGATTCTGTTCACCTGGGGTGAAACGAAATTGCCGATGAAGAATCTGGCTGATGGCGTATGGACCATTGATAGTGTAGCCAACGATATCGGGTTGAATACTGGCGATAAAATTCTGGCTGTTAATGATAAACCGGTAGCTTATTTTGAAGATCTCAATGCACAATTGTTGCTGGGAGAAAAGCTGAAGATTGAGCGAGACGGTAAGGTGCAGGATATCGTTATCCCAGTGAATTTTATCGAGAAGATCGTGGAGAAGGGAAAACGCACTGCCCTGGTGTTACCGAGGATCCCTGCGTTGGTGGGTGATGTTCCGGATTCAACAAATGCGTATAAGGCCGGCTTAAAAGTCAATGACCAAATCGTTGGCATTGATGATTTGAACGTTCGGTATTTTGACGAAATCAAACCCGCATTGTTAGCGAAAAAAGGGGACACAATTTCCCTGAAAGTGAAGCGTAAAGACAAAGTGGAGACCCTGCGCACTGTTGTTACTGGCGAAGGATCTATTGGTTTTTTCCCTTTGATGCCATCTATGGATGATCTCAAACGGCTCAATGCGTATCAGTTTGAGAATCGTGAGTATGGTTTTTTTGCTTCGTTCCCTGCAGGCGTAAACAAGGCAATCGAGAAGCTTGTGTTCTATGTTCAACAATTCAAGAAAATTCTAAACCCTGCAACAGGTGCTTACAAAGGCGTGGGTGGATTTAAATCAATGGGATCAATTTTCCCTAAATACGAGTGGAACTGGGAAGCGTTCTGGAATATCACTGCATTCTTTTCTATAGTACTTGCATTCATGAATCTGTTACCCATCCCGGCGTTGGATGGAGGTCACGTGGTGTTCACGCTTTATGAGATGATTACCGGCCGCAAGCCCAACGAAAAATTCCTGGAATATGCACAGATCGTAGGTATGATCCTGTTGCTGGGACTGGTGTTGTATGCCAATGGCAATGATTTGTTTGGATGGGGGAAACGATGAGGTTTTGGAAGCCTGGAATCTTGAAATCTGGGAAGCCCGGAATCTCAGAGTTTGGAATCCAGAATTCCAGACTCCGAGATTCCAGATTTTCCGGATTCCCAGATTCCTGGATTCCAAAAGGAATAAAAAAATCCCCGATGCAACCGCATCGGGGATTTTTTTATAGTGACGAATGTCTATTGCCTATTGACTTACTTTAAACTCAACACGCCTGTTCTTCGCCTTGCCTTCTTTAGTTGTGTTATCAGCAATCGGCTTGTCCTGACCGAAGCCAGAAGTACTCAGCCTTTCACCGGCAACTTTCTTGCTCACCAGATATGCTTTTACAGCATTCGCGCGGCACTCAGAAAGGGTTTGGTTCTTATCAGGTTTACCGGTAGCATC